>CAWHIC010000027.1:0-223577 GCA_963829165.1 uncultured Acidimicrobiia bacterium | reverse complement strand
AAAGTCGGCACGATCCAGGTGGTGCGCTAACCCCGTGCCTCGATAGCCGCCTACCCTCGGAGTTCGCCGACGCCGATATTGGAATCCTGGGATCCCTCGGTCGCATTGGCGGCCTCCCCCGCCGGCCGACCAGTCGTCACGTCCGATGGCAAACCCAGCCCAGGATCAAGCTGATTGATCATTCTGCCTGCCGGCGGACGAACATTCGCGGGTATTTCGCGGTTCACGTCGTGTCTTCATTGCCGCTAAGATGAATTCCGGTGGCGGCACCCTCCCTTACTCGCCTTCCTCCACGTCGGGTGCCCGAGTGGCAAACTTGCGACGAAGATCCTCCAGCCACGCATCGATACTTTTGAGGACGGCAGTGTCGGCAGGATCGGCAACTATCTTGGGCAGTAGAAACGCAGCGAGTTCTCTGCCGTCATGTTCGTCGGGAATACCCGTCCGGGCTTCCCATCTGATCACCGTCGCCTGAAACTGTTTCTGACTTGCTTGGACATGAGTTGTGCCCTGCGCCTTGTTGAACCGACGCAGTAATTCACAGGCTTGATTGAAGAGCCGCTCATAGCGGTCGACGAGAAGGTTGTGTATCGCGTTATCAAGTCGCGCTAAGAAGTCTTCGTGGTGAGATAGATCGTATATTATGAACTCAAGATGCCGAACATCCATGGGCGCTTCTTCCACGGGGTCGGCTGTCATGAGGAGTATTTTCTTCCCGTAGGCGTCGGCGAGTCCCAACTCGTAGAAGACATTTGGATTTCGACCGGTGATGTCGCCGAGTATGACATCAGCATCCTGGATCTGCCGTTTTATCTTCTCCAAAACCGGCCTGGTACTGATCCGATGGTCGCCGCGCTCAACACGTAGGCCATGCTTAGTAGAGAGATATGACTGAAGGTACAAGAAGAAGAAGTTCAGCTCTGCAGTGAAGGGTATGGCAACAAAAACCGAGATATTGATCATTCGCTGCCAATGGCTCGTCTACCGATCCGCCGTACTGTTCGCCCAAGCTCGGCAACGACTCGTTCAAAGTTCAGCCTATCATAAAACGCTATGTTCGTGCCCGCAAGGTCGAAAGGGATGCTTTGACGTGACCGCTTGTCCATCAATAGAAACGTCCTCTTGCCCAGCGCATGAGCGAATCCGAGCTCGTACATCACATTAGGATTTAGCTTAGTAATGTCGGCCACGACGATGTCAGCTGCTCTCAACGCATCAATAAGCGAATCGGCCCACAGCGGCCCTCGGAGTGTATCCGCGGTAATAACCTGCACCCCGGCTGCTTCCAACGTCCGAACAATGGCCGCTAGCTGCGCGTCATCAGCGGTCTGCGGCGCAATAACTACTGCTCGAGTGTCTGGGTTCGCAGCCATTTTCATGGCATCCTCCCACGCCGGTGGGCGTCGAGGTGCCGACGGGCACGATGGGTCGGGGAGGACCTCCGCTAGATCGCGCCTTATCCCCTAACGCGGGGCCAGGGATCGCCACCAGCGTCGCCCGCCTTCCGAGGTCAGTAGCCTTAGAGGAACTGATGGCCGAGAACGATAGACGGCCGGCGTCCGGGTGAGGGTGACACCGCACAGGACCTCACAAGCACGTCCGGCAATGTTCGATGCCACTCTCAGCGCGTGACTCGTGCCGATGTCGAGCACCTTCTTCCTCCGAGTGCAGGCCCGGCCTACTCCTCGGAGGGGCGGGCTCCAGGAAGGTAGTCGCGGAATTCCTTCATCGCCCTCCACTCGGGCTCCGGTGGCTGATGACCGGGAGCGGGAGCGAACACGGACAGCTCGTTGATCGCCATGCGATGGATGTACCTCGGGCAATTGGGGAACGCGTGCACGACCGTGATGCGGACCACGGCCTGAGCGCCCTCCCACGTCGACAGCAGCGGGTCAGCGTCGGCGACGGACCCTGTCCCATGCACCCGCAGCCGGTTCGGCTGCTGGAAGTTGACGAAGAGCAGGGCGACGCGGTCATTGACCAGGATGTTGCCTAGCGATCGGAACATGCCGTTGCCGTCGTAGGACGGGAAGGCGATCGTGCGGCGGTCGAGGCAGCGGACGAAGCCGGGCCGGCCGCCCTTGTACGACACGTCGGGCCACCCCTCGCCGTCCGCCGTCGCCAGGAAGAACATGGAGCTCTCCTCGATGAAGGCGACATCCCCGTCTGACAGATCGGCGTGCACTGTGACCTGTTCCAGCCGGTCGGCGATGCGACGACTGTCGAATCGGTCCTGGAACTTGCGGTGACCTTCGTTGTACATAGCGCCAACACTTGCGCTGCCATCGCGGCTGGCGCAAGGCCCCACCTTGGTTGCGCTCCTCACCTGCCCCCGATGCTAGGTCGCCTCACGACACCGTTCGTCGGGTCCGCAGGTCTATGTCGTGTGAATTACCCGTGAAGTTAAACCGACAATAATCTTGCCGCTCTTCGCCTTTCCGAAGCGAACGTCCTCATTCCCTCGAAGTACATCCGCCGCGATCTCCTCAGATACCCCGGCCTCTGCAGCGGCCCACTCAAGGGAACGCCAAATATGGTCTGGGTGATTCAGCGACCGATGTAGCCGGTTACAAATTTCGCGATCGGCCTCAAGCCTCTGCGTGTCGGCATAGGTCACGGTTGCAGGTGTTGGGATCGAGGAAAGCAGCGTTGCCAGCTCGGTGAAATCAGCCACAGGCGGATCGAGCATCAGGGCTCTTGCAACTCGCATGTACAGCTTGCGTAATCCTTCCGCGTCTCCAATCGCAATTCCTTGCCTTAGGGAGAGCGGCACAGGTAGGTCCCGCGGGCTAAGGCCACCGTGGCAAACCGGGATAATCGGTGTATGCAAGGCCCAGGCCGCGCCGGCCTCAAAGTTCATCCAGGGCCGACGAATCGACGCCGGGCTACAGAGCATTATCAGCAGGGCCGATTGCTGTAGGGCCTCCTCCACCGACTGAAGCCAGTCATCGCCCGCCGAGATACTGTCAGTATCTGATGACACGAACACGTCGAGAAGGCCAAGGAAGTCTCGACGAAGTGCGGACTTTAGCGCAACCGCAACGGCCGACTCCTCCGAAATATGACTGACGAACGCTCGCTTTCGATGCGTGGTTCTTCGGCCTTGCACAGTCTGTGCGGTCGGCGTGGTTGCTACGGGCTCGGACGGCGCGTTGGCAGCGGCCATTCCTTCTGGCGGCCACGACCTATCCCAACGGCCATTTACGAACTCAGCTACAATTACTGCGTTAAGGAAGAAATCCTCGAACTCAACCTTATCACTCAGTATCCAGGTCGTTTTATCTGCCCTTGCAATCCGAATGCGTTTGATTTTCGACGGCGGAATCTCATGCTTCCCTATTTGGGGAATTTGTCTGTTTTCGAATAGAATAAGGTCGAGACCATTCTCAAGCCGCTTTATTTGGGTCGCTGCCTCCTCCAAGCGATAGTTCATCGCATAAACAGGCGCTTTCTCTACCGAAAAGGCGTCCGCTCTGCGATGGATCTCGAAATGAAAGTACATGCCATAACTCTTTCATCTCGCTGCCGAGAAATCAAGCCCCTAACCCCTCGCTGATAGTCTTTGACTGGCTTCTACTAGATTCTCCACTCCCAGTGCCTCCGGAGCGATCGCCACGGCATGCTCGTCTGTGCGATCGAGAGCCGCTCGTTAACCTTGCGGTCAGCGAGTCGATCAGACGACCGAATTGCTTCGTCTACCTAATCGACGGGCGTAACCGAAGGCTCCGGCGATCCTAGGGGAGCGCGACGCGACTCCTGTCGGGTTGCCCCCGGCGCTGGCGGAAGTTGGGAGCCTGGACCACGGAACAGTGCCGTTCCGGCTCCGCCTCTTGCGAGCCTGCTCCATAGGGGTACTGAGCTAGCCGAAGTCGGTAGCCACCCAGAGGTGGGCCTGTGGCTAGATTCCCACGGCATGAGGGTTATCGTGGCCGGCGGTCATCTGACCGACGAGCCAGGCCGCAGTCCCCCTCGCTTCCCCGAAGCGAGCGTGCCACGGGTGAGTAAAGAAATTCGCAGGTGTCTTGACGACTGGGGCTTCGGTCCCGACGATCTGCTCATTTGCGGCGGTGCCCGGGGCGCGGATCTCCTGGCAGCCCGAGAGGCCCTTGCGAGGGGAACGAAAGTTCAACTCTGGCTCGCCCTACCCCGGGACGAGTTCCTTGCTCGGTCAGTCGAACTCGACGGTACAGACTGGGGAGATCGGTTCCGTGCTGTGGAGGCAACCAGCGAAATCCTCGTGCAGGAAGGCCCAGGTAGCCAAAGGAACGCTTTCGAAGCAAACAATGAGCGGATGGTCGATAAGTGCTTTGACGCCAAGACGTCGTCCAGGTACGCCCTAGTGATTTGGGATGGTTGTCTGCGGGGCCGTCGCGGCGGCGCTCACGATCTTGCAGAGCGGGCAGCACGGCGCAAGATACCAGTGTTCGGAATTGACCCAACCCCCCGAGGCGCCGCTGACAAGCAGTGGGCGCTCGACTCTGAACCGAAGAAGATGCTCTCACTGGATGGTGGGGGTATCAGAGGACTTCTGACACTCGGAATACTTGAGTCAATCGAGCGCCAGCTTCGCACGGAAGCGGATCGGCCGGACCTCGTACTTGCCGACTATTTCGACTATATTGGCGGCACCAGCACCGGAGCTATTATCGCCACTGCCCTTGCGCTCGGGAAGAGCGTAGAGAACGTGACCGTCCTATATCGGGAACTCGGCAAAAAGATCTTTCGGTCCAATTGGCTGAGGCTGTTCGAAGGTCGGCATCCAACGAAGCCACTACGTAAGCATATCGCGGAACTTGTCGGGAGCGACCGAACGCTCGGCGACCCCGCCCTCCGAACGCTCTTGCTCTTGGTCCTACACAGCAGCGACACAGATTCACCTTGGCCGATCAGCAATTGCCCATCGGCGATTTACAACCGTCCGGAGCGCAATTTAAGAATCCGGTGCGATCAACCTACGCCAGTTTCCCCCGATCGCAACCTCGATCTCCCGTTGCCACAGCTAATTAGGGGCAGCACGGCCGCGCCATACTATTTCGCACCCGAGGACATCATGGTCGGGAGCAAGAAGGTGCGGTTCCAAGACGGCGGAGTAACCCCGTACAACAATCCCGCACTACTGCTGTTCTCGATGGCCACGCAACCGGAGTACAATGTCAGGTGGAAAACCGGTGCCGAAAACATTCTCGTCGTCTCGATCGGGACGGGTCTGGCTGCAGCAGATGTTGCGAAAGGCATGACGTTTTTCCGAAGAATTATGCGGCTACCAGCGGTGTTCATGAACGGCGCGTCTATCGGCCAAGACTACCTGTGTCGAGCCGCGGGAACAACCACGTATGGTCTCCCGATCGACAGGGAGGCTGGTCGAGTGCTAGTCGGTCGAGGACAGTTCACATACGCCCGCTATAACGTAGACCTAGGTGACTTGGAGGAGTTGCGCGAGGAGCTCGCCCGACTCAACTTGAATCCGCCGGAACTGTTACAACTGGACAGGATCCAGAAGATCGAGACGCGGAACCTCGTCAAGCTGAACGCGAAGCGTTACATCGACGAGCTTTACACCCTCGGGCGCCTGTGCGGCTACCTGGTAGACGTCAGAACCCACTTCGCCGGCTTTCCTCCGCTGTAGTTCACGGGCTAGTTCCGGTAGCGGCCGGCACTGCCGTCGACTAGCGCAAAGGGTGCCCGGAGTCGCAGGTGGGGGACCCCTACGATTGCGAAACGACGTTACTGGCATGCCGGTCCAGGTTGCACCTCGAGCCTGGGTCGCAAGGCGTTGTCGTCCGGGGTCGGCTTGATGGGCAGCGATTGGACACGGCGGGAGGAACCAACCTACGTCCGGTCGTGACTGGGCAAGATGGGCTCTACGCGAATTGAGGTTGAGTCCAGTTGGCCCCCTCACCTCGGGGCAGTGATCGTAGAGTCCTGATCTCGCCGGTGACGGGATCGACTACCTCGCCGAAGGCCCACAGGATCTGGCCCCGGAACCCGGCCCAGGTCCGGTAGCCGTGCGCCTGGCGCTTCTGGTTCTTGATCAGGTGGATGATCGCCTCGGCGAAGCCGTTGGAGGCACCACCGCTGGCCGCGTAGTTCACGATCTCGGTCCTCCAGCCCCGCAGCGTCTTGGCCATGCTCACGAAGGCCGGGATCTGCGATCCGACGCAGAGGGCGTCGAAGAGCTCCAGGGCGGCGGTGAAGGTCGCCACGTCACCGGACTTGCCGATGGCCATGGCCACCCGGAAGGCCTCCTTGAGCTCATAGGCGGTGCCGAGCTGGGGATCGAGGTTGACGGCGTCGTAGAGCGCGACGCGTTGTCGCTCGCCGCTGCGGGTGTCGTCCGCATCCAGCGAGTCACGGGCTCGGGCCAGCGCGAAGCGGGCGTCTTTGAACACCTTGCCCAGCCGAGGGGTGCGCTCCCGCCATCGGTTCCAGGCGTCCCGGCGGACCTCGGTGAGAGCGGCCAACACCCGGCGGTGGATATGGAAGGCGTCGGCCACTATGAGGGCGTTGGGGAACAGCACCCGGGCCGCAGCCCGGTAGGGGGCGTGGCAGTCGATGGTCACCACCTGCACCTTTGCCCGCTCGGCGTGGCTGAACAGGCCGGCGAAGAACAGGACAGCGGAGGCGTCACGGCCCGGAGCCAGGTCGATCACCACCCCCCGGGCGGGATCGGAGAACACCGTGGCGTAGACGAAGTTCTTGCGCACGCTGCACTCGTCGATGGCCAGGTGGGCGCCCAGTCGCCCTCTCGTGCGGGTGTGCGCCCGCCGGCGCTGGGCACCCACCGCGACGCGCAGGTAGTGCTCGGGGACGAGCAGGTCCCGAGCCACCGCCCTCGTGGCCCGGCCCCGGGCCAGATCGGCGAACCACCGCAGCGCCCGGTGGCTGGCCCCGCCCCGGTCGATGCCCTCGAAGCGCTCGTCGAAGCTGCGCTGAGGGCAGTCGTCGTGCTCGCAGAGGAACCGGCGCACGCAGATCGACAGGGTGACGACCAGCGTCCGAACCACATCGACCACGTCCCGCCAGCCGTGGCCGTTGGTTCTCATCGACGGCCGCTCGCAGGCTGGGCACAGGGCGGCCGCGTGGCGGCCGGCCACGTGCACGACGGGACGGACGCCGGCCTCGACAGTGGTGACCACCTTCATGTCGGCGCGGCCGAGGGACAGCGAGATACGGTCCTCCACGGGTCTGGCTCCTCTCTTCAGCTCATCGACAAGCCGAAGTTTGGGAGCCGGGCCCACCTCGTCGGTGGATACCCGCGCTGATGGCTACAAGCTGGGTTCAACCCTCATTCGCGAAGACCCGCAAGATGGCGCTCTTCCTCCCATCCAGTGGGCGAACAGCTCGACGCGGACCCAAGATCCAGATTCGAGCTGGCGACGGTCACGTGGATCAGCTCGTAGAACCAGACGCGAGATCGGCGACGTCCCACCCGAGTTCAAGACCGACTGTTGCGTTCGCCCCCCCGTCCTCGACTCACCCATCTACACCCCGTCCACCGCTACCCGCAATGCACCAGACCCGGGAATCACCGGGTCCCGCGTTGGGCCGTCGAATTTGCATGCTTGGAGGGTCGCAGTACGATCGACCGAGCGCCGACGTACATTTTTGGATGGTGGAGCCGACGGATGGGTGAGGTACGCGGCAGGAGGGTCGACCCGGGTGTCGCTTCAAACATGCTGTTTGAAAGCCCAGATCGCTCGCCGTCGAAGCCACCGCAGTTCACGCTGCGTCTCAAGGACCGAGCCCTCCGACCGACCGCCGTGTTCGACACGTATTGGAGGTTCGCCGCCGAGCGGCAAGCCATTTACCTCGCTCGGCTACGCCGGGCTCCAGCTCCCTGGACTGATGACGCCGTCCTGCAGGCGCACCGTTTCACGAACGTGTTCCGGGCCGCCGACAGGGTGTCTCAGTACCTGATCACCGCCGTGCAGCGAGGCCCGATCGCGTCGCTTTTGCCAGCCGATGTGGTGTTCCGAACGCTGCTGTTCAAAATGTTCAACCGCGAGAGCACCTGGCAGCATCTGGAGCGAGTTGTTGGTCCGGTCACCTGGCTCACTTACGACTACGACCGTTACCGGGCTGCGCTAGATGAGGCCGCGTCTGTCGGTCCGATCTACTCGGCTGCGTACGTCATGCCTCCACCCCGTCGCGGCGAGGACCGGAAGCACGCGGATCACCTGCGACTCCTGGAACTCATGATGCGAGACGGGCTAGCGCAGACAGTCCGGTCCGCGCCGTCGCTTAAGGTGATCTATGAGACAATGGTGTCTTACGCTGGGCTCGGCCCGTTTTTGGCGTTCCAGTACACAATCGACTTGAACTACTCCGACCTTGTCGGCTTCGATGAGAACGACTTCGTCGTCGCTGGACCGGGCGCTCGGGACGGCATCCGGAAGTGCTTCGGGCATGAGGCGTCCGGAGTCGAGAATGAGATCATCCGATACATGGTCGAGTCCCAGGACGAACACTTCGAACGGCTAGGGCTGGACTTCCCGGGGTTGTTTGGCCGGCGGTTGCACTTGATCGACGCCCAAAACCTGTTTTGCGAGGTCGACAAGTACGCACGGGTTCGTCATCCGGAAATCGCGGGGATATCCGGCCGCTCGAAGATCAAACAGCGATACAGGCCGGGGCTGCCGCTGGCGGCTCCGACATTCCCGAAGCGGTGGAGGTTGGAGTTGGCGGTCGCTGGGGTTGTTTCAGGCGTTCAGGACGGTGACGGTGCGAGCGTCGAGGTCGACAGCGATGACGCCGCCCCCGTGCGCTCTCAGGTGTCGCCAGGCGGCGTAGCCTGTCAGGATTGCCCGCTCCCATTCTGAGGACGGTTGGGCTCCGACTTCGAGACGTGCTGTCACCGCCTTCGCGGCTCCGAGGATGCTGTCGTCTACCCGCTCTGATCCGTCGAAATAATTCCACGCCTTCGCGAGTTCGAAGATCATCGCTGTCACGGCTTCTTCGGTGGCCCAGGCTCGCGCTCCGTCCTCCACACGGTCGGTGTTCTCGTCCTCCCGGCGCTTGGCTTTAATGAGCGAGCGCAGCACTGGCGACCATCCGAGTACCGCTGCGTGGGCGATGTGAAAGATATCATGAAAGCGGTATTCGTCGGCATAATGGGCGTTGTCGTCGATTAGGGCGCCATATTGCTCGTTTTCGATTGTCAGCCGACACTTCGTGAGGCCGCCCTCGACGTGCGCGGTAAACGTGGCCGTGAACCGGCGGGGAAACCGCTGATCATTGGTGAAGCCGTCATCGAACGAGAAGGCGAGTGTGCCGTCGGTTGTCACGTACCGGTCTCGGGTCTTGGACAAGTTCAGGTGCGCGACTTCGCTGAGCGTCCGGCCGGTCCGGCGGGCGAGGGACGCTAGGTACCAGAGGATGTCGCCGAGCTCGATCGGCATAACCGTCTCGAAACCGACATAGGACTCTCCACCCCGACGAATTCGCTTCTTGTATTCGGCGATCAGCTGCCCCACTTCGCCTGCGAGACCGAGGAGCGGGATCAGAGGGTCTGTGGAGTCCCGGTCGAGATCAGTCTCTGCCGCGATCTCTTGGTACTGATCCAGGGTGAGATCAGCACCGAGGTCGGCGAGGGTATCGTCCGCGCTCATGACGTCCTCGTGAGCCGGCTCAGGCCGGTCACAACGAGGTACGCGACTTCACTGGCCCGGTAGGTGATCGCTAGTCGGTGGTTCTCATTATCAGTAAGGCCGTTGTCCGTCGCAACCCAGCCGGATTCTTCGACCGCGGCCTTGAGCTCGGCGATGTGCGGGCTGGACGCTTGGCCGAGGCCTAGCCAGTTCTCCGGGTCCAGCCCGAGGGCGACTGCCATGTCGCCTGCCGCGCCACCGAAGCCTCCGGCGATGAACATGGGCTTCCTGGCACGCATCATCAGGATAGTTTCCTCGATTACGCCCGGCATTCGCCCGCGGAAACTAGCTCGCTTCCCGCCAAAAACCGCTTGGCCGTCAACGTTTGCTGTAATCACCTGCCTGGCCGCTGTGAGAGACCGCTTTTCGGTCTCCTGGTCGACCGGCTCGGGGTCGCCCGATCGACCATCGGTAGGGTCGATGGTCTCGCCGTCTGGATCTAGAAACACGTACCGGCCGAGGAGGCTGAGGTCAGCGACGCGGGCCTCGATGTCCTCGGTCGTCATTTGGCGGTGGACCGCGAAAGGGACGTACCCGGTGAATGGCCGGTTGTGGCGGCCGAACCGCTGGATCTCCTTCGTGAGGAACGATGTATACCCATCCGCATGGAGGTGGCCGCCGTATACGAGTCGTCCATCGGCAGTGAGCACAGCTCGGGCGACTTCGGCGAGAGCCATGCGGAGGTGGATCTCGGTGACACCGAACCCGTGAAGGTCTTCGCTTTCCGAAACGGAGATCCCGACAGTCAGGCCGGCCGCGACGGCGGGCAAGTGCTGATCAACCACCCTGGACTGCCAAGCCTCGGGGCGTCAGGAACTTTGCGGGCCCGTTGAGACCAGAGAGACGGCAGATCTGAGTGAGCACGTCACTTTCGTCATAACCGAGCGGCGGATCGGGATGCAGCACGATGATCGGCTCGTCGCGCTTCGCGTTGCGGTCGACCCCAGTCAGCCAGTGAGCCAAGGTGGCCGGTTCTGGTGCGTGAGGAGCCCACCAGTCGATATCCACGCCGAGCGAGCCGGATGCGATACGTTGCTGGGCCTGCCATAGCGCCCGCTTGAGGCACTCGTCGACGAGCTGATTCAAGGCCGCCCCTACCGCATCCTTACTCCATCCCTTGGCCTTCCGGTGACCAGCAACCCGTGGTACGTGGTCCATTAGGAATGACCCCCGCTCCTCACCGCGACGGAGTCCGTCCAGCACGACAACCGGCATTCCGTGTCGCTTCGCGGTCACGACCTCCCTCTGACACCACGGCCTGCTGCTGTACAGATCAGTTCGGATGGCTAGAAGCGCAGCGTGCGCTGCTTCCTCGATAAGTCTCGGCGCCCAATCCTCGCCTGGCTGCAGATCGCGAGCGTCGAAGAACTCCCCAAGCCGAGTCCCGGCGATCACGTCCCGCACCAAGTCCACCAGACGGACTACCCCGCCCTCCTCCGACGTGTCGAGGCGCTTCGTGTGACTGATGAAGACGCGCAACCTTTGATGGTCAGGGTCGACCATCTGGGCGATCCCCTGCGCCACGTCACGACACAGCGTGTCGCCGAATCCCGGCTGCCCCCACGCCTCCGCCGCTGCCTGCTGATATCCGCCCAGGACCTTACCCAAGTGCGTCTTGTCCAAAGCGAGAGCCGCCACGCGCACTGGGAAGAGCCCGATCGTGTCCGGGTTTCTTCCACGGGCGCCGACGACCTGTTCGATGTAGTTCCTCCAGGCGCCCGGGCCCTCCACCGCGTCGGCGAGTTCGGTTCCAGCGACCACGACCACAGCGGTGTAGGTGGGGACCGCCAGGTCGTAGGGCGGCGGGTCCAGGGGCGGGATTAGGACCGGTGAGTCCTCGTCACGACCGGAGCGCGACAGCGACCGCACATACACCTCGATCGCCCCACCGATGAGCCCCGAGAACGCGGTCCCACGGAAGTGATCGAGCAGCTCGCTGGCCACCTGGGCGCCTTCGGTATCCCTCGGGTGCCAGACCACGTAGATCTCAAGTATGGGCGGGAGCACCTCTCCCTTTCCACCGTCGCAGTGACACGCCGCCCGTATCGTAGGGCGAAGAGCTGAAGCTCTGGGAGGGAAAGGCCATGGCGCCACGCCGAATCTTTGTTCCGCACGTTCATGAAGACGACGAGCACGTAGACGCACTCCGACGGTTCTTGAATCGGAGCGGACGCGAGGCGGACGTCTCAGCGATCGACCGTTCAAGCCCGAACAACGCGAACGATCCCGATTACATCACGTCGAGGTACATCCGGCCAAAAGTCGAGTGGTGCGAGGCCATCGTGGTACTCATCTCGCCCGCCACGCAGGGGAGCGACTGGGTGAACAAGGAGATAGAACTCGCTAGGCAGCTCGACCGCCGCATCATCGGAGTATGGATCCCCGGCTCCGAGGGATGCCCGATCCCGGACGGGCTCCAAGACTACGCCAACGCCATCGTCAACTGGAACGAAACGGCGATCCTCGACGCGATCGACGGAAGGATCAACAACATCAACGATGCCAGCGGCGCGCCGATCGCACCGCAAGATATCAAACGCCACAACTGCTAGGTGACTGTCTACTCCTACGTCATCGCCCGTGACTACGGGTTCGCTCCCAACCCGTTCCACGGCTATTGCACCCTTGCCACCTGCAAGCCAGTCATCCGGCGAGTCGCACGGGTCGGTGACTGGGTCATCGGGACCGGTTCAGCCCGCTACAACCGCACCGGGCAGCTCATCTGCGCCATGCGGGTCACCGAACGCATGCCATTCGACGTCTACTGGGCCGACCCACGGTTCGCGCTCAAGCGCCCCGACCTCACCGGCAGCCGGATGCGCGCCTATGGGGACAACATCTACCACCACGACCAGAACGGCGACTGGGTCCAGGCGGACTCACACCACAGCCTCCTTGGCGGGGAGGTCAATCTCGTGAACCTTCGCGATGACACACAGACCGACCAGCTTCTTATCAGCAATGAGTTCTGGTACTTCGGCGGGGACGCACTTGTGATCCCGGAGCGCTTCCGAGGAGTCGGACCCGACAACATCTGCGTCCGCCGTGGCCACAAGGTGAACTTCTCTCCCGGCATCGCCGAGGGCTTTCTCGAATGGGTGCAGCAGCACGAGCGAGGCTGCACGGGGCGCCCCGACCGGTGGCCCTGACGCGCACTGGGTAGGCAAGGGTCTGCGACTCGCGGGGTGAATACCGAGCAGGGCCACGGGCCGGAGTCCTTCGCCGCGTTCTGGGAATCCTGAATCTCGCAGCCGAAGGCATACCGGTCTTCGGTATGCTGCGAGTGTGACCTTAAAGGAGGGCCAAGGAGCCACGAGGCACGTTTTCATTAGCTACTCGCGCCGCGACGGTCGTAGGTCCGCCGAAGCTGTTGAACGCTGTTTGCGTCGTGCCGGTATCTCCACCTGGTGTGACATAAGAGACATTCCGGTCGGGCAGGACTTGACGGCCGTTATCGAAGAGGCGATCGAAGGAGCACATACCGTCGTCGTCTGTCTCACTCTCGACTCGAAGCGACCGGACAGCTACGTTCGTAGAGAGATCCAGTACGCCCTCCTGTGCAAAGTACCAGTCGTCCCCATCAAGTTTGCTGCCGTGCTACCACCAGTGTCAATTGCGACAATGCCCTGGATCGAAGCGAGTGAGCCTGGAGTTTCATGGCAGACTGAACTCATCACATTCGTGGCGGAACCCGGAGCCGCCTATCCGACGCACACCGACCTCACGTTAGATCCGGCACGGGCGTACCTTCAGGAGCTGTACCGCGGTATCGTATCCCTTCTTAAAGGTAGCGTACTTCACCTCATCGAGCTAGAACTGGAGCGATCTCCGAGGGACGCTGTCGCGCTCGACCGGAGAAACGTCATATCGCAACTCTTTCTCGGGCAGGGCCTTGACGAGGCGAAGGATGCCATGGAGGATTCTTTCACGTCATTCTCTACGGCCTTCCGAGAGTATGATGGACGCGTACTCTTGCTTGGCCAGCCGGGCGCTGGAAAGACCATCACCCTCCTTGCATTCGCGCGACGCTATCGCTCGACGTCTCGATGATCCCTCGATGCCGCTGCCTTTGCTGGGTGTGTGTGCAACTTGGAGCTGGGGAAGTGATCGACCCCGGACGATCTTAGATTGGCTCGTCGCAGGGTCCCCACGTCTCGACCCACAAACCGCTAAGGTGGCGGTCCAAACCGGGAACGCAATCGTGATCCTCGACGGACTTGATGAGCTGGGTGAACAACAGTTTGAAGAACTGGTACGCGTGGACGGTGGCTCGGTAAAGGCACTCTTTGACCCGCGAGCCCGGTTCCTCATGCTATTTAACCGCGAGATTTCCACGCGTGTGCAACTGGTCATCAGCTGTCGATCAAGAGAATTTCGCGCTATGACAAGGCGCGTGGCCAAACGCGAAACTCTTGGGGGCCCACTTGAGCCAGTAACCCTCGAGGACATACAAATCCCGCTCTCCGGCGCCGTCGCTCTTCGCCCGCTTACAGACGACCAAATCGACCAATATCTGACTGACAAGGGGGAGTTGCTCCGCGCCGTGCGAGCCGACGATGAGCTCCGCGAAATGCTTCGAACGCCGCTCGTTATAAGCATCTTTGCTTTCGCCTTCGGGGATAGCAACGGAGCGGAGGCGATTGATTTCGCCGGCACGGGCGGCGCTGCTACGCGGGATGCCATCATCGGTGCGTATGTTGTGCGTCGGTTTGAGTGGGAAGAGCGAAAGTCCCGCCTCCGTTACTCGCTCGCTCAGTTCTATGGCGTACTCGGCCGCGCTGCGGTCTGGGACGCAGGTGAGGGTGGCAAGGTCGTCAGCGGCATACGCCTTCAGAAATCAATGGTAGAACAGGGGAAGCGGCTGCACATTCTGGTTGGAGCCAACAGGAAGACCACACGATTCATTCACCTCTTAGTGCGCGACCATTTCGCCCTACGCGGAGCGGAGATCGTACGAAGCGACCCGGATGAACAGCTGCGAGCGGCAGCTGCTCGGACACTCGGGCGTTCCGGGCACCCGACATCAGCCTCACTTCTTGTCGATCTGCTCGGCGACCCCTCACCAGTTGTGGCTTACATAGCCTCTCGGGCCTTTTGGCAACTGGATCAGGCCGGAAACCGCGAGCTTGTAGTTCGAGCACTGATGATGGCCCTGGAAAGCACTAACCAGAAAGTCGTGAGCGGTGCGCTCGGAGCAATTGCGCATCCAGAATATCTTGAATTTTTCGATGCCATCCTGCCATTCCTTGCTCGTGACGATTGGCGCATGCAGGCATCGGCGGTTTGGGCATTGGAGAGGGTCGGTGGGAAGCGGGCAGTTCCAAAAATTGCCCCGCTGGCTGGGAGCCCCCACGGGATAGTGCGGGAGGCTGTGAGGGCCGCCCTCGTTCGACTGCAATCTGACACCAACCGTTATTACGATTGACATTTGACCTCTTTAAGCCACAACGCCGGTCCGAACATTCCCTCCGTCGACTAGTTGCCCATCAGTGCCGTCTTGTGAGGATCGCAGTCGGACGACACCCATTCGATATCACTGGTTGACGTCGGGAGCGGTGTTTCACAGCGGGTTCCTTTAGCCGTTTTCGCCACGGGGCGGCGTGAGGCAGCATCTGTACCGCGCCCAGAGAGGCTGCGGTGCTCGGGGATTGGGGTCTCTCGGGCTGCGTCGGGCCGGTCTCAGACGTGGGACTAGACGTCGCCCGGTACCGACTCGCCGTGGCTCAGTAGCGCCTGTTCGGCGGTGGACTCGGCCTCTTGTTCGAAGCGGTCGTTGGGGTCGCTGACTTGGATGCCGCCGGGGGCGGGTTTGCCTGCCACCGGGCCTGACTTTTGTTGGACTACGTGGGTTAGTTCGTGGGCGATCGTTTTTTGGCCGGCGGGGCTGCTCGGGTCGTAGCGGCCTGATCCGAAGACGATCTCGTTGCCGACGGTGTAGGCGTGGGCGCCCACTGCGGAGGCCGACTCCGATGCCGGGCCGTTCGTGTGGAGGCGGACGTCGCCGAAATCGTGGCCCAGCCGGGACTCCATGTGGCCCCGGAGCGCCGCGTCCAGCGGGCTGCCGCCGCCGCGGCCGATGACGTCGAGGACGGGGGACGCCGGTTCCTCGTTGGCCAGGAACTCGGTCGTGGCCTGGTTCCCCGCCGTGCGTTGGAGGTCCAACAGGCCCTCACCCGGCACCGGCCACCGCCGCCGGGAACGCTCGCGACCAACGTCGACATCGCCGGACGACCAGTCCTCCGCGTACCCGCGCACGGACAACATCCTGGGCGCCGCGCCCCAACCCCGGCAAGGGCCATCGGACTGCCCGAACGGGCAAGTCGGGCTGCCCCACCGGCGGGCCGCCCGCGCTGTCGGAGGCACCGAACCGGACACCAATCTCTCGGGCGAGATCTCCGCTCTGGCCCGAGGAGGCCCGCATGCCTCAATACCTGTCGCCCGGCGTCTACGTCGAGGAGGTCGAGTCCGGCTCCCGGCCCATCGAGGGCGTCGGGACCGCGGTCGCCGGCTTTGTCGGCCTCGCGGCCCGGGGCCCGGCCAACGAGCCCAAGCTCATCACCAATTGGAGCCAGTTCACCCAGACGTTCGGGGACTTCACCGAGGGCACCTTCCTGGCCCAGGCCGTCTACGGGTTCTTCCTCAACGGCGGCGGGAGCTGCTACGTGGTGCGCATCGAGGGCGACGGCGTGTCGCCCGTGGCGCGGGCCGAGCTCGGCAGCGGCGCCGACGGCAAGGTCGGGGCCTACCGGGTCACCGCCGTCGAGCCCGGCGCCACCGGCAACGACATCACCGTCGAGGTCCAGCACGGCGACGGACGAGACCTTCAACCTGGTGGTCACCCACGGGGAGACGACCGAGGAGTTCGACGGCGCTGAGCGTCAAGCGGGGCCGCCAGAACGCGGCCACCGTCGTCAACGCCCAGTCCCAGCTCGTCCGTCTGGAGGCGGTGACCGACGGCACCCCGATCGAGCGCCCGGCGGCCGGCAGCACCACCCTCGCCGGCGGGGGCGCCAACTCCGCCGCCCGGCTGAGCGCGGAGGACTACGTGGGCGACGCCGCCGATCGCACCGGCTTTGCCGGCCTGGAGGCGATCGACGAGGTGACCATGCTCGCCGTCCCCGATCTGATGGCCGCCTACCAGAAGGGGATGGTCGACCTCGACGGCGTGCAGGCGGTGCAGCTGGCGATGATCGCCCACTGCGAGCTCATGGGTGACCGGGTCGCGATCCTCGACGCTCCCCCCGGCCTCAACGCCCAGCAGGTGCACGAGTGGCGGGTGGAGAAGGTGGGCTACGACTCGAAGTACGCCACCCTCTACTGGCCGTGGGTGAAGGTCTTCGACCCCGCCAACGGGCAGAACACCCTCGTCCCGCCCAGCGGCTACGTGGCCGGGATCTGGGGCCGGAGCGACGACACCCGGGGCGTGCACAAGGCGCCGGCCAACGAGACCGTGCGCGGTGCCCTCGGCCTCGAGATCCAGATCACCAAGGGCGAGCACGACCTGCTCAACCCGGTCGGCATCAACTGCATCCGTGCCTTCCCGGGCCGGGGGATCAGGGTGTGGGGAGCCCGCACGCTGTCGAGCGACCCGGCGTGGAGGTACGTGAACATCCGCCGGCTGTTCAACTACCTGGAGGAGTCGATCCTCGGCGGCACCCAGTGGGCCGTCTTCGAGCCCAACGACCGTGCCCTCTGGGCCCGGCTGCGGCGGTCGATCCAGGCCTTCCTCGTCACCGAGTGGCGCAAGGGCGCCCTGTTCGGGCTCACCCCCGACGAGGCCTTCTACGTGAAGTGCGACGACGAGACCAACCCGGCCGAGAACATCGACCTCGGCCAGGTGGTGTGCGAGATCGGCGTCGCCCCGGTGAAGCCGGCCGAGTTCGTGGTGTTCCGCCTGTCGCAGTACTCCGGCGGCGCCAGCCTCGTCGAATAGTTCCCTGCCCCTAGGAGGTAGCCAGCCATGGCTCTCGAAGCCAGCGACAGCGCCGTCGGTCACTCGTTCGGTCTCGAGTTCGACGGCATCACCATCACCGAGATCTCCGAGGTGACGGGTCTCAAGATGGACCAGGACGTCATCGAGTACAAGCACAACACGCCCGACGGCAAGTACCTGGTGAAGAAGCTGCCGGGGCGCCCCAAGCCG
The DNA here is from genome assembly GCA_963829165.1 of uncultured Acidimicrobiia bacterium. Taxonomy (GTDB): domain Bacteria; phylum Actinomycetota; class Acidimicrobiia; order Acidimicrobiales; family AC-14; genus JAXDMK01. Next base: position 205,787 of record CAWHIC010000027.1, on the reverse strand, counting down.
GGCGAGGTCACCCTCGTCCGGGGCCTGACGGGCGACAACAGCTTCGACACCTGGATCAAGAACTGCCAGTTCGGGCGGATGGGCGACGCCCGCAAGGGCGGGGCGATCATCGTCTTCGACTACGAGGGCAACCCCATCAAGCGCTACAACCTGGAGAACGCCTGGCCCAAGGGCCTCGAGGTGAGCGGGCTGAAGGCGGGCGACACGTCGGTGCTCACCGAGAAGCTCACCATCACCTACGAGGCGATGGCGCCCGAGGCATGAGACGGGACGCCGGCGCCCAGGCCACCCGGGAGCGGCCGGCGGGCGAGGACGGGGTCGGGGTCGGGGTCGAGGCGCTCAGGACCGAGTTCGAGTTCGAGCTGCCCCGGGGCTACGTCGACTCGACCGGCGCCCTCCACCGGCGGGGGACGATGCGCCTGGCGACGGCGCGGGACGAGCTGCTCCCCCTCCACGACGATCGGGTCCGCCAGAACCCGGCCTACCTCACGGTGGTGCTCCTGGCCCGGGTGGTGACCCGCCTGGGGACGCTCACCGACGTCCACGCCGGGGTCATGGAGAACCTCTTCGCCTCCGACCTGGCCTTCCTCCAGGACCTCTACCGCCGGGTCAACCAGGAGGGCCACACCCGGGCCGCGGTCACCTGCCCGTCGTGCAACCACCAGTTCGCCGTCGACGTGGCCGGCAGCCGCCTGGGGGAACTGTGACGTACGGGGCCGAACAGCTCTACGAGGAGGCCTCGTACGTCGCCTTCCACTTCCACTGGTCGCTCGACGACATCCTCGACCTCGAGCACCACCTCCGCCGGCGGTTCGTCGGCGAGATCGAGCGCCTCCGGCAGCCAGGCGGGCGGTGACGGCCGTGTGGCCCTTTCGTCGCCACCGGCCACCGTCGCCTGAGGCGCCGGCGATCGCGGGCGAGCCGGCCGTCCACCGGGCCGAGTGGCGCGGCCTGGCGCCGATCCAACGGGCGGTGACGCCGGTGGCGGGCACGTTCGGGACCACCTCCTTCGAGTCGGGCCTCGCCTCGCGGCGCAACCCGGCGCTGGTCGGGCAAATGGGGCATTTCGTCACGCCCGACGCCGAGGGCGGGACCTTCGACGTGGCCGCCCGCCCCGCCGGCCGGCGGACGTTCGCACCGCCTCCGGGCGCGGTCATTCCGACGGCAGACGCGGGGGCGGAGCGAGAGCTGACCCCGCTGCCGCTGCCGGCGGCGTCGCCCGAGCGCCCGAGCCTGGTGACCGCCTCGCTCCCCGTCGTGGTCCAACGACGAGCCTTCGTCGGACCCGCTGCCCGAGCCGCGCTCCCCCACCGTCGACGCCCCGGTTGCCCAGGTGCACCCTGATCCGAGCCCGGTGGTGGCGGCAGAATCCCCGACCGCGGCCCTGCCGGTGGCCCCCATCGTCGCCGCGGCACCACCCCGGCCGGGCCTGGGACCGGCCCTGCCCCCCGGCGCCAGTCGTCCTCCCACCGTGCAGCGGACCAGCGCCGGGCCCCGGCCGGCGACACCGCCTGACCTCGGAACTCGATCAGGCCGCAACAAGGGCCGGGAATCGCCGTCCGGTCCGTCGCCGGTCCCGCTGTCCCTCGAGGGGACCGACCGCTCGGGGCGACCTGCGCTGGCGGCGCCTTCCGAGGAGTCAGCCGCCTCCGCCCCGTCGGCGCCGACCGGCGACGCCCCGGACGCGGCGTTTCCCTTAGGCGGCCACGTCGAGGCCGAGATTGTCCCCCTGACCGGGCTCCGCCGGTTGCCGACGACCAGCCCAGGTGCCGACGACGTCGCCCCTGCGGCTCCACTCCTGGCCACGGCGGTGCCGGCAGCGCCGGAACCGACCTCGCCGGCAGTAGACGGCAGGCCGAAGGTAACCGGGCCGGTGCCGGGGCCGTACCCCGTGGTCCAGCGGATGGCGTCGTTGGTGACCGCACCCGACCCTCACCGTCGTGACCCGGCGCCGGGTGCCGGCGAGGGAACGACCACTCCGGCAGCCGGGAGATCGGTCGGCTCGGTCGTCCCTCTCGTCGCCGACCGGGCGCCGCTCTTGCTCGCTCCCCCGAGCGCACCGGTTGAAGGCCGATCGGCCGGCCGGGACGGGCGGTCGGTACCGCCCACCCTCGAAGCGCCGCGCGGCGGTCCCGTTGGGTCGTCCGGCACCGCCGGTGGTGCAGCGGGCGCGGGCCTCCTCGCCTACCGCCTCCGTCCAATCCGGATTCGTGGACGCGGGCGCGGTGGCGGTGGCTGCGGGCCTGGCCCACCGGGCTCCGGACGGATCGGTCGTCTTCCAGCCGCCTGCGTCCACGACGATGGGAGTCGTCTCGCACTCGGCCACCGCCCCGAGCAGGCCGGCAGCGAGCAGGGCGGGAAGCCCGGCGCCCACCGTGCAGCGGGTGCTCGACGACCCTTCGCCCGCCGTCACCGAGCCACCTACCTCCACGGTCGCCGAGCCCCGGACCGAGGCCTTCGCCCCACCGGCCGGCCCGGCGCCCGGGCGGCCCGACCCAGGAGACCCCGGCCGCCCCCGTCTCCCCAACCCCGGCGACCCCGACCCCGGGCACCGCCGACCGCGACCCCGGCCGCCATGTCCGACCGGGACGTCGACCGCCTCGCCCGCCGCCTGTACCCCCGGCTCCGGGACCACCTGCGGGGCGAGCTCCGACTCGACCGCGAACGGCTCGGGCGAGCCTCCGACCTGGGCCTGCGGAGCTGACCGATGGCCGACTACGAGTCGTACCCGCCCACGACCGTCCACTTCAGCGTGGAGATCGACGACCAGGACCTGGGCGTGTTCACCGGCTGCGAGGGTCTCGGGTGCGAGGTGGTCATCGAGCAGCGGATCGAGGGCGGCAACAACTCCTTCGTCCACCAGTTCGGGGGCCAGATCAAGTACACCAACGTCAAGCTCACCCGGCCCATCAACGGCGACTCGGCCAAGGTGGCGGCCTGGTTCGCCGACCTCGCCGTCCACAAGGTCGAGCGGCCGACCGCCACCATCGCCGCCCTCGATCCGGACGGCGAGACGGTGATCGCCAAGTGGGAGCTGCAGGAGGTGATCCCGGTGCGGTGGCAGGGGCCGACGTTCAACATCGACGGGCCCAAGGTCGCCACCGAGATGCTCGAACTGGCCCACCACGGGTTCGGGCCGGGCGGCGGCCGCAGCCATGAGCGCCGCCGACGAGGGCGACGATCACCGTCACCACGCCCTCGGTGCAGCAGGGCCAGGCGCGCAAGGGGCCGACGGTCGAGACGTTCGAGGTGCAGTTCAACCCCAGCGAGTACTCCATCTCCAAGTCGGCGACGTGGGACCACAAGCCGTCGACCAGCGCGGCCAACACGACGATGCCCCAGTTCATGGGGGCCAACAGCGCCGAGCTGACGTTCGAGCTCTTCCTCGACGCGACCCAGACCAAGCCCGCCGACCTGGTCAAGACCGTCGACACCCTGTTCTTCTGCTGCTCGCCGCTGGTGAAGACCAAGCAGCAGAAGAAGCCGTCGGCACCCTTCGTCGTGCTCGAGTGGGGCCAGCTCAAGTTCACCGGCAACGTCAAGAGCGTGGCCGCCAAGTACACCCTCTTCAACGAGAAGGGTGAGCCCCTGCGGGCCACCTGCAACGTCACCATGCAGGAGCTGCCGACGGGCAAGCCCTTCACCAACCCCACCTCGGGGGGGCGAGAGCCCACCGGCAGCCACCGGGTGGTGGCCGGCGACACCCTGGCGTCGATCGCCTGGGCCGAGTACCAGGACCCCGCCATGTGGCGACACGTGGCCGCCGCCAACGGCATCGACGATCCCCTGCGCCTGCGGGAGGGGACGATGATCCTCGTCCCGTCCCCCGACGACGAGGCCCGGTGACGGGATGACCCAGGCCCACACCAGCAAGTTCGAGATCTCCGTCGACGGCCAGCCGCTCCCGTCCCACCTCGACGCCGCCCTCCTCCGGCTGACCGCGGAGAGCAGCGTGAAGCTGCCCGACAGCTTCTCCCTCGCCTTCCGCGACCCCAATCGGGAGGTCCTCGACGCGGCCAAGGTGAAGATCGGGTCGACGGTCGAGGTGCGCGTCTTCTCCGACAGCGCGCCCCAGGGCCAGAAGCTCGTCAGCGGCGAGGTCACCGCCCTGGAGGCCGAGCTCGACGCGGAGGCGACCACCACTGTCGTCCGGGGCCTCGACCTCTCCCACCGGCTGTTCCGCAACCGGGCCACCGAGACGTACACCAACGTCACCTACGCCGACGTCGCGGGCAAGGTGGCCCGCCGGGCCGGCCTCGAGCCGGGGACGATCGACGCCACCAAGACCGTCCACGACCATGTGTCGCAGGGCAACGTGACCGACTGGGACTTCCTCACCGGCCTGGCCCGGGAGGTCGGCTTCCACGTCGGGGTCGTCGACGGCAAGTTCGTCTTCCGCAAGCCGGTCGAGGCGTCCACCGGGCCCCAGGACGGCACCTACACGTCCCAGGACCCGCTCCAGCTGGTGATGGGCAAGGACCTCCTGCGCTTCCGGGCCATCGTGCGGTCGAGCGAGCAGGTGGAGGAGGTCCAGGTGCGGGGGTGGGACATGCGCCAGAAGCGGGCGGTGGTGGGCACCGCCCCCGCAGCCACGGCCAGCGCCACCATCGGCACCACCCCCAAGGAGCTGGCCGGTCGCTTCGGCGGGCGGTCCTACGTCGGCGTCGACGTGCCCTACCACGAGCAGAGCGAGGTGGACGCGGCGGCCACCGCCCTGGCCGAGGACATCGCCAGCTCCTTCGCCGAGTTCGAAGGCGTGGCCCGGGGCAACCCCCACATCCGGGCCGGGCGGGCGGTGAGCCTGTCGTTGGTGAAGGCGCCGTTCGACGGCCGGTACAGCGTGACCAGCAGCCGCCACGCCTACGACCCGGAGACGGGCTACACGGTGGCGTTCACCGTCAGCGGCAGCCAGGACCGGTCGCTCTACGGGCTGGTGGCCAACGGCTCGGCCGGCGGGACCGGGGCCAGGTCGCCGGGGATCAGAGGCGTGACCACCGCGATCGTCACCGACGTCAACGACCCCGAGGGGATGTGCCGGGTGAAGCTCACGTTCCCGTGGCTGTCGGAGAGCTACGTCAGCGACTGGGCCCGCACCGTCCAGCTGTGCGCGGGCCGGGCCCGGGGCGGGGTGATGCTCCCCGAGGTCAACGACGAGGTGCTCGTCGCCTTCGACCAGGGCGACCTGCGCCGGCCTTTCGTCCTCGGCGCGCTCCACAACGGGATGGACAAGCCCGAGCTCGGCGACGACCTCGTCGACCCGTCCACGGGGGAGGTGCGGCGGCGGGGTTTCATCTCCAAGAAGGGCGGTGGCCTGGTCTTTCTCGACGACGACGGCCACGAGGGCGTCACCCTCTTCACCGGCGACCACCAGCTGCGTCTCGCCCTCAACAAGTCGGAGACGACGGTGAAGGTCGACAGCAACGGGAACGTGGAGATCACCGCGGCCAGGGACGTGACGATCAAGGCCGGCAACGCCCTCTCGATCGAGGCGGGCACGTCGCTCAAGCTGAAGGCGGCCACCGTCTCCATCGAGGGCAGCGGGCCGGTGTCGGTCAAGGGCCAGCCGGTCCGGCTCAACTAGGGATCGGGACGGGACGAAGATGCCGGGGCCGGCCGCGGTGCTGGGCGACAGGGTGACCGGGATGTGCGGCACCCACCTGATCCCGGGGCCGTTCGGGGGTCCCCAACCCGGGCCGCCGATGCCGTTCTCCGCCCCCCTGACGGTCGGTTTGGCCATGACGGTGCTCATCGGGGGCAAGCCGGCGGCCGTGGTCGGGTCGTCGGGCCTCAACCTGCCGCCCCACGTCGGCCTCCATCCCTCCGATCCCCACCTGGTGCCGCCCGCCCAGCAGGGCACGGTGGTGGCGGGCGTGCCCAACGTGCTGTTCGAGGGCCGACCGGCGGCGACCACCGGGTCGGCCTGCACCCTGTGCTTCGGCCTGCCCGGCACCGCTCGTGGGGTCGGCGGCCACCGTTCTCGTGGGGACGGGCGGATGAGCGACGACTTCATCGGGGCCGGCCTCGCCTTCCCCCTCCACACCGACGCCACCGGCGGCGTGGCCCTGGTGTCGCGGGACCGGGAGCTGCGGGAGGCCATCGCCATCATCCTGGGGACGGCGTTCGGCGAGCGGCCCATGCGCCCCCAGTTCGGGTGCGGGATCCACGACTACGTCTTCGCCCCCGCCAACGCGGCCACCGCCAGCCGCCTCGGGCACGAGGTCACCGAGGCCCTCGCCCGCTGGGAGCCCCGGGTGGACGTGACGGGCGTGGACGTGTCGCTCGACGAGCGCCACACCACCTTCTACATCGACATCAGCTACACCGTCCGGGCCACCAACGACCCCCGCAACCTGGTGTTCCCGTTCTACGTGATCCCGGCCGAGGAGACCCCGTGACGCTGCCCGCCCCCAACCTCGACGACCGCCGTTTCCAGGACCTGGTCGACGACGCCAAGCGGATGGTGCAGCAGCGGTGCCCGGAGTGGACCGACCACAACGTGTCCGACCCGGGCGTGACCCTCATCGAGACGTTCGCCTTCATGGTCGACCAGCTCCTCTACCGCCTGAACCGGGTCCCGGAGCTGAACTACCTGAAGTTCCTCGACCTCATCGGCGTCCGCCTCTTCCCGCCGGGGCCGGCCCGGGCGCCGGTGACCTTCTGGCTGTCGGCGCCCCAGCCGGCGACCGTCCACATCCCGGCCGGCACCGAGGTGGCGTCGGTGCGCACGGAGGCGATCGAGGCCGTCGCCTTCGAGACCGCCGACGACCTCGAGATCCTGCCCACCGCGGCCGACCTGGTGGCCTCCGCCATCCAGCCGGGCCGATACCGCCAGCACCGGGCCGCCCTCGACAGCGGGCAGAGCTTCTTCTGCTTCGACCAAGTCCCCAAGCCCGACGACGCCCTCCTGGTGGGGCTGTCCCGGGCCGCGCCCCGCTGCATCGTCAACCTGCGCTTCGACTGCCAGGTGGAGGGCGTCGGCGTCGACCCCACCAACCCGCCCCTCGCGTGGGAGGCGTGGGACGGCGACGGGTGGGTTCCGCTGCGAGGTGAGCCAGGACGACACCGGGGGGTTGAACCGTCCCGGCGACGTGGTCCTGCACCTTCCCGACAACCACCAGACGTCGGTCCTCGACGGGCGGGCCGCGGGCTGGCTGCGCTGCCGGGTGATCCCCGCCCTCGCCAACCAGCCGGTGTACAGCTCGTCGCCCCAGATCCGGCGGCTCGACGCCTTCACCGTCGGGGGCACCATCGCCGCGGTCAACGCCGAGGAGTACACCGACGAGGCCCTCGGCGCGTCCGAAGGCGTCCCCGGCCAGCAGTTCCAGCTCCAGCACCCGCCGGTGGTGCCCTTCGGCGAGGCCCCCCGTGCTGGAGGTGGCGGGGGCCGAGGGGTGGGAAGAGTGGCGCCTGGTCGAGAGCTTCGCCGCCAGCGGGCCCGAGGATCGCCACTTCGTCCTCGACGCGGGCCAGGGCCGGGTCGAGCTGGGACCGGCCGTGCGGGAGGGCGACGGCACCCTCCGCCACTACGGCGCCGTCCCCCCCAAGGGGGCGCAGGTGCGGGTCCGGTCGTACCGCAGCGGTGGTGGGCGCCGGGGCAACGTCGCCCGGGGGGCCATCACCGTCCTCAAGTCGTCGATCCCCTACGTGGCGTCGGTCGACAACCGGCGGGCGGCGCTGGGCGGCGTCGACGGCGAGTCGGTGGAGAGCGCCAAGCTGCGGGCGCCGATCCTGCTGCGGACGAGGGGCCGGGCGGTCACGGCCGAGGACTACGAGCAGCTGGCCCGGGAAGCGGCGCCGGAGGTGGCCCGGGTCCGCTGCGCACTGACCGGCGAGGGCACCAACGACGCCGCGGTGCGGGTGCTGGTGGTGCCCGCCGCGCCCGAGGGCGACCTCGGCCAGCTGCGGATCGAGGACCTGGTGCCCGACGACCGGACCCTCGCCCGCGTCGCCGCCTACCTCGACGAACGCCGGGTCATCGGCACCCGCGTCGTGGTCGAACCCCCCCTGTACCAGGGCGTGACCGTGGTGGCCCGGCTCGTCGGCCGGGAGCGGGTGAGCGCCAAACAGCTCCACGACGACGCGCTGGCCGCCCTCTACGGCTACTTTTCTCCGATACGTGGTGGTCCCGACGGCACCGGGTGGCCGTTCGGTCGGTCGGTACGGGCGGGGGAGGTCTACGGGGTGCTCCAGAGGGTGCGAGGCGTGGAGCTGGTGGAAGAAGCCCGGCTGTTCGGGGCCGACCCGGTGACGGGCGCCCGGGGTGGCGCGACAGAGCGGCTCGACCTGCCCCGTTCCGCCCTTGTCTTCTCCTACCAGCACCAGCTCATGGTCTCCGAGGCCTGAGGTGCGCGGTCTCGTCGACGGCCTGGAGACACCGCATCCGATCGGCGCCCTCCTCCCCGCCCTCTACCAGGAGGACGGGTTCGTCCAGCGGTTCACGTCCGGGCTCGACGAGGTCATCGCCCCCGCCCTGGCCGTCCTCGACAACCTGCCCGCCTACCTCGACCCTGTCCTCACCCCGGACGACTTCCTGCCCTGGCTGGCGGGGTGGGTCGGCATCGCCCTCGACGAGAACTGGCCCCTCGCCCGCCGGCGCCAGCTGGTGGCCCGGGCGGGCGACCTCTACCGGGCCCGGGGCACGGCTCGGGGCCTGTCCGAGCAGGTGGAGCTGCTCACCGGGTCACCCCCCCTCATCGAGGAGTCGGGCGGCACGGTGTGGTCGCCGACGCCGGGGGCCGCCCCCCCGGGCCGGGCGGTGGCCCAGGTGGTGGTGACGGTGCGCGAGGACCCCGGCCACCCCGTCGACCGCCGCCGTCTCGACTCGATCGTGCGCGACGCCAAGCCGGCCGCGGTGAGCCACCGGATCGAGGTGGTGTCCGGGTGATCATGTGCAAGAACTGCCGCATCCCCTTCGCCGAGGGGGCCCAGTTCTGCGGCAACTGCGGGGGTTTCGTCGACTACGTGGGCGTGAGCGAGGGGTCCGCGGGCGCGGGCGCGGCCGGTGCCGGTGCGGGTGCCGGTGCCGGTGCGGGCCCCGAGCCGGCGCCCAATCCCGACACCGCCCAGATGTTGATCGCGGCCTCGGCCGCCGACGACGCCGAGCGGAGGGCGGTGGCGGAGGCGGAGGCGGCCGACCGCCAGCAGGCCGACGCCCTGGCCCGGGCCGCAGCCGCGGAGACGGCCGAGGTCGCGGCCCGGGCGGCGGCTGCGGCCCAGGTGGACACCGAGGCCAAGACCAGGGCCGAGGAAGAGGCGAGGGCGCAAGCCGCGGCCAAGGCCAAGGCCCTGGCCGAGGCCGACGCCGCCGCCCGCGCCGCGGAGGCGTCCCGGCGGGCGGCGGCCATGATCGCCAAGCCCTCCCCGACGCCCCGACCGCCGACGCCGACGGCGTCCCCCCAGCCGGTGACCGCCCCCCCGCCGCCGCCCGCGCCGGTGACCGGCCCGCCGCCCGCCCCGATCCAACCGGGCGAGGTGGCCTGCGGCAACTGCGGCGCCGGCAACGCTTCCACCCGGACGTTCTGCCGCCAGTGCGGCACCGAGCTCCGCCCCGCGGCCGCGGTGCCGACAGCTGCCGTCCGACCGCCCAAGGGGAACTTCTGGCCGAAGTGGAAGGTGCCGATCATCGGGGCGGTGATCCTCGCCCTCGTGCTCGGGTTCGTCTTCACGCGCGACGACGGGGCTGACGACCTGTCCGAGGCGCTGACCACGCTGCCGACGGCGCCGGCGACTTCCGCCCAACCGACGTCGGAGGAGGTGACGGTCGAGGCCAACACGCCCTTCGTCGACAGTGGCATCGAGCTGGCGGTGGGCGACCACGTCGAGATCGTGGCCCGGGGCGAGGCCGAGAGCGGCGGCGGGACGTCGGGACCGGCGGGCGACCCCAATCCCGACTACCGGTCGGCCAGCATCATCGACGGCGGCCACAACGCCCTCATCGCCAAGATCGGTCTGCGGGGCGACCCGTTCCTCGTCGCCCAGCGGCTGACGTTCGACGCCGAGGAGGCGGGCCCGCTCTTCCTCGGTGTCAACGACACCGGGGTCGACAACAACTCGGGCGCCTACGTGGCCGACATCACGGTCTCCTAGGGGGTCTGAGCATGGGCCGCTGGCAGCGAGACGAGCCCGAGGAGCTGCCCATCCTCCTCGACCCGGCGTCGAGCGACGAGTACCGGCCTTTGCCGCTGTCAGCCGTCGTCCGGGAGGCCCGCCGCCGGGCGTGGGCGCAGGCGTCCGACAACGCCCGGCGGGTCGGGATGTCGCGCCGCGAGTTCCTGCGCACGTCGATGGGCGCGGCCACCGTGCTCCTGGCTCTCAACGCGTGCAGCAAGGAGGAGGCGGCCAAACGGGGGGCCCAGCCGGGCAGCACCTTCGCGGTGCCGAAGGAGGCCGGCGTCGACCCTGACGCGGCCAACTCGGTGCTCGATGGCGACCTCCCGGTGATCGACGCCCAGAGCCACTTCCTCGACTTCGACCTCACCAAGCCCCTCGACCCGGGCTTCTTCGGCTCCGACTTCCCCCAGGCCATGTGCGGGGCCGACGACCCCCGGGCCTGCTTCGGCATCGACCGGTTCGTCGACACCCTGTACTTCCGCAGCGAGACGGCGGCGGCGGTGCTGTCGGCGGTGCCCGCGCCCGACGCCCGCACGGGCGAGCTGAGCATCGAGGTCATGGCCCGGGCCCGGGAGCGGATCAACCAGAGCATCGGCCCCGGCCGCCTCCTCGTCCACGGCCTCATCGTCCCCACCGGGAGGCCGTTGGCCGTCGCCCTCGACGACCTCGAGGTCATCGCCCAGACCTACCAGGTCGACGGGTGGAAGGCCTACACCACCAACACCCAGGGGTGGCGGCTCGACGACGCCGACCTCGAGGGCCGCCAGGTGGGCCTGGCGTCGCTGCAGAAGATCGTCGAGCTCGGCATCCCCCGCATCGCCATCCACAAGGGGATCTCGGGCGGCGACAAGTGGGCGTCCCCCGACGACATCGGGCCCGCGGCCAAGGCCTTCCCGGAGGTGAAGTTCGCGGTGTACCACTCGGGCTGGGAGCCGGGCGTCACCGAGGACGCCTTCTCCGTCGACACCGCCGACCAGGGCTCGAACCGGCTGGTGGCGTCGCTGCGCAAGGCGGGCATCGGTCCGAAGGAGAACGTCTACGCCGAGCTCGGCACCACCTGGTTCAACCTGATGCGCTCCCCCGACGAGGCCGCCCACCTGCTGGGCAAGCTCCTCCTGGCCGTGGGCGAGGACCGCATCCTGTGGGGAACCGACTCCATCTGGTACGGCTCGCCCCAGGGCCAGATCGACGCTTTCCGGACGTTCGACATCTCGCCCGAGTTCCAGGAGCGGTTCGGGTACCCGGCGCTCACCGACGAGATCCGGGGCAAGATCTTCGCCCGCAACGTGGCCGAGTACTACGGGCTCGACCTGGCGACGATCGCCAAGCGGCCCCGGCCCGCGGGCTCGGCCGAGCCCACGACCACGTCGTCGACGTCGCCGCCCCGCCAAACGGCGACCACCGAGCACACGACCACCACCCATCACGACACGACGACCACCACCGACCACGACTTCGACACCACGACGTCCACCACCGAACCCTGACGCGGCGGGGCGCGGCGCGGCCACCGACCGCCAAGCGTGGTGGTAGCACCCCTTGACCCGTCCCTGACGGGGTGCGAGCGTTTCCGCTACAGGACTCGGGGTTTCAGGAACTGCCGAAAGGCGGCCCAGCGTCATGGATGTCCGGCCGGAGAACGGGGGACCGACGGTGGTCCCCGCCAAGCTGCGGGCCCCCACCGGATCGGGGTTGGAGCGCCCTCGGCTCATCGACAAGCTGCACCAGGCGCTGGCCACCGGCTTCGGCACCGTGGTCGGCCCCGCGGGCGCGGGCAAGACCACCGTGCTGGCCCACTTCCTGGCCCGCGTCGACGCGCCCTCGGCCTGGTACCGGGCCGACGGGTCCGACGGCGGGGTCGAGCCGTTGCTGGCCCACCTCGAGCGCGCCTTCTGCACCTCCCTCACCGGCCTGGCCGGAGAGTGGCGATCGCTGGAGGAGATGCTCGCCGACCTCGAGGGTTGGTCGGGCCGGCGGGCGGTGCTGGTGGTCGACGACTTCCACACCCTGGAGGGCACACCGGCGGAGGACTTCGTCGCCCGGCTGGTGGAGTACGCCCCCACCTCGCTGGTCGTGCTCCTCGCCTCCCGCCGCCAGCCCCGGTTCAACCTCTCCCGCCGGCGGATCGAGGGCCGCCTCACCGAGCTGGCCGCCCACGACCTCCGCTTCCGCTCGTGGGAGGTGGAGCGGCTGTTCAAGGACGTCTACCGGGCGCCGCTGGCCCCCGAGGAGGCGGCCGAGGTCACCAGCCGCACCGAGGGCTGGCCCGCGGTCCTCCAGCTGTTCCACCTGGCCACCAGCGGCAAGCCCGCCGCCCGCCGCCGGGAGACGCTGGGGGCGCTCTCCACCCGGTCCCGCCTGGTGCGTGAGTACCTGACCCAGAACGTCCTGGAGGACCTGCCCGAGGAGCTGCGGCGGTTCCTGCTCGACACCTGCGTCCTCCCCCGCCTGAGCGGGTCGTTGTGCGACGCCCTCCTGGGGCGGACCGGCAGCCAGCGCCTGCTGGAGCAGATCGAGTCCCGCCAGCTGCTGCTGGCCTCCCTCGACGACGGCAGCTTCCGGTACCACGAGGTGCTGCGCTCCTACCTCGAGTCGATCCTGGTGGCCGAGGTGGGCGAGCCGGAGACGGGGGCCCGCTACCGCCGGGCGGGCCGGATGCTGGAGGAGGCGGCGGCCTACACCGACGCCATCCGGGCCTACTCCCGGGCCGACGACGACCAGGCCATCGGCCGGCTCCTGCGGGACCGGGGGGAGGCGGTCGGGTCGGAGCCGGGAGCGTGGATCGAGACGCTGCCCCGCGGCATCGTGGCCAGCGACCCCTGGCTCCTGCTGGCCCAGGCCCGCCGCCACCTGGCCTGCGGCCGGGTCGCCGACGCTCTGGCCGGCTACCGGTCGACCGAGAGCTCGTTCGGACCGGTAGGCGCGGTGGTCGAGGCCCAACACGAGCGCATGGCCCTCGGCGGGTGGCTGGAGCCCGTCTCTCCCCCCGGCGACGACTGGCTGAGCCTGCTCCGGGAGGCCACCCGGCGCGACCCGGTGGGGGCCTCGGCCCGTGCCCGCCGGCTGGCGGGGCCGAACGCGGCCCTGGCCGCGGGGTTGGCCGCCCTCCTCGCCGGCCACGTCCGGGACGCGGATCGGCTGCTGGCCGAGGCGGAGCAGGAGGAGGGTGCGTCGCCCCGTCTGGTGGCGGTGGCGTCGTTCGGCCGGGCCGTCGCCCAGGCGCTGGCCGGGCAGCGTCCGGTCGAACGGCTGGTGACGGCCTACGGGACGTTCGAGGAGCTCGGACAGCCATGGCTGGCCCAGCTGGCCCAGGTCGCCCTCGAGGCGGTCGAGCCGGAGACGCAACGTCCCCCCGGATCGGAACCGCCCGACGGCGGGTGGGGCCGGGCCCTCGCCGCCGTCCTGCGGGCGGGCATCGGCGCCCACGCCGGCCCGGGCGATGCCCACGAGCTGGCCGAGGCGGCGGCCGTCTTCCGGGCAGGGGGGGCACGGGTGCTCGAAGCATGGGCGTCGGCCCTGGAGGCGCTGGCCCTGGCCTTGGCCGTCGCCGGCGACGGGGCCGCCAGCGCCACCGCCTCCGCCCCCGCCGTGGCCGCCGAGCGGCTGGCCCGCACCACCGGAGCCCGGGGGGCGGCGGTCATGGCCTACCGGGCCCGGGCCCTGACCGATCCCGGGCAGCGGGCCAACCACGAGGCGTTGGCCGCCGCCATCGCCCAGGAGTGCGGCCTGCGGGCGGCGCCGGGCTCGGGTCTGGTGGAGGCGGGGGCGACGGCGCCGTCGATGGTCGTGCGCTGCTTCGGCGCCTTCACCATGGAGGTGCAGGGGGAGCTCCTCGACCTCCACGGGGTGAAGCCCCGGGCCCGGTCGCTCCTGCGCCTGCTCGTCGTCAACCAGGGACGGCTGCTGCACTGGGAGGCCCTGGTGGAGGCCCTGTGGCCGGAGACGTCACCGGCCGCCGGGAAACGGTCGCTGCAGGTGGCGGTGTCGGCCATCCGCCAGCTGGTCGAGCCGGGCCCGTCGTCCGACTCCTCGTTCCTCACGAGGGTGGGCGACGCCTACTGCCTCACGCTGCCGGACGACGCCCGGGTCGACATCGTCGCCTTCGAGGCCTTCGACCAGCAGTCCCGCGACGCCGAGGCCAGGAAGGACGACGAGGCGATGTCGGCGGCACTCACCGAGGCGCTCGACCTCTACCGGGGTGATCTGCTGGAGGAGGAGGGCCCGGCCGAGTGGGTCGTCAAGGCCCGTGACCACTACCGGGCGACGGCGGCCGACCTGGCCGAACGCCTGGCCGGGCTGCACCTCGCCGCCGGGTCCTTCGCCGCCGCCGCCCGTACCTGCCAGCGGGGCCTGGAGATCGACCGCTACCGGGACCGCCTGTGGCGCCTGCTCGTCTCGGCCCACGGGAGGTCGGGCGACCAGGCCACTGCCGCGCGGGCTCGGAGGGACTACGAGTCCGTCCTGCTGGAGCTGGGCGTGGTCGGCCCCCCCGTGACCTGACCCGATGAAATGACCGAGGCCGTACGCGTGGGTGACCCGACGCCGGGGCGGACGTCGGGTCACCGGTGGATAGGACTCGCGGCGGCCGGAGACAGTGCGGCGGCGGCGATTACTGCTTATGACGCCGTCACGCGGGCGGAGGCGACCGTTCCCCTGCCAGTTGGGTTGACGTCAAGTACGTCCTCCTCTCCGCGAGTACCAGGAACCTTGAGGTGAGTGTGCGCCGAACCGGCTCCGGACTCGATGAGGCGTTCGGATCATTCCCGATCATTGGAGTCGCCAGCGGCGTCGCGAGGAGCCGAGCGCGGTGATCTGTGTGGTCTGTGGGTAGGGCGGATATCGTTCGGCGACGACACGGAGGTTGGGACGATGAGGGCGAGCAAGAGCAGGGTCAAGAGAGCCTCGGCGGCGGTACTTGCCGGATTCGTCGGCATGGTCGCGGCCATGATGTTGACGGCGGCACCCGGTGGAGCTCAGACCGGCCTGACCAGCGGCGATGCCGTCGCCACCGACGGATCGGTCGCGTCCGGGACGGCCTTCGCCACCGACGATTCCACCGCCTCGGGCGACGCCACCGCCATCGACGATTCCACCGCCTCGGGCGAGGCCGTCGCCATCGACGGCTCCACCGCATCGGGATGCGCCCAGGCGTCCGACAATTCCACCGCGTCCGGCGGAGCGATTGCCATCGACGATTCCACCGCCTCGGGCGGGGTGTGCCCGGCAGGGGTCGTGACGCCGCCCGTCGTGACCACCGTCCCGCCGCCCACCACGATTCCGCCGACGGCCACCACGGTGGCGCCGCCCACGACGACGGCCCCCGTCGTCGTCACGTCCACCCCCATCCTGGCCCGCACCGGGTCGAGTGTCATCGCCGTCGCCGCCACCGGCATCGTGGTGGCCGTGGCCGGGGCGATGCTCTTGGGGTACGCGTCGAAGCGGTGGCCGGTCGCCTTCTACGGCTGGTAGTCCGGCCCCACCGACAACCGACCCCGCACTCGACGACCAACAGGTAGGCGCCGGCTGGAAGCTGGCCGCCGACCGCCCACCGACCGCCCTCGACGACCAACCGGTAGGCGGCGCCGTCGGCGGTGACGACCGGCGTCAGTCATAGGCGGCCTCCACCGCCCACCGACCGCCCTCGACGACCAACAGGTAGGCGGCGCCGTCGGCGGTGACGACCTGGCTGCGGGCCCGGCGGCGGTGGGCGGCGGGGTCCCACCACCGCTCGTCGACGGGCCACGGTCCGGCCCAGGCGACCACGTCGGCCGGGGGCTGGCCGGCCACCGCCAGGCGGGCGGGCGGGGCCGACACCGTCGCCCGCCCGGTGACCGTCACCGCCCGGCCGGCGGCATCGAACACCCCCGCCGGCTGGGGGACGGGATGCACGGTGGCCGGTGCCGGCGGCGGGATCCGTCCCGGCCACGGGGGAACGGCGGCGGCCCCCTCGGCGAACGGATTGCCGGTTGCCTCGGGGAGAGTGTCGCCCCACGGGACGAGGCGGGCCTGCTCGTACGGACCCCGGCCGCCGGTGAGGGTGGCGGTGACCACCGACTCGGGCCCGAGGACGCCCTGCACCCGGGCCAGGGCCCGAGCCACCCGCTCGGCCGCGGCCCGGTCGCCACCCCAAAAGCCCAGCTGGCGACCGTCGTCGGGACCAACCTCGTCGGGCGTGAGCCGCAGGAGCACCAGCCCCCCCGTCGGCCGATCGGCGCCGGTCTTTGGCGCGCGGGGGTCGCCAGGCGATCGGGACGCGCCCCGGTCGGTTCGGCGGCCGGTCTTTGGCGCGCTGGGGTCGCCAGGCGCCCCGTTCGCGCCAATGTCGGGACGGCCGAGGCGGGTGGCGCCGGTCTTTGGCGCGCTGGTGTCGCCAGGCGACCGGGTCGCGCCAATGTCGGGTGCGGCGTCGTCGTCGGCGGGGGCGGCCGGACCCGAACGTCCCGCCAGCCAGCCTTCGATCTGCCACCGCACCCGTTCGGCCAGAGCGGCCGGGGTGAGACCTCCGTCGTGGCGCCAGCGGCGGGCCAGCCACTCGCCGTGCTCGGTCTCCGCCTCCACCAGCACCCGGGTGGCGGCCAGGCCCCGGGTGGCCAGGGCCCGGTGGAGCTCCTCGGCCAGCGACCGGGCCAGGAAGGCGACGGTCTCCAGCCGGTCGACGGGCGGATCGAGCTCGGCGGTGACGGCCAGGTCGGGGGGAGGGGTGCGGGCGGCGAGGGGTAGCTCGTCGAGGCCCCGGGCCCGCCGGCAGGACGTCGCTCCCTCGGTGCCGAACCGGGCCAGCACCGCCGGCAGGGGAAGGGCGGCCAGGTCGCCCAGGGTGCGGATCCCGAGGCGGACGAGCAGGTCGGCCCGGTCGGCGTCGCCGGCGGTGGCGGCGGCTACCGAGAAGTCGGCCAGGAAGGCCCGGCTCCCGCCCCGGGCCACGACCACCGGCTCGCCCCGGGACGAGAGGGCGGCCAGCTCCGCCGCCAGCCGGCCGTCGGCCACCCCCACCCGGCACCGGGGAGCACCCGACGCCATCCCCGCCAGGACCCCATCGACCGCCCGCGCCACCTTGGCCGCCAAGGAAGCGTCGCCGCCGAAGTACCGGGACGGACCCCGGGTGACGAAGGCGCACACCCCGGGGCGGACGATCTCCACGCCGGGCGTGAACGCCTCCACCGCCGCCACCACCGGCTCGAAGGCCCGGGCGTCGCGGCCGGGGTCGTCGGCCACCACCACGATCCCCGGGCAGCGGGACTCGGCCTGGCGCCGGCGCAGGCCGCACTCCACCCCCTCCACCCGGGCCGCCTCCGAGCACGCCACCACCCGGTTGGCGAACACCACCGCCACCGCCGGCGCCAACTGGTGACGGCTTGGTCGTCCTGGCCACCAGAAACGTCATCCGTTGCCGGGGCGACCAGTTGGCCCGATGCCACCGCCCGGCAACCGGTGACGGTCCTGGTCGTCCTGGCCACCAGAAACGTCACCCGTTGGCGGGGCGGGCGGGGGGGCCGGGGGGCGGAGCCAGTTGGCCCGATGCCACCACCGGCCAGTCGGGACAGTGCACGACCAGGAGGCGCTCGGTCACCGGGTCACCCCACGTCCCGCAGCCCGAGGACGACATCGGCGGCGGCGGCCACTGCCCCTCCCGGACCAGGCAGCCACAGCGTGGCCCGACGCTCGCCCGACGCCGCCCGCCGGCCGCCGCCCACCACCTCGACCCGGCGGGCCCGCAGCCGCCCGTCGCCCGCGCCCGGGCCCACCCACTCCGAGCGGGTGATCGTGAGGCGGATGTCGGGCGCCTCCGGCCACCCGCCCGACGCCACCACCAGCACCGCCCCCCGCTCCCGGGCCCGGGCCGCCAACCGCCGGGCGTCGGCCGGCCGCACCGACGACGACGACCGCGACCGCGATCCCGATCCAACCGGCGGCCAGGCGATCACCAGGTCGAGGGCGTCGAGGAGGGTGGCCACGACCCACGCCCACCCTCCCGGGCCGGTGGCCGACGGATCGGGCGCCGGCACCAGGGGGAACCGCTCGAGGACGATGCCCAGCTCGGCCGCGGCCACCACACCGAGCGAGGGCCGGCCCACCGCCCCGCACCACGAACCCGCGGTGGAGGCGGCTGCGGCCAGGGCCAGGGCCAGGGCCGACGACCCCTCGACCGCCACCACCGACCCCCGCCGCAGGCCCCGTTCCGGCAGCAACGGCTCGAGGGCGGCCAGCACCGGCAGCCGTTGCTCGCCCGCCAGCGACACCGGCGCCGCCCGCTCCACCAGCTCGGCCGAGATGGCCGGCTTCGCCGCCCGCCATTCCTTCTCCGGGACCACCCCCTCGGCGAGCTCCCGGGCGGCGACAGCCATACGCCTACCGTAGACGAACACCTGTTCGTCGAGCCATCCAAGGGGACGCGATCGGGCGCACCGCTCTGGCGACCCCGGCCTGACCAGCCAGGGACCTTCGCCGCTACGGACCTCGCCTCGGCCCGCCTACCCGATGCTGAACGGAGTACAGGAGGCACACGCCCATGGACGACCGCACCTCGACATCCGCCCGCCGCGACAACCTGTCCGCCTTCTCCATCGGGCTGGCGGCGATGGCGCTGCTCACGGCCATGGTGGGGGTGGGCTTCGGCGTGAGGGCCATCGACGAGGGAGGCACCACCGTGGCCGCCGGCGCACCAGCCGAGCAGCGCGCCCGCCTCCGCGTCGATCGAGCTGACCGAGTTCGAGATCCCCGACACGTCGGTCGCCACCGGCGGTTCCCTCCACGTGACCAACGCCGGCGCCACCACCCACAACCTGAAGATCGAGGGGCCCGACCTCCTCACCGACGACCTGGCCACCGGCGCCAGCGCCCACCTCGAGCTGGCCGGCGTCGCCGCCGGCACCTACACCATGTTCTGCACCATCCCCGGCCACCGGGAGTCGGGCATGCAAGGCGACCTCACCGTCGCCGGTCGCCGCCGCCGCCGCCGACCGGCCGCCGTCCGCCGACGACGACGCCTCACACGACGGCCCTCACACGACGGCATGGACTACCAGGCCATGACCGCGGCCATGCTCGAGACGATGGGCCAGTTCCCGGCCCAGACCGAAGGCGTGGGCAACCCCGTCCTCCAGCCGGCCGAGGTCACGGCCGACGGCGTCAAGGTGTTCGACCTGACGGCCAAGATCACCAAGTGGGAACGGGCCCCCGGTGACGTGGTCGACGCATGGACCTACAACGGCGTCGTCCCCGCCCCGTCGATCCACCTCCAGCTGGGCGACCGGGTGCAGTTCCGCCTCCGCAACGAGCTCCCGATCGCCACCGACCTTCACCTCCACGGCCTCAACGTCGACAACAAATACGACGGCATCGCCCCGATCACCCAGCCCCTCATCGAGCCGGGCGCCACGCTTCACCTACGAGTACACCGCCGACGAGGTGTCGGTGGCGATGTACCACCCCCACTTCCACTCCCAGGTGGGACTGCCCAACGGCATGTTCGGCACCATCTTCGTCGGCCAGGTGCCCATCCCCCGGGGCCGCACCATCGGCGGCGAGGTCGTCCCCGCCGACCTCCAGATCGCCCAGGACTTCCCCATGGTCCTCAACGACGCGGGCGTGATCGGCTACAGCCTCAACGGCAAGAGCTTCCCCGCCACCGCCCCCATCGTCGCCGGCGCCGGCCAGTGGGTGCTCTTCCACTACTTCAACGAGGGCACCCAGATCCACCCGATGCACCTGCACCAGTTCGACCAGATCGTGATCGCCAAGGACGGGTTCACGCTCGACCAGCCCTACGTGGTCGACACCCTCAACGTGGCCCCCGGCGAGCGCTACTCGGTGCTCGTGAACCTGGACAAGGCCGGCACCTGGGTCTGGCACTGCCACATCCTCCCCCACGTCGAAGGCGACGACGGGATGTTCGGGATGGTCACCGCGATCGTCGTGCAGTAGACCTCATCCATGACCAAAGCCGACTCCGACCGCTGGCGGGTAGCGCCCGGCGCCAAGGTCGACCTCACCAAGATCGACCCCGGCAACACCGACGGGATGGCGTCGAAGGCGGAGGCGGCCGTGGCCTTCCCCGCCCTCCACGACCGGCTCCGCAGCCTCCAGGAGCGGCTTTTCGCCGAGCACCGGCAGTCGCTCCTCGTCGTCCTCCAGGCCATCGACGCCGGGGGCAAGGACGGCACCATCAAGCACCTCTTCTACGGCCTGAACCCGGCCGGTGCCCAGGTGGTGTCGTTCGGCGTGCCGTCGGAGGACGAGCTGGACCACGACTTCCTGTGGCGGGTCCACCGGCGCACGCCGGCCAAGGGCGACGTGGTGGTGTTCAACCGCTCCCACTACGAGGACGTCCTCGTGGTCCGGGTGAAGGCAGCTGGCGCCGGAGAACGTCTGGCGGCCCCGCTACCAGCTCATCAACCACTTCGAGGCCAACCTGGCCGCGGCCGGCACCCGGGTGGTGAAGCTCTTCCTCCACATCTCCAAGGACGAGCAGGCCGAGCGCTTCCGGGCCCGCCTCGAGGACCCCACCAAGTGCTGGAAGTTCCGGGTGGGCGACCTCGACGACCGGGCCAAGTGGGACGACTACCGCCAGGCCTTCGAGGAGGCCATCGCCCGCACGTCGACCGACGACGCCCCCTGGTACGTGATCCCCGCCGACCACAAGTGGTACCGCAACTGGGCCGTCAGCCGGATCGTGATCGAGACGCTCGAGGCGATGGACCCGCAGTACCCGCTCTGCGACGACCTCAAGGGCGTGGTCGTCGAGTAGACGGTCGGCCGGCCGGAGACTGCTAGGTGGCGGCGGTGCTGGTGCCGGCCATCGGGTCGACGACCTCGACGCCTTCCCGGTAGTACGTGAACAGGTCGCGGATGATGTCGGCCATCGAGTCGGTGTCGGCGCCCGTCTCGAGGTCGACGGTGACGATGTTGGAGTAGATGTGCACGCCCTCCACGCCCGCCGGCCGCGAACAGGCGCCGGGCGAGCTCGTCGACGGGCTTGTCGCGGGTGGCGTCGGCCGCCGACTTGAAGCGCTCGTGGCCCATGCCCGACAGGCTGCGGTTGAGCTCGAAGATGGCCACGTCGGGACGGACCGACGGCTTGCGGGTGACGGTGATGAGCTGACCCATGCCGCCTGGACACTACTCACCGCCGGTCCCCCGGAGGAAGACGCGGTGGAACGGGGACCGCTGGGTACGATCGGCCCGTGTCCGAACGGGAGCCGGTTCCGGTCCGCACCATCCTGGCGACGATCGGCCTGGTCCTGGCCACCGCCGCCGGCATCTGGCTCCTGCAGAAGGTGGCCCACACCCTCGCCCTGCTGATCGTCTCCGCCTTCTTCGCCACCGTCCTCACACCCGCCGTCGACCTGGTCAAGCGCAAGCTCCACGTCAAGCGGGGCCAGGCCACGGGCATCGTGTTCCTCCTGCTCCTCGTGACCCTGGCCGGCCTGATGTACTCCTTCATCCGCCCCCTCGTCGACCAGACCACGGAGGCGGTCGACAAGTTCCCGCAGTACCTGAGCGACGCCCAGGACGGGAAGGGGCCGCTGGGCGGGATCGTCCGCAAGTACGACCTCGAGCGCCGCTACGAGGAGAACAAGGACAAGATCGAAGACGCCCTGCGCAACTCGAGCAGCCGTTTGGTCGACTACGCCAGCAGGGCCTTCTCCGGCATCCTCGCCCTGCTCACGGTGCTGGTGCTGACGGTGATGATGGTGCTCTACGGTCCCGACCTGCTCAGCAGCGGCCTGGGGGCCCTGTCGCCACCAAGACGGTCGCGGGTCAAGGCGGTGGCCGCCGACTGCGCCAAGGCCCTCACCGGCTACGTGATGGGCAACCTGCTCATCAGCGTGATCGCGGGCACGCTCACGTTCTTCGCCCTGTGGGCGTTCGGGGTGCCGTTCAAAGGTGTCCTCGCCCTGTGGACGGCCTTCGCCGACCTCATCCCCCTGGTGGGCGCCACCCTGGGGGCCATCCCCACCATCGGCGTCGCCTTCCTCCACTCGGTGCCGGCCGGGATCGGGATGCTGATCTTCTACACGATCTACCAGCAGTTCGAGAACCACGTCCTGCAGCCCCAGATCATGGCCAAGACGGTGCAGATCAACCAGCTGTTCGTCCTGGTCAGCGTGCTCTTGGGCGTGGAGGTGTTCGGGATCCTGGGGGCGCTGCTGGCCATCCCCGCGGCCGGTGTGATCTCGGTGATCGTCCGTGACCTCTGGGACCACCGCCAAGGCAAGTTCAAGGACGAACCCACCGTCGGCGAGGACGAAATTCCCGTCGACACCGCCATCGCCGCCGCCGAGTATCGGGCTGAGATCAGGGAGGAGGCGAAGGAGAGGGACGAGGCAGCCGAGGCAGCCGAGGCGGACGCGTCGGACACCGACCCGGAGCCGGCGCCCGAGGCGGCGCCCGAGCCGGCGCCGACTCTGCCCGCCCCCAAGGGCCCCGGCCCCGACTGATGCCCTCCGAGGTGGTCGAGGTCGAGGGCCACATCATCGACTCGCTGATCCTGGCCAAGATCCTCGACATCATCCTCGACGCCGGCGCCGACTACCGCCTGCTCGACTTCGACATCGGCCGCACCAACAGCGACGCCAGCCGGGCCCGTTTCGAGGTCACCGCCGACGACGACGACCTGCTGGCCGCCCTCGTCGACGAGCTCCACATCCACGGCGCCAACCGGATGTCGACGGGCGACGCGGCCACCGTGTTCGCCGACACCGAGGGCGTCCTGCCCGAGGGCTTCTACTCCACCACCAACCTGGCCACCGACGTCCGCCTCCACGGCCGGTGGGTGGCGGTGGCCAACCCGGAGATGGACTGCGGGCTCGTGGTCCGTCCCGACGGCCAGGTGAGGACGCTGCCCATGCACCAGGTCCGGGTGGGCGACGCCATCGTGGTCGGCAGCGACGGGGTGCGGGTGCGACCGATGTCGCGGCCACGGGGCCCGAGCCCGTTCGAGTTCATGAACTCCGACGTGTCCTCGGAGAAGCCCAAGGAGCTGTTGGTGTCGCAGGTGGCCGAGCGCATGCGCCTGGCCCGCGCCGCCGGGGGTCGCATCCTGGCCGTGTGCGGGCCGGCGGTGATCCACACCGGCGCCGGGCCCGACCTGGCCCGCCTGGTGCGGGGGGGCTGGGTCGACGTCCTCTTCGCCGGCAACGGCTTCGCCACCCACGACATCGAGTCCAACGTGCTGGGGACGTCGCTGGGCGTGCCGCTCGTCGGCTCCCAGCCACTGGAGGGTTCCCACAGCAACCACCTGCGGGTGATCAACGAGGTGCGGCGGCGGGGGTCGATCGCGGCCGCGGTGGCGGAAGGGTTCATCGCCGGCGGGGTGATGTACGACTGCGTCCGGCTGGGGATCCCCTACGTGCTGGCCGGGTCGGTCCGTGACGATGGTCCCCTGCCCGACGTGGAGACCGACGTGGTGAAGGCGGCCGATGCCATGCGGGAGCTGGTCCCGGGGGTCACCGTCGCCCTCATGCTGGCGTCGACCCTGCACGCCATCGCCACCGGCAACATCCTCCCCGCGGGCGTGGAGACCTTCTGCGTCGACATCAACCAGGCGGTGGTCACCAAGCTGGCCGACCGGGGCAGCCACCAGGCGCTCGGCATCGTCACCGACGCCGGCCTGTTCCTCCGCAGCCTGGCCGACCACCTCGCCCCGCCCGTCTCGTGACCACCAGACCCGGGCCAGTTTGACCGCCCTCTCCTGGGGGCGGCGCTTCCTGATGTGCCCGCCCGTGCACTTCGGGATCCTCTACGAGATCAACCCGTGGATGCACCGGGAGGTCGAGGTCGACGTCGACCGCACCCGGGAGCAGTGGGACGGCCTGGTGGCCAACCTGCGGGCGGCGGGGGCCGAGGTCGAGATCCTCGACCCGCAGCCGGAGCTGCCCGACCTGGTCTTCACCGCCAACGCCGGCACCGTCAACCACGGCGTCTTCGTCCCCAGCCGCTTCCGCCACCCCGAGCGCCAACCGGAGGTGGCCCACGACGTGGCCTGGTTCGAGAATGCCGGCTTCGAGATCCGGGAGCTGCCCGGCGACGTGTCCCACGAGGGGGCGGGCGACACCCTGCCCTTCCGGGACGTGTTCCTGTCCGGCTACCGCTACCGCTCCGACGCCGCCGCCCACGGTCCGCTGTCCCGGCTGATCGGGGTGCCGGTGCGTCCCATCGAGCTGGCCGACCCCCGCTGCTACCACCTCGATCTCACCTTCTGCCCCCTCGACGACCGCCGGGCCCTCGTCGCCCGCCACTTCTGGGACGCCTACGGGCGCAAGGTGGTCGACGCCCTGGTGCCGGAGCCGTTCGCCCTCGACGACGACGAGGTGCTCGCCTTCTGCGCCAACTCGGTGGTGGTGGGCACCACCATCGTGATGCCCTCGTGCCCGCCCCGGGTCGGCCGCCAGCTGGAGGCATGGGGCTTCGACGTGGTCGTGTCGCCGGTCGACGAGTTCCAAAAGGGCGGCGGGGCCTGCCGCTGCCTCACCCTCGCCCTCGACGTCGCCGTGGGACCACCGCCGACGGTCACCGCCTGACGACGCCGTCTTTGGCGCGTATCGGTCGCCTGGCGACTCGTGCGCGCCGCGGAACGTCACCGGTCAGCGACGGGGCCGCGGAGCCTCCAGGCGGGTCGTCACCTCTACCAGGGACGGGCGGCGGGGGGGCTCGCTGAAGCCGAAGCGGGTGGGTGGGTCGAGAGGGCCGAGGGGGCCGAGATCGGTGCCGTCGAGGGTGGCGCGGGCGGACGTCAACGGCCGGTAGCGGGACGCCTGGTACCACTCCCGCCAGCCAGAGGGGCTGACGCCGTAGGCCTCGACGTGGAGCAGCCGGCGGGCGACGGGTGCCTCCACGTAGCGGGTCACCCACCGGGGCCGGCGACGAGGCGCGGGGATGGGCCAGCCCCGACCCGCCTCCAGATGGATGTGCAGGCCGAGATCGGGGGCCTCGACGTGGAGCCGACGGGGGTCGTCCGACGCAACCCGCAGCGCACACACCTCAACCCGGTCGAAGTCGTAGACCGACGACACGAAGTCGGCGACCTCTTGCCTCGCAGCCACCAGCCACCGCTCGCCGGCGGGCGTCGCCCACATGAGGTCGTCCATGGGCCCGAGGGGCCCCGACCGCCAGTGCCCGACCACGAACCGGTCGCCGGACGCGAAGCCGGCGCTGGCGATCGCCCCTAGGAGGACGTGTCGACCCGGTCCCGTGCGCTCCGCCGGTTTCTCGAAGCCACCCGCCAGATAGCGGCGGCGAAGGCGACCGACACCACGGCCAGGGCGACATGGACCACCTTGAACGACGTGTCCCGGGTGTCGTCGCCGAGGATGTTGCGGATGCGGGTGACCCAGATGAACAGGGTCCAGGCGGCGGCGGACCGCAGGATGATGGCGTCGCGTCGGCTCACCCGCCCGACCGTACCGAACTCGGTGGTGCTAGCACGAGTTGCAGAACTGTTACGCAACGATCGCCCCTTCGGCCCCGTCCACCGGGTGTCAACGGACTCGAGAGGAGCGGAACGATGGGCGGGAACCGACGGTGGTGGAGGATCGGGATCGGCGTGGCCGCGATGGTGGTGGCCACCGGCTGTGGCGACAGGGGCGATGGACGGGAGGAGGCGGGCGTGTCCCGCCAGCCGAAGAAGGTGCCGGCCAGCAGCGCCCCGCCCCTCGTCACGGCGACGACGGTTTCACCCCCGGTGACGGACACGACCGTCACGCCCCGCAAGGCACCGGCCCCGACCGTCGCCCCGGCGCGACCGACGGTGACGACGACGACAACGACCACCACGGTCGTGGCGCCGCCGGTGCAGGACATCGTGCAACCGCCAGAGCCGGAGTCGCCGTACGAGGTGGACAACCCCTGGGTCGTCGTCAGCCCCTCCCGGGCCCCGGCCGGCACCCGGGTGTTCCTGGACGGCACCGGCTTCACCGCTGACCACTGGCAGTCCCATGGTCAGCTCTGGCTGAGCATCGTCGGCGGCCAGTCGTCCTGCTACCTCATGGCGTTGGCCGACAGCCAGGTCGTCATCGACGACACGGGCCACCTCGAGGGCAGCTTCGTCGTGCCCGAGAAGGGCCCCTGCCGGTTCAGCGTCGACGAGATGAGCACCGCCGGCTTCCAGTTCAACATCGCGTACCAGTGCACGGCATGCCACATCGGTACCTTCTTCGTCCCGCCTCACGAGGCCGACCCCGACCCGGGTCTCGGTGGGACCTATTGCGGCACGTGGGGCTATTCTCACGGCACGGTGCAGAGCGCCGAGGTCTACGCCGAAGGCGTCCCGTGTGACAGCCTGCAACCGATCCGGGACGTGGCCTGGGCGTGGGCGCCGGTCAATGGTCCTCAGCACGTCGTCGTGGCCGGGTTCTCGTGTAACCGCATCGGTGAGTCCCTCGGAGGGGCGCCGACCGCGACCTACCGGTGCGTGAAGGGCTCACAGTCCGTATCCTTGATCACCACGGGGAGGTCGTGATGCGGGCACGGCGGGGCTGGTTGCGGGTGGCGATGGCGATGGCGGGCCTGGTCCTGCTCGTCGGATGCGCGGAGAGCGGCCAGGACGAGGCGGGAGTGACCCGGGCGACCACGGGCGAAACCACCTCGACCGTGCCCGTCACGGTGCCCCCGCTGACGGCCACCACGACCAACACGACCAACACGACGAACACGACCACCACGACCCCGGAGGTCACCGTCGCCCCCCCGGCACCAGTCTTTGTCGATGGCCGCCCCCAGGTGGTGGTCACCCCCAGTCGGGGAGTCGTCGGTACCCGGGTCGAGGTGGACGGGTACGGGTTCGAAGGCCGTTGGCAGGCAGGGGGGACGCTGTGGCTGGGCCAGCCCGACGACCAGGAGTGCGGGCTCCTCGCCGTGCTCGACGACGACGTCGTGCCCGCCGGCGTCGGGCACCTGACCGGCAGCTTCGTCGTGCCCGAGACGGGCGTGTGCCGGGCCTCGCCCGACCGGGTCGTCAACCTCGCCGGCGGCACGTTCGACCTCCTGTTCCGATGCAACACCGACTGCCGCATCGGATCGTTCACCGTCATCCTGCCGGGCGAGTCGACGGAGGAGCCCACGGGCGTGAGATGCGACGGAGTCGTCTTCTTCGGCCCGGGCGAGGACGCAGCGGGCGACATCTACGCCGACGGCCTGTCGTGCGACGACGCCAAGGCGTTCCTGCGGGCCCACGCCGAGCCGACCGGGGCGCTCAACGGCTCCGCCCACATCGAGGCCGAGGGCTTCTCGTGCGACCGGACCGGCCAGTCCGACGTCTACCTGCCTCGGGCCAACTACAAGTGCACCCGCGGGTCGCAGACCATCTCCTTCATCCGCACCTGACGTGCGCCTACGGGCGGTCGAGGCGGCGAACGGTGAGGGGTCGGACTTCGGCGATGCGGTCGAAGTCGGCGTCCACATGGGCGACCCCCAGGCCGTGGTGGAGCGCCGTCTCGGCGATGAGGAGATCAGGAATCGGTGTGCGATGCCACATCCCGTGGTGGTGGGCCAGGTCCTCCTGGAGCCGCAGGGCCCGTTCGAAGATGTCGGGCGGCGCGTCCACCACCGGGAACACCGCTCGCAGGTCGGACTTCAGGGCGTCGAAGTCAGCGGCCGACCGGGCGGAAAACAGCTGCTCAAGTGTGTACCGGCCGCTACCAGAGCGACGGGGGTAGCTCGCGGACGAAGCGGGGGACGCCGGGCCAGGGGATGTGGTCCATGAAGACCCACGCCCGGCGGTGGATCGAGGTGGGGCCCCAGGCGGCGAGGGCGGCCTTGTGGCGGGGGCAGGGGTAGCCCTTGTTGAGGTCGAAGTCGTAACCGGGGAAGTGCTCGGCCTCGCCCCGCATGATCCGGTCGCGGGTGACCTTGGCCAGCACCGACGCGGTCGCGATCGACAGGCACGAGGCGTCGCCCCGGACGATGCGGGTGACGTGGCCGCCGCCCACG
The DNA here is from genome assembly GCA_963829165.1 of uncultured Acidimicrobiia bacterium. Classification (GTDB taxonomy): domain Bacteria; phylum Actinomycetota; class Acidimicrobiia; order Acidimicrobiales; family AC-14; genus JAXDMK01. The sequence continues at coordinate 177,749 of CAWHIC010000027.1, read as the reverse complement.
AAGTCCCAGCTGCCGTCCACCAGGATGGCGTCGGGCGGCGCGGCCAGGCCGAGGCCATCGATCGCCCGCCGGGCGGCCAGCTTCTGCGCCGCCGACATGCCCAGGTCGTCGCATTCCTGCTGGCTGGCATGCCCGACGGCCCACGTCTGGCACCACCCCGCGATCCGGGGAAAGAGGTGCTCCCGCTCCGGCTCGGTGAGCATCTTGGAGTCACGGACCTTGTACACCCGCCGGTCGCGGGGCAACACCGCCGCCCCCACCGAGATGGGTCCGGCCCACGACCCCCGGCCGACCTCGTCGACGCCGACGACCACCTCCGCCCCGCTGTCCCACAGGGCCCGCTCGACACCGAGGCTGGGGACGGTGCGGGCGGCGGCCATCGCTGCCGACGGTACCCCCCGGGTGGGACCAGACCGAGGCTTCGGGTTAGCAGCGGGTTTCGAGGCCGAGCGTGGCCGTGACCTGGCAGTGCGCCACCCGCCGCTGCGACCGCGGCACCCGGACGGCGACGGCGGCGGTGACAAGGGCCCGACCCACGGCCCGGCGCCACGCCGAGTCCCGAGCCTGGCCGCGCGTGGCCCGGGCGACGGCGTCGGCCCGAGCCAGCTGGTGCAGCTCCCGGTGTCGTTCCTCGGCCAGGCGCTCGATCACGTAGGGGTGCATGTCACTCAGGGTGCGCCGATCTGCCCCAGCCAACAAGTGGCAGGAAAGCCATCTTCCGCTAGAATCGTGCCAATGCACCGGGTGGTGACCGTGATCGGGCCGAAAGTGGCCATGTTCGAGCTCTCGGTGGCCTGCGAGGTCTTCGGGATCGACCGGTCGGAGCTGGCCGTCGAGTGGTACCGCCACCGGGTGGCGGCGGCCGTCCCGGGCCCCCACCGCAGCCCGGAGGGCGTCGTGATCGACACGCCTTACGGCCTGGACGAGGTGGCGGAGGCCGACACCGTGATCATCCCGGCCAACCCCTTCCCCGGACCGCCGCCGGAAGAAGTCCTCGACGCCCTGCGCGACGCCCACCACCGTGGAGTCCGGCTGCTCTCGGTGTGCACCGGCGCCTTCGTCCTGGCCGCCGCCGGCATCCTCGACGGCAAGCGGGCCACCACCCACTGGATGCACTCGGAGGAGCTGGCCCGGCAGTTCCCCAAGGTGTGTGTCGACCCGAAGGTGCTCTACGTCGATGCCGGCGGGGTCATGACGTCGGCCGGCACCGCCGCCGGGATCGACCTCATGCTCCACGTCGTCCGCCTCGACCACGGGGCGGAGGTGGCCAACGCGGTGGCCCGGCGCATGGTCGTGCCGCCCCACCGAGACGGCGGCCAGGCCCAGTTCGTCGACCTCCCGGTGGCCAGCACCAACGGTCACGAGCCACTGGCGGCGGTGCTGGGGTGGATGCTCGAGCACATCGGCGACGAGCTCAGCGTCGAGCACCTGGCCCGGCGGGCAGGCACCAGCCCCCGCACCTTCGCCCGCCACTTCCGGGCCGCCACCGGCACGACGCCGCACCAATGGATCCTGAGCCAGCGGATCCTGCTCGCCCAGCGCCTGCTGGAGACCACCGACGACTCCATCGAGCTGGTGGCCCAGCGCTGCGGGTTCGGGTCGGCCGCCAGCCTGCGCCAACACTTCGTCCGGGCCGTGTCGGCGTCGCCCCAGGCCTACCGCCACACGTTTCGGGCCGAGCCCCAAATCCCCGCCTGACCAGGGATTATGTGGCCGCGCCCGAGCGTTGGACAGACCATGAAAGGTGATCGTGTAGAAATCGTGATCGACGCGGGGGGCGACACCCGCACCTACAACGTGGAGGCCACCCGGGCCGGCCGCAAGGTCGACGTCCGGACGGGTCGGGGGCTGGTGGAAGTCACCGAAGTCACCCGCGGCGGCACGCCCGTGCGCACGGCCCGGTTCATGGCCAGCCGGGTCCTCGCCCTGGTGGAGCACCCGGCCCGGCAGCAGGTCCTGCCCGACGACGAGAAGCCGCTGGCATCGGTACCGTCGGTGGCATGACCGGGTGCCGGTGAGCGCCGACCACCATCTGGCCCAAGCCAACTTCGGGCGCATGCTGGCTCCGATCGACTCTCCGGCGCTGGCCGGTTTCGCCGCCGCCCTCGATCCGGTGAACGCGCTGGCCGACGCCGCCCCCGGCTTCGTGTGGCGGCTGCAGGACGACGCCGGCAACGCCACGTCCTTCCGCCCCTTCGACGACGACCTGCTCATCGTGAACATGAGCGTGTGGGAGTCGGCCGAAGCCCTGTCCGAGTTCACCTACCGGGGCGGCCACCGGGCGATCATGCTCCGCCGCCGGGAGTGGTTCGCGCCGATGGACGAGGCCCACCTCGTGCTCTGGTGGGTACCGGCAGGCCACGTTCCCGACGTCGACGAGGCCAAGGAGCGGATCGACCTCCTCCGCCGCGTCGGACCGTCCCCCGCCGCCTTCACCTTCCGGGCGCTGTACCCCGTCGGTTCGTCCGAGCCCGTCTCGTTGGCGCCGCCGCCGGGCAACGTGTCCCTCGGGCGGCGGCCCCTCGCCTAGCCACGGTCGAAGCGGCTGACCGTCTCCACGTGGAAGGTGTGGGGGAAGGCGTCCACCATCGCCACCTCCCCCAAGCGGTAGCCGGCGGCGGCGAGGAGGGCGACGTCGCGCCCGAGGGACGCGGGGTCGCAGCTCACCAGCACCAGCCGGGGCGCGCCGAGGGCGACCAATGCCGCCACCCCGGGACGGCCGAGGCCGGGACGGGAGGGGTCGGCCACGACCACGTCGACCCGGCGTGCTCGCTTGCCCGTCGGCTTCCACCGCCCGACCTCGGAAACCACCACCTTGGCGTCGAGGTCGGCCAGGTTGACCCGGGCGTCGGCGACGGCCAACCGGTCGCTCTCGACCGCGGTCACCCTCGCCCCTCGGGCCGCGCCGAGGGCGGAGGCGAAGAGTCCCACGCCGGCGTAGGCGTCGACCAGGTGGCCGTCCCCGCCCGACGGCCAGCGACTCCCCCACCGCCGCCGCCACCGCCGCCACCAGCCCTTCCGCGGCCACCGGGCCCGGCTGGAAGAACGACCCGGCCGACACCCGGAAGCGGCGCCCGGCCACCTCCTCGTGGACGAAGGCGGGCCGGCCGTCGCCCTCGGCCACCACGACCACGTCGGACGGCACCCGCACGTCGGATGCGGCAGCGTCCCGTACCATCACCAGCCGCTCGCCCGACGCCACCCCCACCCGCAGCAGGACCTCGCCCGCCCCCGGGTAGCGACCGTCGACGATCAGCTCCTCCAGCAGGGGATGGACGGCCAGGCAGGCGTCGGTGGCCACCGCCGCCTCGCCCTCGCCGCCCCCTCGGCGCCTATGGCCGGCCCGGCCGTCGGCGGTGACCGCCAGGCGGGCGGTCGTCCGCAATGCGGGCCCGGGGAGGGGCACCGACGAGGGCTGGGGCGGGTCGGGGAGGCGCCCGATCCGACGGAGGGCGTCGACCACGATCCCCGCCTTGAGGCGCTCCTGGGCCGCCGGCGCCACGTGCTGCCACGTGCACCCGCCACATCCCGCGGCCAGGGCCGGGCAGGGCGGCGCCACCCGGTCGGGCGACGCGTCCAGCACCTCCACCGCCACCGCCCGGGCGAAGTCCTTGCGCTCCTCGGTCAGCTCGACCCGCACCCGCTCCGCCGGCAGGGCCCCATCCACGAACACGACCCGTCCGCCGTCGTCGCGGGCCAGCGCAGCCCCGCCCGCGACCATCACCGAGGGAACCAGTTCGAGGTCGGGTGTCACTCCTCCAGCTTGGACCCTCCCGGACCTGACGGCGGCGAATCGGATGGCGGCTCGACCTCGCCCAGCTCCCGCTCCCGGCGGCGGAGCTCGTCCTCCCGGCGCTGCAGCTCCGCCTCCCGTTCCTTCCGGGCCACCTCCTGCTCCCGCCGCCGAGCTGCTCCTCCCGCAGGCGGAGCTGGGCCTGCTCCTCCCGCTCCCGGACGATCGGGCTGAGGCCGTCGAGGTCGACGCCGAAGTTGGGCTGGTCCTCAGGGCCGAGCGGCCGCGTGGGCGGTCGGTAGCCCGGGTCGCCGATGCGGAACGAAGCCTTCTCCGGGCGGCCGGCCACCAACCAGATGATCGAGCCGATGTCGGGGATGAACAGGACGATGACCAGCCACAGCAGCTTGGGCAGGTGGCGGACCTGCGACTCGTCGGTGGTGATGACGTCGACGATGCAGTAGAGCCAGAGGGCGAGCAGGAAAAGTCCCACCGCACCACGAGCAGCCAGCATGGGATCCCCTATCCGTCGCCGTCGCCGGTCGCCGGTCGCAGTGACGAGCAGACCAGGTAGATCGCCGGCGGGCCGCTCTCCGTTACAGCAGGCGGACGCCCGCCGGACCCTCGACCACCCGGCCGATGACCACGAAGCCGGCGGCGGCCAGCCCCGGGTCAGCCGCGATCGAGGGGCTGACGGCGGCCAGCAGTCCCCCCGAGGTCTGGGGGTCGTAGGCGAGGGCCTCCATGGCCGCCGGCGCCGACGACGCCACCCGGGCCTCGAGGTGGACCCGGTTCCGGGCGTCGCCGCCGGTGCGGACACCCGCCTCGGCCGCGGCCAACGCCCCCGCGTAAAGAGGGACCAGCGAGGTGTCGACCTCGAGGATCGCGCCCGACCGCTCCGCCATCTCCCAGGCGTGGCCGAGGAGGCCGAAGCCGGTCACGTCGGTGACGGCGTGGGGCGCGTCGGCAGGGGATAAGGCCGACAGCGCCTCGGCCGCCCCCCGGTTGAGGCGGCGCATGACGGCGATGGCGGCCGTCTTGTCGTCGTCGCCCCCGCCGGCGAGGAGGATTCCCGTGCCGATGGGCTTGGAGAGGAGAAGGACGTCGCCGGCGCGGGCGCCCGCCTTCGTCCACACCCGGTCGGGGTGCACCAGGCCCTGCACCGCCAGCCCGAAGATGGGCTCCTCGGAGCGGATGGTGTGACCGCCGGCGACCGTCCCCCCCGCCTCGGTGACCACGGCCGCGGCCGCGGCCAGGATGGCGGCCACCGCCTCCACCGGCATGCGCTCGGGGAAGGCGGAGATGTTGAGGGCGAGCACGACCCGTCCGCCCATGGCGAAGACGTCGCTGCAGGCGTTGGCGGCGGCGATGGCCCCGAAGTCGGACGGGTCGTCGACCAGGGGCGGGAAGAAGTCGGTGGTGGACACGAGGGCGGCGTCGTCGGACAGGCGGTAGACGGCGGCGTCGTCGAAGGGAGCGAGCCCGACGATGAGGGACGGGTCGGCGCCGTCGGTGGCGGCCAGGGCCCGGACGAGGCCGGCGAGGGGCGCCGCGCCCCACTTGGCGGCGCACCCGCCGCACGTCGTCCACTCGGTGAGCTTGATGTCGGTCATGGGGGGCCAGTCTCCCGCAGGACCCAGTCCAAGTAGGACGGGCTGCCGGCCACCACCGGCACGGCCACGATCTCGGGCTCGTCGTAGGAGTGGAGCCGGCGGATGGCGGCCTCCACCTCCGGGTAGCGGGCGGCGGTGGTCTTGGCCACGCACAGCCACTCCTCCGCCACCTCCACCGCCCCGTGCCACCAGTAGCGGCTGGTGACCGGCCCCACCACCTGCACGCACGCCGCCAGCCGGGCCTCGACCAGGGCGAGGGCGATGGCGTCGGCCTCGGACCGGCTGCCGGTCGAGGTGGTGACCTGGACGACCTCAGCCATCGTCGCGGTGGACGAGGTGGGGCGCGAAGGCGGGGACGCAGACGGCCACGTACTCGGCTCCGTCGGGGTCGGGCGTCGAGTACCGCACCCACTCGCCGGCGGGCACGACCACTGCCTGGCCGGCGACCACGTCGAGCGTTTCGCCGCCGGCGCTGATGACCGTGAGACGTCCCGAAAGGACCACGGTGAACTCGTCGAACTCGGGCGTCTGTCCCGGCTCGACCCATCCGCCGGGCGAGCGCATGTGGGCCACGCTGACCGACGTCGTGGCCGCTGTTGACCCGGCCGACGTACTCGTCGATCAGCTTGGGCTTGTTGCCCGCCGCCTCGACGCGGGTGGGGAAGGGGATGAGGGTGGGCACGCTGCCGAGCGTAGGACGGCCTGCGGCCCGAGCACCACGGGCCGGCGCGGGCGGCGGGTTCGCGCCAGCGAGGGTGCACACAGCTCAATCTGCCTGACCCGCACACGACGACAACGACGGCTCGGCGCGAGAGCGGATGATGACGGGTTAGGTGTGCAATTGCGTCGGATATACCGACGCAACTGCACACCTAAAGGATTCCATGGCCGGCCCATCCCCGAAAAAGGGGTGGGGCCCGCGTAGCCTTGAGGCCGTGGCTCGGACCGTTGCCGTCGTGCCCCACACCCATTGGGACCGGGAGTGGTACCAGCCCTTCCAGGCCTTCCGGTTGCGGCTGGTCGACGTGCTCGACGATGTCCTCGACCGGCTCGAGGCCGACCCCTCGATCGCCCACTTCCTCCTCGACGGGCAGATGGCGGCGGTCGACGACTACCTCGCCGTCCGGCCCGAGAACGAGCCCCGGCTCGCGCCGGCTGGCGGTGGCCGGGCGCATCGCCGTCGGCCCGTGGTACGTGCTCCCCGACGAGTTCCTCGTCTCCGGCGAGACCCTCGTGCGCAACCTCCAGATGGGCCTCGAACGGGCGGCCGCCTTCGGGGGGGCGATGGGCGTCGGCTACCTGCCCGACATGTTCGGCCACATCGCCCAGATGCCCCAGATCCTGCGCCAGGCCGGTTTCGAGCACGCGGTGGTGTGGCGGGGCGTGCCCGCCGCCGTCAACCGCACCGCCTTCTGGTGGCGGGGCCGGGACGGGTCCGGCGTGCGGGCCGAGTACCTGCCCGTGGGCTACGGCAACGGGGCCGCCATCCCCGACGACGCCAAGGCCCTGGTCGAGCGCATCCGGGCCCACGAGACCGAGTTGGGCGCCCTCCTGCCCGCCGACGCCCCCCTCCTGTGGATGAACGGCGGCGACCACCAGGGCCTCCAGGCCCACGTCGGGCGGATCGTGGCCGAAGCCGACGGGCTCACCGACGACCACCACCTCCACGTCACCTCGCTCACCGAGTACCTGTCCGCCTCGTCGGTGGTCGGCCTGCCCACCTGGACCGGTGAGATGCGGTCCGGCGCCAGAGCCAACCTCCTCATGGGCGTGGCCTCGAACCGGGTCGACGTCAAGCAGGCCGCGGCCCGGGCCGAGCGATCCCTCGAACGGCTGGCCGAACCTCTCTCCGCCCTCTTCGCCGGCGAAGACACGTGGCCGGACGACGCTCTCCGACGGGCGTGGACCGAGGTCGTGCGCAACGCGGCCCACGACTCGGTCTGCGCCTGCTCGGCCGACGAGGTGGTGGCGGCCGTGCTCACCCGCTACGCCGAGGCCACCCAGATCGCGGAGGCCCTCACCGCCCGGGCGGTGGCCGCCTTCGGCGCGTCGATGTCGGTCGACGCGCCCGTCGTGGTCAACCCGTCGGCCCGCACCCGCAGCGGCCTGGTCGAGCTCGTGCTCCCCGGCGTGGGCGAGGTGGAGGGAGGACAGGTCGTTTCCGCGAGGGTCGGCTCGGCCACCGAGCGGGTGGTCACCGGCGGCCAGCTGGGGATCCTTCTCGGCCAGGCGGCCAACGAGGAGGCGGCGTGGGGCGGCGCCATCGTCGGCGTCGACGTGGCCGACGACGAATCCGGGCTCGACGTCGTCCTCCGCACCGGCCCCCGCCCCCCGACGCCCGACCCCATCCTCGCCTCCACCATCGCCGACCTCTACGCCCGGGCCGGCGCCCGCCGCCGCGACCCGATCCACGTCCGCATCGAGCACGAGCCCTACCGGCGGGTGCTCGTCCGGGCCGACGACGTGGCCGGCTTCGGATGGAGGGCCTGGTCGGCCGCCGACCCGCCGTCGACCGTCGCTCCCGTCGTCGCCGCCCGCACCCCCGACGACGGGTTCACCCTGGCCAACGGCCTCGTCACCGTCTCCGTCGACCGCGCCGACGGCACCTTCTCCATCGACGACCGGCGCGGCCTCGACCTCCTCGTCGACGACGCCGACGCGGGCGACACCTACAACTACTCCCCCCCCGACGGCGACGTCCCGGTCGACGCTCCCTCCTCGGTCACCGTCGACATCCACGAGCACGGACCCCTCCGGGCCAGCCTCCGCGTCGTCCGCACCTTCGACTGGCCCGAGCGGCTGGAGGGGGGACGGGTGCGCACCGGGTCGCGGGCGGTGGAGGTGTCGACCCGCCTCGAGCTGCGGGCCGGCGAGCGCCTGGTGCGGGTCACCACCAGCTTCGACAACCAGTGCCGCGACCATCGCCTGCGGGCCTGGTTCCCCCTGCCGGCCCCGGCCACCACCTCCACCGCCGAGTGCGCCTTCGGCACCGTCGAGCGGGGTCTCCTGGCCGAGGGCGGGGCCACCGAACGGGGCCTGCCCACGTTCCCGTCCCGCCGGTTCGTCACCGCCGGCGGCCTCACCGTCGTCCACGAGGGCCTGCTCGAATACGAGCTGGTCGACGACGGCAAGGCCCTCGCCCTCACCCTGCTGCGCTGCGTCGGCCTGCTGTCGGGCACCAACCTCACCTACCGACCCATGCCCGCGGGCCCGCCCGTCCCCGTGGAAGGGGCGCAGATGCTCGGCCGCCGCGTCCTCCGCTACGCGGTGGCGGTGGCCGACGACGACCCCTACGCCCTGGTCGACGACGCCTTCCTCCCCCTGGTGGTGGCCCCCGGCTCGGGCTCCGGCAGCCGCCCCGCGGCCGGCGCCGCCCTCTCCGTCACCGGCGCCCAGGTGTCGGCCGTGCGCCGGGTGGCCGGCGGACGGCTCGAGGTGCGGGTGTTCAACCCGTCCGACGAGGAGGCCACCGTCGACCTCGGCGGACGCTCGGGCTGGCTGGTCGACCTGCGCCACCACCCCCTGGAGGCTGTGGCCGGCACCTTCCGCCTCCGCCCGTGGGGGATCGCCACCGTGCACCTCGACGGGCCGTGAGGAACGCTCCCGCCCCCTCCGCACCCCCGCCCGCGGGCGTCCCCCGGCGCAACGCCAAGGCCACCACCACCACGCCATCGCCGCCGCCGCCTCCGACTCGCACCGGCCGCCGTGGTCGCCGCGGCAACGCCTCCCTCACCGTCGTCGCCCCGTCCGCCTTCCCCACCAAGCCCCGCCTGGTGTCGTCGGCCCACGGCCCCATCGGCCACGTCCTGCTCTGGTACCCGACCCACTCGGCGGCCGACGCCGAGCCCTACAAGCGCACCTACGGCGACCTGCTGGCCAACCTCCCGGCCACCACCGAGGTCACGATCGTGGCCCACCCCAAGGTGGTCAGGGAGATCACCGCCCTGGCCGACGCCCGCCGGGCGGCGACATCCACAACCACCATCGTGAAGGCGCCGGCGTCGGTGGCCTTCTCGGTGTGGGCGGAGGACGCCTTCGTGGTCGTCACCGACCTCGACCGCCGGCCGCCGGTGACCTTCCTCCTCGAACCCGAGCGCTTCCCCCGGGTGGGCGACTTCCAGATGGCGGAGCTGGTCGCCACCGCCTCCCCGCTGGAGACGGCCCAGAGCCCCTTGATCTTCCAGGGGGGCAACATCCTCATCGGCGACGACTTCGCCTTCGTCGGGGCCGACTACCTCGACGACAGCGTCGCCGCCCTCGACGGCAGCGGCTCGGTGGAGGACTTCCCGTCCGCCGGTTCGGCCCGGGCCAAGGAGGAGTTCGTCAAGCGCCTGTTCCGGGAGCAGTTCGACCCGGGCCGCACCTTCCACTTCCCCGGCGCGCAACCGGGTGCGAGGGCGTTCAACTCGCTCATCGAGATCGACGGGGAGCGGTGGCTGGAGACGGTCGAGGCGGGCCGGGGCAACCGCCAGCCCATCTTCCACATCGACATGTTCCTCTCCCTCGCGGGACGGGCCGGCGCGGGCGCGGGCGCGAAGTACCAGGTCCTGGTGGGCGACCCCGGCCTGGCCGACCGCACCCTGGGCTGGCAGCCGGTGGCCCACAACCTCCAGGCCGAGTTCGACGCCATCGCCAACCAGCTCCGCCGCCTGGGCTTCTCCGTGCGCCGCACCCCGCTCCCCTACGTGTCGGTCGACCTCCGGGGCGCCTTCCAGGTCGAGGTCGACGGCCAGCTGGTCGAGGTGGCGGGCGAGCGCTTCTGGTACTTCGCCACGTCGAACAACTGCCTGGTCCAGATCGACGGCGCGGCCAAGGACGTGTGGCTGCCGACCTACGGCCACCCCCCGTTCCCGGAGCTGGCCGCCATCGACGCCGTCCATCGGCGCACGTGGGAGTCCCTCGGCTTCACCGTCCACCCGCTGGGCGACTTCCACCTCTTCGCCATGCGCCTGGGCGCCCTCCACTGCATCAAGAAGTACCTCGCCCGTTAGGGCGACCAGCGGGCGGCGGCGGCCACCAGATCGCCGGCGATCCACCACTGCGGCGGGCGACCCGGCCGGACGGGGGGGACGTGGAGGGGCTGGAGGATGCCCCGGGCGGCCAGGGCCTCGATCGCGCCTCGGGCGGCGGGGGCGGACACGCGGAGGAGGTCGGCCACCACCGGCGCGGTGACCACCAGGTGGAGCGGGATCAGGTCGACCAGCCGGCGGGCGGCGGCGTCGGCCCGCACGTCGGCGAGGAGGACCTCCCACTGGCGGCCGAGGTCGTCGGCGTGGGCCACCAGGTCGATCACCTGTTCCGCCGACCGGCGAATGGCCTCGGCCACCCAACCCACCCAGCCGGCGACGTCGCCCTGGCGCCACCGGGTGAGCCCCGAGAGATAGCCGCCCGTGTCCCGGGCGATCACCACGCTCACCGGCGGGGGCATGGCCACCCGGGCGTGCCGGGCCAACACCCACCCGATGAGGACCCGACCGAGGCGCCCGTTGCCGTCGCCGTAGGGATGGATCGCCTCGAACTGGGCGTGAACGACCGCGGCCAGGGTGACGGGGTCGACCGGGCTGGTGTTGGCGAACCGGAGCAGGTCGTCCATCAGCCGGCCGACGTGGTCCGGGGGCGGGGGCACGTAGGCCGCCTCCCGGGGCGACGGACCACCGATCCAGTTCTGCACCTCCCGGAACCGGCCCACCATCTCGTCCGGCAGGCGCCCGTGGGTCATGAGCCGGGCGTGCCACCGGTGAAGGTCGTCCGCCGTCAGGACGGCATCGGAACGGGCGTGGGCGAGGGAGGCGTCGACCGCGGCCAGGTTGTCGGCCACCCAGGCGGTGGTGTTGTCGACGGCTCCGGGGTCGAGCTCGGCGACCGCCACCAACGCCGCCGGTGCCCGCACGCCCTCGATGTTCGACGAGGCCACGCCCTCCGCCCGCAGCAACAGCCGGGCGAGGGCCTCGAAGCGGTGGATGAGGCGGTCGTCGACCCGCAGCAGCGCAGCCGCCGCCCGCTCGGTGGCCCGCACCACCCGCTCGGGCAGCTCCACGGCACCCGTCGGCAACGGCGCGGGGACGAACGCCTCGACGCTCCGGCCCTGCCAACTGATGACGACCGTGCTGCCCGACGACACCATCGCAGCCTTTCCTAACCCGAGGGGTTAAGAAAGGATACCAGTACGAACCTTCCGGAACGTGCGTCAGGGCAGGCGGGAGAACCAGACCAGGCTGGCGGCGGCCGCGGCCAGGCCGAAGAACAGGCCCAGGCCGACGAACCAGGAGGTGATCTCCCGCTTCTCGGTGCGGTAGCCGACCGAGCTGCCGATGTCGGAGTACACCTTGCGCAGCTCCTTGGCCGTGGCCGCCTCGAAGGCGCTGCCGTCGGTCTGCTCGGCCAGGAGGGCCAGGGCCTCGCGGTTCACGGGGACGGGGATGTTGCGGCCCTCGACTGAGACGAAGCCCTCGTCGGTGCCGAAGGCGATGGTGGAGACGGGGACCTTGGCGTCGACCGCCGCCGCCGCCGCCAGCTCGTTGGACCGGCCGACGGTGGTCTCGCCGTCGGACATGAGCACGATGCGGGCCGGGGGCGGCGTCTGGCCGGGGGCGGTCGGGCACCGATGCGATGGCGCCCAGGCTGGCGAAGACGGCCTCGCCGACCGCGGTGCGGGGCCCGAGGATGATGTTCTGCAGGTTGCGCTTGACCAGCTCGTGGTCGGTGGTGGGCGACACCATCACCTGGGCCACGCCCGAGAACACCACCAGACCCAGGTTGAGCCGGGCGGGGACGATGTCGACGAAGGCGCTGGCCGCCTCCTGAGCAGCCACGATGCGGGTGGGCGCCACGTCGGTGGCCTCCATGGAGAGCGACACGTCGATGGCCATCACGATGGTGGCCCGCTCCCGGGGCACCTTGATCGGCTTGGCCGGCTGGGCGAAGGCCGTCACCATGAACCCGAGGGCCAGGAGGAAGGCGGTGGCCGGGACGTGCCGGCGCCAGCCGGGCCGCTTGGGGGCGATGGAGTCGAGGAGGGCCAGGTTGGTGAAGCGGACGGCGTACGTCTTGCGCCGGCCCTGCAGGAGGACATAGGCGACGACCAGGCCGACCAGGCCCAGGAGCAGCCACAGCCGGCCGCCGGAGAGGAAGCTCATCGCCTCACCGCGGCCCGGGACAGGGCGTCGCGCTTGCGGCGGGACATGAGGACGAAGCCGACGATGTCGCGCAGCCAGTCACCGTCGGTGCGCAGCACCAGGTGGGAGGCGCCCGAGCCCCGGATCGACTTGGCGATGGCGGCCCGTTGGGCGCCGGCCGCCTCCGCGTACCGGCGGCGGAGCGACTCGTTGGCCGTCTGCACCTCCCGCAGCGCGCCCGTCTCGGGGTCGACCAGCGTGAGGTACCCCACGTTGGGAAGCTCGAGCTCCCGGGGGTCGACGACCTCGATGCAGAGCACCTGATGGCGGGAGCAGAGGGCCCGCAGCGGACGTTCCCACCCGGGAGGGGCGAGGAAGTCGGACACGATGACGGTGAGGCCCCGCCGGCGGGGCGGGCGGACGAGGCTCTCGATCGCCGCCGTCAGGTCGGTGCTGCCGCCGCCCTCGACCCGGGGACGGGTGGCGAGGGTGTGGAGGAGGCCGAGCAGGGCCTGGCGTCCGGGACGGGCAGGGATCCGCGACGTGCCGTCGGGGCGGACGATCACCGCCCCCATGCGGTTGCCGGTGCGGGCGGTGAGGAAGCCGACCGCGGCCACCGCGGCCAGGGCCAGGTCGCGCTTCTCGCACAGGGCGGTGCCGAAGTCGAGGCTGGCCGAGCAGTCGACCAGGGCCCACGTCTCCAGCTCCCGGTCGGCGATGGCGTCGCGCACGTGGGGGACGGTGGTGCGGGCGGTGACGTTCCAGTCGATGCGGCGCACGTCGTCGCCCTCGACGTAGACCCGGGTCTCCCCCGGCTCGGTGCCGTGACCGGGCACCAGGCCCAGGTAGTCGCCCTGCAGCAGCCCGTCGAGGCGACGGGTGACGACCAGCTCGAGCTGGCGCAGCACCTCCTGGGGCCGCCGGCCGGCCGAGGTCGGCACGGTGGTCGGCGCCCGCGTCGGGAGCGGCGACGGGGGGACGCGAGCCACGAGGCTCAGGCCGAGCGTTCCATGTCGGCCGCGTCCTGGCTGGGAGCCAGCCGGGGCTGGGGCACGGTGGCCACGACCTTGCTGATGAGGTCGTCGACCAACTGCCCGTCGGCCAGGGCCTCGTAGGAGAGCACCAGCCGGTGGCGGAGCACGTCGTGGGCCACGTCGACCACGTCGGCGGGGAGCACGTAGTCGCGTCCCCGGAGCAGGGCCAGGGCCCGGGCGCCGGCGATGAGGCCCAGGCTGGCCCGGGGGCTGGCGCCGTACTCGATGGCCGTGGCCAGCTCCGGCATGCCGTTCTCGGCCGGGGCCCGGGTGGACTGCACCAGGCGCACCGCGTAGTCGACGATGGCCCGGTGGGCGAAGACGGCGTCGGACGCGGCCTGCAGCCGGACGAGGTCGTCGAGGCTGATGACCTGCTGGGCGTGGGGCGGGTTCACGCTCATCCGCTGGACGATCTCGATCTCCTCCATGCGGTCGGGGTAGTCGACCACGATCTTCATGAGGAAGCGGTCGCGCTGGGCCTCGGGCAGGGGGTAGACGCCCTCCGACTCGATCGGGTTCTGGGTGGCCAGGACCAGGAAGGGCCGGGGCACGGGGTAGGTGGTGCCGGCGATGGAGACCTGCTGGGCCGACATCACCTCCAGGAGGGCCGACTGCACCTTGGCCGGGGCCCGGTTGACCTCGTCGGTGAGGACGAAGTTGGCGAACACGGGGCCGAGCTCGACGTCGAAGGTCTCGGTGGACGCCCGGTAGATGCGGGTGCCGACCAGGTCGGACGGGATGAGGTCGGGCGTGAACTGGAGGCGCACGAACGTGCCGCCCACCACCTCGGCCAGCGTCTCCACGGCCAGGGTCTTGGCCAGGCCGGGGACGCCTTCCAGCAGGCAGTGGCCCCGGGCCAGCAGGCACACCATCATCCGCTCGACCACCCGGTCCTGCCCGACGATCACCTTCTTGACCTCGAACAGAGCCTGCTCGAGGGTTGCTGCCGCGGAGTGTTGGTGGGCCTCGGTCATGCTCGAATGGTACGCCCCCGAATCTGTGAAGGGGCTGTGTCGGACACGGGAAGTGTCGGTGAGAGTCGAGCCCGGCGAGAACTCGGGCTTGGCCCCCCGGCCCATGAGGAGCGGCACCGCCTCGGCCGGGGGCTTGCCGTGGTGGAGCACGGCCACCACCTGCTCGGCGATGGGCATCTCCACCCCCACCCGGGCGGCCAGCTCCACGACCGCGGCCGATGTCCGGACCCCCTCGGCCACCATCCGGGTGCCGGCCATGATGTCGGCCAGGCTGTGCCCTTTGCTCAGCTGCTCGCCCACCCACCGGTTGCGGCTGTGGCGGCTGGTGCAGGTGGCGACCAGGTCGCCCATCCCGGTGAGGCCGGAGAAGGTCACCGGCTGGCCCCCCAGGGCCACCCCCAGGCGGGCCAGCTCGGCCAGGCCCCGGGTGACGACCGCCCCCCGGGTGTTGTCGCCGAAGCCCATCCCGTCGGCGATGCCGGCGGCGATGGCGATGACGTTCTTCAGCGCCCCGCCCAGCTCGCAGCCGACCACGTCCGGGTTGGTGTAGACCCGGAAGCTCCCGGTGGTGAAGAGCTGCTGCAGGTCGTGGGCCAGGTTTTCGTCGGGCGTGGCCACCACGCTGGCGGTGGGCTGACCGGCGACGATCTCGTCGACCAGGTTGGGCCCGGTGAGCACCGCCAACGGCTGCCCGGGCATGAGCTCGGCCACGATCTCGCTCATCCGCCGCAGCGCCACCTGCTCCACGCCCTTGGTCAGGCTGACGATGGGCGTCGTGGTGGCGATGTGCGGCCGGCCCTCGGTGAGCACGGTCCGGAAGCCGTGGGACGGGACGGCCATGACCACCACGTCGGCCCCGTCGAGGGCCTCCGCCAGCGACGAGGTGGCCCGCAGGGCGGCGGGCAGGCGCAGCTCGGGCAGGTAGTCGGGGTTGCGCCCGTCGGCCTCGATGGCCGCGGCCAGGGCGGGACGGCGGGCCCACAGCGTGGTCGGCACCTTGGCCGAGAGCATGGCCGCCATCGCCGTCCCCCACGACCCGGCGCCGACGACTGCGACCTTCACCGCGGGACCCTCATCCTGGCGGCAACCCTACGACCTCACTGGCGGGTTCCGACGGCCGTCGACCGCTGCACGCCCGACCCCTCGGGACAGCCCGGGTTGGTGGTGTCGAACGTCGTCACCACCGACCCGCTCAGGCCGGTGGCGGACCAGCCGCCCCGGGGTGTGCGGGTCGCCGACGTGGGCCGGAGGTGCACCGACACCGACGCCGCGCCACCGTTGGCCACCCTCAAGGCGCCCGTCGCCAGATCGATGCAGTCCTGGGGACCGGAGGCGGCCAGGACGTACTCGTCGGGTTGGCGGCGGAGGTCGAACTCGCCGGGGGTGCCCGAGACGACCAGCTTGAGCACGCACGGGACGATCGTGCAGTCGGACCGGATGGTGTAGGTCTTCTCCACGCTCTGGCCCACCTGGGTGCCGAAGAAGCCGGTCGACTCGAAGACGGCCAGCCGCATGGTCCACGCCCCGGTGATGTCGGAGGAGGCGATCTGGGCGGGGGTGGCGACCTCGTTTGACGCCGGAGCACGGGTGGTGACTGCCCCCGCCGGCTGGCTGGACGTCTCGGTGGTCTGGTGTCGCTCGACGGTGATGGCGAGGGCGGCGCCGATCAGGATCATGATGGTGCCGGTCAGACCCCGGACCACCGACGGTGACTGCGGCCGCCGACCCGGACGCTTCCGACCCTTGCCGGTGGGGCTCGGAGTGGCCTGGGACGCGGCGGGCGCGGTCTCGGTGGCGACCGGAACCGCGGGGTCGGGGAGGACCGTCGCCGCGGGGGCGGTCGGGGTCGGGGCCGTGCGCGGCTTCTTGTTGCGGGCCTTCTTCGAGGTCTTCTTTCCCGCCGGTGCCGCCCTCCCTGCCGGTTTGACGGACTTGGCCGCGACCGGGGAGGTTCGCTTTGGCCGAAGTGCCCGGCACACGGAGAGGCTCGGTGGGCTCGGGCGGGGGTGCGGGGTGGACCGCGATCGTTTCGGTCGACCGCGTTGGGCCGGCGTCGCCAACGTCAGTGTCGGTCGCCAACTCGGCGCCTCGGGCGTCTGCATCATCGGCGGTCCAAGCCGGTTCGGACGGCTCGGTCGCCGGTTCGCCGTCTCCACCGTCGGCGGCCACGGCCCGTTCGGTCGCCGATTCGGCCTCTCCACCAACGGCCGCCATCGTCTGTTCGCCGGATCCGTGGTCGACGGCCACGCCCGGTTCGGCGGCGGCCGCGGCCGGTTCGATGGCTTCGATCGACTGTTGGGTGGCGTCGGCGCTCTCGGCCGGTGCCCCGTTATCGGGAGACTCGGCGACGAATTCGGCAGCGACCACGCCTCCGGTGGGACCGGAGGTGACGGCAGTCGTTCCGTCATACCTGTCCGGGCCGGCGTCGGGGGCGTCGGGCTCGGCGGCGTGGACCCCGGCGGGTTCCGCCTCGGCCCGCTCGGACGCCGGTCCCCCGTGTCCGCCGGACTCGGCGGCGGGTTCGCCCGGGTCAGCCTCCGGCTCGTCGGTCTCCACCTCGCCGATGGCGGCGGATTCGGTCAGGGTCGCACCGGTGGCGCCGGCATCCGCGGTCTCCGACTCCGACCTCGCCAGCAGACCGACGAGCAGTTCCGTGGCCGCCGACCGGATGTCGCCGGTGCCGACGGCCGGAGGAGCGGACGCTCGCTGGGCGAGGGACGGCTTGGGCACCCATCCCTTCCCGAAATCTGCGCGAGCCGCCTTCTCGACCATCGACAGCAGGGCCGCGGCGTGCTTGGGCCGGTCCTTCGGCCGGTCGGAGGTGGCCTTGGCCACCACCGACTCCAGCTTGGGGTGACGGGCGCCGCCGGCCAGCAGGTCACGCAGGACGGTGGCCGCGGCCAGCACGTCCGACGCCGGCGTCGACCGGGGGTCGGCCGGGCATCCCGGCGAAGCCGAAGCCCACCAGCCGGGGCACTCCCCCGGCGGCGATCACGATGCTGGCGGTGGAGAGGTCCCCGTGGACCACACCCTTGCCGTGCACCGCGGTCAGCCCGCGGAGCACGCCGCACGTCAAGGCCACCGACTGCTCCGCCGTCAGCCGTCCGTCGACCAGCACCTCCCCCAGCTCCCGCCCCTCGAGCCAGTCCTCCACCACCCAGACCCGTTCCCCGCCCCCAACGGCCTGGCCCTCGACGACCTCACGGATAGGCAGCACGTTGGGATGGTCGACCTTCGCCAGCGCGGCCGCGGTCGCCCGCAGGCGCCGGAGGAAGGCCTGGTCGGTGGCCGCCTTCTGGGTCAGCTCGGTGACCGCGACCGCCCGGCCGGTGGCCACGTGCCTGGCCCACGACACCGCGCCGGTGGGCCCGACGGCCGGTCCGTCAGCGAGGGCGTAGTCGTCAAACCCCCCCACCGCTCCCCTTTCGCCCGATCGCGGCCCGATCGACTGGGAGGCTAGCCCGGCGCCCCAGCCCGCTCCCGTACACTCGGCCCAAGGTGTCCCGGAGCCAGCTCGTCATAGCTCAGCTGTCCGACCTGCACTGCGGGTCCCCCTTCTTCGACGGCGAGCTGCTGGCCAACGCCGTCCGGGAGACGATCGCCCTCGACCCCGACCTGGTGGTCATCGGCGGCGACCTCACCCAGGAGGGATATGCGGGCGAGTTCACCACCGCCCAGCACTACCTTGAGCCCCTCTTCGAGCGGGGCCTCACCGTCCTCGTCATCCCCGGCAACCACGACTCCAAGAATGTCGGCTACCTGCACTTTCGCGACACGTTCGGCGTGGGCGACGTGGCCGACAAGGGCGACCGGGTCCTCTCCCTCACGCTGCCGGGACGGGACGGCGCCGATCCTATGCGGGTGCGGGTGGTGGCCATCGACTCGTCGAAGCCCGACCTGGCCGAGGGCGAGGTGGGCCGGGAGCGCTACACGTGGATCCGCGACCAGTTCGCGGGCGAGGCCGACTTCAAGATCTTCGTCCTCCACCACCACCTGGTGCCTGTCCCCGGCACCGGCCGCGAACGCAACACGGTGTGGGACGCGGGCGACGTGCTCGCCCTCGTCACCGACCTCAAGGTCGACCTGGTCCTGTCCGGGCACAAGCACGTCCCCCACGTGTGGCTCCTCGACCACGTGCTGATCGTGAACTCGGGGACGGTGTCGTCCCATCGGCTGCGGGGCTACACCCGGCCGTCGTACAACATCCTCGAGGTCTCGCCGGACGAGGTCCGGGTGACCCTCAAGTACCCGGGCACCGGCGAGCGGCTGGCGGGCGTGCTCGACCGGCGGCGGATGGCCCTCGAGTCGAGCGCGGAGCTGGCCGGCATGTTTGCCAAGACCCAATGGAAGCCATGACGAGCCAAAACGGGGAGGGAGCAGTGCCCCAGTGCCTCAGGTTGTTCCAGAGCGCGGTCGACCCGGACGAGCTGCCCGAGCTGCGGCGACTGTTCCTCGACGACGTCCGCCCCGCCTTCGCCACCTGTCCCGGTTGCCTCGGGATCGAGCTGGCCGTCTGCGACCATTCCAACGCCGGCGGGCTGGTCGACATCGACGCCATCTCCCGGTGGACCTCGACCGAGGAGATGGAGGCGGGTGTGTCCTCCCGGCCCATCCAGGAGGCGGTCGTGCGCTTCCGCTCCCTGCTGCGGCAGGAGCCGGTGGCCAAGGTGCTCAAAGTCCTGGCGTGACCGGCTCCCCCTCGCTCGCCATCGGGCCGCTGGCCGTGCTCCTGCCGGTGAAGTCGTTCGACGAGGCCAAGCGACGGCTGGCGCCGGCCTTGACGCCGAGCGAACGGGCCCGCCTGGCCCGGGCCATGGCCACCTCGGTGGTGGCGTCGGCGGCCCCCCTGCCCACGGCCGTGGTCTGCGACGACGCCGACGTAGCCGCCTGGGCCCGCGACCTCGGCGCCCTCGTCGTCTGGGAGCCAGAGCGGGGCCTCAACCGTGCCGTCGAGGCGGGAGTCGAGCGCCTGGCTGCGGCCGGCGCCCGGCGGGTGATCGTCGCCCACGCCGACCTGCCCCTGGCTCGCGACCTGGTGTGGGTGGGGCGCTTCGCGGGCGTCACCCTGGTGCCGGACCGGAGCGGCGGGGGCACCAACGCCATCTGCGTGCCCACGGGAGCCGGGTTCACCTTCTCCTACGGCCCGGGCTCGTTCGCCCGTCACGGCGCCGAGGCCCACCGGCTGGGACTGGCGTTGCGGGTGGTGCGGGAGCCGTCGTTGGCAGCCGACGTCGACGTGCCCGCCGACCTCGGCTTCGCGGTAGCGGGGTTGGCGTCGTGAGCGTCAACCTGGCCCCGGTGCCGTCCCGGGCCCTGGCCGCGGTCGACCTGCCCGCCGACCTTGCGGGACTGGCGTCGTGAGCGTCAACCTGGCCCCGGTGCCGGCCCGGGCCCTGGCCATCGGCGCCCACCCCGACGATGTCGAGTTCGGCGCCGGCGGCACCCTGGCCAAGTGGGCCGCGTCCGGCTGCGAGATCTCCCATCTCGTCTGCACCGACGGGTCGAAGGGCTCGTGGGACCCGTCCGACGACGTGGCCGCGCTGGTGGCCGTCCGTCAGGAGGAGCAACGGGCCGCCTCCCGGGCCCTGGGCGGGATCGGCTCGGTGGTCTTCCTCGGATGGCGGGACGGCGAGCTGGAATCGGGGCTGCGTCAGCGGTGGGAGATCTGTTACTGGATCCGGCGGCTGCAACCCGACGTGGTGCTCGGCCACGACCCGTGGAAGCGCTACCGGCTCCACCCCGACCACCGCCACGCCGGGTTCTTGGCGGTGGAGGGCATCGTCGCCGCCCGCGACCCGCATTTCTTCCCCGAGCAGAAGATCGACCACCACCGCCCCTCGGCCCTCTTGCTCTGGGAGGCGGACGAGCCCGACCACACCGAGGACGTCTCCGACTTCCTCGACCCCAAGCTGGCCGCGCTCATGGAGCACAAGAGCCAATTTCGATCGACCATGCACATCGACGACCCGTCGTCGGAGGAACAGGTGGACCGCTTCCGAGGTGTCATCCGCGAGCGAGCAAACGAAGCCGGCCGCGACCACGCCTTCCGCTACGCCGAACGCTTCAAGCTCATCACCAAGCTCTGACCCTTCGCCGCGTCGGGTGGCAGCCCCCCGCCGCCGGTCAACTCACCGACGCACCACCAGGTCCGTCCCGGCGAGCGCCTCGTCGATGGGATCGTTTTGCCAGCGTTGGAGCGACAACTCGTGGGCCCGCCGGTCGACGCTCCTGGTTGTCGCTCAGACGCTGGCAGCTTCGACTCCAACCCACCGGCTGAACGGGGCCAGGGTGGCACCGGCGGAGCGGATGGGGCGGGGCGGGGCGGGGGGGGCCGAGGCGGGCCGAGGGGCGGGGCCGAGGCGGGCCGAGGGGTGGGGCCGAGGCGGGCCGAGGCGGGCCGAAGCGCGGGGCGCGGCGGGCCGAGGGGCGGGGGCGCGGCGGGCCGACGCGGGCCGAGGGGCGGGGGGCGACGCGGGCCGAGGGGCGGCGGGCCGAGGCGGGCCGAAGCGCGGCGGGGCAGGCGGGGCAGGCGGGGGCGGGGGTGAGGTCGGGGCGCGTTCGAACCTCATCGAGTCAGCCATTTCCCGTCACCATCCCGGCTCCGCTCTCGGTGGCGAGGTGGCTCTGACCATGCCGTTGGGGTCGGTGACCTCGAAGGTGGCGTCGGGCAGGAGCTTGGCCTGCCATTGCGGTTCGTGGAGTTTGTGGTGGTGGCGGGTGCAGAGGAGCACCAGGTTGTCGATCTCGGTGGCTCCGCCGTGGGTGACCCAGCGCACGTGGTGGCCCTCGCACCAGGTAGGTGGCCGGTCACAGCCGGGGAAGCGGCAGTGCTCGTCGCGGATGACGAGGGCGTTCCACAGGTTGGCGGGGATGGTCCGGGTGGCGGTGCCGTAGTCGAGGACGGCCGAGCGTCCCTTGGTCAGCACCCGGTGCAGGGTGCAGTCGCACAGATACGCGGACAGGGTCGGGGCGTCGACGGCCGAGCCCCCCACCACCCGTCCGCCCCGGCCTTCCTCCACCGCCTCCACGTCGGCCACCAGGCTGACGTGGGGTCGCTCCCGCCCACCGATGCGTCCTTGCTGGTGGTCGAGGAAGAACCGGCTCACGTCGACCAGGGCGTCGGCCCGCAGCTCGTCCGGGCTGCGATCGGGGTCGTCGACCATGGCCAGGCGCAATGCGGCAGAGACCACCGCACCCCCCTCGGCGTCGAGGTGTCCGTTGATCAGGTGGCGGCCGTCGAGGGTCTCGGACAGGTGCAGGACACGCTCCGGTTCAGGTTGCTTCGGGGCCTGGGCCTGCACCCACAGGGCCATGGCCCGACCACAGCCGGACAGGCTCATCGGGGCCAGGTGGGGGACCATCTCCGCCTCCGCCTCGGCGAAGAGATCCGCCGTCGCATCGTCGAGCTTGGCCACGATGACCTCCACCTGGCCCTTCGACAACGTCCCGTCGGCGAAGGCGGCCGAGCACACCGGCAACTTGTGCAGACGAGCCGCCAACGACACCAGGTGCCGGGCCGCAGCCGAGGTCATAGACGCCCGGTCCCGCAGCCAGGCGGTCATGGACGTGGCCGCGTCGGCATCCCACATCCGGGCCTCGTCGTAGTCGCCCACCGCGGAGACGATCCGGGCGTCGAGTCGATCCCGCAGGGCCAGGACCTGCACCAACGCCACTCCCTCGAGCGGCACCCGCAACTCCTCGATCGCCGTGGCCAGGCTCTCCAGCACATCTAAAGCGTACACGTGTTCGATCAATGATGCAAGTCACCTGAGCAAAATACCCGAGGAATTTACCGCTCGGGAGTACCTCTATCCGCCGCCGGGGTGTCGACCACCAATGGCGAATCCTCCACCACCGGCGGCGCTGCTTCGGCAAATTGCGGCGCGTCGTCGGCGAACGGCGGTGCGGCCGCGGCCATGCTCGGTGCCGTCTTCTTCGCAGCCGGCGCCCGTCGCGGCCCGCCCGCCTTCCTCACCGCCGGAGCCTTCGCCGCCGCCGCTTCCGACCCGCCGGTACCGGTGCCCGCAGCCGGCACCTTGTTCGTAACCGGAGCTCCCGTCGCCACCGGGTCCTTCACGGCAGGTCCGGGTGCGACACCGGGAACGTCCCCCGCATCCGACGCCTTCTTCATCGCCGGGGCCTTCCGCGGTGCCGCCTTCCTCGGCGCAGCCGCCTTCTTCGTTGCCGGCGCCTCCTCACCGACGTCGGCCTCCTTCTCCGACGCAGACGAGCCTTCCACTCCGGGAAGCGGCACGTCTCCGGCGGACGATCCATCGACCCCGGGCGACGCCCCATCGGCATCAGTCGACACCCCCGCAATCGGCGGCGCCTCGTCCGCAACCGGCGGCGCCTCGTCCGCAACCGGCGGCGCCTCGTCCGCAACCGGCGGCGCCTCGTCCGCGACGGGCGGCGCCTCGTCCGCGACGGGGGGCGCGTCCACCACGGGGGGCGCGTCCGCAGCCTCCGTCCGATGGACCGCCTTTTCGACCGTCTCCACCACCTTCGTCACGGCCTTTTTGGCCGCGCCCTTCTTCGAGGACGCCTTCTTGCCCGCCTTCTTGGCCACCCCCGCAACGACGCCGAACTTGGGCCACGAGACGTGTTCGCCCTTCTTCGCCGCCTTCTTGGCGATGTCGAAGAAGGTATCCAAGACCTTCTCCGCCTCCCGCTTGGCAACACCCGCACCGTCCGCAACCCGCGTCACCAATTCCGACTTCTTCATGGTCAGGCAGGATAGAGGCCGTGGTGAACCTCCGGGCCCTCGTGGCCGTCGCCCTCCTCGCCCTCTCCCTGGGCGCGTGCAGCGACCCGCCGCCGTCGAATTACCGGCCCCCCGACTTGGGCGTTCCGGCCACCGGGGCCGACATCACCGGCATCTACCGGACCATCCACCAGGCACTTCTCCAGCTCCGGGGCAACGGCGAGCTCAACCTGATCATCCCCGCGGGCGTCGGCGCCACCTCGGGGACCTTCGCCGTCGACAACGGCCGGGTGACCGTCCGCACCGAGCGGTGTGGCGACCAGGTGGGCGCCTACCAGGTCGAGGTCCATGCGGGACCGATCGTGAGCCGGTCGACCCTCGTGTTCGAGGCCGTCGACGATCCCTGCGCCGAGCGACGCAAGTACCTCACCATCGATCCGTGGGTCTACGCCGACTCCTGAGCCGCCCCCAGCCGCTCGGCCACCAACGTCGCCAGGTCGGCCACCACATAGTCGGGCGGGTCGTCGCGGGGGATGTCCTCCTCCCCCGTCACCCCGCTCAACACCAACGCGAACGGCACCTCCAGCCGCCGGGCCATGAGCCCGTCGGTCGACGGCCGATCGCCGACGAGGATCGTGTCGCCACCCGCGCCACGGCCGCCCCCCCGCCCGTCCACCATCCGCAGCCGCTCGGCCAGCAATTTCCCCATCGGCGCGTAGGGCTTGCCCGCCACCTCCGGCTCGACGCCCGCCGCCGCCGCCACCGCGGCCAGGATGGCTCCGCCGCCGGGAATCGGGCCGTCGGGCGTCGGATAGGTGGTGTCGTCGTTGGTCCCGATCAGCCGGGCGCCGTGGTGCACGGCCAGGAAGGCGGCAGTGAGGCGGTCGTAGTCGAAGTCGCGATGGAAACCGACCACGACCGCGTCGGCGTCGCCCTCCCGCACCGCTCGCACACCCCTCGCGGCCAGCGCCTCCCGAACCCCGTCGCCGGCGCACACCAAGGCCGTGCTCCCCGGCTCCAGCAGTGACGCCGCCGCCTGAGCCGACGTCACCACCTCGTCGGGAGTGGCGGGCACGCCCATCCCCTCCAGCTTGGCCACCAGCTCCGACACCCGGGGGCCGGCGTTGTTGGTGAGGAACATCACCCGGTGACCGGCCTCACGCAACGATGCGATCGCCTCGGTGGAGCCGGGGATCGGTTCCTCCGACAGCCACACCACACCGTCGAGATCGAGTATCCAAGCCACGGAAGGCCCAGTTGTAGCAGCCGGACGAGCCGCACCCGGACGAGCCGCACCCGGACGAGCCGCACCGGGACGAGCCGCACCCGGACGAGCCGCACCCCGCCACAGGCGGGGCGCCCCCGGGTCAGACCGGCGTCGCGGCCAGGAACCGGGCTGCGATCGGCGCCGCCACCTGCCCGCCGACACCGCCCGCCTCCACCAGCACGGCGAAGGCCAACGTCCCCCGGAAGCCGATGAACCAGGCGTGGGTGGCGGGCGGGTCTTCGTTGCCGAACTCGGCCGTGCCCGTCTTGCCGGCCACGTCCTGCCCAACGACCGTGGCGGACGTGCCCGTGCCGGTGCGCACCACCTCCCGCATCAGGTCTCCCAGGACGGCCACCGTCGCCGGGGTCAGGGGGATCGGCGCCACCGTCGGCGGCGGACCGGCGATTCGGGGCGCCCGCCACGTTCCCGACGCCGCCGCCGCCGCCACCGAGGCCATGTGCAGAGGGCTGGCCAGGACCCGACCCTGGCCGATGGCGGCGGCCGCCTTCTCGGCGCCGTCGCGCGGGTCGGGGAACTCCCCGCCCGTCGCGCCCACGCCCGAGTCGTAGTCGACGCCGAAGCCGAACCGCCCGGCGGCCGAGGTCAGGGCGGCGTCCGACAGGTCATCGGCCAACGTCACGAAGGCGGTGTTGCACGAGTGGGCGAAGGCCGTCCGGAAGGAGATGGGCCCGAAGGACTCGTCCTCGAAGTTCTTGAACGTCTTCCCGTCGATGGTGGCGGTGGGCTCGCAGGGGACAGTGGCGTCGGGACTCAACCCGCCCCCCACCAGCGCCTCCGCCGTCACCACCTTGAAGCTCGACCCGGGCGGGTACTGGCCGTCGAGCGCCCGGTTGAAGGGTTGGTCGAGGGGACGGGCCGACACCGCGCGCACCTCGCCCGTGGTCGCGTCGATGGCCACGATGGCGGCCGGCTGGTCGACGCCGGCGAGCGCGCCGTCGGCCGCCTCCTGCACCCGGGGGTCGAGGCTGAGGACGAGGGGCTCGGGCGACGTCCCCGGGAACTGGGCCACGACGCCGACCTCGACCGAGGAGGCATCCACCAGGCGCACCTCGCCCGACGGCAGCCCCGCCAGCTGCTTCTCGTAGGCCGCCTCCAGGCCCGACAGGCCCACCCGGTCGCCCTCGGCGTAGGGCAGACCGAGCTGCGTCAACCGCTCGGCGGTGATCTCGCCCACCCGGCCCAGGAGGTGGAGGGCGAAGTCGTCCGTCGGTGCCACCCGGCCCGAGCCCTGCTGGAAGAAGACGCCCGGTACCGGCTCGAGAACGGCCCGGATGGCGGCGAACTTGTCCCGCGGCACCTGGGCGACGGCCACGAAGTGACCGGGACCCACCCCCGGAGCGTCGAGAGCGGCGGCCACCATCGCGGGGTCGGTACCGAGCTGCTGGGTGAGGAGGGTCTGGACCTGGGCCAGGTCCTGGACGCGATCCGGCTGCAGTCCCACCGAGACCGTGTCGGAGGTGGACACCAGGGTCGCACCGGCGGCCCCCACGATCGGCGCCCGGGTGGGCCAGACCAGCCCGACCTCGAAGTGGACGTCGGCCCGGAGGGACGGATGGAGCGTCGACGGGTCCCACACGATCCGCCAGTCCTCCTCCCGGCGGACGAGGGGAAGGCGCCCTTCGTACTGGAGGTGGCCGATCCCGCCCACTTCGACATCGGCGCTGTAGGTGGCCTGCTCCTCCTCCACCAGCACCGTCCGGAAGGTGGCCTCGGTCACCCGCAGGTCGTCGTGCATGGCGGTGACCGCCTCCGCCAGGCCGGGCGGGGTGCCGTCGACGACCGTGGCCATGGCCGCGGGGTCGAAACGGGCCCAGGCCTCCAGGTACCGGGACACCTCGGCCGTCGCCAACCGGGGTTTCTCGCTCCGCGACAGGTAGAACAACCCACCGCCGGCGAGGAGCGCGACGACGACCACCAGGAGCAGGAACTTCCGCCTCATGGTCGATAGTGTGCCCCGCTCGAAACCCCCGGCCGACGGATGGCCGTCGAACGACAATGCGGCCGTCGTCGTCCGCGACACTTTTGGTACGTTGGGCGCCCGTGAGACTCGGTCTCACTCGGAAAGAAGGGGTGGCTGATGAGCTCTCCGAGGCGGCATGCGTCCGTCCGCATTGGCATCGTCGTGGCGGCGGTGATCGCCTTCGGCGGGCTGTCCATCCCGCCCGTGAGTGCGGCGCCCGCCACCCATGTCGTGCTCCTCAACGTGGCCACGGCCATCAACGTCGGCGACACCGACAGCATCTTCGTGGCCCTGCGGGACGCGACCGAAGCCAACGACACCGTCTATGCGGGCACCGTCACCTTGATCGCGGACTGCAACGACTGCTTCACCATCACGCCCAACAACGGCGCCGGTGCACCGAGGTCGTACACGTTGGTCCCGGCCGACGGCGGCCAGAAGAACCTGACCCTGACCTGGACCGCGGCCGGCACCCACAGCCTGAACGGGGTCGCCCCGCTGCCCGGCGGCGGGTTCGACACCGACACCATCGACAACATCGTGGTGGGCCCGGCCCCGACGACATCGAGCAGCAGCACGTCCAGCACCAGCAGCACGAGCAGCACGAGCAGCACGAGCACCTCCAGCACCTCCAGCACCACGACCACCACGACAACGACGACGATCCCGCCGGCCGGCGCCGGCCAGGCCCGCCCGCTGGTGGTGCGGGCCGACACCTGGTACCTGCGCAACAGCCAGACCTCGGGCGTGGCCGACTCCGTCTTCGTCTACGGCAACCCCACGGGCGACGTCCCCATCACCGGCGACTGGGACGGCAACGGGTCGATAACCCCCGGCGTGGTGCGCAGCGGCACCTGGTTCCTGCGCAACGCCAACTCGGCGGGCGTCGCCGACGTGTCCTTCGTCTACGGCAACCCCGGCGACATCCCGGTGACGGGCGACTGGGACGGCAACGGCACCGTCACCATCGGCGTGGTCCGCGCCGGCACCTGGTACCTGCGCAATTCCAACACCCAAGGCGTGGCCGACGTGTCGTTCATCTACGGAAATCCGGACGACGTACCGGTGCCCGGCGACTGGGACGCGACCAAGTCGACCACGCCCGGTGTGGTGCGGAACGGCGTCTGGTTCATCCGCAATTCGAACGCCCAGGGGACGGCGGACAGCAGCTTCAGCTACGGCAACTCGGGCGACAAGCCGCTGGCCGCGGATTGGGACGCGCAGCAGTCCGTGACCCCCGGCGTGGTTCGCGGGAGCACGTGGTTCCTGCGCAACTCCAACACGTCAGGGGTCGCCGACGTCACCTTCAACTTCGGCAACCCCACCGACAAGCCCCTCGTCTGGAGGCCATAGCCCCACGACGCGCCCCCGGTCGAGTGTGCAAAAAACAACATATTTCGTACCTTTTTGCACACTCGACGTGAGTCCGCAGGGATTGGACACCCGCCGGCCCCGGGCTTTATCGAGAATTAGTTGTTGAGCAGGTGGGCCGTCGCCCGGCGGCCGGGGAGCTTGACCACCTCGATGGCGTTGGGGAGCTGCTCCTTGATGGCGACGTCGTGGGTGACGACGAGGACCTGGCGGAAGCGGTTCTTCAGCCGTTCCAGGGCGAGGAGCATCCGTTCCTTGCGGTCGTCGTCGAGGGGACCGAAGACCTCGTCGAGGACGAGCAGCCCGACGGCACCGCCCGCCTGGAACTGCACCTGCTCGCTCACCGCCACCCGCAGGGCGAGGTTGGCCAGGTCGGTCTCCGAGCCGGAGAACCTCGTCATCCCGTAGAGCAGGCCGGCGTCGCGCAGTTGGATCTCGTAGGTCTCCGGGTTGACGATGAGCTCGTCGTACTCGTGGTCGGTGAGCTCGGCGAACAGGGCGCCCGCCTTCTCCGACAGCCGGGGCCCGACCGAGGCGACCAGCTCGTTGCGGAAGGCGTTGAGCATGTCGGCCAGCCGGCTGAGGTGGCGGGCGTCGTCGCCCAGGCCGGCCAGCTGCTCGTGCTGGGCGAGGGCCTCCGACAGCCGGCGGGCCTCGGCGTCGGCCTTGGATCGGGCCTGCACCGCCGCCACCCGGGCCTGGCCCGCGGCCAGGGCGGCCTCGTCGGCCGTCGCCCGCAGCCGGTCGCGCACCGCCACCGCCTTGGCCACGTCGTCGGGCCGGAAGTCGAGGCCGTTGGCCTTGGCCCGGAGGTTGTCGAGGCGGCCCTTGCTCTCGTCGGTGGCGGCCCGCTCCACGTCGAGCTCGGCCTTGGCCGTCACCCGCCGTTCGAGCCGGCCGGCGATACGTTGGCACTCGTCGGCCGCCTGACGGCGACGGTCGACCTCCACCGCCAGCGCCGTCAACACCCCCCCGATCACGCCCTCCTCGGGCACCGGCTGGCCGTGGGCGGCCTCGGCCCGGGTCAGGGCCGCCTCCGCCTCCGCCCGGCGGGCCCGGATGGCCTCGTACGCCTTCCACCCGTCGCGGGCCAGTTTGAGGTCGATGAGCAGGGCGTTGGCCGCCTCGGCAGCCACGCTGGCCGTGAACCCGGCCCGGCGCCGGTCGAGCTCGGCCTCCACCAGCGCCCCCTCGGCCGCGGCCAGCTCCTCCGCCCGGTGGGCCTGCACCGCCTCGAAGGCGTCGCCCAGGGACTGGCCGCACAACGGGCAGTCGGCCTCGCCGGTGAGGTCGGCCGACCGGGCCATCGCCGCCGCCGCCCGATCGCGCTCGGCCCGGGCCGCGTCGAGGACGGCCTGCACCCGCGACACCTCGGCCCGGGCCCCGTCGAGCTCGGCCCGGGCCGCCTCGTAACCCTCCTCGTCGGGGGTGGGCGGGTCCTCCACCGGGGGCAGGGCGGACACCGTGGCCCGAGCCGCCACCACCGCCTCCACCCGGCGCAGGCGGGCCTCGGCGTCGCGCCACCCCTCGGCCTCGGCCTGGAGCGATGCCAGCCGGTTGGCCGCCACCTCCAGCCCGTGGAGCTCCTCCTCCAACTTGGCCGCGGCCGCCTTCGACCGCTCGTACTCCACCCGCACCGCCCGGCCCTCGGCCACCAGCCGGTCGAACTCCTGACGCACGCCCTCCAGCCGGTCGGCGGTGCGGAGGGCGGCCTCGAAGTGGACCCGGGCCGTCTCCAGGGCGGTGTCGAGCTCGGACGCCTTCCACTCCAGGGCGGTGGCCATCGACATGGCCTCCTGCAGCTCGGCCTTGACCCGGTTGAGGTCGGGGAGCATGTCGCGCAGGCGCTCGATAGGTGGCGGCCGCGGCCCGGGAGTCCTTGCGGGCCAGGTCGCGGGCCCCGTCGAGGGGCGTGATCCCCAGCAGTTGGAGGACGAGGCGACGGCGCTCGGCCGGGGGCTGGTCGCTGAACGCGGCCAGCTGCTTCTGCTCGGCGAACACCGACGCCCGGAAGGCGGCGTCGTCCATCCCCAGGATCGACTGCACGTAGCGGGCGGTGTCGCGCACGCCCTCCGCCACCTGGTAGCCGTCGGCGTGGGCCTGCGCCTTCACCGTCGACCCGGCGCCGGCGATGGTGCGGCGGACCAGGTAGAGGTGGCCCTCGTGCTCGAACTCGACCTCGCTCACGCAGTCGGACTTGAGGCCGGCGGTGCGGATCTCGTCGATCGACGTGCGGGACCGGCCGAACAACGTCCACCGGATGGACTCCACGATCGTGCTCTTGCCCCCCCCGTTGGGCCCGTAGATGCCGACCAGCCCCGGGGGAAGCTCGAGGTCGAGCGGCTCCTCGTAGACCCGGTAGTTGCGCAGATGCAGCCGGGTGATCCGCATCTCTAGTCGGTCGCCGACTCGACCGCCCGGGCCAGGTAGTCGTCGCCCATGGTGCGGATGCGGTCGCGGTCGAAGCCGACCAGGTCCTGGCCCTGGACGTACTCGCCCCACTGCGCCGGCAGCGACTGGAGCTCGGGCAGCTGGGCGTGGCCCTCCGACTCCCGGAACCGGGGCTCGAGCTTCACCAGGAGCGCCTTCGCCGACGCCTCCCGCACCGCCTCCCGGTCGAGGAGGTGGAAGGCCTCGGGCTCGACCTGCTCGAGGTAGAGGCGGGCGACGGCCCCGTCGGGCACGGCCGCGGCCCGTTCGAGCACCGCCGCCTGCACCTCGGCCGGCGACAGCCCGAGGGCGTGCACCGTGGGGAGGGTGACGAGGGGGCGCTGGCCGGTGAGGGCGTGGTGGCGGCACACGCCCGTGTCGGTGTCGAGGGTGACGATGCCCTTGGCCTCGTCGGGACTGTCGGCGAAGGAGAACGTGTCGGTGGACCCGGCGTACCAGATGCCCGGGGAGACCTCGGTGTGGAAGTGGTAGTGGCCGAGGAGGACGAGGTCGGCCTTGAGCTCGGACGCGTCGACCTCGATCTCGTTGATGTCGGCGTGCCGGGGCTCGACCTGGGGCACCCGGGGGTGGGTGAGGAGCAGGTTGGTGCGGTCGCCGCTGCGGTTGAGGTCGGCCCGGTGGAGGGCGTCGAGGGTGTCGGCCACCGTCAGCATCTGGGGGACGGCGTGGATGGTGAGCCCGGCGAACTCGAAGCGCTCGTACTGGAGGCGGTGGGCGAAGTGGACGTCGGACCGGGCGAAGGTGTCGGCCAGGGCCGAGTAGGGGCTGCCGGTGCCGGGGAGGCGGGGGGTGTCGTGGTTGCCGGTGATCACCACCAGGGGGATACCGTGCTCCCGCACCCTCGACATGGCCCGCTGGGCGATGCGGAAGGACCGGTAGGTGGGACGGGGATGGTCGAAGATGTCGCCCAGCCAGATCACCATGTCGGGCGCCTGGGCCAGCGCCAGCTCCACCGATGCCTCGAACGACACTTCGAAGTCGCGCTCGCGCTGGTTGACGCCCTCGGGCGTGGTGAACGAGTAGTACGACCGCCCGAGGTGGGCGTCGCCCAGGGCCGCGATCTTCACGCCCGCCGGCCCCAACTGGTGACACGCACAGCCCTGTGCGGGCTGTAACTGTCACCAGTTCGCAGAGGGCACCGGGACCCAACCCAACTGGTGACACGTACAGCCCTGTCCGGGCTGTAACTGTCACCAGTTCGCAGGGGGGAGGCGGGCATCAGTCGACCAGGGCCGCGATGTTGGGCGGCACGACCGGGCGGGGGGCGGGAGGGGGCGGGCAGTCACGCACCACGTGCGACCACAGGTGGACCTTGGCCGGCACCGCGAAGGGGGCGTGGAGGTTGGCCACCAGGCACTCGCCCGGCATGAGGGTCTGGATCTCGGGGCCGAGGGCGGAGATGTCCTGCTTCGAGGACGAGCGCAGGATGGTGCGATCCTTCTCGTCAGCCAGACCCAAGATGAAGAAGGTGTTGAACTGGCTGAGCAGCTCGCCGTCGAGGAGCTTGGGCTGCTGGGTGACGGCGCACAGCCCGACCTTGAACTTCCGCCCCTCGCGGGCCACCCGGGGGAAGACGTTGGACTCCTTGTCCTTGTTGGCCGACAGCACCCGCTGGGCCTCCTCCAGCACGATGGCCACCACCGGCAGCCGTTCGTGCACCTCGGGGTGGTCGAGGTAGGCCGACGACCACTCGTCGAGCACCTTGCGGGTGAGGAAGGACGCCACCAACACCTCCTCGGTGGACCCGAGGCCGCTCACGTCGACGAGCACCACCTTGCCCTCGCGCAGGTCGCGGAGCACCGCCGAGCCGACCGACACGTGGGCGTCGGCCGCGATGCACGGCAGCTCCACGATGCGCCGGGCCCGCCGGTGCACCACCTGCAGCGTGTTCAGCGCCACCCGCGAGTTGAGCTCGACGTCGCGGAATCCGGGAAGGTCTTCGACCGCGGAGAACGCCAGCAACCACGACAGGCCCTCGCCGCCTTCGCGGGAGTAGTGGCGCTCCAGCTCGAAGAGGGCCTCCTCCTGGGGACGGCTCCAGTCGTAGGCGGTGCGCAGGTCGTCGACGGTGAGCTCGCCCAGCCCCACCCGCAACGTCGACGTGTTGGGCAGCGATCGGGCCGCGTAGGTGCGCAGCCGCTCCGCCGCCCACGGGATGGCGGGCCAGTTGGCTGCGGTACTCGCCGTGGGGGTCGACCAACAGCAGCCCGTACCGCCCCTGGGCCCGCATGACCCCGCCCGCCAGCACCATCATCAGGTTCGACTTGCCCATGCCGGTGGTGGCGAAGATGCCGACGTGGGTGGCCAGGCTGTCGCCGGGGATGCCGACCTCGAAGTCGACCACCGTCTCCCCGCTGCGCAGGTTGCCGACGGGCAGGTCGCCCATGCGGGTGCGGAGGAAGGCGAAGTCGGCCGGCTCCGGCGCCACCACCTTGGAGAACTGGGTGGGCAGGCTCTTGGGCTTGCGGAACTCGAGCCCGATCCGGGGCGTGAGGTAGCCCAGGCACCGGCAGGTGGCCACCCGGTAGGTGCGGCGGGCCTGCTCGTACAACCGGTGGGCCCCGTCGTCGCCCCGGTCGTCGTCGGCCAGCAGAGTGCCCGCCACCCGCTCCGCCCACCCCGGCTCCCGGTGCTCGCTGCCGTAGGTGACGTCGACGATGCGGAACAGGTAGCGGCGGCCGGTGGCTTCGTCGACCGCCACCAGCAACTCGCCCAGGAACAGGTCCTCGTCGGGCCCGGCCCGGAAGACGCCCTCCAACACGTTCTTGCCGAACAGCCGGCCCCGCGAGTCGCCCATCAGAACCGCTCCATGAGGCCGTGGCGGTCGGCGAAGGCCCGCTCCCGCACGTCGTAGGGCACGCCCACCCGGTCGAAATGGCCCTCGACCTCGAGCCACGCCTCGTCGCGGAGCCAGCCGGGACAGGCGGCCAGCCGGTCGGCCACCGTGAGCGGGTAGGGGTAGCCGGGGAAGGCGGCGTCGTCGGACAGGCCGGCGAGGGCGGACAGGACCCGCTCGGCGTCGACATCGCCCGGCAGGTCGACGCGGAAGGCGAACCGGGCGTCGGGGTCGAGACGGGCGGCCACCACCTGGATGCCGGCCCCACCTCCACGAACATCGACATCGGGCCGGGTGCGGGCCACCGGGGTCCACCACATCGACCGGGACCCGAGGAGCGCCTCCGCCTCCAGCTCGAGCTGGCCCAGCAACGGCGCCCCGCCCCGCGCCAGCGACGATCGCTTGGTGACGCCCGCCAGCGTGACCCCCGCCGTCTCGGCCCGCTCGAACAGCCCCTTCAGCCAGGCCGACGGGATGCGCCAGTCGGGCACCAGGTCGCCGTCGACCAGCACCACCGCCCCCCGCTCGGCCTCGGCGATGCACTGCTCGACCGCCACCCACTCCTCCCGGTCGCGCAGGAGGTTGAGGTCGATCTTGGCGTCGAGGCGGATGTCGAGGCCCAGATCGGCCGCCACTGACCGCTCCTCGCCGCAGCCCACCAGCCGGGCCTGGAGCTCGCCTTCGTACTCGACGCACTCGCCGTCGCGGAACCGCACCCGGGCGGCCCGGGTGACCACCAGCTGCAGGCAGCGGGCATCGGCCACCAGCGCCTGGCCACCGTCGACGGCCCACACCTCGTCGGGCGCCGCCGCCCGGGCCAGCGGGCGGGGCGCGATGTCGGACGAGAACACGAGGTCGGTGCCGGTGGGGTCGCTCAGGGCGCTCCCCCCGCCGGTGAGCAGGACGGCCAGCCGTTCGGCCGCGATCGCCAGAGTCGCAGTTGCCATGGACTACCAGCCTGCCAAGCCGGTGAGACAGTTACAAGCTTGTAAGTCCCGACCCGCTCCAACCCGAGGAGAAGCAGGGAATCGGCCGGATCTGGCGGACGTGTCCGCCAACCTCGAGCAGTCAGCCCGTAGGCTCGCCGTGGATGCCGGAAACCCTCGAGCTCCCGCCCCGGCTGGACCTTCCCCTCTTCGCCTACGGGCTGCTGCGGCCTGACCAGCCGGCGTACGGCGGCGTGGTCGCGTCTCTCGTCACCGACGCCGCCGCCGCCCGCCTGCCCGACGGCGGCCTGCGCTACCGCGACGGCCTGCCCATCCTCGACCCGGAGGGCTCCGTCGGTGTGCAGGGCAGCGTCCTCCGCTTCGCCAACGGCCAGGAGCGGGCCGCCTACGACGCGGTGTGCGGGTTCGAGCCCCGCCACCACTACCGGTGGCACATCACCGAGGCCCGGGTGGGCGACGGGCCGTCGGTGCGGGTCAACGTCCTCCAGGGACGTCATCCCGAGCGGGGCGTGGCCGACGAGTGGTTCACCTCGTGGTCGGCCGACGCCGATCCGCTGCTCGGCTACGGCCTCCACGCCGTGCGCGGGGCCGCCCTCGAGCACGCGGTGGCCGCCTTCCCCTCGCTTCCGGGCGGCAACCCGGCCTTGTGGGAACGGTTCTACGGGCTGCAATCCGCCTACCTCCTCTTGTGGTCGGCCGTCGAGCGCTACGCCGCCATCGCCTGCTCCCCCGCCGACGATCCCCTCGCCCGCGTCTACCGCCTGGGCGACGACCAGTCGTTCAAGGAGAGCGTCGTCGCGGCCGGGGTGGCGCCCCTGCCCAAGACGGCCGACGCCCGCGACCCCGGCCGTTCGCGACGCATCCGGGAGGACGGGAGCGGCGCCATGTACGCCTGGGAGTCGGTGCGGGCCACCCTCGGGCACCCGGGCCGCACCGCCTTCGTGGAAGGGACGTTGCTGCGCCGGTCGCTGGTGGAGCTGCACGACACCCTGCGCCTGCTCCTCCTCACCCGCCTGCCGGGCGTGGCCGACACGTGGCGCGAGGTCGACCCCGACGGCGCCTCCCACCAGTGGCTGCTCCGCCCGGTGGTGTCGTCCGACGGCCTGAGCCCGTGAGCCCATGAGCCACGGTTCGAAGGTCGGCCGCTCGGTGTTCGTGTTGGCGGCCGCGACCGGGGTCGCCGGTCTGCTGACCTACACGCCGCCGCCGACCGACGTGCAGGCCGCGGGTTCACCGGACTCGCCGGCCCAAGAGTCGCGACCGGCGGTGACCGGCCCCTTCACCGCCACCCCCTCGTCGGTTCCGCCCATCCCCGTCGCCACCACCTCGACGACGCCCGCCCCGGTGGTGTCGACGCCGGTCACGGCGGCGGCCGCTCCGCCGGTGACCGAGCCCGCACCACCACCGCCGCCGCCGCCCGAGGCCGAGGCGCCGGCGGCGACCGCCTACGCTCCCTCTGCGTACGTCCCCCCGCCCCGGTATACCGACCCATACCCGGAGCCGGAGCCAGATCCGGAGTTCGACCCGCCCGACGAATCCGACGGGCCCTGCGCGGGATACGACGACCTCCTCCGCGTCCTCGACGACAAGGAGTTGCGGGCCGCAATCTCCACCGTCGGCTGCGCCTGATCCGCCGGCGGGTATTGCCGAAGGGGCTCCTGGGTAGCAAGGGGGCGCCAAAGGGAGGACGTCGTGGGCGAACGGTGCGTCACCAGGGAGCAGGTGCTCGCCTTCCGGGCGTCGGCCCAGTCGCTCGACTCCCGACGGCCGACGACCGCGCTGGCCGATGTCGTCGGCGCCTGCGGCGTCCAGGACACGCCTCCCGGCAACGCCGACGTGTCCCTCGCCGCCCGCCTCGACATCGACGGCCCGGTGGCCGAGAAGGCGGTGGCCGGGAAGGACCTGATCCTGACCTGGTCGCTCCGGGGCGCACCCCACCTGTTCCCGCCCCGGGACTTCGGCGTCTTCACCCTCGGCGCCCGGCCCGCCGACGACACCCTGGAGGCCCTGTGGGGCCAGCCCGAGCGCTCGCTGGTCGAGGTCGAGAAGGCGATGGTCAAGGTCCTCCGCTCGAAGCCGTCGCCGAAGGGCGAGGTGAGCGCGGCGGTCACCGACTCGGTGCCCGCCGAGCTGGCGCCGTGGTGCGCCGCGTGCAAGGTCCACCACCCGAGGGAGAGCGTGTTCCGGGCCGCGCCGCTCCTGGGCCGACTTGTCCTGACCAGCACCGCCCCCGTCCTGCTGGCGAAAGCCAGGACCTGGCTGGGCGCCGACGCCAAGGGCGACATCGACGACCTCCGCTCCGAGCTCCTCCGGCGTTACCTCCACTGCTACGCGCCGACCACGTCCGGCCACTTCGCCGAGTGGGCCGGCATCACCAAGCCCGACGCCAAGCAGCGGTGGGAGGCGCTCGCCGACGCCCTGGTTCCCGTGCGGGGGAAACGAACGGGCTTCGTGCTGGACGACGATCTCGACGCCCTCGAACAGCCCCCCGCCTCCACCGGCGTGCGCCTGCTCCCAGCCAAGGACGGGTTCCTCCAAGCCCGGGACCGCGACGTTCTCCTCCCCGATCCCGCCCACCGCAAGGCCGTCTTCCCCACCCTGGGCGGGCCCGGCGTCGTGCTCCACGAGGCCCGCCCGGTCGGGACCTGGCGGGGCACCGCCCGGGGAAAGCGCTACCAGGTCAAGGTCTCACCCTTCGGGAGGCTGACCAAGGCGACCTGGGCCGACATCGAAGCCGAGGCCGAGCGGGTGGCCCACGTGCGGGGCCACGAGGAGGCCACGGTGGTCGACGCGGCTCGGGCGGGCTAGCGCGACCGGGAGCCGGGAGCGCCCCCCGTCGCTAGCGGACTCGCTGGTAGCGGCAGACTTGGACGCCGGTGCCCGTGGTGATGGCCGACAGCAGCTCGAACCGTCGGGCGGCGCCGTCGTCGGGGAAGATGCCCTTGCCCCCGCCCAGGACGATCGGCTCGATCATCAGGCTGAGCTCGTCGACCAGGTCGGCGGCCAGGAGCGTCCGCACCAGCCGGGCGCTGCCCAGGACGTTGAGGCTGCGGCCGGGCTGGTCGCGGAGGGCCGTCACCGCCTCGACCACGGTGTCGCCGGGGATGACCGTCGTCGGCCCCCAGGTGGCGACGTCCGACTCGGACAGCGTGCTCGACACGACGTACTTCGGAACGGCGTTGATCCAGTCGGCGAACGGGTCACCGGCTCGACCGGGCCACGCTCCCGCCATCACCTGCCAGGTGCGCCGGCCGTAGAGCAGGGCGTCGGTCTGGTCGGCCATCTCCCCGATGACGGGGCCCATCACCTCGGCGTCGAAGAACCGCATCGACCAACCGCCGTGCTGGAACCCGCCGTCGGTGTCCTCCTTACGGCCGCCCGGTGCCTGGACGACGCCGTCGAGACTCATGAATTCGCTGATCACGATGCGCATGGGCCATTGACGATGCCACAGCCCGGAACTGATCGCTCTCTGCCGGCCGATTTCGGTCCCCGGGTACGACCCAGTCGTCGGCGGGGGGCGTGATCGGGGCCGTCGCCGGCGCGACCGTCGATGCCCCAGGATCAGGACCGGTCGTAGGGCGGGAGCTCGAAGGTGGGGCCGGCAACGAGGCCGGGGTGATCGGGAACCCCGTGGTCGAGGACGGATTCGACCAGGCTCGGAACTCGGCCGGCTCTCGTCGCCGCCACCGCCGCCAGCCCGAGAGCCCCGACGGCGAGGACGATCAGGGCGCCGTCGGAGAGCGGTCCCGCAGCCGTGCCCGCCATGGCGTAGGCCACCGCCGGCGGGAGGTAGCCCAGCGTGGCCGCGGTGACCGCCCCCCGCCCGCGCACCGGGGAGGCTCCCGCGGCGAAGGCCACCGTCTCGGCCAGGATGGGTAACGGGCGGGTGAGGAGGATGGCCACCAGACCCCAGCGGACGAGGAGCTGGTCGGCCTTCCGCCGGCCCTCCTCGCTGACGACCCGGGCGACGACCGGGGCACCCCGGCGGCCGAGGGAGAAGGCGACCACGAAGGCGCCGAGGGAGCCGAACATCGACAACGCCGTCCCCCCGACCACCCCGAAGAGGGCCCCGTGGGCGACCATCACCAGGCTCGACGGGACGGGCAGCACGACGTCGACCACGAGCAGCGTCACCCCGATCGTGGCCGCGAGGAAGCCGCCGTGGCCGCGCAGAGGGGACTGATCGGCCAGGTAGGGCACGTGCAGCGCCTCGGCCACGACGAACAGGGCGAGCATCACGCCCACCAGGGCCGCGTAGAGCAGGGCCAGCCGCCTCATCCCGGGCGAACCTACCGGCTGCCACCGGCCGACGCCTCGGTGGGATCACCGCCGGGCGCGATGGAGCGCCTATGGCATCGGTCAGGCCTGCGACTGGGTGATGTTGACCATCCACGAGATGCCGAACTGGTCGATGCACATGCCGAACTCGTCGCCCCACATCTGCTTCTCCAAGGGAACGGTGACGGTGCCGTCGGCGGAAAGCTTCTCCCAGTAGCCTCGCAGCTCGTCGGCATCGTCGCCGCTCAGGCTCACGGCCATGTTGGTGCCGGGCGAGAGCTCCATCCCCGGCGGCGTGTCGGCCCCCATGAGGGTGAAGCCGCTGGGGGTCTCCAGCATTCCGTGCATGATCTTGTCGGAGCCCGGTCCATCCCCTCCGCCAAATTCACCGAACGTGTTCACTCGCAGCGTGCCGCCGAAGACACTCTCGTAGAACTCCATGGCGGCCCGCGCAGTGCCATCGAAGCTGATGTACGGGTTGAGTCGAGAGCTCATCTTGTTCTCCTTGGTCGCAAACGGCCGTCCTCATGACTCCAGCACACCACCGAACTCATCGCCCACCCCGGCGTTTGTTCGCACCGGAAGCCCTGCGCAACCGTCGGCCGCCCAGGCCCGGCTCGAGAGCCCAAAATGGGCTGCTCGGGCGTACCATGGGCCTATGACCGCACAGACCGACGACGTCTACTGGCGGGGGGTCAACCACCTCGCCCTGATCACCACCGACATGGACGCCACCGTACGCTTCTACCACGGTGTCCTCGGCGCACGGCTGGTCATGACCATCGCCACGCCGGCCTTCAAGCACTACTTCTTCGACATCGCCACCGGCAACACGGTCGCCTTTTTCGAGTACCTGGGCGAGCCCGTCGACAGCTTCGCCAAGCCCGCGGGCGTGCCGTACCCGCAGGCATCCCAGTTCGACCACCTGGCGTTGGCCCTCGCCGACGAGGAGGCGTTGCTGCGGCTGCGCGACCGCCTCAAAGAGCACAACTGCGAGGTCACCGATGTCGTCGACCACGGCACACTGCGTTCGATCTACTTCACCGACCCGAACGGCATCGCCCTGGAGGCGTCATGGTGGGTCGCCGACCCCACCGGCCGGCCCGTCGACTACGCCGACGAGCGGTTCTTCTCCGACCCCGATCCCGTCGACGCGGTCAAGGAGCTCCGAGACACGGGCAAGCTGTCCTGGACGCCTCGCACCCAGCTCGTCAGCGAGGTCACCAGGGACCTCTACAAGTCACCCGCCCCCGGTTAGCGGATCAAGCCCGCAGCGAGGGCGGGCACCAGCAGTACTGGTCACTGCTGCATCCTCGGGTCGTGGGTGGGATCGGTGTACATGGGAGGACAGCCACCGCGGGCGGCGTCGGGGCGCAGCTCGTAGTGCCAGGGTTCGTTGCGGTAGATCTGGCACAGCCCGTAGTCGGCGCCGTGCTCCGACAGCCAGGCCGTGGCATCGGCGCGCCCGATGTCGACCGAGTCCCCGGACACGTGCGCCGACGTGTCCGCGGTGGCGACCCATCGTGCCGCTTCCTCTTCCGATCCGTACTCGAAGACCGCCTCCCGGAGAAGCTGGTCCTGGAACTCGGGTGAACGCCATCCACTGTTGACCTGGAACTCGACGCCGTCCTCCGCCGCATCCGTCGCCGCTCGTCGGAGGGCCTCGAGCAGGCTCGGATCGAGGTTGGCCACAGCCGGGATCTCGTCATCGAAGACCGACGCGCCGTCGGGGACGAGACCGTCGGCCTCGCCCAGCGCACCATGGTGGTCGCCGCCAAGAACGTCGCCGAACGAGGGAGGCGACGACGACGCTGACTGATTGCCGACGGTTCCGATGATCGCAGTGATGACGACGGCCAGGCCGACGAGAACGAGCCGGGGAGCCCGGCGGGCTTCAGCTCGTGTTGGTGCGGTGCGGTTCATGCCTTGAGTGAAGGCAGCGGGGTGTTGCCCGCACGTATGTGCTTTTCGATACGCCGACGAAATGCTCCGGCCCGTAGCATCGAATGATGCGTGTGTTGATCGTGGAGGACGAGCCCTACATGGCCGAAGCCATCCGCGATGCGCTCCGCCTGGAGGCGATCGCGGCCGACACCGCCGGCGACGGCGACACCGCTCTGGAACTCCTGCGCATCAACGCCTACGACATCGCCGTCCTCGACCGGGACATCCCCGGACCAACCGGTGACGAGATCGCCAAAGGCATCCTCGCCTCCGGCAGCGGCATGCCGATCTTGATGCTCACCGCGGCCGACCGTCTCGACGACAAGGCCTCCGGGTTCGAGCTCGGCGCCGACGACTACCTCACCAAGCCGTTCGAGCTCCGAGAGCTGGTGCTCAGGCTCCGTGCCCTCGACCGCAGGCGGGCGCACAACCGGCCGCCGGTGCGAGAGATCGCTGGTCTGCGGCTGGATCCGTTCCGCCGGGAGGTCTACCGCGACGGCCGCTACGTGGCGCTGACCAGGAAGCAGTTCGCCGTGCTCGAAGTGCTCGTCGTCGCCGAAGGAGGTGTCGTCAGCGCCGAGGAGCTACTGGAACGGGCGTGGGACGAGAACGCAGACCCGTTCACCAACGCCGTGCGCATCACGGTCTCGGCCCTGCGCAAACGGCTCGGAGAGCCCTGGATCATCGCCACCGTGGCCGGCGTCGGCTACCGCATCGACACGGCGCCCGCCACCGCAGGTGAGGGAGGCGACCGTGGATAGAGCCCCTGGTTTGAGCGTCCGCCTCAAGCTCACCCTCAGCTACGCCGGGTTCCTCATGCTCGCCGGTTCCTTGATGCTGGCGGCGGCGTGGGTGTTCCTCCTGCGGAATGCGCCCAACGGCGCGTCCAACCTCGTGCGCAACCCGCGTTCATCCCTGGGCTCCGTGCTCCAGCTCGAGAGTTATGGGCCGCTTGCCTTCGTTCCGGCCGCCGCCATCGTGCTCGCGTTCCTGCTGGTGTTCGGTTTGCTGGGAGGGTGGCTGCTCGCCGGCCGCATGCTTGCCCCCCTCGACCGGATCACCGACGCCACCCGCATAGCGGCGAACGGATCGCTCTCCCACCGGATCCAGCTGGAGGGACGCAGAGATGAGTTCCGCGAGCTCGCCGACGCCTTCGACACCATGCTCGGATGGCTCGAAGCGCACATCGCCGAGCAGCGGAGGTTCGCAGCCAACGCCTCCCACGAGCTGCGCACTCCGCTGGCCATCACGAAGACACT
Organism: uncultured Acidimicrobiia bacterium; assembly: GCA_963829165.1. Classification (GTDB taxonomy): domain Bacteria; phylum Actinomycetota; class Acidimicrobiia; order Acidimicrobiales; family AC-14; genus JAXDMK01. The sequence continues at coordinate 136,242 of CAWHIC010000027.1, read as the reverse complement.
TCTCGACGTGGCCCGCAACGATCCGAACCGCGACCCCGGCGAGCTCGTCGACCGCCTCCACGCCGTCAACACCCGAGCGATCGACCTCACCGAGGCGTTGCTCCTGCTCAGCCGCACCGACCAGCGATCCTTCACCCGAGAACAGGTCGACTTGTCCCTCGTCGCGGAAGAAGCCACCGAAACGCTCCTCCCCGTCGCAGAAAAGCGTGGCGTCACCGTCGCGACCTCCGGCGACATCGCCCCCACCATCGGCTCCCACGCGCTCCTGCTGCAGCTGAGCACGAACCTCGTGCACAACGCGATCGTCCACAATCTGCCTGAGCAGGGCTCGGTGTGGGTCACGACCAGGGTTCAGCCCGAGGGTGTGGTGCTCAGTGTCGAGAACACAGGCGAGAAGCTCACCCCACAGCTGGTGGCCACGCTCGTCGAGCGGTTTCGTCGCGGCACCGAACGCATACGCACCGAGCACGCGGGCGTCGGCCTCGGCCTGGCGATCGTCAAGAGCATCACCCAGGCCCACGACGGAACCCTCACCATCACCCCCCGGGCCGCGGGGGGCCTCTGCGTCACGGTGCAACTACCCGCCGCGCCACCGCCCACCGGTCCTGGCGCACGTCATCCGCAGGAAAATGTCGCGGTCGGATGTCGAGAACCAGCGGGCAGCTCCGTCCCCGGAGTGAGCACGGCCACAATGGGCCGTACCGCACCAATGAGAGCGTGATGGCCAAGTACCTGCTGCTCAAGCACTACCGGGGCGCGCCGGCACCGGTGAACGACGTGCCGATGGACCAGTGGACGCCGGAGGAGTTTACGGCCCACTGCCAGTACATGGAGGACTTCGCCGCTCGGCTCGAGGGCACCGGCGAGTTCGTCGACAGTCAGGCGCTCTCCCCGGAGGGCACCTTCGTCCGCTACGGCGGCGAGGGAAGGCCGCCGGCCACCGACGGCCCGTTCGCGGAGACCAAGGACCTGATCGCGGGCTGGATGGTCATCGACGTCGACTCCTACGAGCGGGCGCTCGAGCTGGCCGGCGAGCTGTCCGCCGCTCCGGGTGCGGGTGGGAAGCCGATCCACGAGTGGCTCGAGGTGCGTCCCTTCCTCGCGGCGCATCCCGCCATCACCGAGTGACCCATGGTGGACGAGGCCCTGCTGCGGGCCCTCGCCCCGACCGTGATCGGGATCCTCGTCCGTCGCGGAGCTGACTTCGCGGCGGCCGAGGATGCCGTGCAGGAGGCCCTGGTCGAGGCCGTGCGAGTGTGGCCGGACGACCCGCCGCGCGACCCCCAGGGCTGGCTGGTCACCGTGGCCTGGCGCAAGTTCCTCGACGCCGCTCGCGCCGATACCTCCCGAGGGCACCGGGAGGAACGGGTGGAGAGCGAGCCCTTGCCCGGTCCGGGCGAGGTGGTGGACGACACGCTCCAGCTGTACTTCCTGTGCGCGCACCCGTCCCTGACACCGGCCTCGGCCGTCGCGCTCACGCTGCGCGCCGTCGGCGGCCTGACCACGCGTCAGATCGCCCAGGCCTACCTCGTGCCGGAGGCGACCATGGCCCAGCGGATCAGCCGGGCCAAGCGGATCGTTCTCGGGCGTGCGGTTCAACCAGCCCGGTGACGTCGCCACCGTGCTGCGAGTGCTCTACCTGGTCTTCAACGAGGGCTACTCGGGCGACGTCGACCTCGCCGGCGAGGCGATCCGGCTCACTCGCCAGCTGGCGACGAGGATCAACCATGAGGAGGTCGCGGGCCTGCTCGCGCTCATGCTGCTGCACCACGCCCGGCGCCCGGCCCGGACCGGCCCCGACGGCAGGCTCGTGCCTCTCGCCGAGCAGGACCGCAGCCGGTGGGACACCCTCCTGATCGCCGAGGGCGTCGACGTCCTGCAGGGAGCCCTCGCCCGCGACCGCCTGGGCGAGTTCCAGGCCCAGGCCGCCATCGCCGCCCTCCACGTCGACGCCCGGGCGGCCGAGGAGACCGACTGGGTGCAGATCGTCGAGTGGTACGACGAACTGGTGCGCCTCACCGACAACCCCGTGGCCCGCCTCAACCGGGCGGTCGCGGTCGGCGAGGCCGACGGCCCCCGGGCCGGCCTGGCCGCCCTGGCGGAGCTCGACCCCGCCCTGCCCCGCCACACCGCCGCCGCCGCCTACCTCCACGAGCGTGACGGTGATGCCGTCACCGCCGCACGGCTCTACGCCAAAGCCGCCCGATCCGCGCCCAACCTCCCCGAACGCGACCACCTCACCCGACAGGCCGCACGCCTCAACGCCCAGCTGCGCACGTGAGGGCGCCGCGGGCATTCATTTGTGTACCCCGTCAGAGCCGGCACATCTTTTGGCATGGCGTCTCCGGTTTAGGGTGGCTCTCAATGACGCTGGATGACATCGAATGGAACCCCGACGCCACGGGTGTCGGCTCGATGCTGATGGTCGAACCGGGCCTGCCGACGGACGAGTTCGGACACCCCTACCAGCCGCTGTTCTGGTTCGCCGACGAGGGCAAGCTGCTGGAGCTCGTCGTCGACCCCGACGGCCACCTTCTGGCCTGGGGCAGCCAGGAAGACGCGTCCGCTGGTCGCGCCGAGCCGCCCGAGATCCAACGAGTCCCCGCGGCAATCGAGGCGGCGGCCCGCCGGGACTGGTACGAGCACCGGGAGAACAAGGAATGACCCGGGGGACGAGCACGCAGTGGTGGGCTGAGCGGCAGTACGGACTGAGAACGCCTCGCCGTAGCGATACAGGACTGTCTATGGGGTCGCTGCTGGGCGGAGCGTACCCGGCAGTACCGGTTGCCTGAACCCCGACGACGGGTGCCGATCACGGCGTTGGGGGCCCAGCGGTACGCTTGGACCATGACAGACGCGAGGCAGGTGATCGAGGAGGAAAAGACAGCCCTCGACGCCGAGGACCGCGTCTGGCTTGACGAGCAGCTCGATCGATACCGCGAGCTGCTCACCTATCTTCGCGAGCATTGAGGCGCCCGACCCTCGCGATTGCCATCCCTTCAACCGCGCCGTTCGTGACGTTGACGAGTGGTTCGAGGAGCCTGACGATCTCGACCGGGTTCAAAGGGCGCTTGCTGCCATCGATGAGGTCGATGACCCGATCGACGCCGCTGCCATTCTCGCCTACCGCATCGCTCGGGCGCAGGGTTTTTCTGAGGGAAACAAGCGCACAGCCTTGTGTCGATCAGCCAAGAGGCGGAGTCACGTGCCGGTATCGCTGGCATTCATTCGTCGCACCCATCGGCGCCGTCAACTGATTGAGGTAGTGCGTGCGCCTCCTGGGACAGCTGCGCTGCGAGTCACGGCTCGGGAGCCGAGTCACGGCTCGGGAGCGTCCTCGTCGTTCCGGTGGCGGAAGGCGTGGAGGGCAGTCGGGAGGGTGAAGAAGATGTGGTCGGGCCCGATGAGCGAGACCAGCCCGGCGCGGTCGAGGTAGACCTTCAGGTCCTGCTTCACTCGCACCAGGGCGAGGGTGGTGCCCGCGGATGTCAGCTCGGCCCGGAGTTGCTCCAGCATGTCGGTGGCGGTGATGTCGATCTCGACGTTCGCCTCCATGTTGAGCAGGACCCACTCCACCGGTGTCGACTCGTCGGCGACGGCCTCGAGGACGCGGAGGCGGAAGTCCTGGGCGTTGGCAAAGCAGAGGGGCGCGTCGTACCGGTACACCACCAGTCCGGGCACGGTCCGGGCGGTCTCGTAGTCCTCGACGTCGTGCAATCCGGCGATCCCGGCCACCTCGCCTTGGACCGCGTCATGGGCCCGGGCGATGCGGGAGAACAGCTCGGCGACGCTCAGGGCGACTGCGATCCCGATGCCGGGAAGCACGTCGAAGATGACGACGCCGGCGAAGGCGCCGGCCATGACCACCGCCTCGGTGCGCCGGAAGGCGGCGATCCGGCGCATCTCGCCGACTTCGACGAGTCGCGCCGCGGCGTAGACGATGAGGCCGCCGAGCGCGGCGAGCGGGAACGACTCGAGCACGGGGCCGGCGACGAGCAGCACCGCGACGACGCACCCCGCGGCGAAGATGCTGACGAGCTGGCTGGTCCCCCCGCCGGCGTCGACGATCGCCGTCCTGCTGCCGGACGACGAGACAGGGAACCCGCCGACCATGCCTGCGGCGGCGTTGGCGCCGGCTAGGGCGAGCAGATCCTGGTTGGCGTCGATGTCGTCGCCGGCACGGGCCGCGAAGGCCCGCGCCGTGAGAACCGTGTCGCTGAAGACAACCACGAAGATGCCGACGGCCGCCGCGAAGACCGCAGGCCACAGCCGAGCCGGTATCGAGGGGAACGCGATGGCGGGCAATCCGGCTGGGACGGATCCGACGGTGGCGACCCCACGACGCTCCAGTTCGAACACGCTGGTCGCGAGCGTCGCCACCAGCACCACGAGCAGCGGCCCCGGGAGACGCTTCCACCGCTTCAACCCGACCAGGGCGGCGACCACCCCGGCACCGATCAGCAGCGGCGCCAGATCCAGTTCACCGAGCCTCCCGAGAATGTCCGTCACCCGCCGGACGGTCTCTCGGTGGGCGGAGGCGATTCCGGTGAGGTTCGGGAGCTGGCTCACGATCATGATGACCGCCACGCCGGCCATGTAGCCGACCAGCACCGGTTTCGACAGCAGGTCGGCCAGGAAGCCGAGGCGGGCGCCCCAGGCCGCGAGAGACACAAGCCCGACGGCCACCGCCAAGGCGGCGGCGACAACGCCGGCCTCGGCGCCGGTGCCGCCCCCGGCGACCAACGTGGCGACTGCGGAACCGGCGAGCAGCGCCGACGCGCTCTCGGGCCCAACCGACAGCCGCGAGCTCGTACCCAACGCGGCGTAGGCCAGCAACCCGGGCACCGCCGCCCACAGCCCGGTGGCCGGTTCCAACCCGGCGACCCGGGCGTAGGCCATGCACTGGGGCACGAGGTAGGCGGACACGGCCAGCGCGGCCAGGAGGTCCCCCCGGACGGTGTCCCGCCCTGGTCGGACCTGCGCGATCGAGCCCCACCTCGGCCTGGGGGGTGAGATCCTCCGTGGGCGAGCCACGCGTAAAGGATGGCTCGGCTCGGTCGGGGGGTCCGTCTCGTCCAGCCACGTCCTCCGAGCAGGCGTTGCTACCCCGGCCGTCCGACGTCCAGCTGCATCTGCTGCATCTGCTCGATCGATCCTCTCGCCCTCGGCTGACGAACCACACCCAATCCCCGGCACTCCTGCACACATCGATGTACGAACACCGGCCTAGAGGGGTTCGTCGACCTCGAGGTAGATGATCTCGATAGCACCATCCGACGCGACGACGGTAGAGAGCGCCACGTAAGGGACCAGAACGCCGGCGGCAATCAACACCCGGACTCCCGGCACACTTTCGACTGCCAAGGTGGTTGCGTCGTAGTCCACGGCGAGCACGTCAATGAGAGGCGGGATCTCGTGCAGCAGGAAGTTGGCCGTCGAGGGCGCCCCGGAGGCACTGTGTTCAGCAGGAAGCAACTCGTCGAGCCGGTCAAGGAACGAGGGCGAGACGCGGACTTGCCGCCGTTGGCTCAATCGACGGCAGGGCGATCGAGCTGCTCGGCCAGCCGGCCGGCGGTGGCTTCGACTCGCCGACGGAAGTCGTCGGGGAGATGGTCGAGGTCGGTCACGATGTGCTCGCGGACGACGCGAGCCCGCTCATCCGGCGACATCTGGTCGAGCTCCGCGGCGGTGATCAACCTCGGTACGTCAGCCACCCCAGAGGCTACCTCCGAGGACGCCTTCGGGAGGGTGCTCGTCAGCCTCCTGCGCCCAACCGTCGCATCACTCGAGCGCCTGGCAGTTGGAGGGGTACTCGTGCGTCACGAGCAATAGCGACGGCTTCGGAGCGATACCGCCACCGTTGGCGAACGAGCCTCCGGACAGGATCCGGCATGTTCCCTCGGGCGGCAGTAGCGCTCAGCCGTTGTACAGGCTGTCGAAGATGAAGTCCCGTTCCCCCGGCCCGTCCGGGTCACGCCCGCGCCGGCCAAATCCAATACGCACCGTCGAATGAAACGGCCGGGAGATCGCTCATGGTCACCGACCGTTTGCCCACAACGAGTCGGAGCGGCGCTCGCCGACGGAGGGATAGAGGGCCATCCCCGGCGTCGTGGCCGGCCTTCCCGTCGCAGGGCTGATCAGAACGACGGCGCCGCCACGAGCGCCGGCCCCTAAGGTAAGGCACAAGCGTGGAGGGATGACGTGCCCAAGATCGATGCCCAAGTAGAGCTCGACGCTGAGCTCCTCGTCACCGTGGATGCAGTGGCAGGGCGGCTGGGCATCGCTCGGGACGAGGTCATCGAGGACTCCATCAGGCGAGGCCTCGCGGCACGAGCGTTGGGGGACTTGCTCGCGCGGGTTCGTGCACGGAGCGACCTGACCGAGGAGCAGGCCGCCCAAATCGCGTACGACGAGGTGAAGGCGATGCGAGTCGCTCGCCGAGCCGGCACGTCTCCCCTCGCGCCGGACGACCCTTCTCGGTGACATTCGGGCATGTCGGGGTCCCACGGCTGGTTCTAGACCCCGGCGTGTACGTGTCGGCCGCCATCAGGGGGCGAGGCGTACCCGCGCAGCTACTGGACTTAGCCATCGAAGGCCAGGCCGTTCTGTTGATTTCTCCTCTGGTCGTCGCGGAACTACGCGAGGTGTTGAGTCGGGAGAAGTTCCGGCGCTACATCACTCACGTCGAGGTTGAGGCTTTCCTCGAAGCCCTCACCGTGCTCGCTGAGCAGGTTGACGATCCTGTCCGGGAGAGCCCCGTTCCGATATCCAGAGATCCAGATGACGACTACCTCGTCGCGCTCACGGAAGCCACGGGCGCGACATTCCTGGTCAGTGGCGACCGCGATCTCCTGGACCTCGATCGACCCGGTCTTGACGTTCGATCTCCCCGGGACGCCGTGGATGCGATCGTGTATCGCCATCCGTGGGGACCTTCCCTGGTCCCCGGCGACGAAGCCCAAGCGTTCGGCCAGGCTCGAGTTGAGGGTCACGACAACGTCCTTCACACGGCAGCAGTCTTCTTGGCCGTATTGGGCGAACAGAACGCATTGGAACTGTTGCCTCACATCGTCACTCCGGAGTCCAAGGCGGCCTGGATCGAGGACCTTGCGAGGGTTCGAGAGATGACCAGCGATCGCGGCATGGCCAGTCGGGCCGACTACCCCTCGCCAGACGTCGCCTATGTGAAGTTGCCGCCCGATCCAGGTGAGACTGTCAAGGCGACGGGTCACGTGCTCCTCGAGGGAACGATCATCCTCACCCTGCAGCGCCGACCAGAGCTACCTGACGTTCTGGGTTTGGGGGGCTGGCGAGTTCACGGGGTCGGGGGCTACGTACGCCCTGAGGACATGCCGGCCGCGAGTCCTGGGCCTGATTGACTCACCACGTCGTGTATCACGGACTCCATCGGACGAATCCCCAGCCTGGGCGACCGCTGGCGCCGGGCGAACCTTCCGCCCGAGGCCTCGTCGAGGGGTCTCGCGAAGGTGCCGGACCTCGTCGCCGACGACGCGGCGGTGCCGGCCGAGAACGACACACTCGAGCGGTCCTGGCCGGGTAGCCGAACCCGCGGCGCAGACGGAACCCGGCACTCTTGCTCGTCCACTGGACGCGCGAAGCTCCGTTCGTGAACAGGTGGGATCAGTTCTGGGGCCGGGACTGGGCGTCTGGCTCGGAAAGGTGGGAATCGGGCGCCTTCTGGCCAGTGAGTGCGGCATTCGTCATCCTCTATCTCATCGGCGTGGCCATGTTCCTGAGCATCCATCTGTGGCTGGCGGCCGCCGCCGGATCAGTGTTCACGTGCTTCCTTGCTGTCGAGACATGGTTTGCCCGCAAGCGCTGGCGAGCAGGGAGATAGCGCGGGGCGGGTTACCCGCGTACTGCATCCTCGGCGCACTCCTGATCGGTGTCGGAGATCACCAAGGGCACGATCTGCCGGTGAGCGACCGCTAGGCAGGATCGACGTCGTCACACGATGGCTGACCTGCGCAACCTCGGCCCATGGGACGAAGGGATGCGGGTCAGGAAAGAGCGGACGCAACACCCCGTGCTCCAGTGATGCCACGAGGTTGAGGTCCGCCCAACCGATCAACTGCCCGAACTTCACGGGTCGCCGCATCATTCGTCGGTAGGGGTTTGACGACTACGCCGACGAGCGCTGCGGTCGGAACTACAAGCCAAAGTAGGAAGCCCCGCATGAGCAACATGATGAGCGCCGCCACGAACTTCTTCACTAGACGACCATAGGCCGCACGTGACGTGCCCCCCGACGACGGCACCGGTCGAGAATGACGTCACTGAGCGTTCGTTTCTGATGGGCCGAATCGCGCCAAGAGCGACCGGTCTGCTCCTGACCACGCAGGCGACCGAGAACGACGCCGTTGGCGCGTTACCCGTCTGTCGCACTGAGCGCCTAGCGGTGTACCCGGCATTTCGCGCCGGTGCGCACCGCACGAATCGCGGGCAGCAAGAGATCGCGGCAATATGTCCTGGATGCATGAACCCGTACTTCGCCTGATCTACGACGCTGATGCAGATGCAGCGTACATTTCCCTCCAGCCAGCCGACGCCATGCAAGGAAGCGTCGCGACGACCATGACCGCCTCAGTTTCGATCAATTTGGACCTCGACGGAGACAATCGTCTTGTGGGAGTCGAGATACTTGGAGCGCGTAGCAACCTTCATCCCGCAATTCTCCAGCAAGGTGCCGTCCGCTCTGAGGACTGGCGTCTTCTCTCTAACGCCTTGAACGAGATCCTGCACGGCCCCGATGCAATCGACGATTGGGAGTTCCAGACCCGGACTGGCTCAACGAGGGCTGACGCACTAGCCCTGTTGAAGCGGCTACACGGCAGTAACCCTCTGCTGAGCGGCGGTCGTCCTGCGCGCTGTTTGGCGGCGGTGGTCCGAAGCAGCGCCGCCAGAGCGATCCTGATCGGGCCGCTCATCCGGCGGGGCGAGAAGGACCCGGCACTTCGCATCGGGTCCCCCATGACGCTCGGGTCTTTGCGAGCAGCCCTGGCTGTCACACTGAAGTCGTGGAGGAGATCAGAGGCATCGGCCTTGCCCTCGCCGCGACGGGATTGATCGGTTGGTTCCAAGGGGCGGTCTGGCTCATGACTCCTGGCGTCGAGCGAGTCATGCGAACGTGGTTGGGTCCGTACCTACTCAGTTTCGGCCTCCTCGTGGCGCTGCTCGCGCACGGGGTTCTGGCGATCGGCTAAGTGTTGGGCCAACGGAGTGGCTCCCTGACTATCGGTCATGTCGAATTCAACCCATGACTCCATTCAACCTTGTGGCGGATTACATCGATGCGTTGAGGACAGTCATCGTCGCGCTGAGGATGCATTTGTCAGGAGTGGAGCGCGTGGGGCGCCCCGGGATCCTCGCCGGCAAGACCCACGAAGGGGAGTATCAACGCAGAGGTTCCATTCCGGGTGTCGGAAAATTCGCGTTCCACGGAATCGGTTGTCTCGTTATCCAGGAGGATGAGTCCATTGTGGACTTTGACTGGGACCCCATGGGGCATGAGATCTTCGATGCGTGGCGAATCAGAAGATTCGCTCAATCGCGGGGGTCGCCGACGAGGACGTAACCACCCTGCTTCACGCATGCCGACAGCTCGCCGAGGACGGGCTTCTGATCGAAGCGCCCCTTGGCTGGTTCCGACTTCGAGAGCGTTCGTAGCCTAGCGATGGCGTAGTACTCCGTATTGTCGGATCGGACGCGGCTCAAAAGGCTGACTCGCTCGACCGAGCCCGGTCGAGGTTCTGCCTCCGACATCTTCGTCTCGTGGACGGCCCCCAACCCTCGTCACGGATTACCCGCACATCACGCATTTCGCGTCAGGCTGCCTCCGACCGACCAAATCCTTGGCAACATGGGGTCATGCCCGAGTTGTTCGACGGCGGCGAGCCGTGGCAGGCAGACCCGGCCAGGCGACTCATGGGCTATCCACTCGATCGCCTCTCCGATTGGACCATCGCCTTCGAATCCGTTGGTACGGGTGAGCTCCCCGAGGGCACGACCTTTGTCCGTAGCGGCGTGTGCTCGTACACGTCCAGCCGAACTGGACCCCAGAGAGAACGGCGAACGCTCTGGCCCACGAGCTAGGGCACGTCCACGACATCGTCTACTTCGAAGGGGCTTCGTTCACCGACGACCTCGACGCCGACTCCCTCGCCCTCATCGAGCTGGTCGAGGCCATCGAAGAAGAGATGGCGGCGAACTCTTGGCTTCTACGACTTGCGCGGAGGTTCAGGCGTGTCGCCCTAGCCGACGCTGCCGAAAGCCGGTCGTCGTCCAACGGGCCTCCCTCGGCGTAGTTACGTCGTGGGTTCGGCGTTCCAGGGGGTGGAGAGCTGGAAGTAGTTGCCGTCGGGGTCGGCGAAGGTGCACATCAGCATGCCCGCGCCGGGCTCGTAGGGCTCGGCGACGACTTCGGCGCCCTCGGCCTTGATGCGCTCGAACTCGGACTTCACGTCGGCGGTCGAGAAGTTGAGCATGACCCGGCCCGGCTGCTGGTTCTTGCCGGTGACCTCGCTGTGGGGGCCGATGACCACGCCGCCGTCGCCCGCCTGGAAGCCGAACCAGCCGCTGGCCTCGTCGCTCCACTCGGGGTTGGGGGCGCCCAGGATCTTGGCGTAGAAATCGGCCAGCTGCTTCGAGTCCTCCGAACCCAACATGATGCTGTTCAGACTCAGGCCCATGGCTCCTCCTCGGGTTTGTACGTCGCTCCCCCCGGTCCTACGTCGGATCGTCCCCGCCTGTCCGGACGAGAAACACCGCACTCAGGACGAAACCAGGGCCCGACCGCCGCGGGACGCCACCGCGGTCAGGAACTTCGGCACCCGCTCGCCGGGCCAGGCGGCGGTGGCGGCGGCCCGTACCGGGCTCAGGCGGTCGACGGGCACCAGGGCCACGAGGCAGCCGCCGGGCAGCGTCCCCGCCCCCAACGCCCCCGCGTGGCCGGCGGCATCGACCACCGCCGCGACCGCATCGTCGCCGGCGAACGATGTCGCCCGCCCGAACAGCGCCCCGAGCCCCGCCAGCCCGCCCCGTCGCACCATGTCGACCGCGTCCGTCGCCAGGGCGCCCGCATCCTCCGCCGGCTCGCTCCTCACCGTCTCGCCCAGGTCGATGATCATGAGCCGCAGCCCGGCCCCGGCCAGGTCGAAGGGCACCGGCTCCGCCGTCATCTCCCGCCGGTCGACCAGCAGGGCCGTGCCGTCGGGGGCGGTGGAGGCGGCCAGTTGGGCGGCGAGGTCGCCCAGCGGCGCCCGTTCGGCCCGTGTCAGCTCGGCCCCGAACAGCTGGGCGAGGGCGGACGCGACCACCGCCGTCAGCGCGATCTCGGCCTGCATCCCCGCACCCTCGGGCAGGGCCGTCCCGACGAGGAGCGACATGCCTCCCAGGGGATGACCGGCGGCCCTCGCCGCCGACACCACGGCCAGCGGGCAGGCGGCCCAGGCGGGCAGGTCGTCGAGCGAGTCGACGGGCCGGACGAGCTCCTTGCCCGCCTGGCTGCCCGAGCGCAGCTCGATCATCCCGTCGGACCGGGTGGCGGCGGCCACGGTGGCCCCCCACTTCACGGGCATGGCCAGGGCGAAGCGGTCCTCGAGCCGTCCGAAGAGGGTCAGCCCGCCGGCGCCGAAGGTCATCAGCGTGGCCTTGTGCCCGAAGACCTGCTCGTAGAGGAAGGCGGTGAGACGGAGCTCGGGGTCGGCGTCGGAACGAAAGGCCAGGTCGACGGCGTCGGCCATGTCGAGAGGGGCCGGCATCACGCCACCAGCCCTTCCAGACGGTCGGCCGCCGTCGCCGCGCCCCCCGCCCGGTCGAACGACCGGCTGATGCGCTCCGCCGCCTGGCGGTAGGAGGGGACGTCGAGCACCGCGCTCACCGCGTCGCGCAGCTCGTGGGCCCGGAGCCGGCTGAACCGCACCCGGATCCCCGCCCCTGCGGCCTCGATCTGTTGGGCCACCACCGGTTGGTCGTCCCGTATCGGCGCCACCACCTGGGGCAACCCGTGGGCCAGCGCCTCCACGACTGTGTTGTGCCCGGCATGGGAAACCACCGCGTCGACGTGGCCGAGGAGCTCGAGCTGGGGCACCCACTCGGCGATGATCGAACCCTCCGGCGGGTGTTCGACCGTCCCTGCGGGCGCCACCATGATCAGCTGGGCCAGATCGCCGAGCGCCTCCGCCGCGAGGCCGAAGAAGCGGGAGCCGGACTCGCCGTTGAGGCTGCCGAGCGACACCAGCACCCCCCGCCGATCCGAGTCGAGCCGCTCCCACGGGAAGTCACCCGCCGGCGGCCGGGGGGTGATGGCCGGCCCGGTGAAGGCGTAGTGGTCGGGAAACGTCATGTCCGACCCGACCAGGTCGGTGGTCGTGAAGCACAGGACGAGCCGCTCGGAGAAGCGCAGGTCGACCGGTTCGGTCAGCCCCGCGTCCCGCTGGAAGTCGTTCTGGAGTTGGCGGATCCACTCCTCCACCTTGGGCAGGTTGCGCAGGGAGCGGGCGAGCTCGGCCGACGTCGTGGCCGACGTGACCCACGGCACGCCCGCCCGCCGGGCCGCCACCGGCCCGGCCAGCGCCTGCTGGTCGGCGATCAGGACATCGGGGTGGAAGTCGGCGATCGCCCCCTCCACGCCGGGGAGCATGGCCCGCCCGAGGGGCAAAACGAACTCCTGCCAGAAGAACTTGAGGGCCACCACCCCCTTCAGCTCCTGCCACGCCGACCGGAGGTTCACCAGCTCGGCGTCGAGCTCGTCGTCGGATGCCCGGTAGACCCGGGAGCCGGGGGCCAGCAGCGACCCGAGGGCGCGACCGTGCCCGGCCCACGCCACCTCGTGGCCCCGCCGCTCGAGCTGCTCGGCGACGGCCAGCGTGGGGTTGATGTGGCCGACGAGCGGCGGCACGACGAAGAGGTAGCGGCTCATCCCGCAGCCAGGAGGGCCGGGAGCAGCGGGCCGACGTCGGTCCGGGCCTCCCAGCGGGCCGCCAGCCACTGCAGGGCGCAGTCCCGCAGGTCGTCGGTGGCCTCGCTCAACACGGTGTGGGCCAGTCCCGGGAAGATCTCCAGCGGAGAGGTCGAGCACGTTGGCCCGCAGGATGTCGACCGCCCCGATCAACTCCGACGCCTCGCCGTAGACGGCGAGCACCGGGCACTGGATGCGACGCAGGTCGTCGGGCTCGATCGATCCGCCGCAGGCCAGGTCGTTGACGATGGTGGTGCCGTTGAGGAGGGCGTCCGACGTACGCAGGAAGCGCACGAACTTCCGCTCCCGCAGCTTGAACGCGTGTTGGGGCAGGTCGTCGCGCTCGAGACGCATGGCGCCCGTGGTGAGGGTGTTGGCCATGTCCTCGGCCCACGGCGATCCGCCGACGGCGTCGTAGTGGCCCTCGACCAGGATGACCCCGGCCACCCGGTGGGGGTGGGTCATGGCCATGCGGGCGGCCACCACCGACCCGTAGGAGTTGCCGAGCAGGTAGACGGGGTGGTCGATCCCGCAGGCGTCGAGGAGGGCGGCCAGGTCGGCCACGCTGTCGTCGGGGCTGTAGCCGGTGGCGGGGCGCTCGGAGCGGCCGTGGCCCCGGAGGTCGTAGAGGAACGCCTCCGCGCCCGCGTCCATGACCGGGCCCGCGAGCGTGTAGTAGAAGCTCGACAGGTTGTCGATGATCAGGCCGTGGACGAAGACCACCGTCGTCCGGGGGATGGCGTGCTTGGGCACGAGCCGCTGCACGTGGAACTTGACCCCGTTGGCGACGACGTCAGCCATGGTTCTCTCCCCCGGTTCCGTTCTCTGGGTTGATGCACTGGTGGATGTGGGTGACGAGGCGGCCGACGGTCATGGAAACGATCTCCTCCAGGTCCATCTCGCCGACGAAGGCCACGAAGTCGACACGCTCGCCGTAACGCTCCCGAAGCTTCTCGGCCAGGGCGACGAACTCGATGCTCTCGACGGCCAGATCGTCGTTGAAGCTGGTGTCGGACGTGACCTCCACCTCGAGGAGGAAGTCCTCGCCGATGACCTCGACGAGGATGCCCACCACCTCGTCGAGGATCTCGTCCTCCGTCGTCTTGGTTCCGGGGGACTGCGTCATGCCGGGGCCTCCGTTGGAGCAGGTGTGGTCCAGGCCACGGCATAGGTGGCGGACGGACCGTCGATGAGCTGGGTGGTCGCCTGGTAACGGTCGCCGTCGGTGACGATGTCCACCACGTCGCCGGTCTTGTTCGTGACTTCGAAGTTGCGGGGGTTGCCGAGGAAGCCGGTGCCCCGGGCCTTGGCCACCGCCTCCTTCGCCGCCCAGAAGCGGACCAGGGCGGTGGTGCGGGCGTGGGCGTCGTGGGTTTCGGTGGCGGCCTCGGCGGCGGGCTCGGCCTCGGTGTCGAGCAGGCGGTGCTCGGCGGTGGTGAAGCCGATGCGCTCGGTGTCGAGGGCGCGGTCGTCGACGGCCTCGACGTCGATGCCGACGGGGCCGTCGGGCGAGACGATGGCCACGCCCAGCTCGCCGCTGTGGGCGATGGAGACGTGGAGGTCGCCGGCGAAGGGGCCGGTGACCCGGGGCTGGCCGGTGGGGTCGTTGGAGACGGTGATCTCGCACGGGAACACGGGGCCGTGGCCCTGCTCCCACATCCAGTGGCGGACGGCGTCCTTGGCTGCGATCCGTCCGAGCAGCCACTGGCGCTGGCGGCGGGCGTTGAGGCCCTCGTACTCGGCCCGTTCGGCGGCGTTGAGGTAGCGCCGCATCATGAGCTCTCGGGAGGCGGTGCCTGGCCAGCGCTCACCGACCAGGCACCACCCTCCTAGCTGGGACTCGCCCACCCCAGCGATCTCGGGAGCGAACTTCACGCTCCAAATTCGTTCGTCAGTGGCAAAGCGCCGGGTCTCCCAGCCGTCGATCTGGCACCAGGTGCCGCCGTCGGGCGTGCGCAGGGTGGCGTCGGACCGCATGCCGGTGTCGGTCAGCTCGGTCAGGCGGGCGGTGCAGGTGACGAGGCTGGCGGCCGGCGGCTGGGGGCCGTAGAGGCGGATGGAGTCGACCGACACCGGGAAGACGGTGCGGTCGGACTCGACGCCCACCTGCATCCAATGGCCGATGAGCTGGCCGGCGCTGTCGAGGAGGGCCCCGGGCGTGGGGAGGGGTCGGAGGACGCCCCGGATACCGTCGTCGGCGAGGGCGGTGACGGCGTGGACGCCGGCGAACAGGGGGCCGTGGAACATCCACCGGTCGTCGTAGAGCTGGCGGGCCGACACGGGCGGGGTGCGCTCGGCGGTGAGGGGACGGTCGGTGGTGCGGGGCGGCACGGGGTAGTTGTCGGCCAGGAGGACGGTGCCGCTGGAGTAGCCCTCGATGGTGACCTTGACCCGGTCGGGGTCGTCCTCCTGGGCGGCGGTGACGGTGGTCGTGGTGGGGGGCGCCACCACCAGCCAACGCATGGCTCGGATGCGGTCGAAGCCGATGACGACCCGTCCCGGGACGAGGGCCCGGGCGGCGTCGGCCATGAGCTCGAGGAGGGTCGTGAGGGGGACGACGGGGAAGCGGTCGGAGTCGTCGGCCCAATCGGGGGGCTGGAGGAGCAGGCAGTGGTCGCGGACGTAGGGCAGGGTGTCGAGGGAGAAGGTGCGCTCGACCGACGAGCGGCGGGAGGTTTGTGGGGCGGCCGCCGGTGGCGCCGGGGGGACGGGCGGCGCCGGGGCGAGGGGGGCGGTCGACTGCCAGGTGGCGACGATGCGGCGGGCGGACTCGGTCGCTTCCTGCAGGGCGGCGCCGAGCTCGGCCAGCACCGGGTGGCCGTTGTCCTCGATGGCCGGGGCGTCGGAGCCGACGATCCGGGGGGCGGAGCCGTTGAGGCGGACGAGGGGGGTGCCGAGGTCGAGCCGGACGGTGGTGCGGGACGGGGCGGCGGCGTCGGTCGCCGTCGATGTCGGGGCCAGGCGGTCCCACCGCACCGGGTGGCCTTCGGTCCACAGGGCGGCCGCCACCCGTCGCAGCTGGGCCATCCCGGAGCGGGACGCCACGTTGGCCGTCGACCGCCAGGTAGGGCTGGCCCGCGAGGGTGTCGTCGACGAAGCCGGGGAGGCTGCCGGGGCCGACCTGGACGAAGGCGCGGACGCCCTCGGCGTGGAGGCGGCGGGTGAGGGGGCCGAACCGCACCGGCTCCAGCAGGTGGCGGATGACGAGGTCGCGGACGGCGGCGGGGTCGTCGGGGAAGGGGCTGACGGTGGTGGCCGACCACACCGGCACCGACGGGCGGTGGAGGGGGAGGCGGTCGAAGGAGTCGCGGACCGGGCCCAGGTAGGGGGCGAGCATCGGCGAGTGGAAGCCCGACTTGAACGGCATGGGCTGGGCCAGGACCTGGTCGGCCCGCAGGCGCTCCACCGCGATGTCGACCGAGCGGCGGGTGCCGCAGATGACCGACTGGTGGGGGCAGTTGTCGTGGGAGACGGCGATGTCGTGGAGGCCTTCGATGGCGGCGACGGCCCGGTCGGCGCCGCAGCCGAGGGCGGCGTAGACGAGGTCGGGCACGTCGACGACGCCCGGGCGGAGGGTGGCCACGAACTCGTCGATGGCCTCCCGCTCGTACAGGCCCGACGCGATCATGGCCGTCCACTCCCCCAGGCTGTGGCCGGCCATGACGTCGGGTGTCACGCCGATGCGCCCGAGGGCGTCGGCGAGGAGTCGTCCGACGGCGATGATGTCGAGTGAGCGCTCGACAAGCTCGTCGCCGCCGGAGATGGGGGGCCGGGCCATACGGAAATGGTCGGCCACGTCGTCGACCCGGGGCTCGAACTCGGGCTCGAATCCGGGGAAGAGGAAGGCGATTTTTATCGTCGGGTTGACGAGAAGCGGGTCGGCGGTGAACCACACGTCGCTGCGGCCCTGCCACGGGGTGCCCCGGGCGACCACCTTCGGGCAAGCGCCAGTGTGCGGATCGTGGGGTCGACGATCGCGAGGCGGACCGGGCCGCTGGTGGGGCCGGCGGGTGCGGTCGACGCCGCGGCCAGCAGGTCGTCGTCCGGTGCGGCCAGCAGGCGGGACAGCTCGTCGGGGGTGGGCGCCGACAGCAGGAGCACCCGCTCCGCCGGCGTCGAGGTGACGCGCACCGTGGGTCGGCTGCGGGAGGTGCGCCATCCGGGCGCCTCCTCCAGGACGACGTGGGCGTTGATGCCGCCGAAGCCGAAGGCGTTCACCGCCGCCCGGCGGGGGGCGACGGGGGTGGTGCGGTCCCAGGGCTCCAGCTCGGTGATCGGCCGGAAGCGGGTGGGGGCCAGGGCGGGGTGGGGCTCCTCCACGTGCAGCGTCGGCGGGCGAACGCCGTGGTGCACGGCCAGGGCGGCCTTGATCAGCCCGGCGATGCCGGCCGCGGGCATGGCGTGGCCGATGTTCGACTTCACCGTGCCCAGGGCCACCAGTTCGGTTCCGGATCGGCGGGCGCCGAAGGCCCGGGCCACCGTCTCCAGCTCCACCTGGTCGCCGGTGGGGGTGGCGGTGCCGTGGGCCTCGAGCAGGCCGATGGCGTCGGCCGCGGTGGGGTCGAGTCCGGCCTCGGTCCACGCCTGCTCCACCGCCAGCAGCTGGCCGTCGGACAGGGGGCTCATCAGGCTGGAGGCCCGTCCGTCGCTGGCCACGCCCGTCCCCCGGATGACGGCGTAGACCCGGTCGCCGGCCCGCTCGGCGTCGGCCAGGCGCTTGAGGAGCACGATCCCGGTGCCCTCCGACATCAGGGTCCCGTCGGCCCGGCGGTCGAAGGGGCGGATGGCCTGGCTGGGGCTGAGGGCCTTGAGCTGGGTGAAGACGCTCCACAGGGTGGCCACGTGGCAGTGGTGGACGGCGCCCGCCAGCACCGCGTCGCACCGGCCCGAGGCCAGCTCCCGCACCGCGTGGTCGACCGCGACCAGCGACGAGGCGCAGGCGGCGTCGACGGTGTAGGCCGGGCCCCGGAAGTCGAAGCGGTTGGCCACCCGGGAGGCGGCGAAGTTGGGGACCAGGCCGATGGCCGACTCGCCGCCGGCCGGACCGAGCTGGTCGTCGAAGGCGGTGCGCACCGCGTCGAGCTGGGCCGCGGTGATGCCCGGGCACGAGCTCCCGCAGCAGGGAGAGGACCTGGTGGCTGGTGCGCACCCGCTGGTCCATGCGGGCGCTGGCGGGCGTGATGTAGCCGCCCCGGCCGATGATCACGCCGATGCGGTTGCGGTCGGGCAGGCGGTCGTCGCCGCCGGCGTCGGCGATGGCCTCGGCCGCGGTGCGCAGGGCCAGGAGCTGGTCGGGCTCGGTGCCGGCCACCGCGTTGGGCATGATGCCGAAGGAGGCGGGGTCGAAGTCGGCCAGGGCGTCGATGAACCCGCCCCGCCGGCAGTAGAAGCGGTCGCTGGCGGAGTGGCCGTTGGTGGCGGTGGGGTCGAAGTAGACGTCGGGGTCCCACCGGGCGGGCGGGACGTCGGTGATGGAGTCGACGCCGTCGCAGATGTTGCGCCAGAAGGTGGGCACGTCCCCTGCGCCCGGGAACACGGCGCCCATGCCGACGATGGCGACGTCGATCACTCGCTGGCGCCTTCGAGTCCGAGCACGGTCGTGTACATGACCTGGGTCGGTCCGTCGGGGCCGGCGGCCAGCTCGGCCAGGAGGGCGGCCACGCCCTCGTCGGGATCGATGGTGGTGAGGCCCCGCCGGGCGTACTCCGCCTCGAGGGAGGCCGAGACCATGCCTCCGCCGGCGGCCGACCACGGTCCCCAGTCGACGCTCACCACGCGGGCGCCGCCCAGGCGGTGGCGCCACACCCGGGCGAGCGTGTCGAGGGCATCGTTGGCCGCGGCGTAGTCGCACTGGCCCCGGTTGCCGTAGACGCCGGACACGCTGCCGAACAGGGCCAGGAAGCGCAGGCCGGCGGCGGGCCGGAGGGCGTCGGCGAGGGCGGTGGCGCCCGTCACCTTGGTCTCGAACACCCGGGCGAAGGACTCGGGCGACTTGGCTGCCAGCAGGCCGTCCTCGCACACCCCGGCCCCGTGGACCACGCCGTCGAGGCGGCCCCGGCGGGCGTAGACGTCGTCGACCACCGCTCGGACCGCGGCCGGGTCGCGCACGTCGGCCACGTGGTAGCGGACGGAGGCGGCGTGGGCGGACAGGGCGTCGAGCGTGGCTCGCACCTCCCGCTCGGCCAGGATGCGGCGGACGGTCGCCTCCACCTCGGCCGGCTTGCGCACGCCCGACTCGATGACCGCGTGGCGGAGGCCGATCTCGTCGTCGGCGTGGGCGGTGGCGGGGCTCTCGGGACCGGCCGGGGGCGGCGTGCGGCCGACGAGCTCGACGTGGCAGCCGGAGGCGGCGGCGATGGCCGATGGCGGCCCGGGCGGTGATCCCCCGGGCGCCGCCGGTGAGGAGGACGACGGCGTCGGGTCCGAGGTCGAGGGTCGTCGGGGCGGCCTCGGCCGCGGCGGCGGGGGCCTCCACCACGGTGAGGGTCGACCGGGTGCCGTTGGTGTAGCCGACCACCGTCGGGCGCGTGGCGGGTGGCGAGCTCGTCGAGCAGGTGGCGGGCGACCTTGTGGGGCGCCTCCTTGGTGTCGACATCGACCGCCCGCACGAGCACGTCGGGGTACTCCCGGGCGATGGTGCGGGCCAGGCCACGGATGCCGGCGCCCGGGCTTGGGTCGGTGGACTCCTCGCCCGCCCAGCGGTGGCCGAACGTGCCCGCCGAACCGGTGGCGAGCAGGAGCGTGGGAGTGCCGGCGAGGAGCGACCGGCGGATGCCGGCGAACGCTGAAGGGAGCAGGGGCAACGGCCCGGGGCGGAGCGCAGCCAGGTGGACGACCTCGTGGTCGGAGTCGAGGGCGTCCATGTCGTCGGTGCTGAGGACCGACGCCCCCCGCTGCTCGAGGAGGTCGGCCAGTTCCAGACCAATACCACGACCGTCGTCGACGATCATGAACCGGCGGCCGGCGAAGGAGAGGGGCGCCGGCTCCGGGTGGTCGATCTCGGTCACCTCGACGACGTACCGGCCCATCCGCCCGCCGGCACCGCCGCCGCCATCCGGCGAACTGGTGACGGAAATGGTCGCCAGGGCGGCCGGAATGTGTCACCAGTTCGGTGAGGGTGGGGGCGAGGTGTTCTTCCAGCCAGGCGACGATGCCGGCGATGGTCTTGATGCGGGCCAGGTCCTCGACGACGCTCTCGTCGAGGGTGGCGCCGACGCCGCCCAGTCCGAGGCGGTCGGCCAGCTCGCCGATCATCTCGGTGCGCTTGATGGAGCCGATGGACAGGTCGGCCTCCAGGTCGAGGTCGACGTCGAGCATGTCCCGGGGGTAGCCGGTGCGGGCGCTGACGATGTCGAGCACGACCGAGGTGAGGTCGACGTCGCCAGGCCCGGCGGCCGGACTTCGGGGGCCGGGACCGCGGCGGTGACTGGCGGCCGCGGCCAGGACCGTCTCGGTGGCGGGGACGACGATGGACGCCGGGGCGGTCGCGCCCAGGTAGGCCAGCATCACGTCCCGCTGGGCGGCGACGAGCTCACGGGTGGACTGGAGGAACTGGACGACGGTGGCGTCGCGCTCGGCGGTGGCGGCGGCCGCCGCGTCCGCCGTCATCCCGCCCAGGGAGCCGCGGGGCATGCGCTTGGCCGGCAGGAGTCCGCCGACGATGGGTTCGCCGTCGGCGCGGCGGACGAGGTGGCCGTCGACCAGCCAGCCGGGGCGGGACGGGGCGTCGGCCGCCGCCACCAGGCGGGCCCGTCCCGCCAGCAGCGGCTCCACGTCGACCGGCACGCCCGCCACCGCCAGCTCGGCCAGGGCCAGGAGCAGCCGGCGCAGGCCGTGGTCGCCGGGGAGGTCGCAGGCCACCGCGGTGTGGGGGCGGTCGCCGAGGATGGCGCCGACCAGCTTGGTCAGCACGCCCCCGGGGCCGGCCTCGACGAAGACCCGGGCGCCGGCGGCGTACATGGCCTCGATCTCGTCGACGAACCGCACCGGGTTGGCCAGGTGGCGGGCGAGGGCGTCCCGCAGATCGGGACCGTGGGGGGCGGCCGTCGTGTTCGACCACACCGGGAAGGCGGGCTCGGCCACGTCGATGCCGGACAGCACCACCCGGAACGTCTCCGCGGCGCGGCCACCACCGGGCTGTGGAAGGCGCACGCCACCGGCAGCCGCTTCGAGGGCAGGCCGGCGGCGCGTCAGGCGGGCGACGGCCTCGGCCAGGGCCGGCTCGGTGCCCGAGATCACCGTCTGGAGGGGCGAGTTGTGGTTGGCCAGCACGACCCCGTCGACCCCGGCGATGGCTGCGGCCACGTCGTGGGCGGAGGCGGCCACCGCGGCCATGCCCCCCGGGTCGGCCCCGGCCGCGTCGAGCACGGCCTCGGCGCGGGACGCGCTCAGCCCGAGGAGGTCGTCGACGGCGATGGCGCCGGCTGCGGCCAGGGCCACCAGCTCGCCGTAGCTGTGGCCGGCGGCCAGGTCGGGCCGCACACCCACCGAGGCCAAGCACCTCGTGCATGGCCAGGCCGGCGATCCCGAGGGTGGGCTGGGCCGACCGGGTGTCGGTGATGGCCGCCTGCTGGGCCGACTTGTCGTCGCGGGTGAAGGCCAGGGGCGGGAACATGACCGGGGCGTAGCGCCCTCCGGCCAGGCGCAGGAGTCGTTGCAAGCGGGGAAAGGCGACGAACAGGTCGGCCAGCATCCCCGGCCGCTGGCTCCCCTGACCGGGGAACAGGAACGCCACCTGCCCGGTGGCGGTCGGTGTGGCGGCGTCGGCGTCGGGCAGGAACACGCCGGCGGCGGCGGTACCGGTCCGAACGCGGTCGAGCTTGGCCGCCAGGTCGTCGAGGTCGTCGGCGACCACGGCCGCCACCACCGGGCCGGACACCGGCCCGCCGCGACCGACGGCCATGGTGAAGGCGAGGTCGCGCAGCGTCCACGGGCGGCCGGCCCGGTCGTTGGCCGCCATGAGCTCGGCCAGGCGGTCGACGTCGGACGTCCCCCGGAGGAGGAACAGCTCGGCCGGCCACTCCTGCAGGCCGTGGGCCGGCTCGGCCGCCCCGTCGTAGCCGGCCAGGACGGCGTGGAAGTTGGTGCCGCCGAAGCCGAAGGCGCTCACGCCGGCGTAGCGCTCACCGGGCGCCGCCGGCCACGGACGGGCGCCGGGCGAGAACTGGAAGGGGCTCGTGGTCGAGTCCCAGTAGGGGTTGGGCTCGGTGAGGTGGAGCGTCCCCGGACGGACCCCGGTGTGCAGGGCCAGGGCGGTCTTGATCAGCCCGGCCAGCCCCGCCGCGCACTTGGTGTGCCCGATCTGCGACTTCACCGAGCCGAGGACGGCCGAGCCGGGTGTGGACCCCGCGGCCACGAACATCTCGGTGAGGGCGGCCAGCTCGGTGCGGTCGCCGACCACGGTGCCGGTGCCGTGGGCCTCGACCAGTCCGACCTGGGCGGGCGAGACCCCGGCCATGCGGTAGGCCCGGTCGAGGGCGGCCCGTTGGCCTTCGGGGCGGGGGGCGGTCAGGCCCAGCGACTTCCCGTCGCTCGACCCGGCGACCGCCTTGATCACGGCGTAGACCCGGTCGCCGTCGCGCTCGGCGTCCTCCAGCGCTTGAGGACGACGCAGGCCACGCCCTCGCCCAGGGCGATCCCGTCGGCCTCGCCGTCGAAGGTGGCGCACCGGCCGGTCGGCGACAGGGCGTGGACGGAGGCGAACATGAGGTAGTCGTGGATGCCGTTGTGCAGGTCGCCGGCGCCGCACAGGACCATGTCGCTGGTGCCGGTGCGCAGCTCCTTGCAGGCGATGTCGAGGGCGGCCAGGGAGGAGGCGCAGGCGGCGTCGACGGTGTAGTTGACGCCGCCGAGGTCGAGGCGGTTGGCGATGCGGCCGGCGATGACGTTGGCGAGCACGCCGGGGAAGGAGTCCTCGGTGAGGCGGGGCAGGTGCTCGTCGAGGGCGGCGGGGATCTCGCCGAAGTAGGACGGGAGGGCCGAGCGCAGGCCGTAGGCGGACCCGAGGTCGGTGCCGGCCTCGGCGCCGAAGATCACCGACGTGCGCTCGCGGTGGAAGGGGCGTCCGCTGCCGTAGCCGGCGTCGGCCAGGGCCCGGGCCGCCACCTCGAGGGCGAGCAGCTGCACCGGCTCGATGCCGACCAGCGACGACGGCGGGATGCCGTAGGCGAGGGCGTCGAAGGGGATCGCAGGGATGAAGCCGCCCCACTTGGACGGGGTGCGGCCGCGGGGATCCTTGAACGCGTCGCGGTCGTAGTAGAGGTCGGGGTCCCACCGGGTGGCGGGCACCTCGGTGACGGAGTCGACGCCGGCCACCACGTTGGCCCAGAAGGAGGCCGCGTCGGGGGCGTCGGGGTAGACGCAGGCCATGCCCACGATGGCGATGTCGAGGGGGCGGGCGGCTTCGGCGGCGTCGGTGGCGTCGGCCCCGGCGAGGCCCAGCGCCGACACCCGGTCGGCGAGGAAAGCGGCCGCCCCGTCCGTCACCTGGGCGTGCAGGCCGGCGATGGTGGTGACGTCGTCCCGCAGGGCCGCCACCTGGCCGATCATGTACATCCCGTCCCGCTGCTGGTCGGCCTCGTCGACCGTCGCCAGCCGGCCGCCGTCCCGCTTGAGACCCTTGGACGCGATCCGCAGCCGGCCCAGGTTGAGCGTCTCCAGCTCGGCCCACATGTCCTGCTGGGACGCACCCGCGGCCGTCAGCCGCTGGCGGGCCTCGTCGAAGGCCTCCACGTAGGGCGTGGGGGCGCAGCGGGTGGCGTGGCCGGGCGAGGTCTCGAGGAGCACCGTCTCCCGGCACTCGACCGCCTGGCGCTGGAAGCCGGGGAGGATGGCGCCCGCGGCCACCGCCTCCTCGGTGAACAGGTAGGCGGTGCCCATCAGGACGCCGACCGACGCGCCGGCGGCCGAGAGGGGCGCGGCGGCGGCCGCGACCATGGCCGCCGACCGCTCGTCGCGGATGCCGCCGGCGAAGAGCACGTGCAGGTCGGGCACGGCGTCGGGCACGGCCAGGAGGCGCTCGATCTGGAGGTCCCACAGGGGGAAGCTGGCTCGGGGGCCGACGTGGCCGCCGCACTCGAAGCCCTCGAAGACGAACCGGCGGGCACCCTCCCGCAGGAAGCGGTCGAGCAGGCCGGGCGAGGGGACGTGCAGGTAGGTGGCGATGCCGGCCGCTTCGAGGGGCGCCGCCTGCGACGGGCGGCCGCCGGCGATGAGGGCGTAGGGCGGGCGGACGTCGTGGACGACGGCCAGCTGCGCCTCCCGCACCTCGGGGGGCGTGAAGCCGAGGATGCCGACGCCCCAGGGGAGGTCGCCCAGCAGGTCGGACGTCTCCGTGAGCAGGCGGCGCACCTCGTCGCCGGTCATGAGGGCGAGGGCCAGGAACGGCAGTCCCCCGCCCTCGGCCACGGCCAGGGCGAAGGCGGCCCGGTCGCTGACCCGGGTCATCGGTCCCTGGACGACCGGGTGGCGGAGGCCGGCCCCACCGGTGGTCGGCGGCGATGAGGTGGGTGCGAATCGAGTCCTGGACCGCCTGGACCACGCCCCCGGCGGTGACGAAGCGCTCGGCGAGGGGGCGGGCGAGGGCGCCGTCCTGGCCCACGGGGACGAACTGGGTGCGAAGGTCGGGGCCGAGGCGGAGGGCGACGTCGCCCGAGTGCTCGATTGTGAGGTCGGGGCGGGTGAACACCCGGTGGCCGTCGACGACGACGGTCTCGCTGCCGTCCATGGCCTCGATGGCGGCCGCCGTCTCCCGCGGAAGGGCGGCTTCCCGGACGAGCGCGAGCTGGGCGTCGAGCACCACACCGGTCGCCCCGCCGGCGACCGCCGCGGCCGCGGTGTGCAGGCCGATGCCGCCCGCGGCCCAGAGCGGGACGTCGGCCGGAAGGGCGGCCAGCAGGGTCTGGAGCAGGACGAACGTGGTCAGCTCGCCCACCCGTCCGCCCGCTTCGGCTCCCCGGGCGACGAGGCCGTCGGCGCCGGTGGCGAGGGCTCGGCGGGCTTCGTCGGGCGAGCACACCTCGACCATGACGGTGAGATGGCCGACGTGGGACACCGTCCACGGCGAGTCGGCGGCGAGGACGACGGTGTCCACCTGTGTCGGCAGGTCGGACGGTTGGATCGGGCACCCGGCGGCGACCCTCACGCCGAAGGAGGCGGGCACCCAGCGGGCGGCGTCGGCCAGGGCGACGAGGGCCAGGCGGCGGTCACGGCCGAGATCGAGGACTCCCAGGCCGCCGGCCCGCGCCACCGCTGCCACCAGGGCCGCGTTGGGCTGGGCGAAGGGCGTCACGCCAACGACGAGACAGCGACCGAAAGGGTGGCGCTCCATCGATCCTCTTCTGTTAGCGGTCAAAGGGACGTTCAACCGACTCGCGTCGGGGGGCGCGTGGACGTGTCTCCCCGTGTCGCCCCGAATGCCTGACTATCGGCAGTTGGGTCCCTCCGCTTAAGGAAGAACTTCCGTTCGCGGCGCCGACCCGGGGGTGAGAGGATGCCGGTCGTGCGACGGTTCCCGGCGGCGATGGCGGCGATGGTGGCGATGGTGTGGCTCGGCGGCTGCGGGGACGGCGACGACTCGGCCCCGCCGACCACGGTCACCACCGAGCCGGCACCGACGACGACCATCGAGCAGGGTGACGCCCAGGGCATCGCCTGCCTGAACGTGTCCACCCAGGGTTTGAAGCTGCGCAACGACTACAACCAGGCGGCGCGGGGCGTCGTAGCCCCCGATCCGGAGCCCTACCGGGAGGAGGCGGTCGCGCTTCGGGCCGAGCACGACCGCCTCGACTGCCCGGGCGACCTCCTCAGGGGCTTCCTGGAGGACTGACCCGCACCACCAGTCCGCGCGCCGACCCCCTGTGAGGGGTATTTGCGCGGATCAGTCGGTCGGCGGGCTGCCGGGGGCTTCCGGGAGGGCTGACCCGCGTCACCAATCCGCGCGCCGACCCCCTGTGAGGGGCAATTGCGCGGATCAGTCGGTCGCTGGCGGCCGGGGGGCAGTCAGGCCAGGTGCCGTCAAGCCAGGTGTTGGCCGAACCAGGCGAGGACGGCCTGGTAGGCGGCGGCGGCCTGGGTGGCGTTGTAGCGCTCGGCGTTGGTGTCGTTGAAGAAGGCGTGGCCGGCGCCGGGGAACGTGCGCAGCTCGTGGGTGAGGCCCGCCTTCTCCAGGGCCGCCTTGGCCGTGTCTCGGGTGGCGTTCACCCGGGCGTCGGTCTCCCCGTAGACGCCGAGGACGGCCGTTTGGGCGCCGGAGAAGTCGACGTCGGCCTCGACCGTGCCGTAGAAGGGGGCGGCGGCGGCCACCCGGGGCTCGCCGCTGCCCACGACGGACCACGTGGTGGTGCCCCCGAAGCAGAACCCGATGACTCCGAGCTTGGCCCCCGGCTCCCGCTTGGCCAGCTCGTCGAGCGTGGACCTCACGTCGGCGACGAACCGGGAGCCGGCGACCGCGTTGAGGGCGGCGCCGGCGTCGGCCTCGCCCACCTTGGCGCTCCCTCCCTCCTCCGACAACAGGTCGACGGCGATGGCCGAGTACCCGTCGGCGGCGAACCGGGACGCCACCGTCCGGATGTGGGTGGTGAGGCCGCGGTTCTCGTGGATGACGACCACCGCCCCCTTGGCCGCGGTGGCCTTCGCCCACGCCCCGGTGAGGGCGATGGCTCGCCCGCTGGGGTAGGTGATCGTCTCGGTGTTGTCCGCCGGTGTGGCGCCACCGGCGGCCGTGGTCTGGGTCGGGCCGGTGGCCGCGGGGGCGGTCGTGGAGGACCCCGTCACCTCGTCGTCGCTGTCACCCCCACAGGCGGCGAGGAGGGCCGTCGCACCGAAGGCGGTGAAACCCATCATCCCCAGGCGACGGAGGGCCTCCCGCCTGGTCATCAGGCCGAGGGCACAGTCCTCGGCGACTTCCTCGGCCAGGTACCTCTGGTGGTAGGTGTCCATGGGGAGATGTTACGGACGGAGGCGGGTCCGGGATGGCTCCGTGGCGTTGCCACTTGCCAGGCGGGTGGTCGGGCGACCACGGAGTGTGAGATCGGCGCCCGGTGGGGACGATTGCAGGCATGAGCACTGACGCATCCAACCTGCTGTGGTTCATTCTGGCCGCGCTCTTCATCGGACTGGTGGTGGGCGCCATCGCCCGCCTGCTCGTACCCGGGCCCACGCCCATGGGCCTGCTCGGGACGGCAGCCGCCGGCATCGTCGGCGCCCTCGGGGCCGGCCTCATCGGTCGCCTCATCTGGGGGCCGCTCTACACCCCCGGCTGGCTGGCCTCGATCCTGGGCGCGATCGTCGTCGTGTACTTCGTCAGTCGCCGGCGGCGGTACTACTACGACTACTGAACTGTGTCGGCGGACTGCTAGGCGCCATCCGGCTGGCGGATGATGAGGGCGGACGAGCCGCCGAAGTCGATGCTGGCCGTGGCCCGGGTGACCTCGTCGAGGGACGACTTGCCCCCGCCGCGATCGCTCTCCATCAGGACGAGCGCCTCGTCCTCGAGCCCGGTCGACTTGAGCAGCTGCTTCAGTTGTCCGACGTTCATGCCCGGAACCTAGCCCTCCCCGGCCTGGACCCGCCCGCCCGCCGGCTGCCAACTCCGCCGGCTGCCAACGACGTCAGCCGGCGGGGGTGCGGTCCCAGTGGCGGTGCCAGCCCATGGCCTCGACCAATCGGCTGGCGAAATCCGGCGTCGGCGGCGTCGCCCACCACGACACCGGGCGCGTCGGCGGCGATACCGGCCGTCTCGAGCACGGCCCGTCCCTCGCCCCAGGCGGCTATCACCTTGGAGTGGCGGTAGGCCTCACCCAGGTTGAGGGCGGTGTTCGGGTCGGCGCCCACCTTGGCGGCCGAGGCGCCTCCGGCCACGACCATGGCGTCGTATTCGACCGACTGGGTCGTCATCACGGTGCGGTCGACCGGTACCGGCCCGTCCGCCCCCGCCACCGCGCCGCCCCGGGGAGCGATGACGTACAGCGCCGCGCCCTCGGCCACCAGCGCGTCCCGGAGCGCGTCCACTCCCCCGCCGTCGACCCCGTCGGCGGTGAGGACGCCCACCGTCCGGCCCATGATCGGTCCCGGCGCAGGCGGCACCTGAGAGAGCGCGGGCGACGACCCGGCGTCGTCGGCGGGGGCGCCCGAGGGCGCGTCGAGGCCGAGGTTGGCGGCCACCCGCTCGCACAGCTCGGCGGCGACGTTGGCCAGGTTGCCCACCATCCGCTCCCGGACCTCGGGGTGGACGCATTTGCCCAGCTCGAAGGAGAAGGCGCCCACGATGTGGTCGCGCTCGGGCGGCCGTCATGCTGTTCCAGAACATGGTGGCCTGGGTGAAGTGGTCGTCGAACGACTGTGTCCGCTGGGATTGGGGCCGCTCCCGGACGACGGTGCCCTCCACCGGCCGGGGGACGTGCACCATCCCCGCCGCACCGGCGTGGAAGGGGCAGCCGCCGCCCAGCGAGTTGGGGAAGTAGGGGGCGACGCCCTCGTGGATGGCCTGCTGGCCGAACCCGTCCCGCTGGTTCGAGTTCACCGGCGAGCGGGGGCGGTTGATGGGCAGCTGGTCGAAGTTGGGGCCGCCCAGGCGGGTGAGCTGGGTGTCGAGGTAGGAGAAGTTGCGGGCCTGGAGCAGGGGGTCGTCGGTGAAGTCGATGCCCCGCGGCACGTGGGCGGTGCAGAAGGCGATCTGCTCCGTCTCGGCGAAGAAGTTGGTGGGGTTGCGGTCGAGGGTGAGGCGGCCGATGATCCGCACCGGGGCCAGCTCCTCGGGGACGAGCTTGGTGGGGTCGAGAAGGTCGATGCCCTCGAAGCTCTGGTCGTCGTTGTCGGGGAAGAGCTGGACGCCGAAGTCGTACTCGGGGGCGTTGCCCGACTCGATGGCGTCCCACAGGTCGCGGCGGTGGAAGTCGGGGTCGATGCCGCCGAGCTTCTGCGACTCCTCCCACACGAGGGAGTGGATGCCGGCCACCGGCTTCCAGTGGAACTTGACCAGGGTGGTCTCGCCGGCGTCGTTCACCAGGCGGAAGGTGTGGACGCCGAAGCCCTCCATCGTCCGGTAGGAGCGGGGGATGGCCCGGTCGGACATCACCCACATGAGCATGTGGGTCGACTCGGGCTGGAGCGACACGAAGTCCCAGAACGTGTCGTGGGCGCTCTGGGCCTGGGGGATCTCCCGGTCGGGCTCGGGCTTCACCGCGTGGATGATGTCGGGGAACTTGATCCCGTCCTGGATGAAGAAGACGGGGATGTTGTTGCCGACGAGGTCCCAATTGCCCTCTGGTGTGTAGAACTTGGTGGCGAATCCCCGCACGTCACGGGCGGTGTCGGCCGACCCTCTCGACCCGGCGACGGTGGAGAAGCGGACGAACACGGGCGTGTCGACGCTGGTGTCGCGGAGGACCGTGGCCGAGGTGATGTCGGCCAGGGACTCGGTGAGGCGGAAGGTGCCGTGGGCGCCGGTTCCTCGGGCGTGGACCACCCGCTCGGGGATGCGCTCGTGGTCGAAGTGCATGATCTTCTCCCGCAGGTGGTGGTCCTGCAGGAGGGCGGGGCCGCGGGGGCCGACGCGGAGGCTGTTGTCGGTGTCGTCGACGACGGTGCCGGTGGCGGTGGTGAGGACGTCGCCCTCCTGGGCCCACGTGGGCATGAGGGCGGCGTCGCGGGCGGGGTTGCCGACGGTCCTGGCCACGCCGACGTCGGGCTTCGAACGCTCCTTCTCCGGGCTGGGGACCTGGGCCATGGCCTTGGCGTCCTTGGCCGCCTTGGCGTCACTCGGCGCTGGGCGTGGGCACGGGCTTGACGGCGGGCTGGGCGCGGCCGGCGAGGGCCTTGCGGGAGGTCTTCTCGGTCTTCGGGGCGTTCTTCGGGGCCGACTTGGCGGCCGCCGACTTGGCCGCCGCCTCGATCGGCGTCGATGCGGCCTTGGTCGATGCGGCCTTGGTCGATGCGGCCTTGGTCGAGGTGGCCTTGGTGGCCGTCTTGGTCGCCTTCGCCGTCTTGGCCGCAGTCTTCTTGGCCGCAGCCTTCTTGGTCGCCATTGCGTCATCCCCTCGCTCGCCCCCACTGGAACGAGCGGGCTCCTACCCCTTGGCCCGTCGAAGGAACCCGTCGATCCCGGCTGCGATCGGGCGACGCATGCAAACCCTCGTGGCCGGGTCGAGGCCGGTGGCTGATTCGTGGTCGCGGACGGCTCGAAGCTCGGGGCCGATCTCGTCCTGGGCGAGGACCCGGAAGCCGAGGTGCTCATAGAGGGGCCGGTTCCACGGGACGTCGCGGAACGTGGTCAGGGTGATCGCCGGCCGGCCGGTGTCGACGGCCCATTCCCGGACCTGCTCCAACAGGGCCCGTCCCACGCCGGCTCCCTGTTCTTCGGGATGGACCGTCAGCTGCTCGACGTGGGCGCACCCGTCGACGAGGTCGACCAGCACGAAGCCGATGAGGGCATCGTCGTCGTCGGACGACCCACGACCGGCCGTCGGCCGCGTAGGCGGCGAACGTGTCCGAGGGGTCGGGCTCGTCTTCGGCGACCTGGTCGAGTCCCACCTCCCGGAAGCGCTGGCCGGCCAGCCGCTCGATCTGACGGAGGACGTCGCCGTCGTCGCGGCGGGCGGGCCGGATCGCTAGGCCTGCTCGCACCGCGCCTTCAGGCCGCGGGCCTCCATGTCGACGTAGCGCCGGGTGAGGCGGGCCGACAGGCGGTCGACAAGTCTCGCCAGGGGTCCCGTCCGGCGGATGGCGAGGTGGACCGCAACCGTGGACGGACCGGTCGCCGTCAGCCGGTGCTCGGCGAGGGTCGTCAACCCCGGGCCCTTCGCCGTCCACGAGAACGACCGTCCCGGCTCGAAGTCGGTGACCCGCCAGGTGACGGCTGGGACTCGGGGCTGCTTGATCCGGACCTGGGTTCCCACGGCCAGGTTGCCGTCGTCCTGGGGCTCGACCTTCTGCATCGAGGCCGTCCACTCCGGCCACCGCTCGAGATCGGTGAGGGTCGCCCAGACGCGGTCGGGAGCCGCGTCGATCTGGATCGAGGTCTCGTAGCTCATGTCGTCCTGTGTACCAATTTGGACGGCGCGCTGCACCGCCGTCCGGACCTCACTTGGGCAGCCCCCCTCCGCTCATGGCGGGGGCGGGGGTCGGGGCTGGTGGCGGAGGCGGTTGTGGAAGGCGCAGGCCAAGCGGCCGTTCTCGTCGATGGTGAGGCCGCCCACGGCCCACGGCTCGACGTGGTCGACCTCGCAGTCCTCGACGGTGGCGTCGCACAGGGGGTGGAAGCACTCCCGGTCTCGCACCTCGATCGACCGGCGGGTGGCGCCGGTGAAGATCCGCCGCCGTGTTGACACGTTCATGACCCGGTCGGGACCGTCGAAGACGATTCGCTCGATCCATGCCTCGTCCAGCCAGTCCACCAACGAACCCGGGCTCACCACCCGGCCGTCGGCCAGCTCGCACATCCGTCCCTTGAACGTCTCGTAGCCCACCAGCACGGTGAACAGCGGCTCGGGCAGGCGGGAGCCGGCGGGAACGGCCATCGCCTTGCGGGCCATCTCCACCAGGGCGTCGGCCCTCGTTGGGCAGGAGTACGGGACAGGTCTTCTCCGCACACCCCCTCTCCCACCCGGGACTTGGCCTCGGCCCAGTCGGCGGCGAACAGCTCCTCCTCGATCGACTTCAACGCCCGGCTCACGATGTCGCCCGAGATGGGGTCGAGAATGCCGTCGAGGAACCAGTTCCCCTCGAAACCGCACGACAGGTGCACCCGCCGGGCCCGGTGCTGGGCTGCGGCCTTGTCCTCGACACCGTCGGGATCGGCGTGCTGGGTCCAGTAGTGCAGCGCCCGCAGGAAGTGGCGGTGGGACAGCGCCTTGGCCTGGCCGACCAGCATCTCCTCGTCCCGGGCGAAGCACTCCGCCGTCGCGTCGGTGCGGGCCTCGGCCAGGTGGCTGGCCTGGGCCTCGCCGATGTCGCCCGCCAGCCACGCCGCCTCCGTGGCCGGCATCGACCGCAGGCAACGACCCAGCCGGACCCGCCGCCGGGCCGTCGACAGGGGCAGGCCGCACTTCGCCGCCACCCACGCGGCCGAGGACCGGGCGCCCGTCGGCGGCCCATGACCCGCCGGCGTCGTAGGCGGCCGTGGCCCGGGTCAGCAGCGCCTGCAGCCGTGCCGCCTCCCGGTGCAGGGCCACGATGCTCTCGCCGTCGGCCAGCGTCGCCGGATCGGCCGCGCACAGCGCGTCGATCGCCGTCGACAAACCGCCAATCACGTCCATCGGCACCGCTCCTCGAACGACGAGGGCATGACCAAGGGGGAAGTACCCGCACTCTACACAAACATATGTTCGTGCGCAAGCCACTTTACGAATGTACGTTCGTGTAGGATGTCGCCCATGGGCACCGCCCCCCGTCTCCGATGGCGACTAGCCGACGACAACCACGACGGTCAGGCCGCGCTTTTCGAGGAGGAGGTCGAGCGGCACGTCGGCAAGGGCGAGTTCCGGGGCCTCGAGTTCCTCCACGTCAACGCCCGCACGATCATCAACGAGGTCCCCGCCGCCTCCCACCTGCCCTTTCGCTTCACCATCAACGCCTACCGGGGCTGTTCCCACGCCTGTACCTATTGCAACCTCCGGAATTGCATCTGGTGCAGGATTCGCAGGGTTGAATCGCACGCCCCAGTCGCCTACCAGCGGTTTCGCGCTGACATGCGGGTCGCAGCGGGATAGGCACGCCCAGCGCCTCTACCTGCATGTTTGCACCTGACCTTGCATCTGATGCAGGACTCCTCCATCGGATGCTCCCGCCTGAAGAGGCCCCGCTGAGCGTTGACCGGCGGGTTGACACCGCCGGCGCCGCCCACCTCGTGCTTGCCCAGGGCGTTCGGCACCTGCAGCCTGAGGAGGCCGTTCTCGACGCCATGGTCGAAGGGTGGGCAACCCAGCAGCGAAGCCGGGGCTGAACCTCCGGACCATCAAAGGCCGGCTGCGAACGGTCCGGCGATTCGTGGAGTTCTGCAACGACTACCCGTGGGCGTGGAAGCCCGGCGACCTCGAGGAGTGGACAGTCTCCCTTCTCTCGGAACCAAAGCCGGTGGCGTACTCGACGGTGCGTGCCCTTCAGGGGTCGATGGCCATGTTCTGTGCCTACCTGGTCGACGGCCGCTATGGCTGGGCGACGGTGTGCGAGGAGCGCTTCGGCACCCACCCGATCCAGATCTGCCACGAATGGAACACCGTCGCCCACACGGCGGAGTACGAGGGCTCGGCCGGGCAACCGCCCAATGACCCGGGAGGAACTGCGGCGGTTCTTCGACTACGCCGACGAGCGGGTGGTCGAGGCAGATCGGCTCGGTCGCAAGGGCTGGCTACCGGCGTTTCGCGACGCGACCCTGTTCAAGGTCATCTACGCCTGGGGACTGCGGAGGAACGAGGCGGCGAAGCTCGACGTCGTCGACTTCGGGCCGAACCCGGTCGCTCCAGAGCTGGCCGGCTACGGCATGCTCGCCGTCCGGTGGGGTAAGGCGTCAAAGGGCGGGCCGCCTCGGCGACGGAACGTGTGCACCGTCATGCCGTGGGCAGCAGAGGTAGTGGCCGAGTACGTGTCCGACATTCGTCCCGTCTACGGCCGGGACACGCATCCCGCCCTGTGGCTCACCGAGTGGGGCGGACGCATATCGCTCGCCCACATCAACGAGCGCTTCGGCGACTACCGGGACGCCCTCGGCCTCCCCAAGGAGCTCGGGCCCCACTGCCTCCGCCACTCCTACGTCACGCACCTGATCGAGGACGGCGTCGACCCGTTGTTCGTCCAGCAGCAGGTTGGCCACGCCTGGGCCTCCACGACCGCCCTCTACACAGGTGTGTCCAACGACTACAAGAACCGCGTGCTGCGGGCCGCGCTCGACAAAGCGTTCGGTCCCAGCGGAAAGGAGACCTGATGGCCGCCACGAGGACCCTTGGGTACAAGTGGAACCTGCGAGCGTTGATGGCCGAGCGGGGCATGTTCGCCACCACCGACCTGGGCCCCCACCTGGCCGAGCGGGGCATCGTCCTGTCCGACACGCAGGTCTACCGGCTCGTCGTCCAGAAGCCGGAACGGTTGAACCTTCACATCCTCGTCTGCATTTGTGAGTCCTGGCTGCTCCCCCGCCGATCTCATCGAGCCCGTCGTCGAAGTTCGCCAGGCCAGGAAGGCCGCCGCCGCCGGCGAGCCCGCCGTGAAGCCAGCGGCGAAGGGACTCGCCCGACCAGGGCCCGCATCCTGCCGGAAGACGGGTAGCTGTGCGCCTCTGCCGGCGGTGCGGCTCCGAGTACACCGTCGACGCCCCCACCAAGGCCCGCAGCCTCTGCGACGGGTGCCGGGCCAAGTGAGCGACATTCTTCACCTGCCCCGGCTGCGGCGCCGAACGCGAGGTCCACAGCGCCGTCCGCGACGCCGAGCGGCGACCGGTGCAGTGTTGGGACTGCCGCCAAGCGGAGCTCACCGCAACCCTGACGGCCACCCTACCTCTACACAAGCTGCGGCGAGACCGGCCCGATCGTGTGGAGGCGGGCGGACAAG
The DNA here is from genome assembly GCA_963829165.1 of uncultured Acidimicrobiia bacterium. GTDB lineage: Bacteria > Actinomycetota > Acidimicrobiia > Acidimicrobiales > AC-14 > JAXDMK01. Next base: position 101,723 of record CAWHIC010000027.1, on the reverse strand, counting down.
GTGCTGTGCGCCGCCTGCTATGTCCGTTTCCAGCGCCCGCGTCGGCTCTGTGGTGGGTGCGGGCGCATGAAGATCATCAACCGGCGGGCCGACGACGACTCACCCGACCTGTGCAACAGCTGCAACTGAGCGACCTCGGCCATCTGTACGCGGTGCGGCGACGAGGCGCCGGAGCGCGGTGCCAGCAAGAGCGACCACGTCTGCCTCCAGTGCATCGCCAGCCAGCAGATCTACTAGCTGCTCACCGGCCCCGACAGCGCCATCCCTAAATCCCTCTACTCGCTGCGACTCTCCTTCCACTTGTCCATCTAGCCTCGTTCAAGACTGTTCTCTCTACAAGAGCCCTTTAGCACTACTCCTTCTCCTACTTGTTGTCTTAGACTTCTAACTCAGCCATGCCTCCCTCTACTCTTTCAAGCAAACTCCAGCCCTGCTCCACCTCCTCCATCTCCTCTTCTCCACAGACTCTCTCCCCTAACTATACCCTAACCTATCTTCTCTCTAGCTCCACATCCTTCTCTCTGCCTCTTCCTCTTACTACCCCTATTACTCTCTTCTCCTGTTTTTTCTACTTTATCTTTTATTTCTCTTTCTTCTCCTTCAGCTTCCTACTTCCCCTTCTATAGCATCCGTCAAGTACTCCCTCCAGTGCTTCTACCATTTAGCAGCGTTCGTCTCGTGGCTCCACGGCCACGGCCTCACCCTGGGCACGTGCTCCCAGCACGACCTTGACCTGTGGTTCGCCGATGGCCCCAACCATCGTCACCGAGCCCGTTACCTCCTCACCTGCGCTGCCGATCGAGGAGGCATCACCGACATCGAGCTCCCGAGGCAGGCTGCGTACCGTCAGCAACAGTCCATCGACGACGATTCCCGCTGGCGTGAGGCCACGCGATTCCTCACGGACGAGCGCCTCGATCCCGCTGACCGCGTCGTCGGCAGCCTCGTCGTTCTCTACGCCCAGCCGGTGACCAGGATCGCTCGGCTCCGCCGGGAGCACGTTGTGGAAGTCGACGGCGACACGTACGTCAGCTTCGGCAAGGACCTGGTGTTCATGCCCTACCCGCTGTCCACGTTCCTTCGGACCCTCCCCTGGCGCCGCCAGGTTGGGCCCAGCGGAAGCGTGCCTGCCGCGAGCCAATGCCGTTCCCCGGCCGCCAAGCCGGCCTCCCCCAGCACCCTGAGCACATCAGCAGGCGCCTACGGGAGCTGGCATCCGACCCCGCCGGAGCCGCAGCCAGGCTCTCATCCAGCTCGGCCGCCAGGTCCCGGCCCGAGTCCTCGCCGACATGCTCAACCTTCACCCCAACACCGCCGTCCGCTGGTTAAAGCGGCTGGTGGGGACTGGACCGGATACGCCGCCCAGCGTGCCCGAGAGGCGGATTAACCGCTTCGTCCGATCCTTCGGCGGGGGAGTAATTCTAGAAACTCACGTCCCTCGGAGTCACATGAAAACTCGACCCTCCACCAACAGTCGCCGTAAACCCTGGAGGCCATCGCCTGCCGAAGGCCATTAGGTCTTCCTTTCGCTCCTTGCCTGTTACGTTGAGAAGGCCTTTAGTGTGATTGCAACACTGACAAGATTTGCGCCCGGCCCATCAATGGTCGTTGCCTGAATCATCTTCCTGGCTTTCGCAGTATCTCGAGCAAGACTCAGAGCAAGCAAAGCCAGATTAGCGACGCCAATCGCGACCTGGGCTACTCCTGCGAGTTCGCGAGCACTAGTACATGGCCTGTTCACCACGAGTTGAAGATAGCTGTTGAGGAAGTGCCAGCCCCCGACCACCGCCTCTAAGGGAAATTCGAGCTGAGGCTGTCTCTTGAGGAGTCGTCGAACCACCCACTACTGTACTTCTTTCTCATGTGCGCCTCGAAGAGAGGAGCGCCCTCACCAATCGTCGCTAGGAACCTATCTAGATCGGCTCTCAAATTCTTGAGCGGTGTCTCTAAATCGACGTCGGAGTCCGGTCGGACTTTCCCCGTCTCGAGATCGATAACGCCACCGCCGCATAGTTTCCGAGGCCTTCGAAGGACTCAAGCCGATACCGTATATTCGCTCTGAAACGGCGCCTATCAGAAGCGTACCTAACCAGCTGTGGGACAGAGATTGCCAACACAGCCACGACAACACCCACGAGAGCAATAACTTCGCTGGCAGTCAATGTCGGTTCGTTCGGGTTCACTGACCCAACCTACAAGCCTGGTCATGTCGCAAGCGGGATCGGTTCCAGGGGCTCGCGGTGTTTCGCAAACGCCGATACTCCGAACGCCTCCACCGCAGGGCCGTCGCCATCGTCGAGGAACGCCGCCGCCCCGCCGGAGTGAAAAACCCCATACTCGACGGGGTCGTGACTTGCCACCCCGCTCGGGATGAACTGGCCGACCTCGCCATCAGTTTTGCGGTGGCAGCAGACAAGGCTGCAGGCACCGACGCTCCCGGCTCCTGACCCCTCCATCAGCCCATCATTCGCAGACTTCGATATTCCACCCCTACCGGTGAACCCTCCGATTTAGCGATCGGCTTCGCCCGTCAGTTCTACGAATGTGCCGGGAAGGGCTCGATCAATCGATCGTTCCCATTCGCTAAACTTGTCGGACTTCCAGCCCATGTAAGACATGAGCAGCGACATTGCGTTGTAGAACGTAACGACGCTTGCACCGGCGAGCTTGCCCAGGAACACGAGGTCCAGGCTCAGATGTGATTCGTAGTGCCCACTATCGGTTTCATGCCAGCTTGTCATCTCGCGCACTGGGTAGAGAGTTGGGTGCGTCATGTTACAGAGGAACCCATACTCCCCCAGCGCCTGCCTCTCGGTTAAGCCTGCGCCAACCTCGCTGATCCGCGCGTACATCCAGGTCACGCAAGCTTCGGGAGTGATAAGGACCTGATCCTCGAGAGTTCGCTGCCCGAGACTCTCACGCGAAACGTTCTCAAACAGAGCCGGAAGGATCGAGTCTCTCAGCTCACGGTATGACTCTTCGTTGGCTATGTAGCCATCACCAGTCTTCTCGCCGAGCCTGCCCGCGACCGCCTTCGCCTCCGCCGCACTTAGGAACTCCTCAAGGTATGCCCGAACCACTCGTACTCGCGTTAGCTCCGGTTTGTCAACGCCGAGGACCCAAAACACGCGAGCGCAGTTCTCAATTATTGCTCTCGTAAGCAGGGCTGGCGAAAAGAGGACCTCGTGACCTGCGTGCAAAATCGCTAGTCCTCCGAAATGATGGGACGCCGTCATCATGTAGGTCGCTACAACGTTGACCATCCGCCCTACTGGCTTCTCCCCCCATGGCCCGGTGGGGCCAACCTCGGTGTTCAGGAGATCCCTAGCCGCCAACGAGCCGGGAGTCGGGGTCCAATGATGCTCGTCCTGAGCGACGTCAAAGAAGATGGCGCAGCTAGACGCGAACAGCTCTGCGAGCTCGGCGAGCCTTGCTTCGACCCCCGGAGGAGCGTATTGCCAGTAGCCCATGTCACTCCACGGTAGCGACACGGGCGGCCCGCGCTGGTTTGGTTTTCAGGGCCACCCGGCGATGGTCAGCCTCACCCGCATCGGATGTGGCTTACGGCTACGGCTACGCAAGATGCTTGGCGCACCCGAAGAGTTTGAAACGGCTGGTGAGGACCTGCTTAAGCACGCACCCCGTCAAGGCGTTGGAAACACACCCCCGGTAGGCGCATATGTGGCGAGTGTCGCCTCGGCCTACTTTGAACTCACTATAGTGCTCACCCGACATGGAGCAACGAAGCCATGCCTTTAGGGTCTCCCCCTCAACAGCTGTCACCCTGTACGTGCCGGACTTGAAGGTCTGCTCCTTCTTTGGAATGTCCTTTCCGTTCCATCCGGACTTGGAACCGAGCAACCAGAAGGCCGTCATCTTCTCACCGCCCATGCAATTCAACTCGCCACTGATCACCTTGTCGGCAGCGAGGCAGGAGACGACAACGGACCGAAGACGATGGTCACCATCGAGACGACTGCGATGACCAGCCCGACGATGCCGAGCCGCTTGACGGTGTTGACCGAGCTTCGCATCGAGATCCCGCCTTTGGTCAAGAGGTGTTCTGCACCATAGCCGCGGCATCTCTCCAGCACGCCGGCCGTGCCAAGAAGGACGAACGCAACAACCACCGGCCATCTCCGCTGAGACCCACACCGCCCATTTCTGGTCGGCGGTCTCCCTCTTCGACGCGCAGGGCCGCTTCTGGGGGTGCCTGTGGGCGCCGCGCTCGGTGCTCGCAGTGTCCCGGCGACGGCGCTAGGGACACAACCTGGGTAGGAAGCCCAAGCATTCACACACTTCGAATAGCCCGCCCCTACCGGTGAACCCTCCGGTTTGAAGCAAGATCTTTTTTGCTTCTCTCGTAGCCGATAACGACGGCATCCTAACGAGACAGTCTAAAGTTCAGTACATACTTCGCATCATCGCCTTCGAATGAGAGACTCTTATCAATTGGCTCCGGACTCGTGTGAATCCTATCGAGCTCTCCCTGGAAAAATCGCAGTTCTTGGATGCTCCCGATGTTGTCGTCTGGATCCGGAATGCCAATCTTGGCAAGACCCATCGCTCCAGCCATACCAGCCGAGATTCGCCTGACAAGCTCTTGACGTGGTATTTGAGAAGCGACGAACGCCGGGCCGTTCTGCAGGAGCGAGGCTTGAGCAGCTACTTCAAGCACCGATCGAACCTGATCGGGGCTAGAACCGTCGTTTTCCATCATAGCGACCAGCACGATGAGGTTGTCGGCAGAACTGATTACATCCGGCGCGTCGCTAAGGCCCCAGATCACATTCCGAGGAGCGCCCGTCTCGTCTCCTTCATCGACGTCCGATAGCGGCCCAACGAGCGTCGCCTTGGAGTTCGTTGCCCCCAGCGGTACCGGTACCACAGGAGTCGTCCTAAGATCCACAGCCCACACCACCGCATACGGCTCGTCGTCTTCCGAGTTGAATCCGAAGAGCACCCTGATCTCGTCGCTTTGATCGTGGCACTCGAAGGTGGTCAGGGTAAGCGTCAAGGGGTCGTCGGCGGGGTTCAGGAAGAACGCATCACCGATGTGTCGACCGTTTATGTCATGGCCGAAGACGTCACCGCTCTGTGTGATGACGAGGAGCTTGTTGTCGATGGTGACCACGAACCGGTCCTGGGGCCCGTTGAACGCGGCTCGGGAGCCGGTGAACTTGAAGGGGTCGCTGACGTGCCGCCCCTCGATGTCATGGCCGAAGACGTCACCGCTCTGTGTGATGACGATGAGCTTGTTGTCCATGGTGACCACGAACCGGTCCTGGGGCCCGTTGAACGCGGCTCGGGAGCCGGTGAACTTGAAGGGGTCATCGACCGTCCGCCCCACGAAGTCATGGCCGAAGACGTCACCGCTCTGTGTGATGACGATGAGCATGTTGTCCATGGTGACCACGAACCGGTCCTGGGGCCCGTTGAACGCGGCTCGGGAGCCGGTGAACTTGAAGGGGTCGCGGACGTGCCGCCCCTCGATGTCATGGCCGAAGACGTCACCGCCCTGTGTGATGACGATGAGCTTGTTGTCCGTGGTGACCACGAACCGGTCCAGGGGCCCATTGAACGCGGCTCGGGAGCCGGTGAACTTGAAGGCGTCGCCGACTCCCCGCCCCACGACGTCATGGCCGAAGACGTCTCCGCTCTGTGTGATGACGATGAGCTTGTTGTCCATGGTGACCACGAACCGGTCCTGCGGTCCGTTGAACGCGACTTTGTTTGTCAAGGGTCCTCCCCCAAGTTCTCCGTTTGCGAAGGTACGTCGCGGCGAAAGAGAAGACCGTCGCCGTCGCCGTCGCCGTGGTTTCGCCGAGGAGCATATCGGGGGCGAAGACACCCGTCTCTCGCAGCTGCGAGAAGCGCTCACGCACCAGCACCCCGGCGTCGCGCAGGCCGGCGAAGAACTCCTCGGGCGAGCGCGCTCCCCCAGCTGCCCGCTCGACTTCGTGGCGCAACCGCAGGCGCGGTGACGTGCGCTCGGCTCGCCCGGCGAATATTCGCACCGCCCTACCGGACGCCAGCACCCTGGGGCCAGGCCGCTTGACACTCTCAACGGCGAGACCCGCCGAGAACTCGGGATTTCTTGTCGCGACCGGGGTTGTTCGCGGACCAGTAGCGGGGGTGTGGTGATGGTCGCCCGTGGTCGTCGTTGCCGGGTGACCCACCACCGTCCTGCAACCCCGGCAGCATTCACAACCTTCGAATATCACACCCCTACCGGTAAACCCTCAGTCTATTTCATAGCGTTTCGGTCTAGACGCCGCGTACCCCGAGCCACCAATGCCGGGCCGCTCGATCGTGTGCGGCTGGTGACACGATTCTTACCGCCACCCCTGCTTCTTCGACGTGATGTGCCAGGCCCGGCATGTCGAGCAGGGATGAATCCCCCTCGGCAACCAGGCTCCGCGTGCACGGTTACGCCGTTCGATCACCCGCATGGCGTCCGTGCGTCTTCAGGCGTGGGGAAAGGCTGCTTCGAGCAGGTCTTCATGGGACGTCCTCGTGTAAGGACGTCGCTGCGGCTCTATAGCCGCCCGAACGTCTGAGTGCTCGCCTGATAGCCAGCCACCCAAGGCACGCCTGAAGGCGCGTTCGCCCGCGGAGCGTAGCCCCGGGCCAAGCAACGCTGCGAGTCGTCCCCTTGCAAACGCTGGTTCGTCGGCTCACGTGCAAGGGGAAAGCGGTCACTGACAACGGTCCATCAACTGCTGAATGCGGTAGAGCCGACGACTTACTCCACGATAGTCCGCTGTTTCCAATGGGGATATACTGATGTCAGGCTCGTATGGTTCCACGCCGTCCGCTTGGGGTATACCCGCGTCGCTTAGGAAGATAGCTACCTCTGCCTTCCCGAAATTCGTCTCTAGGTGCTCACTCACGATAGTAATCCATCGCTGTATCCGATCCCTTAGTGCCTTCCGCGCAGCAGAGACGTTGTCTGGGTGGTTCTCGGATAACACCCGAGCAGCAACAGCATTCAACCATATTTGAAGGACAATCTCGTTACCCTGAGCTAGAAGTGATCCAAGTTCTTCCCTGGTTTGGGTATGCTGTTTTAGGCCGCCAATTCTTCCTCGGCCCGGCTCGCTCTCGCGTCGGTGTCTCTCCATGTTCGATATTGAGCTAGAGCTAAGCCGCATAGTATTACTACGGGCAACCAGACCCAAAGAGGAATAGAAACTAGTAACAGCCCGGCGAAAAGAGTCGCCAAAGATACGGCCGAACCGGTCAAGAAGCCCCGCCAGTGTTGCGCAACGGCAGAAATGTACGAACGACGGCGCGAGGCCATGGCTAGACGTCTACGAGTCCAGGTCCACCGCTGTCTCGTCGTCCTCCTCCTGGTGGTATGTCTCCGCGCCCGTCCGCCTCACTCTTGAATCTCTCGTCCAGGTCTGGTCGTCTGGGGCGATGACGCATGGACACAGGGTATGCCTCCGGCCCCTTCTGGCGGCTTTGAGCGCGCTCGGCATCCGAAGCCGCGGTCCGCCGTCCGGGTTCGCGGGGCGAGCCGCTAAGCCACGGTAGGCGCCGTCGCCCCGTCCACTGGCTCCGCCGTAGAAATCACGACCGGCGCCGATGCTGCCCCGTACGAGGCGATGAGGGCAGCATTCACAGCATTGGAATAGCCAGCCCATACTGGTGAACCCTCCCGTTTAGCAATTCCCGGGAGCCGCGAGACCCCATCGAAGTATCCATGAGGCCGCCTCCCGTCTCTTAGGTTCCTGTCACACTTGTTCTCGAAGGCCCACCCCGCTCGCTCCCTGGCCGGTGACTACGTCTACGCCACGACTTTCGATATTGAACGCATTCTCGGGGACCGGAAAGGATGTGTCGAAACTCCCACTAGCAGTCGTAGATGCTGTGGCTTCCTGCGTGCTGTGATGCTGCACGCCATCAAGCCCAGGCACTTCGAATTGGAAGGCGACCGTAACCCTTGAGTTAGGCGTGAAATTCTCGCCCACGACGTTGACCTCGGAGACATTGTCTGCCAGACGAAGTCTCGGACCGAAATTCGCAAAGCTAGCGTCATGCGCAAGCACGAACTGGAAAGCGCCTTGCGGATGGTGGCCGCCTCCCGCGGGGCAGCGGCCCTTGTTGTTCGGATCCCCGTTGAAGAACATCCCGAAGCACTTGTCACAGAAGCGCCACCCAGGCTGGCCGGCTGATGCAGGGACATCGTGCGGAAGGGAGAACTTGAAACCCTGAGGATGGTGGCCGCCTCCCGCGGGGCAGCGGCCCTTGTTGTTCGGATCTCCGTTGAAGAACATCCCGAAGCACTTGTCACAGAAGCGCCACCCAGGCTGGCCGGCTGATGCAGGGACATCGTGCGGAAGGGAGAAATTGAAGCCCTGAGCGTGGTGCACTCCGCTAACAGGACACCGGCCCTTACTGTCTAGGTTGCCATTGAAGAACATCCCGAAGCACTTATCACAGAAGCGCCATTCTAGTTGTGCCATGTTCCCACCCTCTCAGCTCCCGCCGACGGGGTGTTTGTTTCCGCCGGGCACCAGATACCGATTCTTCCACCCGAACGCTAGTCCAAGGACCATGTAGCCCGTCGGGGGCACTGCCTGCGACGCCTCCGTGGCCCCTGAGACGACGTGGGTCCCGAACGGCCCCCCGGGGCCAGGAATCTTCGGAGAGGTCGGGCATTCAGAGTCTTCGAATAGCCCACCCCTACCGGTGTTCGCCCGTCCGACCCACCAGTACCTCGACCTCGGGATCGGGGAGGACTTCGATCGCAAGATCGTGGTCAAAATCAACGCGGTGGAGCGGCTGCGGGCCGAGCTGGCGCCGGGACGGTGGGCCGGCGACCACATCGCCATGGGCACCAACACCGACCCATACCAGCGGTGCGAGGGGAAGTACCACCTCACCCGGGGCATCGTCGAGGTGCTGGCCGAGGCCCGCAACCCGTTCTCCATCCTCACCAAGTCCACGCTCATCCTCCGCGACCTCGCCCTGCTGGCCGAGGCCGCGGCCCATGCCGACGTCCGGGCCAACTTCTCCATCGGCACCCTCGACGAGGAGGTGTGGAAGCTCACCGAGCCCGGCACGCCCCATCCGATGCGGCGGGTGGAGGCGGTGGCGAAGCTGAACGCGGCCGGCGTGCCGTGCGGGGTGCTGGTGGCTCCCGTCCTCCCCGGGCTGTCCGACGCTCCCGAGCAGCTGGAGGCGGTGGTGAAGGCGTGCGTCGAGGCCGGGGCCCGCCCGATCGCGTCGATCCTCCTCCACCTGCGGCCGGGTGTGCGGGAGCACTACCTCGACTGGCTGGCCGGGCGCCCGACCCGACCTCGTCCCCGCTTGCGAGGAGCTGTACCCGCGGGCGTACGCGCCGAAGGCGGCGCAGGACCGGGTGGCCCGGATGGTGTCGGAGCTGGTGGAACGCCACGGCGGCCGGCCCGCCCGCCCGAGCGGCACCCGCCAGTCGTCGTCGTGAAACCACGCCCCCGCCCGCCCCCGAAGCCGGTCGAGAAGCAGCTGGGACTGGGCCTCTAGCCGGGAGGGACGATGGTCTGGTCGTCCTCGGCCTCCGACTGCTCGTCGCCACTCTCGACGAACGTGTACTCGGGGTTGTCGAACGCCTCCTCGGCCGCCGCCCGGGCCCCCCGGATGTGCTGGTCGAGCTCCTCGAGCAACCGCGGATCGGGCCCGGACCGCGGGATCGCCGCTCGTGTCCGCCGCGCTCGGCGGTGTCGGACTCGGCGGTGTCGGTCTCGGCGTGTCGGACTCGGCGTCGTCGGACTCGGCGGTGTCGGACTCGGCGTCGTCGGGCTCGGCGGACTCGGCGTCGGCGGACTCGTCGGACTCGGGGAGTCGTCGGCCTCGGCGTCGTCGGACTCGGCGTCGTCGGATCTCGTCGTCGTCTGACTCGGGAACGTCGGATCGTCGTGTCGGCGGTGTCGGCCTCGGGTGTCGGCTGTCGGACTCGGCGGTGTCGTAGTGTGGGCCGGGGGTGCCTCGGGGGCGTCGGGGTTGGTGGCGGACGGGTCGGTCGCATCGTTGGCGTGGTCGCGTCGGCGGGGTTGGGCGTCGCGGGCTTCTCGGGGGTGTCGGTCATGGGCGGTCACTACCCAGGGGAGCCGTCGCCGTCCCGGTGGGCGGACGCGTGGCGGACGCGGGTGGCGAGGAGGCCCACCAGGCCGACCACGATGAGCAGGCCCGGCCACACCCAGCCGGCAGCGTCGCCCGAGCCCTGGTCGAGCAGGCCCAGCAAGGCCACGCCGGCGAAGAACACCCCCGCCATGAGCGAGAGCACGTCGAGGTCATGCCGCGGCACGTCGCACCTCCAACTCTCCGAGTCCGACCTTCAGGTCGAGCTCCAGCCGTCCGCCACCTTCGATGCCCGGCTCGCGACACCCGCTCGTCGATCCCAACACCCTCCCACTCCCGTCCGAAGACGAGGAGGCTGCCGGCGCCCACGTCGGCGTCGACGTCGACCGCCATCCCTGCGGGCACGGTCACCACGAGGTTGCCGGTGGCCATGGTCGCCACCACCGGCACCGTCCGCCCGTCGGCCCGGAAGTTGCTCAGGTCGAGGCGGAGCTCGCCCGCCACCAGCCGGTAGGGCGACTCCAACTGGGCCACCGTGGTCGGGCGGAACAGGCGCTCGCCAGCGCCACCCTTGAAGGGCACGTCGATCAGGGAGGCCATCAGCAGGGCACCGCTCAACAGGATGGCGATGGGGATGAGGCCCCGGGCCCGTCCCCGCCAGGCGCCGACGACCATCGCCCCCGCCACCAGGAACAAGGCCAGGGCCAGGCCCGTGACCACGTCGACGCCGAGCAGGGCGACCACGCCGGCCAGGATGGCGAGCAGGGAAAAGGTCACCGCCACCAGCGCCGACCGGGGCTTGGGCGGCTTGGGCGGCTTGACCACGACGGGAGAGCTGTACACCGGCGCCGCCGGCGGCCACGGCGGGGTGTCGGCCGAAGTCGCCCCGGAGGACGACGACCGCGGCGGCCACGGCGGGGTGTCGGCCGACGTCGCCCAAGACGAAGACGACGACGACCCCGCGGTCAGCGGGGTCGTCAGGTCGGTCGAAGGCACATCGGTTGTCAACGGCTCGGCCGCCCCGATGTTGTCGGTCGGCGGAGCATCGGTTGCCAGGGCCGGTGCCGCCCATCCGCCCGTCGGGGGCGACGGAGGCGCAGGGGGCGGCGGGAGCGACTCCCCGTGCCCCGACCGGCGGGACCACAACACCGCGGCCCCCAGTCCGACCAAGACCAGCCCGAGGGGGACGTCGTCGCCGTGGCCGTCGGTGATCTGGTCGAGGAGGATGATCAGTCCCACGCCGGCCAGCCCGGCGGCCAGCAGCTTGTGGCTGCGGTCCTTGCCCGGCAGCCATTGAGCGCCGAACGCCTTGCCCTGGTCGTCGGGGACGAGCGCCCATCCGACCAGATAGAGGAGGATGCCCGTCCCGCCGGCCAGCGACATCACCACGAAGGCGATCCGGAAGACGAGGGGGTCGATCCCGAACTGGCGACCGAGGCCTCCGCAGAGGCCGGAGATCACCGTGTCGTCGGTGGCCCGGGTGAGTCCCCCCAGCGGGGGACGGGACCCTGGCGGAGGGGGGCCTCCGGGGGGTCGGGAGTCGTGTGCGGTATCCATGGAGCCAGCATGCGCCCGCCGCCCGCCGGCGACCATCCGTGACGTCCCGGACCCGCCCCGGAGGCGGCCCCGACCACCGCCTCGGGACGATGCCCGTAGCCGTCATCAGGGCGTCATGGGATCATCGGAGCAGGTGAGCGACCAGCTGGCGAGCAGCAACGCCCAACCGGCCAAGCGATGGACGACGGTGACCCGCGTCCGGGAAGGGCGCGTCCTCGGCGGCGTCTGCGCGGGCGTGGCCCGGGCCTTCGGCCTCGACCCGATCGTCGTCCGCATCCTGGTGGTCGCCCTCTTGGCCGCGGGCGGCAGCGGGGCCCTCCTCTACGTGGCCGGCTGGCTGATCCTCCCCCAGGACGGAACCGACGAGTCGCTGGCCCAGTCCGCCGTCCGCGACCGGCGCTACGACCCGGCCGAGATCGTGGCCGTCGCCGCCGTCGTCCTGGGCGTCCTCCTCCTCCTGCGGGAGACGGGACTGTGGTTCGGGGACGGGGTGGTGTGGCCGGTCCTGCTGGCGGGCGTGGGGCTGGCGGTCATCTGGCGGCAGGCGGGCGACGACGACCGGCAGTCGTTGCAACGGGTGGTCGGTCGCCTGCCGGCGGCGGTGGACGTGCGGGGCCGGCGGGCGGCGCTGGCCCGGGTGGTCATCGGGGTGGCGCTGGTGGTCGGTGGCGTGGCCTCGTTCCTCGCCGCCAGCGACGCCTTCTCCGCCCTCCGCCAGGGACTGCTCGCCACCGCCGGCATCGTGGCCGGGGTGGCCGTGATCACCGGGCCCTGGTGGGTGCGGATGGGCCGCGACCTCACGCGTGAGCGTCGGGAGCGGATCCGGTCGGAGGAGCGGGCCGAGGTGGCCGCCCACCTGCACGACTCCGTCCTCCAGACGCTGGCCCTCATCCAACGCAACGCCGACGACCCCCGCGCCGTCGTCACCATGGCCCGCCGCCAGGAGCGGGAGCTGCGCAGCTGGCTCTACCGGGGCGACGGCCCGCCGGGCGCGGGCGCGGCCGCGGCCGCGGCGCCGGCCACCCTGGCCGCCACCATCACCCGCACCGCGGAGGAAGTGGAGATCGACCACGAGGTGAGCATCGACGTGGTGGCGGTGGGCGACGCCCCCCTCGACGACCGGCTGGAAGCGGTGGTCGCGGCGGCCCGGGAGGCGATGGTGAACGCGGCCAAATGGTCGGGGGCGGCCAACGTGTCGGTGTACGTCGAGGCGGCCGAGACCGAGGTGAAGGTGTTCGTGCGGGACTGGGGCTGCGGGTTCGACCCGGCGGCGGTGGCCGACGACCGCCACGGGCTGCGGGAGTCGATCACCGGCCGGATGGTCCGCCACGGCGGCCAGGCGGTGGTGCGCACCGGCACCGGTGGCGACACGTCCGACACAACCGACGGCGAGGGCACCGAGATCCAGCTGCGGATGCCCCGATGAGCGACGTGGAGCCGGAGTCGCCGCGGCCGCGGGTCTTCCTCGTCGACGACCATCACCTGTTCCGGTCCGGGGTGCGGGCCGAGTTGGGCGACGCGGTCGAGGTGGTGGGCGAGGCGTCGGAGGTGGAGGCGGCGGTGGAGATGATCCTCGAGCGCCGCCCCGACGTGGTGCTTCTCGACGTCCACCTCCCCGGCGGCGGGGGGCGGGCCGTCGTCGCCCGGGTGGCACCCATAGCCCCTGACGTGCGCTTTCTCGCCCTGTCGGTGTCCGACGCGGCCGACGACGTCATCGGCGTGATCCGGGCCGGCGCCCGCGGCTACGTGACCAAGACCATCTCCGGGCCGGAGCTCACCTCGGCCATCCGCCGGGTGGCCGACGGGGACGCGGTGTTCTCGCCCCGGCTGGCCGGCTTCGTGCTCGACGCCTTCGGCACCGCCGCCGGACTACCCGACGGCGGCGATCCCGAAGTCGACCAGCTCACGGCCCGGGAGCAGGAGGTGCTGCGTCTCATCGCCCGGGGCTACGCCTACAAGGCCGCGGCCCGGGAGCTGAACATCGGGGCCCGGACGGTGGAGACCCACGTGTCGTCGGTGCTGCGCAAGCTGCAGCTGTCGAACCGCCACCAACTGACCCGGTGGGCCACCGAGCGCCGGCTGATCTAGGGGGATACAGATCCGACGCCCGGTGACACCCGGGGTAACTACCGCCCGGTCCTCAGGCGGTCATGGATGTGGGGGTGCCGTCCTCGAGGGCGGGGCGCACCTTGGGCGGACGGCCCCGCGGCCGCTTGACCGCCAGCACCTTGCCCTTGAAGAACAGCCGGCCACCCCACACGCCGTACGGCTCCCGGCGGGCGAGAGCGGTCTCGAAGCACAGCTCGCGGACCGGGCAAACGGCGCAGATGGCCTTGGCCCGGGCGATGTCGTCGAGCTGCTCCGAGTAGAAGAGCGCGACCAGGTTGCCGGTGCCGCTCTTGCACCGGGCCTCGGCCCACAGCTCCTCGTCGTTTTCCTGCAGCTCGGCGAACATCGCTCCGCTCCTCTCTTGTTCGAAGGGAATTTCCTTCTGAAAACCTCGTCTGGGAAAACCAAGAGCCGCCGGCTGTTGCCGGCGGCTCGAGGGGCCCTGCTGGGAGATCTTCCGGGTGTTATCCCGATGAACCTCCGTAGCCCCTCGGCCGCACGACGTGACCGTTGGCAATCGGCCACGTGAACTTCGACCCCATCGCCGCGAACGGACGGGCTGCGTCGAGGACGCAATCGCTCCGCGTGGCGTAGGTGGTGGGGGTCAACAGCACGGGAACATGGTCGCCATCCGGCGGGCCCACGTCAACTTATTTACGAGATTTCCTGCGACAATCGGTCCATGCCCATGCGGATCGAATGCAAGAACTACGAGAGCCGCACCTATCCGGGCGGCGAAACCGTCCGCAAGTGCAACCTCGACCTCGCCCCTGAAGCGCCGTGGCGCTGCCCGGCCAACTGCTCCGCCTTCGAGCCCCGGCTGGCCGACGTCAACTGGACCCACGGCGAGCTGCTCGCCCCGCCGACGCCTCCGGAGCCGCCCGGGCTCGACGAGAACGCCATCCGCCTGCTCGACGAGGCGGAGGACATCGTCAACGCCGCCGGTCCCATCGATCATGCGCGAGCTGCGGGCCAAGGGCTCCCGCGACGAGCGCATGCCCTGGTGGAAGCGGTTCGGCCGCCAGCGCTGACGCCTGACGCCACGGCGGCCGAGGGGCCCCGCGTCACGTCCTCCAGGCCAACCAGAGCCAGAGCCGGAAGGCGAAGCAGGCGCCGTACACGAACCCGACGAGGATGAGGATGACCTTGGTGGTCTCGCTCATGCCCTTCACGGGGCCGCCACCAGGTAGCGGGCGGCGGCGGAGATGCCGTCCTGGCCGCGGACGGCGGCGAGCAGGGCCGGGTAGCCGCCGGTGAGGGCCTGGGCCGGCGTGGTGACCCGCTTGCCGCCGACCAGGCCGTAGCGGACGGCGACCGTCTCCCGGGCGTAGGTGCCGAAGAGGCGGTCCCACATGATCAGCATGGAGCCGAAGTTCTTGTCGAGGTACTCGGGGTTCGACCCGTGGTGCACCCGGTGGGCGGCGGGGGTGACGAAGACCCAGTCGAGCACTGTCCGGCGGCGGACGAGCTCGGTGTGCTGGAGCTGGCCGACCATCAGGACGAGGGCGCCCATGGCCGCGAAGGCGACGGGGTGGAAGCCGAGCAGCGGCACCCACAGGGCGAGGGCCGGCTTGTAGATGGCTTCCATCCACGGCAGCCGGACGGCGGACGTGAACGTGAACCGCTCCAGGGAGTGGTGGATCATGTGCGACGCCCACAGCACCCGCACCCGGTGCTCGGCCCGGTGGATCCAGTAGTAGGCGAAGTCCCGGCCCACGAAGATCGCCAGCCATACGAGAGGGTTGGTCCAGTCGAGGGTGAACAGGCGGTGCTCGTAGACGGCCAGCGCCACCCCGAACATGAGGGCTTTGGAGACGACGCCCTTCACCGCCAGGTAGGCGAGCCCGGCCGCCATCGACGTGGCCGAGCCGGATCCCTTCATCCGTCGGCGGAGGGTGCCGAAGATGAGCTCCCCGCCGACGGTCACCGCCACCGAGGCGGCCAGGAGGAGCGTGGCGTGGGCGGTGACCCAGGGGATGAGGGCGGAGGCGTCGGGCATGTCCCCACCATCGACCCTGGCCGGGTCGTCCGGCCCCGGGCGTGGCCCCCATAGCCCCCTGGGGTCGGGTCAGGGAAGCCTCAAGGTGGGGGTGGTAGAGGTCGACACCCGCGTCGCGGCTCCCGGGCCGTCCCCTCGACGGCAAGGACCGCACCCGTGACCCCGAAGACGAATCTTTCCTCCCGCCTCCCCCGCTGGGCGGCGCGGCTGCTGATCGCCGGCGTCCCGGTGCTGATGATCGGGGGTGTGGCCGGTGCCGCGGTTCTGGCCCAGGACGAGTCCGGGCCCGACGAGGGGCTGGTCGCGGCGGCCGGCTTCGACTCCCGCGCCGAGTCGCCTCCCGCAGCCACGACCACCACGGCCGCCCCGTCCCCCACCACCACGGTGCCGGTGACGACGACCGAACCTCCCGCCCCCCCGACGACCGTCGCGCCGGTCACCACCGTCGCCCCCACCACCGCCTCCGTGACCATCGTCAGCCAGCACCCGGCCGCGGTGCAGCTCATGATCAACGGCGGGACCTACCAGTTGGCACCGGGCCAGGTGCTGGCCGATGTCGACATCGTCGCCTCGCCCGAGGGGCACGACATCGTCGAGCTGCGCATGGCCACCGCCCTCCCCTGCGGCCTGGGCGACTCGATGGACTACTTCGACGCCGGCCACAGCTACCGCTTCACGGTCGTGGTCTGGCCCGGCGTCTGCGACCTCAACGGCTCGCCCCAGTTCAACTTCACCGTCACGCCGGCCTAGCGCCCCGGATCGGCCGCCGGCCGGCCCGAGGCGTGGTGAAGTGGCGATGTGGAACCTGCGGTCGCGCTCGGGCGCTTGGCGGACGCGCTCGGCGGCGGCGGCGAGGTGAGGAAGGGCCAGATCGCGATGGCGGAGGCGGTGGCCCGGGCGGTGCGGGACGGGAAACCGCTGGTGGTGCGGGCGGGGACGGGCACCGGCAAGACGTGGGCCTACCTGGTCGGTGCCTTGCTGGGGACGGCCGGCACCGGCGGGCGGATCGTGATCGCCACCGCCACCAAGGCCCTGCAGGACCAGCTGTCGGGCAAGGACCTGCCGGCGGTGGCCGACGCCCGCATCCGGCCGGGACTGACGTGGGCCGTGCTCAAGGGTCGGAGCAACTACCTCTGCCGGCAGGCGGCGGCCGAGGCCGACCGCGACGCCGACGCCCCGGCCCTCGGCCCCGGCCCCGGCAACGGCGGGCCGGCATCGGCAGCGAGACGGGGCGGGCCGTCGGGCGGGAGGTGACCCGGCTCCTGGCGTGGGGGGAGATCAGCCTCACCGGCGACCGGGCCGAGTTGGACTTCGAGCCCAGCCCGGCGGCGTGGTCGTCGGTGAGCGTCGGGTCGGACCAGTGCCCGGGGGCCAAGGAGTGCCCGAGCGGGGAGAGCTGCTTCGCCGAGGCCGCCTACGAACGGGCCCGGGAGGCGGATGTGGTCGTCGTCAACCTCCACCTGCTCGGCGCCCACGTCGCCTCCGGCGGTCACGTCCTGCCCGACCACGACGTGGTGATCCTCGACGAGGCCCACGAGGCGCCCGACGTGATGGCCGGCGCCCTGGGGGTCACCCTCACCCCGGGACGGGTGACGGCGGTGGCCCGGCTGGCGTCGGCGGCCGGGTTGGGGCGCCACCGGGACGGCCTCGATCGGGTCCTCGAGCCGCTCGTCGGCACCCGGCTGGCGACGGGCGCGGCGGGAAACGCCCAGGTGGGAGAGGCCCTCACCGACCTGGCCGAGGCGCTGCGGTCGGAACGGGCCACGTTGCGGGGCCTGCCCCCCGATGCCGCCCTCAAGGCCCGCCGGGACCGGGCCACCAAGGCCCTCGACTCGTTGGCCGCGGACGTGGAGACCGTGGTCCACGCGGGCGACGACGACGTCACGTGGGTGGAGCAGTCGGGGTCGCAGCGGGCGCTGCGGGTGGCGCCGATCGACGTCGGCGGCCGAGTTGGCCCGGGTGGCGTGGGCGTCGGCGACGGCGATCTTGACGTCGGCGACCATCCCTATCGGCCTCGGGGCCCAACTCGGCCTGGCCCCGGAGGCGGTCGACCTCGACGTGGGCAGCCCCTTCGACTACCGGCGCCGGGCCCTGCTCTACGTCCCCCGCCTGCCCGACCCCCGCCACCCCGACCACGAGGCCGCCGCCCACGCCGAGCTCGAGTTCCTCGTCACCGCCGCCGGCGGGCGGACGCTGGCCCTGTTCACGTCGTGGCGGGCGATGCGGGCCGCCCACGCCGCCCTCGCCGACCGCCTCCCCTACCGCATCCTGGCCCAGGACGAGCTGCCCAAGCCGCTCCTCATCGACGCCTTCCGGACCGACGAGACGTCGTGCCTGTTCGCCACCATGGGGTTCTGGCAGGGCGTCGACGTGCCCGGCTCGGCCTGCTCGCTGGTGGTGATCGACCGCCTGCCCGTTCCCCCGGCCCGACGATCCCGTGGCCCAGGCCCGGCGGGAGCGGGCGGGCGCCAACGCCTTCAACGCCGTCGACCTGCCCCACGTCGCCACCCGCCTGGCCCAGGGGGCGGGCCGCCTCATCCGCAGCACGACCGACCGGGGCGTGGTGGCCGTCCTCGACCGGCGGCTGGCGGAGTCGTCCTACCGGCCGGTGATCCTCTCCGCCCTACCCCCGATGCGCCGCACGAGGGACCGGGCCGACGTGACCGCCTTCTTCGCCGCCCCGCCGACCCGTCCGCCGACCCGGACTGAGCCCGGGACGGCCGTCAGGCGGTGCGGCGGAGAGGCTCGTCCTGCCTGGCGGACACGGGGAGGGCGGACACCTCGGCGACCGCACGGGCCTCTGCCAGACGGGTGTCGGCCCGCTTGACCCGGCGGCTGAAGCCGGCGGCCAGGCGGTGGCGCGCCGCTTCACGGCACAGGTCGGCCAAGCGGGCGTCGGACAACCTCATCATCGCGTCGGTGTACGCATCCATTTCCAGTCACCCTCTTCCGGTTCGCCCCCATGGTCGGCGACGGACGTCGCCGCGTGCTGCGAATTACGTGCTCGACGGCCCTAACTCCCGATCGGCGGGTGGGTCGTCGGCCATGCGGCGGAGCAGGTCGCACAGGACCCGGCGGTCGTCGTCGGTGAGGTGGGCCACGCAGGGGATGCCGTCGAAGACCCGGTCGTGGTGGGCCTGCCACAGCTCCCGGCCGGCGTCGGTGAGGACGAGGCGCCGCACCCGGCGGTCGGAGGGATCGTTCTGGCGCTCGACCAGGCCCCGGGACTCCAGACGGTCGACGATGCCGGTGACGTTGGAGGCATCGCAGAACAGGCGGTCGGCCAACTCGCCCATGGAGAGCGGTTCGCGCAGCTCGTGGAAGGCCTTGGCCTGCTGACCGGAGAAGTCGAACTCGGCCGAGCGGGCGAAGAAGTGCTGGCCCAGCCGCCCCATCACGGCCATGAAGGCGGCGACCAGATCCTCCAGGGACGGGACGTCGTCGGTGGAAACGGGCGCCGCGCTCGACGTGGACGCAGAACGTTCCGTGAACACCATGAGAACGATGATAGTCCCGAAAGAAAGTATTTGACAACTACCACATTCGTTGTTATCACTGTTCGCAGACAGACAACGGACCACGGCCGGGGGGCGGGCGACGCCGACGAGGCGCCGCCGGGTGGATTCCGACGACCACGAGGACAGACCCGAACCCGGAGGCGTGCTGTGATCCGACTCGCTGACTTCTGCTATCGACGGCGCCGTTACGTCCTCGGCGTGTGGGTGCTCGTGTTCGTCGGCGTGATGGTCGCCGGCGGGGCGCTCCCGGCCAAGCACCGGGCCAACTACCAGACCCCGGGCGCCGAGTCGGGCGATGCCTACCAGCTGCTCAACGAGCGCTTCCCCAGCCGGGGCGGCGACGCCATCAAGATCGTCTTCGCCGGCGCCATCGACGACCCCGCGGCCAAGGCCCAGGTCGACGCCGTGCTCGCCCAGGCCGCGGCCCGGCCCCACGTCACCGGCGTGAGCAGCCCCTACTCGCCGGAGGGGGCCACCCAGGTGTCGGCCAACCGCCAGGTGGCCTACGCCGAGGTCTACTTCGACCAGACCTTCGACAAGCTCATCAACTCCGACCCCAAGTTCCAGGCCCACTTCCTGGAGGCGGTCGACCACGGCCAGACCCCCACCCTGAACGTGCAGGTCACCACCTTCGTCGCCGAGCAGACCCTCGGGTCGGAGTTCATCGGGTTGATCTTCGCCGCCTTCATCCTGCTCCTCGCCTTCGGATCGGCCCTGGCCATGGGCCTGCCCATCCTCACCGCCCTGTTCGGCCTGGGCATCGGCGCCACCCTGGGCGGGATCGCCTCCCGGTTCGTGGAGACGCCGGAGTGGGCGGCCACCGTCGCCACCATGATCGGCCTGGGCGTGGGCATCGACTACGCCCTGTTCATCATCACCCGCTACCGCCAGGGCCTGGCCACCGGGATGTCGCCCCGGGAGGCCAACCTCACCGCCATGGGCACCGCCGGGCGGGCGGTGCTGTTCGCCGGCGGCACCGTCGTCATCTCCCTGCTGGGCATGCTCACCATGGGCCTCAGCTACCTGAACGGGGTGGCGGCATCGGCCGTGCTGGCGGTGCTGGTCATGCTGGCCGCCTCGCTCACCCTCCTGCCGGCGATCCTCGGGTTCGTGGGCCGGAACATCGACAAGCTCAAGGTGCCCTTCACCGGCCGCACCTCCCGCCAGGGCGCCAACGCCTTCTGGTACCGGTGGAGCCGGGTGGTGCAGCGGCGGCCGTGGTTCGCCTTCGCCGGCGGGGCCCTGGTGCTGCTGATCATCACCCTGCCCGTGCTCTCCCTCCGCCTCGGCTTCCCCGACGAGGGCAACAACCTGCCCAAGGAGACGTCCCGCCAGGCCTACGACCTGCTCAGCACCGGCTTCGGCCCCGGGTTCAACGGACCGTTGCTGCTGGTGGCCGACCTCACCGGCGGGCCCAACGCCGACGCCACGGTCCAGCGCCTCAGCACCGCCGTCCGGGCGACGGAAGGGGTGGCGTTCGTGGCCCCCGCCGCCCTCAACCCGGCCGGTGACACCGCCATCGTCAGCGTCTTCCCCACCGACAAGCCGCAGGACGAGAGCACGGCCGACCTCGTGCACCGCCTGCGGGACGAGGTGATCCCGGCCGCGCTCGGCTCCTCCGGGGTGACGGTCGACGTGGGCGGGTTCACCGCCATCTCGGTCGACCAGACCGACTACATCACCAAGCGGCTGCCGATCTTCATCGGCTCGGTCGTGCTCCTCTCCTTCTTCCTGCTGACCACGGTGTTCCGCTCGCCGCTGGTGGCCCTGAAGGCGGGGGTCATGAACCTGCTGTCGATCGCCGCCGCCTACGGCGTGATGTCGTTCGCGGTCCAGGGGACGTGGCTCGGGGACCTGCTCAACATCCCGGAGACGCCGATCCCGGCGTTCGTCCCCATGATCATGTTCGCCATCCTCTTCGGGCTGTCGATGGACTACGAGGTCTTCCTCCTCAGCCGCATCCGGGAGGAGTACCTGCGCACCGGCGACAACGGGGTGGCGGTGGCCGACGGCCTGGCCGCCACCGCCCGGGTCATCACCGCCGCCGCCGCCATCATGGTGTTCGTCTTCGGGGTGTTCATCTTCGACCCCAACGTCTTCATCAAGCAGATCGGGCTGGGGCTGACGACGGCGGTCTTCGTCGACGCCACCATCGTCCGCATGGTGCTGGTGCCGGCCACCATGGAGCTGCTGGGCAACGCCAACTGGTGGATGCCCCGCTGGCTCGACAAGCTCCTCCCCGAGGTCCACATCGAAGGCGAAGCCTCGGTGCAGGCCGAGCTGGCCACCCTCCTGGCCAGCGAGGAGCTCACCGGCGCCGGCCGCTGAGCCTGCACGCTGTCCCGACGGTGGAGGTGCGGCGACCGCCAGCGGAGGTGGTCGCCGCACCTTCTAACCTGGGCCCCATGGCGCTCACGCCGGTGCAGGTGCGCATCCTCGGATGCCTCATGGAGAAGGAACGCACCACGCCCGACAACTACCCCCTCACCCTCAACGCCCTGATGGCGGCCTGCAACCAGACCACCAACCGCCACCCGGTGAGCAAGCTGGAGGAGGCCACGGTGAGCAACGCCCTGCTCAACCTGCGGGGGCTCAACCTGGTGCGGATCGTCTACAGCCGGTCGAACCGGGCCGACCGCTTCCGCCAGGTGCTCGACGAGACCCTCGCCCTCGACGACGGCGAGGCGGCCGTCGTGTGCCTGCTCATGCTCCGGGGCCCGCAGACGGCGAGCGAGCTGCGGGCCCGGAGCGAGCGCCTGCACCCCTTCGTCGACCAGGACGACGTCGACGACACCCTGGCCCGGCTGGCCCGGCGGGACGAACCCCTCGTGGCCAAGCTCGAGCGTCAGCCGGGACAGAAGGAGAACCGATGGGCCCAACTGCTGGGGGGCGAGCTGCCGGGGGCGGAGGCGCCGTCGCTCACCGCGGTGGCGGGCGCGGGAGTGGCGGGGGCCGCGGGCACCGGCGGGCTGGAAGGGGCGGTGGCCGCGCCCGCCTCGTCGATCGCGGTCCCCACGTCGCAGCGGCTGGCGGCGCTGGAGGCGGCGATGGAGGTCCTCCAGCACGAGGTGGTCAGGCTCCGGGCCGAGCACGACGACCTCGTCCGGGAGCTCCGATGACGGCTCGCCGGCTGCTCCTGGCCGTCGTCGCCGCCACCCTGGCCGTCGCCGGCGGCGGACCCGCGGCCGCGGCCAACGCCTCCCAGTTCGGCCGCGAGCGGATAACCAGCTACGACGTCACCATCACCATCGAGACGTCGGGCGACCTCGCCGTCACCGAGGTCATCGACTACGACTTCGGCGTCACCTCCCACCACGGCATCTTCCGCAACATCCCCGTCCGCCTCCACTACGACGACCGCTACGACCGGGTCTACCCGATCACCATCCGGTCGGTGGTGGGCTCGCCGGGGACGCCCGACCAGTACGAGACGAGCAACGAGGGCGGCGACAAGGTCCTCAAGATCGGCGACCCGGACAAGAGCATCACCGGCCCCCACCGCTACACGATCGACTACCTGGTGAAGGGCGGCCTCAACGGCTTCGCCGAGCACGACGAGCTGTACTGGAACGCCATCGGCACCGAGTGGGACGTGCCCGTCGAGCGGGCCACCGCCCACGTCGCCGCCCCCGGGCCCCTCACCGACGTGGCCTGCTTCAGCGGCCCGATCCGTTCGCTCCTCCCCTGCGGACGGTCCGAGCCGGGCGACCGCGAGGCCGACTTCGGCGCCGACAACCTCCAGCCCCACGATGCCTTCACCGTGGTGGTCGGCTTCCAGAAGGGGTTCGTCCCCCCGCCCACACCCGTCCTCGACGAGCGGTGGGCCTTCGACCGGGCTTTCGCCCTCACGCCCGCCACCCTGGGCACCAGCGCCAGCGTGCTCGTCCTGGTGGTGGGGGGTGTGGCCGCGCTGCTGTGGCGCACCGGCCGCGACCGGCGCTACGAGGGGTCGCCCGTCGACATCGCCTTCGGCAGCGAGACGGGCGCGGAGCAGAAGGTGCCGCTCCTGGAGCGCCCGCTCACCCCGGTCGAGTTCGCGCCCCCCGACGACCTGCGCCCGGGACAGGTGGGCACGCTCGTCGACGAGAGGGCGGGCACGCTCGACGTCACCGCCACCATCGTCGACCTGGCCGTTCGGGGCTACCTGCGGATCGACGAGATCCCCAAGGAGGGGTGGTTCGGCAAGAAGGACTGGAACCTGGTCGAGCTCAAGGAGGCCACCGGCCTGCGCAACTACGAGCACAGCCTGCTGTCGGCCATCTTCAAGGGACGGAGCGAGGTGAAGCTGTCCGCCCTCAAGAACACCTTCGCCACCGACCTCAAGAAGGTGGAGGACCTCCTGTACGACGACGCCGTGGAACAGGGTTGGTTCGCGAAGCGGCCCGACCGCACCCGCACCCTGTGGACGGTGCTGGGCGTGCTCGCCCTGGTGGCCTCCATCGTCCTGGCCGCGGTCCTGGCCGCCCTCACCCACTTCGGCGTGGTCGGCATCCCCCTGGTGGCGGGGGGCGTGATCCTGCTGATGGGGGCCAAGCGCATGCCCCGGCGCACGGGGAAGGGCACCGGCACCCTGCGCCGGGTGCAGGGCTTCCGGCGGTTCATCGAGGAGTCGGAGAAGGAGCGGGCCCAGTTCGCCGAGCGCAAGCACCTGTTCTCCGAGTACCTGCCCTACGCCATCGTCTTCGGCGCCACCGAGAAGTGGGCCAAGGCCTTCGCCGACATCGACGGGCGCCTGCCGGACACGGGCTGGTACTCCGGTCCCGGCTACTTCACCGTGGGCAGCTTCAACGACTCGATGGACGGGTTCGCCACCACGACGTCGGGCACCATCTCGTCGACACCGTCGGGCTCGGGCGGGAGCGGGTTCGGCGGCGGCGGGTTCTCCGGCGGCGGTGGCGGCGGTGGCGGCGGCGGGTCCTGGTAGCGGGCTCACCGTAGGATGGGGGACGGCTTCAAGGGGCAGGCCGGGGGCGGAGGCTCGGGTTTCTTCGGAAGGAGGGCGGGCGATGCCCCGCTGGCTGCTGCGCACGCCGATGGTCGCGTGACGACTCGTCCGCCGCTGCCCAGGAGCGGGCCGGCCGAGGCCGGGATGGGCGACGAGGCGATCGATACCGAGCGCTGGTGGCGGGCGGTGGTCGAATCGGCCCCCCAGGCGCTGATCGCGACCGACGCCGAAGGCACCGTCCGGCTGTGGAACCCGGCCGCCGAGCGCCTCTACGGCTGGCAGGCGGGGGAGGTCATCGGTCGCAACGTCATCGAGATCCTCGTGCCCGACGACTCGGCGGGCGAGGCCCGGACGATCGTGGCCGGCCTGCGCTCGGGCGAGTCGTGGACGGGGCCGTTCTCGGTCCGGCACAAGGACGGCACCATGGTGCGGGCCCTGGTGCGCAACTGGCCCGTGCTCGGCCCGAGCGGCGACACGACGGGCATCGTGGGCGAGTCCCGGGCCTTCGACGACCACGCCGACCCCGGCCCCGACCGGCACCGGGTGGCGGCCCGGCTGGCGGGGCTGCAGGCGGTCACCGCGGCCCTGGCCCGCGCCGTCGACCGGGCCGAGGTGGCGGAGGCCGTCTTCCGCCACGGGCTGCGCGACCTGGGCGGCCACACCGGGTCGTTGTGCCTGGTCGCTCCCGGGGGCACCACCGTGGCCATCGTCCACGAGATCGGCTACCCCAAGGCGGTCAAGGACAGCTGGGACACGTTCCCCCTGACCGCCGACCTGCCCGCCAGCGAGGCCATCCGCACCGGCGAGCTGGTGCTCCTGCGGTCCCGGGCCGAGCTCCTCCAGCGCTTCCCCATGCCTGCCGGAGCCCCTCTGGTGGGCGACCAGGCCCACGCCGTCATCCCTCTCCCCGACGAGGACGGCACCTTCTTCGGGGCCTTGGTGGTGGGGTTCGCCGAGGAGCGCGACTTCGACGACGACGACGTGGCCCTGCTGCAGGCCCTGGGCGCCCAGTGCGCGGGCGCCCTTCGCCGGGCGGAGCTGTTCGAGGCCACCCGGGCCGCGGTCGCGGCCGAGCAGGCCGCCCGGCAGGCGACGGAGGAGGCCCACCGGGGCGTGGCCTTCCTGGCCGAGGCGTCGTCGGCCCTGGCCTCGTCGCTCGACTACGAGCGCACCCTGGCCCGGGTGGTCGAGCTGGCCGTCCCCCGCCTGGCCGACTGGTGCGCCGTCTTCGCCTCCACCTCCGCCGCGACGGCGACGGGTCGATCCGGCTCCTGGGCCTGGCCCACGCCGACCCGGAGCGGGTGGAGCTCGTCCGGGACCTGCTCCACCGCTACCCGCCCGACCCCCAGTCGCCGTCGAGCGTGGGCGCCGTCATCCGCACCGGCCAGGTCGAGCTCATCCGGGAGATCGACGACGAGCTCCTCGACCGCACGATCACCGACCCGGAGCGGAGGGAGCGGGTGCGGGCCGTCGGCCTGGGCTCGACCGCCATCCTCCCCCTGCAGGCCGGGGGCAGGGTGTTGGGGGCGCTCGTGCTCGCCACCGACCGGGGCCGGCCGCTCTCCGACGCCTCTTTGGCCCTGGGGGTCGACCTGGCCGTGCGGGCGGGGGTGGCCATCGACAACTCCATGCTGTTCGCCGAGCGCACCCGCATCGCCCGCCAGCTCCAGGCCAGCCTCCTCCCGGCGGGGCTGCCCGCCATCCCCGGCCTCGACGTGGGGGCTCGCTACGCGGCCGTCGGCCCGTCGGAAGAGGTCGGGGGCGACTTCTACGACGTCTTCGCCCTCGACCGGGGCCGGTGGGCCGTGGTGGTGGGCGACGTGCGGGGCAAGGGAGTGGAGGCGGCGGCCGTCACCGGCCTCACCCGCCACACCATCCGCTCGGCGTCGCTGCACATGGACTCGCCCCGCGACCTGCTCACCCACCTCAACGAGGTCCTCCTCCGGAGCGAGGCCGACCGGCCGGCGGTGGTCTCCGACGACCCGGCCGAGGGGTGGGCGCGCGACGAGCCCCGGTTCTGCACCGTCGGCCTGGCGGTGGTCGAGCCCGGGCCTCACGGGGCCTCGCTGACGGTCTGCGTCGCCGGCCATCCCCTGCCCCTGGTGGCCCGGGCCGACGGCATGGTTGAGACGGTGGGGCGGGCGGGCACCCTCCTGGGCGTGGACCGCGACGTCGAGTTGCACGACGTACCGTGGCCCTGGCCGTGGGCGACACCCTGGTCACGTTCACCGACGGCATCGTCGAGCGCCACGAGGGCCGGCGCTTCTTCGAGGACGACGGGGTGGCGGCGGTGCTGCGGGCCGAGTCGGGTGGCGGGAGGTCGGCCGACGAGGTGGCGGCCGCCATCGAGGACGCCGCCCGCCACTTCGTCGACGGCGAACCGCGCGACGACATGGCGGTGGTGGTCGTCCGGGTCCTCGGCGATTTGGCGGCGGGCGGCAGCGGGGACCGCGGGGGCGACGCCTGATGCCGGGCACGGGCTCGGAGGCGCGGGCCATTTTCCCCGGGGTCCCGGAGAGCGCGGGCCGGGCCCGGCGGTTCGTCGCGGCCGCCCTGGCCGAGGCGGGACGGGCGGAGGTGGCCGAGGTCGCCGTCCTGCTGGTGAGCGAGCTGGTGAGCAACGCCGTGCTCCACGCCGGCACCGAGCTCGAGCTCGTCGTCCGGATCCTGCCCGACCGGCTGGCGGTGGAGGTCCACGACCAGGGCCGGGGACGGGCGGTGCGCCGGCAGTACTCCACCCTGTCGGGCACGG
The DNA here is from genome assembly GCA_963829165.1 of uncultured Acidimicrobiia bacterium. Taxonomy (GTDB): domain Bacteria; phylum Actinomycetota; class Acidimicrobiia; order Acidimicrobiales; family AC-14; genus JAXDMK01. The sequence continues at coordinate 74,775 of CAWHIC010000027.1, read as the reverse complement.
GGCGGGGTCTGATGCTGGTGGAGGAGCTGGCCCGCGACTGGGGCACGGTGGTCACCGAGGTGGGCAAGTTCGTGTGGTTCGAGCTCGACCTCACCCCCGCCGGCGCCCGCCCGGTGAAGGACTGAGGGGGGCGGCATGCCGGACGACGGAGCGCCGGCCGACGAGGGCCTAGTCACCATCCTCCTCCTGGGCATGCCCGTGCCCGTCTACCTGCGGGCGTCGGAGCACGGCGACGAGCTGATGCGCGAGTTCGCCCTCATCGCCGCCTCCGCCTCCGCCTCCGCCTCCGCCTCCGCCTCCGACGGTGCCGGTGCCGGTGCCGGAGGCGAGGTGGAGGTGCCGGCCCGGCTCACGGCCGTGGTGGAGGAGATGCGGGACCGGTTCTCCGGCTTTACCCTGCAACCCGAGGCCGAGTTGGCCGACGCCGCCCGCCGCCGGGTCGACGTCGTCAACCTCGAGTACCGGCTCCCCCCGGACGCGATCCGGGCCGCGGCCGACCTCGGTGACCTGCTCGACGCGGCCGACGAGTTCTGCCGGTCGGGCGACCTGCTCACCCTGGCCACGCCGGCGGAGGCGCTGGCCTTCCGGCGCTGGTTCCTGGGCGAGTTCGCCCGCCAGGCGGCCGGCGAGCCCCCGCTCCCGTGGTCGGACTGGGACGGTCGGGACCGAAACGGATAGAACGGAGGCATGCCCCCTCACAGCCGTGTCCTCGATGCCGCCCCGGTCCGGTCCCTCGACGACTACCTGGCCGCGGGCGGGGGCCGGGCCCTGCCCCTGGCGGGCAAGGCCGAGCCCGAGGGCGTGATCGGGGCCCTGGAGGCGTCCGGCCTGCGGGGCCGGGGCGGCGCCGGGTTCCCCACCGGCACCAAGTGGCGGACGGTGTTCGACAGCAAGTCCGAGCAGCTGCCGGCGACGGTCGTCGTCAACGCGGCCGAGGGCGAGCCGGGCACCTTCAAGGACCGGGCCATCCTCCGGCGCAACCCCTATCGCGTTCTCGAGGGGGCCCTGGTGGCGGCGTCGACGGTGGGGGCCGACACCGTCATCGTGGCCATGAAGAAGTCGTTCACCCAGGAGCTGGCCCGGGTGCGGTCCGCCATCGAGGAGATCCAACGGGCGGCATGGCTGCCCGAGGGTTTCGAGATCGTGGTGGTCGAGGGTCCCAGCCACTACCTCTACGGCGAGGAGACGGCCCTCCTGGAGGTGATCGCCGGGCGCAACCCGTTCCCCCGCATCGCCCCCCCGTTCCGCCACGGCACCGACGAGTTGGGCCCCGACACCAAGTCGGCGGCCGACGAGGCCATGGCCTCGGAGACCGACGACACCGCGGCCGCGCCCACCCTCGTCAACAACGCCGAGACCATGGCCAACGTCCCCGGCATCGTGGTCGAGGGCCCGGACTGGTTCCGGTCGGTCGGCACCGACAAATCCCCGGGCACGATCGTGTGCACCGTCACCGGCTCCACCCGCCGCCACGGGGTGGGCGAGTTCGCCATGGGGACGCCCCTGCGGGAGGTCATCGACACGCTCGGTGGCGGGGCGCGGTCGGGCGAGCGGATCCGGGCGGTGCTGTCGGGAGTGGCCAACGCCCTGCTCCCCGGCCACCTCCTCGACACGCCCGTCACCTACGAGGACCTGCAGGAGGCGGGCAGCGGCCTGGGCTCGGCCGGGTTCATCGTCTTCGACGGGACGAACGACCCGGTGGCGGTCGCCGCCGGTGTGTCCCGGTTCCTGTCGGTGGAGTCGTGCGGGCAGTGCACCCCGTGCAAGCAGGACGGTCTCGTCATCTCCGGGCTCCTCGAGCGCCTCGGCCGCGACCAGGCCGACGAGACCGACATGGACGCCCTCCGCAGCCGGCTGTCCACCGTCACCGACTCGGCCCGCTGCTACCTCGCCACCCAGCACCAGGCGGTGGTGGAGAGCGTGCTGCGCCTGTTCCCCGACAACGTCAGCGCCCACCAGGACCAGTCGGCGGAGGCGGTCGTGCCCGAGCTGATCGTCCCAATTGTCGAGCTCGAGGGAGAGACGGTCACCCTCGACGAGGCCCACGCCGACAAGCAGCCCGACTGGACCGACGACGAGGAGTACTCCGGCCAGTCGCCAGCCGACAAGGTGGACGCCACCGAACCCACGCTCTGAGGGGGAGGCGGGGGGGCCGACAGACCGCCGGCGGCCGGGGATAGGGTGAGCGCTCCCCGGTCCGGGGACCGCTTGGCGAAGGGAGCGTTCATGGACGACGACGTCCAACAGGCACGGTACGACCGCGTCTTCGATTCCTACCAGGGGCCGGAGGGCGACCTCACCTGGGAGAGCTTCTCCGCCCACATCGACGCCCTGGCCGCCATCCGGGGTGAGTCGGCCGACTCGCCCGCCGTCGTCAGCCTGCGGGAGGGGCTGCGGGTGTGGTGGGACCAGTTGTGCATGGTGGCCGACACCGACCACGACGGCCGGGTCAGCCGGGACGAGTGGCGGGCGTTCTGCGTCGGGATCACCGACATCGTGCGCCAGACGGCGGCCGCCGGCGGCGAGTACCCCCTCACCCCGTGGATCCGGGCCCTCTACGGCCTCATCGACGCCGACGGCGACGGGCGCATCACGGAGGAGGAGTACGGCAACTGGCTGGCGGTGTTGGGCCTGGCCGACGACACCGACATCCCCGCCGCCTTCGCCGGCTTCGACACCGACGAGAACGGCACCCTGTCGTGGGAGGAGTTCGCCCACGCCAGCGAGCAGTACTGGTCCGACTTCGAGAACCCGGCCCTCCCCGGCGCCCGCTGGATCGGACCGTGACGGGCGTGACCAGGGCCCCCGGGGCCAGGGTCGCGGCGGCCAGGGTCGCGGCGGCCGCGGTCCTGACCGCGGTGCTGCTCGTCGGTTGCGGCGACCCCTCCGAGGAGACGGGGTCGACGACCGTCCCCCCGGGGGCCACCACCTCGAACCCGACGTCGACGACGACCACCACGATCGAAGCCATCGACTACCACCGGCTCGGGTCGCCGCGATTGCTCAGCCGGGGCTTCCTCGGACGCACCAGCCCCGACGGCACGGCCCTGTTCGTGCTGGCGGTCGATCCCGACCTGTCGCAGGTGGGGTGCGAGGGACAGCCGGAGCCGATCACGTTCCGCGTCCCCACCGACGGCGGCGCCCGCCAGCCGGAGCTGGTCGACGGGGCCACCATTCGCGGCACGCTGGTCCGGGGGCCGGGCGGACGGGTTGCGTTGGTGAAGGCGTGCGAGGGTTTCGTGTCCGAAGTGCTCGTGGGCTCGGAAGCGGCCGACGGGACGTTGGGCGACCTCCGTCCGATGCCTCTGTTCCGGGAGCAGGGGACCCTCGCCGGGTTCGGCTGGTCGACCGACGGCCGGCGCCTCCTCGCCGGGCGCAACAACCTCACCCAGGAGACTCCCGCCGACCTGGTCTCCATCGACCCGGTCTCGGGCGCGGTGACACTGGTGTTCACCGTCGACGGCGACGAGTCGAGGGCCGTCACCCAGGTGGCCCAGCTCGCCGACGGCACCTACGTGGTGGCCGGGTACGGCTCGGTCAGCCTGCGGGGGGCGGATGGCACCGTCTCGGCCCGGACCAGGGGCTTCGGGTTCGACGTCAACGGCGGGTCGACGGTGGCCGCCTACGGCGAGGGCATCGTCCTCCTCACCTCGGGCGGACCCCGGACGGTGGTTCCGGCGGGTCCGGAAGCGACCGTGATCACCGCCTCCTTCTCCCCCGACGGCGACGCCCTCGTGTACACGGTGGGTGCGGACGGGGTGGAGTCGGTCGCCATCACCACCCTGGCCGACGACCGCACGACCACCGTCGAAGGCCCCCCGGGCCGTCACCTCCGGGCCCTCTTCACCGGCGACGGCCGGGCGGTGGCCTTCAACCGCCAGCCCGACCCCACCGCCGACCCCGGCGCCGATCCCGAGGTCGTCCTGGTCCCCGTCGGCGGCTGACGACCGGGTCGGTCTCCGTCGACGCGGTTCGGCGGCCCGCCGGGCTCGCCAGGCGACCGATGCGCGCCAAGACCGACCGCTCGGCTTAGCCGGTCCGGGTGGCGGGGCGGTGGCGGAGGCGGAGGCGGCCGCCGTAGGCGAGGGCGGTGGTGGCGACGGCCACGCCCAGGATGCCGAAGCCGATGGCCGGGTCCATGCCCGACGGATGCCACGGCGACACGAGGTAGTGCTCGATGTAGCCGCCGGTGTAGGCGTCGTCGCCGGCCAGGCGGCGGAGGCCCTTCTCCCAGTCGGTGAGGGGGCAGTCGAGGCCGCCGGCGTAGACGGCCGCGGTTCCGACGAGGGCGATGACGTGGGCTTTGGTGACCCGGGGATGGGCACGGGCGACGAAACCTCCGGCCAGGATGAACCCGATGAGCGTGAGGTGCGAGAGGGCCACCACGTCGGCCGCACGGCGCCAGAGCATCGACCCTCAGGGTAGGCGACGTCTGCCGGCGGTGGCCGCCGTCCGGCCCGGCGAACCGGCGACGAAACCGGTGGCCAGGGCGACCAGATGCGTCACCGGTTCGCCGGTGACCGGGCTTGCCTAGCCCGTGTTGCGGAGGCCGGCGGCGATGCCGTTCACCGTCAGCAACAGGGCCCGGCGGAGCATGGGCGGGGGGTCGTCGGACGCCCGCAGCCGGCCCAGCAGGCCCACCTGCAGCCGGCAGAGGGGATCGAGGTAGGCCTGGCGGACGTCGAGGGCCCGTTGCAGCTCGGGCTGGCGGTCGAGGAGGCGCCGCTCCCCCGTCAGCCGCAGCACCTCCTCCACCGTGCGCTCGTGCTCCTCCCGGATGCGGTCGAACAGGGGGTGCAGGCTCGGGTCGACGAGGGTGTTCACGTAGTGGCGGGCCAGGGCCATGTCGGACTTGGCCAGCGTCATCTCCACGTTGGACACGAACACCCGGAAGAAGTGCCAGTGCTCGTGCATCTCGGCCAGCACGTCGCCGAAGCCATCGGCCCGGGCCGCGGCCAGGCCCGTCCCCAGCCCGAACCACCCGGGGATGATCTGGCGGGACTGGTTCCACGCGAACACCCACGGGATGGCCCGCATCGAGTCGAGTCCCCCGCCGCCTTCGACCCGGGACGCGGGCCGGGACCCGATGTTGAGGTCGGCCAGCTCGGTGACGGGCGTGGCCGACAGGAAGTAGTCGACCAGGCCGGGGGCGTCGATGAGCGACCGGTAGGCGGCGAAGGCGGCGTCGGACACGTCGTCCATGGCCACGTCCCACCGGTCGAGCACGTCCATCGGCTGGCGGGAGTCCCGGTGCAGCAGCGACGCCTCCAGCACCGCCGCCAGCAGGATCTCCAGGTTGTGGCGGGCCAGGCCGGGCAGCCCGTAGCGCTCGGAGATCACCTCTCCCTGCTCGGTGATCTTCATCTGCCCCTCGAGGGTGCCGAAGGGCTGGGCCAGCACCGCCTCGTGGGCCGGTCCGCCGCCCCGGCTGACCGTGCCTCCCCGGCCGTGGAAGAGCCGCAGCAGCACCCCGTGGCGCTGGACCACGTCCCGCAGGCGGCGCTGGGCCCGTTGGATCTCCCACTGCGACGTGGTGATGCCCGCGTCCTTGTTGGAGTCGGAGTAGCCGAGCATCACCTCCTGGACGTCGCCCCGCAGCGCCACCAGCCGCCGGTAGGACGGATCGGACAGCAGCTCGTCGAGGATCTCGCCCGCCCGCCGCAGCTCCTCCACCGTCTCCAGCAAGGGGACGAAGCCGATCCGGGCCAGGCCCGAGCGCACGTCGACCAGCCCCGCCTCCCGGGCCAGGACGGCCGCCGCCAGCACGTCGTCGGCCCCGCCCGTCATGGAGATGATGTAGCTCTCCACGATCTCGTCGCCGTAGCGGTCGAGGGCCTGGCGGATGGCCTCGAAGGTGCCGATGGTGGCCGCGGGACCGTCGGGCAGGACGGTGGTGGGGGCGGTGAGGGGGCGCCGGCCGGTGAGCTCTCGGGCCAAAACCTTCATCCGTTCGGGGCGCAGCAGCCGCTCGTAGGGGACGGGCAGGTCCTCCAGGGGGTCGAAGAGGGCGGCCAGGGCCTCGTGGTGCTTGGCCGCGTGCTCCCGCACGTCCATGGTGGCCAGGTTGAAGCCGAAGGTGGACACAATGCGCATGATCCGGGCCACGATGCCGGCCGCGGCCGTGCCGCCCCGGTTGGTGCGCAAGCGACGTGGCCATCACCGCCAGCTCGCCCAGCAGCTCGAAGCGATCGCGGTAGTCGAGGCCGTCGACGTGGGCCTTGGCGTCGGCCGCCCGCCGGCCGGTGTTCTCCAGTCGCTGGCGGATGTAGGCGCACTTGAGCCGGTAGGGCTCCTCGCCGTAGAGGCGCAGGGAGCGGTCGTAGACCTCCGGCAGCACGATCCGGTCCTCGGCCAGGCTCAGCAGCAGGTTCTCCGACACGGCCGCGATGCGGGTGGACACGCTCAGGTCGCGCACGAGATCGTCGACCGAGGCGATGAGGTCGGCGATCCCCCGCTCGTGCTGGATGGCGAGGACGTCGAGGGTGACCTGGGGGGTGACGTTGGGGTTCCCGTCCCGGTCGCCGCCGACCCACGTGCCGAAGCGGAGGGGCCGGGCCCCCACGCCCAGGTCGACACCCAGGCGGGCCAGCTCCCGGGTGAGGTCCTCCAGGATGTCGGGCACGACCGCCCGGCACAGCTCCTGGAGGTGGTACTGGATGGAGCTGGCCTCCTCCGACGGCTCGGGCTTGCCCTGGCGCAGCTCGTCGGTCTGCCACATGAGGTCGACCACCTCGGCGAAGCGGCGCTCGATCCGGTCCCGCTCCGCGGGCGGGGCATCCTGGCGGGCCCGGAGCAGCTCGGCCACCTGGCGCATCTTGGAGAGCACCGACCGGCGGGCGGCCTGGGTGGGGTGCGACGTGAACACGGGGCGCAGCTCGAGCCGGCGGACGACGTCGTCGACGAGGGTCGAGGGCACCCCGTCGGCCTCGATCCGGTCGACGGCCTCGGCCAGGAGACCGCCCTGGCCCGCGGTGCGCTCGAGGTGGCGGGCCTGGTGGACCTGCTGGACGACGTTGGCCAGGTGGAACCAGGCCGAGAAGGCCCGCACCAGCAGGATCTCGGTGGGCAGGTCGACGCCGGCCAGCACCGCTGCCAGCCGGGCGTCGGTCTTGGCCTCGTGGTCGTCGGGGTCGTGGCCGTCGGGGTCGTGGTCGTCGGGGTCGGGGTCGTCGGGATCGCCGGGGCCCTCCGGCCAGTGGCCCCGGGTGGCCCGCTGCACCTCCTGGACGAGGGCCGACAGGGCGGGACCCTCCTGGCGGTCGAGGGACTCCCGGAGCATGCGCCCGACCCACTCCAGGTCGGACCGGACCGCGGGAGCGTCGGGGTCGGGCTCGGCGACGGAGTAGAGGACGGTCGCCGGCCCGCCGGTGGTCATCTGGGGTCGGGGGTCATGCCTCGTCGGCCCAGACCTTCATCCGCTCCAGCCGGGGGGCGCCGTAGGTGGTCACCATGGCCACGTCGGTCGCGTCGCGGCCCCGGCCGATGAGGACCCGGCCGATGCGGCGGGTGTTGTTGCGGGGGTCGAACGTCCACCACCGGTCGCCCAGGTAGACCTCCACCCAGGCGCAGAAGTCCATCTCGTCGTAGGGCGGCGGCACGTCGATGTCGGGCAGGTAGCCGAAGACGTAGCGGGCGGGGATGTTGAGGGCCCGGCAGAACGTGACCATCAGGTGGGCGAAGTCGCGGCACACGCCCTCGCCCGAGGCGTACACGTCGCAGGCGCTGGTGGACGGCGGTGCTGGTGCCGGCCAGCCACTGCACGTTCTCGTGGACCCAGTTCGACACCGCCTGGGCCCGGTTCCACCCCGGCTCGGTGTGCCCGAAGAGCTTCCAGGCGTCGTCGAAGAGCACGTCCGACTGGCAGTAGCGGCTGGGCAGGAGGAAGACCAGGGCGTCGGCCGGCAGGTTCTCGACCGGGACCTGCTGGGCGTAGATGTCGATCGGGTCGGGGTAGGCGGAGACCTCGACGGTGGCGTCGTAGGTGAGGGTGGTCGAGCCCGGGGGCAGGGTGAGGCGGTCGCACACGTTGCCGAAGGCGTCGCAGTAGAACGCCCGGCCCATCTCCGGGTTGGTGACCCAGCTGGCGGACATCACCTGCTCCTCGGGCCGGGCGCGGATCTGCCACACCGATGGCGTGGGCCCGGAGGCATCCCACTCGAACTCACAACCGACGCGAACCTTCATCGTGGTGCCCCTCATGTCCCAATTCTCCCTCGCCCACGTGAACGGGGGGTTTCCCGGCCGTCACGGCCCGGGTTCTCCCCGCCTCCTACCCTGCCCGGGATGGGAGGATTCCGATGAGCGCGGCCTCGCCGATCGTCGTGGCCACCCTCAACGTCCGCAACACCGCCGACCGGTGGCGGGACCGGGCGCCCCTGCTGGTGGAGCAGCTGGTGGCCCTCGACCCGCACGTGATCGCCCTCCAGGAAGTGCGGCGCCTCCCCGACCAGGCCCGGCGCATCGCCCCCGAGGGGTGGCAGGTGCGCCGGACGTTCAAGACCGGGCCCAAGCGGTTCTGGGAGGGGGTCGCGGTGTCGACCCGGCTCCCGGTGGACGGCCCCGCGGCCCGGGTCCGCCTGCGGGGCCAGTCCCGGGTGGCGCAGCGGGTGACGGTGGCGGTGCCGGACGGCCATATTTCGGGGAGCACGCTCGACGTCTACAACGTCCACCTGGCCGACGGGGACGACGCGGTGCGCTGCCGGCAGGCCACCCGCCTGCTCGAGTGGATGGACGAACGGCCCGACCAGCCGGCGGTGCTGATGGGCGACTTCAACTCCCGGCCCGGCTCGGCCCCGGTGCGGATCCTCACCGCCCGCCTCCGGTCGGCCTACGCCGAGGTGCACGGGAGGGAGCCGGCTCGCACCGTCGTCACGGGAGGGGTGCTCGACTACGTCTTCGTCAACGACCGGGTGGCGGTGCTCGACGCCCGCCTCGCCTTCGACCAGCCGTCGCCCGCCGACCCCCGCCTGTTCCCGTCCGATCATTTCGGACTGGCCGTCACCATCGCCGTCGCCGTCACGGGCCGCCCGCCCGCGCCTGCTCCCGCTTGAGCCGGCGTCGCACCCGCAGCCCCCCGATCACCCCGCCGGTCACGACCACCACGATGGCAACCAGGAGCACCCAGGTGGCGTTGGGATTGGGGTCGCGCAGGTCGGTGGGCCGGACGAGGTGGTGGCTGAGGAAGGCGACCGTCTGCGGCCACACGTCGGCCACCAGGTCGTCGCCGTGGCGGCGGCCGGGCACCACCTCCAACTGGTGGGCGACGCCGGCCGCCTCCAGCCGGTCGGCCATCGCCTCGGCCTGGTCGAGGGGCACCAGCTCGGCGGTGCTGTTGGCCAGGAACAGGGGGGCGTCGGTGGGGTCGACGTGGGTGATCGGCGATGCGTCGGCCCACCGCTCGGGACACGTGGCCGGCGGGCAGGGCAGGAGGAGCGCCGACAGGGGAGCCGCCTCGCCGCCGGTGAGGGCGGTGAGGTCCATCGGGCCCGACCACGAGGCCGCCACCAGGATGCGGGCGCCCTGGTCGGGGGGCCCGTCGCCCAGGGTGGCCAGCATGGCGGCCAGGTGCCCGCCGGCGGAGAAGCCCAGGGCACCCATCCGGCCGGGGTCGAGCCGGTAGTCGAAGGCGTTGAAGCGGGCCCACTTCACGGCCGTCTGCACGTCGTCGATCTCGGCCGGGAAGGCCTCGGGCTCGCTCAGCCGGTAGTTGACGGCGAAGACCACCCACCCTCGCTCCGCCATCCGGGTGGCGACGTCGGCCACGTTGCGCTTGTCGCCCGTCCGCCAGGCGCCGCCGTGGATGACGAAGACGGAGACCCGTTCGGCGTTGGTGTCGTCGGGGACGTAGGTGTCGAGGAGGAGGTCCTGGCCCCCGGCGGAGCCGTACTTCACGTCGTGGGTGATGTCGACCGGGAGGGGCCCGATGGCGGGGGGCGGCCTGGTGGTGGTCGTGGTCGACTGGCCGCCGGTGCCGAGGGTGAGGAGGGCGGCTCCCAGGACGAGCGCAAGACGCCCGATGCCTGGCCGCCGGAGGCTCCTCACCGGCGGATGACGGCGGCCGTCGACCATCGCACCCGGTGGCGCTCGAAGGACTCCTCCAGGGCCTGGGCCGGGGCCAGGCCCATGGCCCGGCGGACGATGGCGAGCAGGACCCCGGCGTACTCGTGGCCGTGGGCGGCGAAGGTGACGGGCGTGACGCAGTGGGCCACCTCGTGGAGGATCGTCATCTCCCGCCGGGCCCACCGGGGCATCTGGAGCACGCCCTCGGCGTCGGCCGTGGCCCGCTTGTGCCCGTAGCCGGGGCGGACCTCGAAGGTGCGGGTGCCCCACCGGTCGGTGAACCACCCGGTGGCCGCCACCCCGTCCACGTAGGCCTGCATGGCGGCGACGGTGGGCAGGGCCCGGCCGGGGTCGACCTCGTTCTCGGCCCGGTACAGGCGGGCCCGCTGACTGTCGCGCGGCCGGTCCACCCGCGGGACCGTACCCGCTGCCGACCCCGCCGCCGGACCACCCTGGTCCCCTTCGAAGGTGGTCTCTACGGCGAATCGTCGGCGAGGAAGCTGCCCACCGCGATGAGGTCGACGAGGTCGGACTCGCCGTAGAAGCATCGATAGAGGATGAACACGCCACCGGAGCGAGGAACGATCGCTTCTCTCACCTCGTACGTCGGCTGCTCGGACAACTCGGGGACGGGGATACTCGGTGCCTGGTAGGACGCTGTCGCGAGCCCGATTATCCAGTCGCGTACGGCTCGCCATTCGTCGTCGCTCGAGGCACTGTTCGCACTCCAGGCGTCGAAAGCCCGAGTGTCGCGCAGTGCCACCCTGGCTACTTCTTGGTCGGGTACTGCTCCAAGAACTCAGCCCCGGTCATCGTCGGGGCCGGCGGTGTGCTGTCGAGGTGGACGATCGCACGGCGCACTCGCTCCATGAACTCCGGGTCGGATCGGTGTCGCGAACCCGCTTCGCGAGTGGCCTCGTACTGTTGGCGCATCTCGTCCTGATCGGGGTCGGGAATCTCTTCGGCGGTTGCACTCATCTCGTCCGCCAATGGTACTGACTGCCCGCCCCGACGGATGTTCCGGAGCCCATGGGGGGAGACTCGACGGCGATGTTCCGTCCCCAACCAACTCGGCGTTGTTCCTCGGCGCGTTTCCGTCGCCTAGCGACCGTGACCACGCCGGTAGCGGTGGCCCTGGCGCTCGCCCTCACGGCCGCGGGGTGTGGCGGTGGTGGAGACTCCCCCGCCGTCCAGGGTCGGCCGACGGAGACGACAGTCGCACCCGCACCGATCACGACCGCGACCACGACCACCGTCCCCCCGACGAGGGCGGAGGCCAAAGTGGTCGTCTCCCCCACCGGCGTGGTGGTGCCGGTCATCGCCCTCACCGACACCGGGTGGGAGGTGCGGACACCGTGCGCCGACACCGCCACCCTCACCGAGGGCACACCCGTGGCCGAAGCCACCATCGTCCTCGACGCCGGCCACGGCGGTACCGAGCCGGGGGCCATCTCCCCCGCCGGCCTGCGGGAGGCCGATGTCAACCTCGAGGTCACCCGGCACACGGAAGCGGCCCTGGAGGCGGCGGGCGTCAGCGTCGTGCTCTCCCGCGCCGGGGACTACAACGTCGAGCTCTCCCCCCGGGCCGAGATCGCCCGCGCCCTGCACCCCCGAGCGTTCGTGTCGATCCACCACAACGCCGAGCCCGATGGCCCCCACGACGGCCCCGGGTCGGAGACCTACTACCAGATCGCGTCCCCGGACTCGAAGCGCCTGGCCGGGCTCATCTACGAGGAGGTCGTGAGGGCCTTGTCCGCCTACGACATCGCCTGGGTGGCCGACCGCGACGCGGGGGCCAAGTATCGCCAGGGCCAGCGGGGCGACTACTACGCCGTCCTCCGCCTCCCCCAGGACGTCGTCAGCGTGCTGGTGGAGAGCGCCTTCGTGTCGAACCCGGCCGAGGCCGAGCTCGTCGACCGCCCCGACGTGCAGCGGGCCGAAGGCGAGGCCATCGCCCGGGGCATCCTCCGCTACCTCGACACGGCCGACCCCGGGTCCGGCTTCACCGAGCCCTACCCCCGCACCGACCCGCCCGGCTCGGGCGGCGTCCCCCCCTGCGTCGAACCGAGCCTGACCTGAACGGTCAGCCCCGGAAGCGGGTGAAGGGCCGGTGATGGCGAAGGTGTAGCCCTCGTCCTGGATGTTGGCGAACAGCGTGTGGCGGTCGGGCGAGAAGGTCACCCCGGTGAACTCCGACCTGGCGGCCGCCGGGTGTCGACCGGGCGGACTCGCGGTGAACTCTTCCGCCTACAGGCCGGGTCCCGGGACGTCGATATGCGCGCCATGGGACTTCGGCGGATCCCGCGGCTGCTGCTCGCGGGCCTGGTCACGACCACCACCTTGGCCACGACGTCGACGGCCCTGGCCGCCGGCGGCGCAGGCACACCGGTGCTGGCCTTCGGCTCCTGCGGTATCAGCCATGCCTCCCTCATGCTCGATATGGGAGGGACGGGCGCGTCGGCGGTCGTCGTCCTGCCGGACGGCAAGATGCTCGTCGCCGGCATCGGGGGCTTCCCCGATCCCGTGACGCTCGTGCGCCTCCTCCCCGACGGCACGCTCGACGTGTCGTTCGGCCACAACGGCGGCACGGTCACGACCCTCTTTGAACCGGGTGGACCCAGCAACCGGGCCATCATCAAGGAGATGGCGGTGCAGCCCGACGGTCGGATCGTGCTGGTCGGCGCCAGCGTCCGCTACGACAACCCGACCCAGCACCTCCTGTTCCTCCGCTACCTCCCCGACGGCACCCCCGACGCCAGCTTCGGAGACGCCGGGCAGGTGCTCTTCCCCGACATGGGCGTCGGCGAGGCCCTCACGGTGATGCCCGACGGGAAGCTGCTGGCCGCGGCCCAGGGCAAGCTGGTCCGCCTGGTCTCGTCGGGCCGGCTCGACCCCACCTTCGGCTCGGGCGGGGTCCTCGGCCCAGGAGTGCCCGGCTGGGTGTTGGACATGGCCCTCCAGCCCGACGGGAACGTCGTCCTGGGATTCAGTCCGGATTCGGACGGCGGCATCGGAGTCGCCCGCATTCACCCCGATGGCACTCCCGACCTGGGCTTCGGCACCAATGGCGCGTCCGCCGTCCGGATCCCGTTGAGTTACATCACCTCGATCGCGGTCGACTCGGCCGGGCGGATCGTGGCCGCCGGCGGCGGCTCCCAGGACCACGTCCACGTCATCGTGACGCGCCATCTTTCGGACGGGCGCCTCGACGAGAGCTTCGGGGACGGCGGCGTCAGCCAGCAGTGGTTCCCGGGAACGGCGGAGAGCGAGGCAATCGACGTGATCGTCCAGGCCGACGGGAAGCCCGTCGTCGCCGCCCGGCTGTTCGACCCTCCTGTCAACGATTTCCTCCGGGCCCGCATGGGGTTGGTCCGGCTGACCTCCACCGGCGGCCCCGATCCCTCCTTCGGCACCGGCGGCTTCGTCGTGGCCCGGGAGGGCAACATCGACCAGAAGACCAATGCGCTGGCCGCCACCGCCGACGGCGGCTCGGTCGTGGTCGGCACCGGCCCGGTCATGATCCGCTACCGAGGCGACGGCCCCTCGTCGGTCGAGATCCCCGCCCTGACGCCACAGACCTGCAGCCGGGAGGCGCAACTGACCGGCCCGGCCGACTTCGGCACCTACCCCGTGCACACCACGAGCGGCCTCCACACGTTCACCCTTACCGCCACCGGTCCCCGACCGGTGGTCGTGAACAGGGTCGGCTCGTCGGAGGAACAGTTCGTCGTGCGCTCCACCACCTGCAACGGGGCCCGCCTCGCCCGCGGGACCTCCTGCACGGTCTCCGTCGTCTTCGAGGCGACGAAGGACGGCTCCTTCTACGAGGCGGTCGTCGTATGGACCGACGCGGGCGTGTCGTGGCAGTCGGCCGAAGCCAACGGGACCGCATTCGTGTCACCCGTCGGCTGGGGCTGGAACGGCCTCGGCCAGCTCGGGTCGGGCCAAGGGGCGCAGAGCCTGGTCGCCGGCGCGCCCACGAGCCTGCGCTATGCCGTCTCCCTCTCCGCCGGCTACCACCACACCCTGGCCCTCACGAGCTACGGCGCGATCTTCGCCTGGGGCTGGAACCACTTCGGGCAGCTCGGCATCGGCTGCTCCTACACCACCTCCTGCGAGCCGGCACTGGAACCGCGACCGGTGGCCGTGCCGACCAACCTCCAAAAGGTCAAGGCGGTGGCCGCCGGCGGTTTCCACAGCCTGGCCCTGCTCGAGAACGGGACGGTGCTCTCGTGGGGCTTCAACGGCGTCGGTCAGCTGGGCTTCGGAACCACGGACGCCCAGGTCTCCCCCCACCCCGTCCCCGGACTCACCGACGTCGTCGCCATCAGCGCCGGGATCTACCACAGCCTGGCGGTGAGGTCCGACGGCAGCGTCTGGGCGTGGGGATGGAACTACTTCGGACAGCTGGGTGACGGCACCACGACCGATCGCCCCGTCCCCACCCGGGTTCCGGGCCTCACCGGGGTCACCGCGGTGGCCGGCGGCGGCTACCACAGCCTGGCCCTGGCCAACGGGACGGTGCAGGCGTGGGGGATGAACAACGTCGGTCAGCTCGGGGACGGCACCGTCGTCGGCCGGCTCCGACCCACCGCAGTCCCCGGGCTGGCGTCGGTCAGCGCGGTCGCCGCCGGTGGGTTCCACAGCCTCGCCGTCACCGGCACGGGTGTGTCCACCTGGGGATGGAACGCGTTCGGCCAGCTCGGCGACGGCACCACCGCCGACCGGGCGGCGCCCAGCCGGGTGGCACCGGGGACGGTGGCGGCCGGCGGTCTCGGGCACACCGTGGCCCTGCAGTCCGATGGCACGGTCACGGCCTGGGGGTGGAACGTCCTCGGCCAACTGGGCGACGGATCGACGACGACGCGGACGACGCCGGTGGCCGTGGTGGGCATGATCCGAGCCACGTTGGTGTCCGCCGGCGCGCTGCACAGCCTGGCCGAGTAGGCCGCCGATAGGCGTCAGCCGGCCTCAGCCGGGCGTGGACGGGTGGATCGTGACAGACGTGGGCTCGCCCCGCAGGATCCGGATGGCCAGTTGGCCGTTGGCGAGGGATGCCTCCACGCCCGACCCGAAGCCCTCGGGCAGGTCGAGCTCCCGCTCGTAGCCTCCGTACTCCCACTCGTGGACCAGGTACTGGCGGGGTCCGGCGCTGCGCACGTGGGACCAGATCCGCAGGCAGCCGGGCCGGAGCTCGATGGTGACGTCGTCGGCGGTGACGGCGGGCATGGCCGCCACCACCACCAGGGCGTTGGTGGTCTCGTACACGTTCACCGGCACCGGTTGGGGCCGCATCTCGTCCTCGACCTCGGCGGTGGAGTCCCGGACCTCGTCGGCGCTGGGCTGGTCGATGGCCATGGCCGTGCCCTACCCGGCCCCGGGAACCGCTAGTCCTCCGTACCCGTGGGCCCCACTCCTGGGTGCCTAGTCTTGGAAATCAAGCGCCTGCTCGGGCCAGGGGGGCGGGTCGGCCAGGATCAGGTCGTGGACGGCCTTCACCTGGATGCGGAACCACTGGTCGAAGGGGTCGAGCGACACGCCCATCCCGATCATGGCCTCGTCGAGGTTCTCGGCCTCGATGTAGTAGATGACGAACTCTTCGCCCTCGTTGCCGTGCAGGAACACCTGCTCCCGGGTGATGCCCAGGCGTTGACGAGAGTCGACGTAGTCGGGGTTGTCGTCGTTGCACTGGGCCATCAGCTCGCGCCAGGCGTCCATCTTGCCCGGGACGATCAGCAGTACGAGGGCTGAAGCCGGCATGCATCCTCCTCGCGGCAGGGCTGGTTGCCAATGTCTGCCGCGACCGGGACCCTAGCCAAACCGCGACTCCCCGACCGTCGACAGGGAACTGGGGAGCGGAGGGACTACGACCGGGGGTTGGAGACGGTGGGGACGGCCCAGCGGCGCTGGTGGTGGTCGACCCAGTGGTCCATCAGGTTGACCCGGCCCAGGAACTCGTTCCAGCTGAGGCAGGGCACGTGGCGCCAGGCCTCGTTCTCCGGGTGCGACACCACGTAGCCGCCGAGGTACACGAAGGGCACGTTCACGCCTTCCATGGCCTGGATCCACTCCGGGAAGTGGGCGGCCGCGGCCAGGATCTCGGCCGACGCCGAGTGGCGGCCGCGGATCTCGATCGCCCGCACGCCGTCGACCGGCTCCCACCCCGCGCCCAGGTCGACGGTGACCCGACGGATGCCGGGGACGTGCTTGGCCCCGGGGAGGAGCCGCACCGGACGGGGTCCCTCCAGGTGCTGACGCCAGCTCCAGTTCTCCGGTACGGCCTCCGAGGCCACCGCCCACATCTCTTCGAACGTGCGCCGGACGCCGTCGACGCCGTCGTTCTCGGGCAGGTACACCGCCACCAGGTCGACGACCAGGGGCTGGTCGTGGACGACGGGCGTGGTGTCGACGGCGTCGAGATCGGCGTCGGTGAAACCCCAGCCCCGCGCCGCGTTCCACCGGCGGACGTTGGCCAGCTGGTCGGCCACGGGGATGAAATACCGCTCGTTCATGGTGGCCCGGTCGTTCGCTTCGATGGTCACGAGTGTACGGCGGGGTGTCGGACGATCGGCGGGGTCGAGGTCTGCGAACTCAGGGCCTGCGATGTCAGGGACGACGGTGAGCGTGGACAAGAGGGTCCTCCGGGCGTCAAAGAGTTGGTCGAACATCAGTCCAACCGGGGGCTCCTTCACCACATTCCCCGTCCGTCGCTCGTCACGCGGCGGTCCACCGGCGGTAGGCCACGACCAGTTCCTCTCGATGGCGACGGTCGAGCGCGGGGGCGGCGATCCGGCGGGCGGCGGCCACCATCGCCTGCATCTGACGGAGGTAGGAGGCGCAGTGGCGGCAGACCCGCAGGTGCGTGTCGAGGCGGGAGCGCACCGCGGGCGTGAGCGCCCCCTCCATGAAGTCGGTGACCAGCTCCACCACCTCCTGGCATCCCCGCGGGCGGCGGCGGGGCATCAGACGGGCTGGGGAGTGGCGTGGGCGACCGGCACGGCGAAGGCCCGGCACCAAACGAGGACGGTGAACGGTCCCGACGAGACGTCGACCTCGGCCGGGATCTCGTAGTTCTGGCTGCCGCGGTTGCCCTTCAGGGCGCCCAGGTCGTGGCCGCCTCCGGGGGACTCCCGGCCCGCGCCGGGTACCAGGTGGACGAAGTAGTCGGGGCCGTTCTGGATGTCGATGTCCTCCAGGCGGACGATGTGGGAGCCGTCGTCCAGGCGGTAGAGGGCGGCCGATCCCGACGCCCGGTGGTCGATGCCGGCCAACTCGCCGACCGAGAGGAGGACCGGACCGGCCGCCACCGTGGTGGTGACCGGGGTCGTCGGGTCGCCCCGGGCGTCGGGCGTGGTCGAGGCGGTCGAGGCGGTCGAGGCGGGCGTGGCGGTGCCGCCCGCCGTCGGGACGGTGGTGACCGGGGCCAGGACCACCCCCGGCAGGGCCTCGACCACCCTCTCGTCGGTGAAGTAGGGCACGACCAGGAACCACCCGATGGCGGCGACGGGTGCGGCCATCACCAGGCCCCGCACGGCCGCGCTCTCGACGAACCGGCGCAGCGTCCACGACAACAGGACCAGGCCCGCCACCAGCAGCGCCAGCCGGCTCAGGGCCGCCGGCGAGGTGAGCGTGGCCCGGACCACGTCGCCCCGGAAGGCGACCGCCACCGCCACCGCGGCCGCGACCGCTCCCCCCCAGGCCAGGTCGGCGGCACCGACCCCCCGTCCCGTCCGGGTCACGGCCTGACGGCGGCGGGGGGCACGGCGGCCCACGAGAGGTCGCCGGGGAGGAACCGGCGGCCGGTCTTGCGCCAGTGGTCGACGACGTCGTCGGCCGGGCACCGGCCCCGGTCGACGTAGCGGTCGAGGTAGGCGGCCACCGCGTCGGTCGTGTCCGGGCCGGCACCCATCCCCCGCAGTGCCTCCAGTGCGATTCGGAAGCAGGCCTGGGCGGCGGCGGCCAGGTCGGGGTCGGCCAACCCGGAGCGCGACGCCGTCACCCACAGCTCGGACGTGTCCCACGCCGCCTGGGCCGCGGCCTCACCCGCCTCGGCGTCGTAGACGAGGGCGGCCGCCACCGCCACCGGCACCCGCCACCAGGGGTGGGGCAGGCTGTCGACCATCCGCAGCTCCAGCCACCCCCGGGGCCGCACCGGCGGGAACAGGGTGGTGAGGTGGTAGTCGAGGTCGTCGAGCGTGGGGTAGCCGAGGGCATGGCCGTGGTCGACCCATTCCCCGAAGGTCAGCGACTCGCGCACGGGTACGCACTCGCCGTCGGGGCCCCGGATGAGCATGACCTGGGCGTCCATGACGTAGGCGCCCCACTTCCCCGGCCACGGTCCCGGGCCCCCGGCCGACCGGGTGCGGGACGGGTCGAGCCGCCACCAGGTGGCCAGGCGGTACGACTTCCAGCCGCTGGACACGCCCGCCACCAGTGGGGAGTTGGCGAAGCTGGCGGCCAGCACCGGGCCGAGGAGGTGGACGAGGCCCCAGCGGGTGTCGGACGAGGGGTGACGGGCGTCGAGGTCGAGGTTGACCTGGAGGCCGGCGGTGGCGCACATCATGGTGCGCCCGGCGGTGGCCCAGTCGGCGTCGGGGCTGGTGAAGTACGACTCCATGGCGTCGTAGCGGGGACCCCGGATCACCCGGTCGACGGTGGGCGAGGGGTCGATGCCGCTGCCCAGCAGAACGATGCCCCGCTCCGCCAGCGGCGCCGCCACCCGGGCCAGGTCGGCCTCCAGGAGGGCGCAGGCGGCGTCGACGTCGGCCGCGGGCGGCGTGCTCAACTCGAGTTGGCCGCCCGGCTCGAAGGTGACCGACGTGCCGCTGGCGAGGGGGCCCAGGGCGTCGACCACCGCCCGGACCACCTCGTGGGGCGCCCGCCGCCCGTCGACGCACATCGGGAGCATCTCCAACTCGATTCCAACCCGGTCGGGCCGCACCTGGTCGGGGCCAACCCGGTCGGGGCCGTCGGCCCGGGCCAAGGAGAAGCCTCGCCCCACGGCGTGCTCGATTGCGGCGTCTCGGCTGATGACAGCGACCTTGTGCGGCACGGTGGACCTTCCCGGCGTCTTACCCGCCTTTTCGTTCCACCACCCTCGTCCGGATGACGCAGCCCAGCGTTACACCCGGGTGCCCCTTGGCGAACGCGACCTACATTGTCGGGACGGACTGGTTCGACGAGGTCTTGGACTACCTGCGGCCGTACCTCGACCGTCACGAGCAGATCCAGTTCACCTTCGTGGCCGATGCCGGACTCACCTGGCGCACCGTGGTCCCCCGGGCAATGGTTCGGGGGGGCCTCAACGCCGGCAATGTCTATGTCGTGCTCACTGATCGATCAGTCCTTGTCGTGGAGAAAGCGCTGCCCTTCTATCGGGAGCGGAACATCGCCCGTCTGCCTCGTCCGTCGACGTTCGGACCGGTCACCGGCGCGGGCTGGATCCTGCTCGACGGGCAGCCGTTGCTCGTCGTCGGCGGCCCGGCGACGGTCGCCGATGCGGAGGCGGTCCTCTCTTCGTCCCCGGCCTCGGACGTGTAACCCGTCCGAGTCGGTCAGTGGAGCGGTCGGAGCGGCCGGCGATCGGGTCCCTCCCAAATCCTCCGCTACCTGCTCGTGAGTTGTGCCATCCGGTGGGCTTGGGTAGACGCCGTCGACGCCGCGTCCTCGCCCGCGACTTCTAGCAGCGGGCCGCCGCCAACTCGGGTTGCGGGCGTCGGGGTCGGGCGGGGGGCCGTGGGCGCCTTCCCACAGCCAGCGTTTGCCAGCTCGGGTGATGCGCCAGCCGTGGTGGGTCTTGAGGTAGTGGTGGAACCGGCACAGCCGGCACAGGTTGGCCAGCTCGGTTCGCCCGCCGGCGGCGAGGGGGCGGATGTGGTCGATCTCCAGGTCGCGGTCGGCGGAACAGCCCGGAACCACGCAGCACCCGGTCCCGCTCGACCAGGGCGGTGCGGACCTTGGCCGGGATGACCCGGCCCAGGTGGGCCACCTTGAGCACCTCGCCGTCCTCGACCAGCAGGGCGGCCACCACCGCATCGGCAAGCAGGCTCTGGACCCAGCCCACGGTGACCGGTCCCACCCCCGGCACCTCGCACACCTCGCCAGGCTTGGTGTGGCCCCGCTCCAGGGCGGCGTGATCGACCCGAACGTGGATCATGGCCGCCGGCGTCGGCCGCAGGGGATCGGCCGGGCTGTGCAGCCGGCGCGGTCCGGGCCATCTCCACCAGCGCGTCGGCCGCCAGCGCCGCGTCGCAGTCCCGCCGCCGCCGCTTGCCCTTGTCGGACTCGGCCGCCCGGCGGGCACAGGGCCTGGCGGTGGGGCTCCATGCCCGCCATGCAGCACCGCCCCCGCCTCCGGCGTGAGGCTGCCGGAGAAGCGGAACGAGCCCTCGACGTCGACCCAGTGGCGGAAGTGGCGCCGGCGATGGGCCCGGCGGTGACGTTCCTCCTCGTCGGTGGCCGCCGCCCGCACCCGGGCCGCGGCCCGTTGCAGCTCGACGAAGGACTCGAGCGCGGCCAGCTCCAGCAGCTCCGCCTCCGACGCCGGGTCGGCCACCGCCGGCCGACGCCACCTCGATGGCCTGGCGCTCGGTGAGGGCCCCGGAGCGGAACTTGTCCTCGGTGGCGGGCAGCGCCTTCATGGCCTCGGCCGCCTCCAGCAGGTCGACGGCGTGGCGCACCGAGGTATCCGGTGGCCTCGGCCATGAGGTGACAGGGCGAGCGATGGCCCCCGGAGAACCAGGCCTGGCTGGCCGCCATCTGCCGGGCGCACAGCGCCTTGCCCGCCGCCCCCAGCCGCTCCATGCGATGGAAGGCGGAGAACAGCTCCAACGACTCCGGCCCGCTCAACGCCTCGGGGTCGAGCTCCTTGAGCGCCTTCTCCATCCCCGCCAGCAGCTCGCCCACCGCACTACCGATCATACGTTCGATAGTATCATACCCGTGCGACAGTATCCGATGCATTCGATGGTTTCTGACACACTATCCGTGACAGTCTTTCGATGCATGCTGCGAGCAGACATCGGGCCCATGCCCGGGAGACGTCGCCGAGACAGAGCTACCCCAGAAGCCCGACGTCGCGCCGTCTTCGGGGCGTCGACATCGCTATCTTCGGCAACGTCCGTCGGGCCACTCGACGTTCGGCCACACTGGGCGTCGACCACATGGGGGAACGGGTGACCACCGACGAGGCGTTGCCGGTAGACGAGGCGAGCGGGCCGGCGCAACCGCCGCGGCGCGACGTCCCGATCATCCGGGTGCTGGCCATCGACGGTGGCGGCCTGCGGGGAATCATCCCCCTCCGGGTCCTGATGGAGCTCGAGAGGCTCACCGGCCGGGGGGCGGCCACCCTGTTCGACGTCGTGGCCGGCACGTCCACCGGCGGCGTGGTCGCCCTCGCCCTCTGTCGCCCCGACGACGACGGCAAGCCGGCGATGTCCGCCGCCAGGATCCTCGAGATCTACCTCGAGTGGGCGCCCAAGATCTTCGTCAAGCCCCAGCTCCGCTCCGCCGTCCCCCTCCTCCGCCAGAAAGCGTCGCGGGCCGCTGTGCGCCAGCGGGTGGGGGCCCTGGTCACCCCCCGCCGCTACGGCAACGCCCGCTACAGCGCCGAGGGCATCGGGAACCTGTACAAGGACTGCTTGGGCGACGCCCGCCTGGTCGACGCCCTCACCGATGTCATCGTCCCCGCCTACGACTGGAAGGCGGGGCGGGCGGTGGTGTTTCGCAGCCGCTCCGCCAAGAAGGGGGGCATGAACCCCACCATGGTGGAGGTGGCGCGGGCCACGTCGGCCGCCCCCACCTACTTCCCGCCAATGCGCCTCGCGGGCGAGGACGGGCGGGAGCTGATCTGCATCGACGGGGGCGTGGCCGCCAACAACCCGGCCACCGTCGCCTACTACGAGGCTCTGGTCGAGGAGCGGGAGCTCGGGGTCGACTCCGACTTCCTCATCGTGTCCCTGGGCACGGGCCGCCCGCCGGAGGAGGTCCCCACCTACGAGGAGCTCTGGAGCAAGGGCTGGCTGTCGCTGGGCATGGGCATGCTGAACGTCGTGTTCGACGGGACCAGCGAGATCGCCGACGAGCTGATGCGGGTGATCATGTCGGCCAAGGAGCCGCACAGCCGCTACTTCCGGTTCCAGACCGACCTCCGGGGCTGCAGCCTCGAACTCGACGACTCGAGCGCGAAGAACCTGGCCGCCCTCTGCCGGCTGGGTGATGAACTCGTCGAGGAACGGCGGGTCGACCTGGAGACGTTGGCGGAGCGGCTCATGATCGCACCGTCCGCCTGAGCAGGAGGCCTCGCCGTGTACGTCGAAGGTCCCCGCGACGGGGCCGCCCTCGAGGACCGGGTCCGCGCCCTCGCCCGGGGCTCGACCCCCACCTTCGAGCTGTGCCTTCCCGACCGCCCGCCGCGGGTGATCGGACAGGGCGACCCGAAGTTCTCGTTCGTCGCCCATGACGGGGCCGGGGTCGAGGCGCTGGAGTCGCTGGACGAGCTGCGCATCGGCGAGGCCTACCTCGACGGCCACGTCGACATCCGGGGCGACATGGCCGCCGCCTTGGAGATGCGGCCGCTGCTCCGCGACCGGCACCTGCTCACCAGCCTGTGGCACACCGTCGGCGCGGTCGTCGTCTCCGGCCGGGTCGACCGGGACCGGAAGGCCATCCGGGCGCACTACGAGGCCGATCCCGAGTTCTGGCTGTGCTTCCTCGACCGGGAGGTCCACGCCTACTCCCACGGGCTCTTCGAGCACGACGGCGAGGCGCTCGAGTCGGCGATCGTGCGCAAGCTCGACTACGCCATCGACGCCTGCCGGCTCGGTCCGGGGTCGCGGGTGCTCGACGTGGGCGCGGGCTGGGGCGCCTTCGTCGCCTACGCCGGCCGCCGGGGCATCGAGGTCACGGGGTTGACGATCTCGTCCGAGTCGCGGCGGTACGTGGCCGGGATCATCGAGCGGGAGGGGCTGCCGTGCGCGGTGGTCGAGGAGCACCTCTTCGAGCACCGGCCGCAAGAGCTGTACGACGCCATCGTCGTCCTCGGCGTCACCGAGCACCTCACCGACTATCCGGCGACGCTGCGGGAGTTCCAACGAGTGCTCAAGCCCGGCGGGCGGGTGTACCTGGATGCGACCGGGACGCGGCGGAAGTGGGCGATGTCGACCTTCGCCCGGGCTCACGTCTGGCCCGGCGGCGGGACGCCCATGCGGGTGAGCAGCTACCTGCGGGCGGTCGAGCGGAGCGCGTTCGACTTGGTCGAGGTGCGCAGCGACCGCCACAACTACGCCCTCACCACCCGTCGGTGGGCGGAGAACCTGGAGTCGAACCGGGACGTGGTCGTCGAACGGTGGGGCGAGCGCACGTACCGGCTGTTCAGGGTCTACCTCTGGGGCTCGTCGTCCGCGCTGGCGAGGGGAACCCTGGAGGCCTACCGGCTGGTCATGGAACTGCCCTCCCCCATCCCCCACCGCAACGAGATGTTGCGCCTGGGGACGGCCGGCCGCTCCGCCCGACGCGTCCTCGATCGCAGGTCGCACCGCCGGTCCGGGTCGTAGCGCGGGCGGGACCGAGCCTTCGAGCCCACCCGGGCTGTCTATGTGTAGACGCGGACGTAGTCGACGAGGGTCTGCGCGGGCAGCGGAGTGATCCCGGGCTGGAAATCGTTCCCCGGCCAGCCGAGGCCCTGGGTGAGCGCCACCATGAAGTCCCGGTTGAAGCTGGACGCGCCCATCGTGTTGGTCAGGCAGACCTGGCCGTTGTAGATGATCGTGATCGACGGCGCGGTCCACTCGACGACATAGGTGTTCCAGTCGGCGATGTTCGGGATCATGCAGTAGTTGTTCGTGTCGCTGGTGTCGAGGGCCGACAGGGGGTGGTGGATGTACGGGATCGCACGATCGCTGTAGGTGCCGTAGATCTCGGCGATGTCGATCTCGCCCCTGCCCGGGCCACCGTTCAGATCCTGCGGGAACAACCAGAACGCGGTGTGCGTGCCCTGGACCTTGGCCGAGACGATCTTGGCTCGGACCTCGACCCGGCCGCGGTTCACGCTCTTGCGCTGGTAGGTCGAGACTGACCCGGACGTGTGCTGCGTGGTGCGGGGCACGGTGTCCTCGCAGACGAACGGAGCCGGCTCCCGCCGGCTGGTGAGAACAAGGTTCCCGCCGCTCACGGACACGTTGTTCGGGGAGTCCATGAAGCAGTCATGGTCGTTCGAGTCGAACCCGCTGCCCTTGGTCGGCTGCGGGAACCACAGGGTCCGGTCGAGGGCGCTGCCGTTGAACTCGTCGTTGAAGTCGCAGGTCCACACGCCGCCGCCGGCCTTCGGGACCGTCGGGACACCACCGCACGCGCCGCCCGCGGTCGGGCCCGAGGTCGTGGTGGTGGTCGGGACGGTCGTCGGGGTCGGGACGGCCGTCGTCGTCGGACTATCGGACTGGTCGACGTCGTCGTCGGACTGGTCGACGTCGTCGGACCGGCCGTGGTGGGCGGAACGGCGGTGGTGGGCGGAACGGCCGTCGACGTTGGAATGGCCGTCGTGGTGGTCGTCGGCTTCGGGCACCGGCCCAGAAGTTGCTGGAGGACGTTGCACTTCGCCGCGGCCGTCGTGGGTGCGGAGCGAGCGGTTGCGGCGGCGGCCACCTGCAGCGGCGCGGCGACCACCAGCAAGGCGAGGACGGCTCGGGTCGTCCGACGCGTCGGGCGGGGCTGGGACATGGCGCCGGGTCTCCTTCAAGGGGCGTCCGATCGAACCTGTTTCCGATGTCATCGGCACGAAAGGTCGGCACCCGAAGCAGAATCCCAGACCGTTGCCGATCGGCACTCCGCGACTGGGGACCGTGCCTAGCCTTGACGCATGCACGTCGTGGGCCTGTGGCGCTACCCGGTGAAGTCCATGCAGGGCGAGGCCCTCAGCGCGGTCGAGCTGGGGATCGTCGGTGTCGCCGGCGACCGCCGCTACGGCGTACAGGTCGAGGAGTCCGGGCGGATCCTGTCGGCCAAGCGCGACGGTCGCCTCCTCATGGCTCAGGCGGCGACCACCGACTCGGTGCGGATCACCCTTCCCAACGGTGACATCCTCGACCGCCCGGGGCCGTCCACCGATCGCGCCCTCAGCGCTTGGCTGGAGCGATCGGTGCACCTGGTCGAAGCCGGCCACCAGGAGGCCCCGACCTTCGAGAGGCAGGCCGACGACCTCGACGACGCTTCCGCCAGCGTCTCCTGGCAGGGGCGGCCGGGGGCACTCGTCGACTCCAGTCCGGTGCACCTGCTCACGACGGCCAGCCTCCGGGCCATGGCCGTCCAGCGGCCTGACCTCGACTGGTGCGCGGCCCGCTTCCGACCCAATCTTCTCGTCGAAGCCGCCGGGGATGAGCGCGTCGAGGACGCCTGGGTTGGGAGACGCTGCTCCGTCGGCGACGTGCAGCTCGAGATCGTCAAGCCTTGCCGACGCTGCGTCATGGTCACCCGCCGCCAGCCGGGAGGTCTCGACCATCAGGTGGGCGTCCTCACCCATCTATTGCGGGTGGCGGACGGCTGCCTCGGTGTCTTGGCGCGGGTGGAACGCCCGGGAACCGTCGCCCTCGGCGCGCCGGTATCACTCGACTGATCCATAGCCCCTTCCCATCCCTGTCAGCCGATACGATTCGGCGTGGCGCGTGGGGGGGCTTCGGCCGTGGTCGGGCAGTCCGACGGCGTCGTCGCGGACGCGAGGCCCGACCAGACGGCGTTGCACGCCGCCTGCGCCCTCTACGTCGATCGCGTGACGGGCGAGGTCGGCGCCGCCTTCAACGATGCCGGCATCCCCGCGATCCTCCTCAAAGGACCGTCCATCGCCCGCTGGCTCTACCCGGCCGGCGGTCGCCTCTACCGCGACACCGACCTCCTGGTCCCGCCATCGCAGTTCGCCAACGCGGGCTCGGTGCTCCGGTCGCTCGGATTCACCGAGCTGCTCGAGGACTTCCACGCCTGGGAACGAAGCACCCAGGCCGTCGAGAGCCCTTTCACCCGTGCTCCGGGTCCGGGGGCTCGTCCAGGCGGCAAGGTCGACCTCCATCGCAACATCCCGGACTTGAACGTTCCGGACAGCCTCTTGTGGGATGAGCTCGACGCCCGGTGTGAGCCGATGCTGGTGGGCGGCGTCGAGGTGCGGGTCCTCGACCGCATCGGCATCGCGCTCCACATCGTCGTGCATGCCATGCAGCACGGGTTCACCCTTCATACCCCGGAGGATCTCCGCCGCGCCATCGATGCCCTGCCGTTCGAAGGATGGCAGGAGGTGGCCCAACTGGCGGAGCGGCTCGGAATCGCCGGCCTCATGGGACTGAGCCTCCGCCGGCTCCCCGAGGGGGTGGATCTCGCCGGCCGCCTCGGCCTTCCGCACATGGCATTTGCCGACTCTGCCTACCACCGCAGGCACCCCTGGGCGCCTCGAGGGGTGGTGTCGCTCTCCCGCCTGCGCACGGCCCCCACCATCCGCGACAAGGTCCGGATCGTGCGGTGGACCCTCATCCCGTCCCCAGCCAAGGTTCGCTACGTGTCAGCCCAGAGGCCTTCCCTCGCCGCCGCCTACGCCGCCTACTGGCGGGGGTTGGCCACCTCGATCGGCCCCGCAGCTCGGTTCGTCGTGGCCCGACGGGTGGCCGGCAGCAACCGTTTGCTGCTCCTCGAAACCGCTGTGTGCCTGGCGGTGGCGCGACTGGCTGTTGCCGCCCTGCCCTTTCGTTGGCTCACCCGCGCCCTCCGCCAAGGGGTCGGTGAGAGTCCGGGTCAGAACGACGCCGCCACCCTCGCCGACGGGGAGCGCGTCGCATGGGCGCTGGAGCGACTGCGCCGGCACGTGCCCTGGCCCGGCCATTGCCTGGCTGAGGCGCTGGCGGGCAAGTACATGCTGCGCCGCCGGGGGATTGCCAGCACCCTCTCTCTGGGCGTCGCCAAGGACGGGAAGACGCATCTGGAGGCTCACGCCTGGCTGCACCGCGGCGACGTCGTGGTGGCGGGAGGAGAGAACCTCGAACGTTTCACGGTGATCGGCACGTTCTCGTGAGCTCTCCTGTGCAGATCACGGTCCCCAACGCCGTTCTCCACCAACAGCTCGGCGAGGAGACCGTCCTCCTTCACCTGGGCACCGAGCGCTACTACGGCTTGGACGAAGTCGGAAGTCGCGTCTGGCAGCTGCTGCGGGAGCACCAGACCCTCGATCCCATCGTGGCCGCACTGCTGAGCGAGTACGAGGTCGAGGAGACGACGCTGCGCCGCGACCTGGAGCGCATGGTCGATGAGCTCGCCGATCTCGGGTTGATCCACGTCGAACGGACCTAGCCGATGAGTGGGATCGTCGGCCTGCTCAACTCCGACGGCTCCCCTCTCGACGTGGCCCTGCTGACCGGAATGACGGCCGCGATGGCCTTTCGGGGCCCGGATGCCCGGAACGTCTGGGCGGACGATCACGTAGGGCTCGGCCACACGCTCTTCCGCACCACCGTCGAGTCCGAGCAGGAATGCCAGCCGTGCGGCCTCGGCGGTGACGTGTGGATCACAGCCGATGCCCGCATCGACGGGCGGGCCGCCCTCGTCCATCGTCTGCGCGAACACAGCCGCGAAGTCCCGGCGGGCGCAACCGATGCCGAAGTGATCCTGCACGCGTACCTCGTGTGGGGCGACCACTGCCTGGACCACCTGATCGGTGACTTTGCCTTCGTCTTGTGGGACGGGCGCCAGCAGCGGCTCCTGGCGGCACGGGATCAGCTGGGCGTGGCCCAACTCTTCTACTCGCAAGCCGGGGCCACGCTGCTCGTCGGCAACACCCTGCACAGCTTGCTGCTCCATCCCCGGGTCCCCGACACCCTCGACGAACAGACCCTGGCCGAGGTCGCCCTGTTCCTGGTGACGCTCGACGACGCGGCCACCGGGTACTCAGCCATTCGGCGCGTGCCGGCAGGCCACAAGCTCACCTGCGACAAGGGTGGGCTGCGCGTCGACCGTTACTGGACGTTGCCCTGGCCTGCTCGCCCCCTCCGGTACCGCCGGCCGGAGGAGTACGCCGAGCACTTCCGGCTGCTCTTCGACGAGGCGGTGGGCGACCGCTTGCGCACCCAGCGCGCCGGGAGCCAACTGAGCGGGGGGATGGACTCGTCGAGCATCGCTGTCACCGCCCACCAACGACTCCAGGCGACCGGTCAGCCCTACGACCTGCGGGCGTTCTCCA
Organism: uncultured Acidimicrobiia bacterium; assembly: GCA_963829165.1. Taxonomy (GTDB): domain Bacteria; phylum Actinomycetota; class Acidimicrobiia; order Acidimicrobiales; family AC-14; genus JAXDMK01. The sequence goes on along the minus strand of CAWHIC010000027.1, from coordinate 46,511 downwards.
TCGAGTACCCCACGCTGATCCACGACGATGAAGGCCGGTTGGCGGCGCAGGTGGCCGCGCATGCGGGCTTTCCCGTCGAGGTGCTCAACGGCGAGACGTACCTGCGCGCCGAGCCCCCAGCCGAGCCCGCCTGGGTGCCGCCGGAACCGGGAGCGGCCACGCTGTGGGTCATGGAGGAGGTCTGCCGGCGCACCGCCGCCTTCGCCCCGGTGCTGCTGACGGGGTACGGCGGCGATCCGCTCCTCGCGCCACCTCAGCTGTCCTGGCACCGCCTCTGGGCCGCGCTGCGCCATGGTTCCTGGAAATGGCCCCTGCGCCGGTTGGCCGACAGCGGTCGAGAGCGGCGGCGTCTGCGTCAGCCCGACCCACTCCCCGAGTGGGTGAACGGGCAGTGGGCCCGCGACCTCGACCTGGCCGACCGCGCCACTCTCCTCCGGCAGGTGTCCCGGAGCGAGCAGGTTGGCATGGCCGGTGCGCCGCTCTGGCGCGCCCTCTTCGCGTGGTCGGACGCCGGCTACAACGGGAGGCCCCTATCGATCCGCTTTCCCTTCTTCGACCTGCGCCTGCTCGATTTCGTGCTGGCCATCCCGCCGGCGCCGTGGCTCGAAGACAAGCGCCTGCTGCGCGCGGCCATGGGCGAGCGCTTGCCGGAGGCCGTACGCACGCGACCCAAGACCGTGATGCCCGGAAACGTGACCCTCGAACAGCAGAAGCAGTCGGGCGTGCCCGGCTGGCAGATCGACCTTCTGGCCGCGCCGGAGATGGCCGGCTACGTCGACTCGAAGTGGCTGGAGGCCGTGCGACGTGCGCCCGCGGTCGTGCAAGCAGAGATCTGGGCGAAGCAGCGTCCACCCGTCGAACTCGGGTACTGGTTGCGCCACCGGCCCTGCCAGCACCGGAGCGCCTCCGCGAAGTAGCATCACTTGGCCGTCGGCGGGTCGCTCGAAACTGGAGGCGCCAATGCCGCATTCGGCCGATGAACCAACGGACGCCGCCCACGGCGACGCCGAGATTCCCACGAGAAGGCGCTACCAACCACCGACGGTGCGAACCTATGGCAGCGTGCGCGATCTGACGCTGACCAACCCGTCAGGGCCGAACTTCGACGGCGGCGGCGGCGCGGACATCTACGCGTCGTAGGTTGGGCCTGTACCGCTACGCGGTCTACGGGTTGACGCTGGAGAGCAACGTGGGCCTTCATTCCTCGGGCCTCCGCTCGGTGCGCACGGGGTCACCAGACGTGGTCGTCGAATGGGCCGGAGTCGCCGGCAATGGAGACTCGACGGCGCCCGGGTCGCGCACGATCGTCGAGGAGACCGGCGGGTGGTTGGCGGTTTCAGCTGCTCCTGGGTATGAGGAGGGCTGGACCCGTCTCCGCTTCGGGTACGGCCGCCATCACGTCCAGTTCGACGTCGAGCCGGCTGGGACACGGGTCGTCGTCACCTGGACGCAGGAGATCCCGCCCGTCCATGTCTCCACCCTTCTGCTCAGCACCGTCATGGGCTACCTGCTGTTCCGGCTCGGACGGCTGGCGCTCCATGCCGGCGTCATCGAGTGGCGCGGCGCCGCCTTCGTCGTTGCCGGAGTGCAGGGAGCGGGCAAATCCACGACCGTCACCGCGCTGGTCCAGCGGGGCTGCGCCGCGATCAGCGACGACGTGGCCGTCCTCGCCCGACAGGCCCGCCGCTGGGCCGTCTACCCCGGCATGCCGGGCATCCGGCTGACACCTCAGGCGCGGGAGGCGCTCGGGATCCCCGCGGCCGCGGCGACTCCCCTCTGGCCGCGTTCGCCGCAACTCCCCGGAGTGGACTACGAGCGACTCGAGGACAAGGGAGTCGTCTCCTTCGCCGACGGACCGGACCACAGCGCCGGCGCCGCGCCGCTCCCCTTGGCGGGCATCTTCCTGCTGCCCCCGCGCTCCGACCAGCTGCAGGAGCCCCGCATAACGGCCCTTTCCGCCGCGGCAGCCCTGCCCCACGTGGTCGCCCAGCTCCTCACCCCGGCATGGCTCACCGCCACCGTCGACGCCCAGCGCTTCTCGACCCTGGCCGATCTGGTTGGCGTGACGCCGGTCCGCACGGTGGAACGGCCCGACAGCCTGGCGGCCCTGCCTTGCCTCTGCGAAGCAATTCTGGACGAGATGGAGCGGCTGGACGAGATGGGGCGGCTGCGAGGTTGACCGCCACGCTGGCGGACTACTGGCCCACGCTCTGCCCTGCCCTCCCAGCAGCCTGGGACACGCCGGTCAATCGACGGAATCTGGCCGACCTGACACGGCGCTCGGCGCCCATTCCCCGGGTCGCCCTGGAGTGCCGGTTGGGCGACACCACGCCCACGGTCGAGCTCCAGCAGTGCATACGGCGTGACGACGGAGAGCCCGCTCTGTTACGTGACTTCCTTCTCGCAACCTGGCCGCCGGCGAGGGAGGGGGAAGGGGCGTGGGGGCGGCTCCACCGCTTCTGCGCGGCCTGGGCCGACCCCACGACGTCGCTGCACCGCGGGATCGCCGAGGTGTTCCTGGAGCACGACCTCGATCCCGCCCCTCAGCCCGCCTCGACGCCATCGGTCTTCCTCTCCGTCCCCGAGACGGACGGTGAAGCGGTGGCGGAGGCCGCCCTCGCCCTCCTGCTGCCGGCGCCATGGCCGCCGGGCCTGGCCGACAGCCTGGCGGGCATCTTTGCCGCGTGCCCCGCAGGCGGCTCGGTGAGCTTTGTCGGCGCCATGCTGGGCCGCACGACCGACGCCGTGCGGATGAACGTCAAGCGGCTACGGCTCGACGAACTCGTCCCGTTCCTGGAGGCCGTCGGGTGGAACGGTCCGCTGGGGGGCGTCGAGCACTGGGCCGGGTGGGCCTACGACCGCGTCGACCGGGTCACCGTCTGCCTCGACGTCGGACCCGCTGTCCATGCGCACCTCGGTCTGGAATGTGTGCTCGCCGTCCAGCCGCCGGGTGAGCCACGCTGGCGCGAGCTCCTGGAAGAACTGTCGAAAGGAGGGCTCTGCACGGCCGCCAATGCGGCAGCGCTGCTCGACGTGCCTGGTGTGCTGACCCCGCCCGAAGCGCCCGGGGAGTGGCCGGCGGCGTGGATCGCGGCGACACTCGCCGCCCCGGCGGATCACTTCTCCACGACCGAGCGCCAGCTGTCCCACGTCAAGCTCGCGATCGCCGGGCAACAGGTCGTCGCCAAGGGGTATTGGGGTGCGGGACATGTGTGGCGGACGCCTCATCCGGGAGCTGACGCGGCGGTTCCGGGGAACTCGGAGCGCCCGGTCGCCCAGGCGCTGTCCGCAGCGATCGACTTCCTGCTCTCCCAGCAGGCGCATACGGGGCGCTGGTCCGATTTCCTCCTGCCGGCCGGTCCGAGCGACGAATGGGTGACCGCGTTCGTGGGCGCCTGCCTGCTGGAGGCACCGGGCGAGAAGACCTGCCGAGCAGCCCGGCGGGCGTGGGAGGCGCTGCTCCGCCGGCGTCCCGACGAGCCGGGCTGGGGCTACAACCGGCTGACGCCCGCCGACGCCGACAGCACCGCGTGGGCACTGCGGCTGGCTGGCGGCCTTCGTATTCTCGAGCACGGACGTGTCGCTGCCGCCCGCGCCTTTCTCGCCGGGCATGTCTCGGCCGATGGCGGCATCACGACCTACGCCGAGCGAGACCCCATTCGGCGCTACACGCGCCTGCCCGAGGACGCCTCGTTTGGCGGCTGGCTGGCGCCGCACGACTGCGTGACCGCGGCCGCGGCACCGCTTCTCGGTGCCGTGAGCGTCGACTACTTGAGCCGCCAGCAGGGCGACGCCGGCAACTGGCAGAGCTACTGGTGGTGGGACGACGAGTACACGACTGCACTGGCCGCCGAGGTGCTGCCTGCCTGCCGCGCCACGGCCGCCGGTTGGGCGCGGACCCGGCTCACCGCAACGGGCGCGGTCCACCGCGTCGACGGAGAGCCGTCGGCGTGGGCGACGGCGTGGTGCCTCCGCGTCCTGGGGCACGAGGCAACGTTCGGGGAGGAGGCGGCGCGGGCGGTGCGGTGGCTCCTGGGCGCGCAACTGGCGGACGGAAGCTGGCCTGCCTCGGCGCGCCTGCGCGTGCCCATGCCCGGACAGCTCATCGCGGCCGGACAGGAGAAGACGATCAACGCGCTCGACCAGAACCGCGTGTTCACGACCGCGGCGGTGGCGGCCGCACTGGCCATCGTGCCTGCGTGAGGCGGTGACGCGACGGATGCCGATCCAAGACGCCCTCGACTTCTTTCACCTGGTACGCCAGCGCCCAGACGTCCAGGAGCTGATCGCGACGTGGGGCCCGGCGCCGTCGCTCAGCCAGCTGATCGAGCTGGCGAACCAGCTTGGGTGTGCGTTCTCGCCGGCGGAGCTGCACGCCGCGTTCCGTCACGACTGGACGATGCGGTGGCTCCATCACGGGAGTGCCCACTGAGCACCCAGGACTGCTCCCGCCACTTCACCCGGGCCGAATTTGGGCACATGTCCACCATGGCTTCCTATTCGGTCAATGACCAGGCCGTGGCCCACTGCCGGCGGCTCATCGACGCCCGCCAGTACGTGGTCCGCAGCACCTGGGGCGACGTCCAGCCCAACGCCGACGACGAGAACCGCTTCCTCGAGTCCCATTCGTGGGAGGAGTACGCCGCCTGGCACCTCGGGCTCACCAAGGGGGCCAACGACGAAACCAAGGCCCGGCACGCCTTCGTCTACGGCGACCTCCGCCGGGTCCACCGCTCGGCCCTGATCGCTTGCGTCTACCGGGCCGCGGAGTGGAACCACAAGGCGGTCGAGCTGGCAGCCCACGACCTGCTCCAGCACCTCGACGCCAAGCGGGCCCCACGCCGCCCGTGACACGCTCGCTAACTGAGGCTCGTCCCGCGGGGACGAGCCAGCGTGAGGGAGCGGTGATGGTCGTCAGGAATCCTCGGACGGAAGCGGCGATCCGCATCGACCACCGCTACGACGTCCGGGTGCTCGAACCGTCGCCACCGGCGGTGAGCGAGGGGCCGTGGTTCGCCGACGACCCCGTCGCCGGTGGCGAGCTGGTACCCGTCACCCGCCCCGGTGCCCGCACGTGGGACGACTTCTGCGGCGAGATCGGCAACGCCGAGCTGCGCACGTGGTGCGAGTACCGGTGGCTCGTCCCCCGCCGCCCCGACGCCCTCCCGCCCACGTTCGCCGAGACCCGTGACGCCCTCCACCGGGTCGCCGAGCACGTCATCGCCCCCCGCCGGCACCTGGCCAACGGCAAGATCGGGCTGCGCTACACCTACCGGGGCTTCGGCACCCCCTTCTTCGACGACGACCACCAGGTGCGGGTGGAGGACGGGGAGCTGGTCGACCGCAACCGCCGGCGCCCGCTCACCACCCTGGCCGCGGCGGCCGAGTTCGTCGGCGTCGAGCTGGGCCAGGGCACCGGCGTCTACACGCCCACCACCCCGTGCGAACCCGACGCCGCCCTCGCCGTCGACTTCAACGCGGCCCGGGCCGTGGGCGAGTGGTTCGGGTTCGTCACCGCCCTGCTCGAGCAGCTCCGGGAGGAGGCGGGCGCCGACGACAAGCCGTCCCGGGTGCAGCTGTGGCCGGAGCACTTCGACATCGCCGTCGACCTCGGGCCGGAAGGCCGCCGGGCCAACTACGGGGGCTCCCCGGGCGACGCCGGCCACCCCGAGCCCTACCTCTACGTAGGCCCGTGGGACAGCCGGCCGCGGGAGGGCGACTTCTGGAACGAGCCGTTCGGGGCGTCGTTGTCGCACGCGGCCATCCGCGGGGCCGCCGACCCCCTCGACTTCCTCCGACAAGGAAAGCTGCTGGTCACAGGTGAGTGAGACCAACGGACGAGGCGATGTGGGCCGCCTCCCGACCACCCCGCCCAGCCGGAGTCCATCGCCACGTAGTGGGGCCGGTGGCGCCCGCGACGTCTAGGTCATCCGGGACCCCTCCCGGCAGCGTTAAGAATGCATGCCCATGGCGAAGGAACGAGCCCCGGGACGGCCGCTCAAGTTCGGGGCCGACGGCGCCTTGGCCCGGCCTGCCTCCGAGGCCGACCTCGACTTCGTCCGCCGGCCCATGGTGCGCTGGCTCGACCCCCACCAGCTCCTCGACACCGCCGGCCGGGTGCTGGCGTCGGGGTTCTGGAGCGCCTACACCGACAACCGGGAGCTGCAGGCGATGGTGCCGGCCACGGTGCACGACCGGTCGGAGGCGTCGGAGATGTGGGTCGACTACGTGTCCGACCTGGGCGACGGCTTCAACTCCACCTACACCGTCGCCTACCTGCTGGCCCAGGCCGAGCTCGAGCTCGACGGCGAGCAGACCCGGCGGGGACGGATCCTGGTCATGGGCGGCGACCAGGTGTACCCCGTCCCCAAGCGCTCCGAGTACGAGAACCGGCTCCTGGGCCCCTACCGGGCGGCGATGCCCAACCCGTCCGTCGACGGCACCGCAGGCGAAGCCGGCGACAAGCACGACCTGTTCGCCATCCCCGGCAGCCACGACTGGTACGACGGCCTCATCAACTTCACCAACATCTTCTGCCGCCACCGGGAGCTGGGGGCGCTGCGGACGAGCCAGACCCGGAGCTATTTCGCCGTCTCCCTCCCCCACCGCTGGTGGCTGTGGGGCATCGACCTGCAGTTCGGGGACTTCATCGACGAGGCCCAGGTCCGCTACTTCAACGACATCGCCAGCGACGCCATGAAACCGGGTGACCGCATCGTGCTGTGCATGGCCAAGGAGGTCGACAGCGGGCCGAAGAGCAACGAGGTGTGCTCCGACCGCGATGTCCGCTACCTGGAGCGGGAGGTGGTGGGGCCCGCCGGCGGCCGGATCGAGGTCTTCCTGAAGAGCGGGCGGCACTACTACAGCCGCTACGAGGAGGAGGACGGGCGCCAGCTCATCACCGCCGGCGGCGGGGGCGCGTTCCTCCACCCCACCCACCAGCTCCCCGAGGGCTCCACGCCCCACGCCACCGCAAAGACCAACTACCGCAGGCAGACCGTCTACCCGTCGGAGGGGGTGTCGAAGGGGCTGCGGAAGCGGGTGTTCCTGCTGCCCGGCTACAACCTGCCCCTGGCCGCGGTGCTGGGCACGGTCCACGTGCTGCTGGCCTTCCTCCTGCGCCTCCACCTCGACGATCAGTACCTCACCCTGGGCGTGGCCGACCTGTGGCACGCCTTGTGGGAGACCCCCGCCGCCTTCCTGCTCGTCTTCCTCCTGGTCGGCAGCATCGGGGCCATGGTGCTGCTGGCCCACGACGCCTCCGGCTGGCCCCGATTAGCCCTCGGCGTCGTCCACTCCGCCCTCCAGGTGGGCGGGCTGGCCTTCGTCTTCCTGGTCGCGTCGCACGGGGCGGCGACGCTGGGGGCCGACGGGGGCGTGGTGTCGATCCTCGTGTTCCTCGTGCTCGTGTACCTGATCGGAGGCATCGGCGGCGTGCTCGGGATCGCGGCCTACTTCTGGGCCACCAACATCCTCGGCTATCACGGCAACGAGGTCTACGCCCCCCTCCACCACGAGGACCTCAAGAACTTCCTCCGCCTCCACTTCGACGCCGACGGGGGCCTGACGATCTACCCCATCGGGATCGACAAGGTCGGCCGCCACTGGAAGCTGCAGCCGGACGCGCCCGCCGACTCACCCTGGTTCGCACCCGACGGCCACGACCTCGAGCCCCACCTCATCGAGCCGCCGATCCGCATCAAGGGCGGCGCCGGGTAGTCCTTTAGATGCCGAAGTGGACGTTGAACACGACGAGGGGCCACACGAGGACGGCCAGCACCGCGGAGAGACCGCTCGACAGGGTGTCAAGGTGGCCCAGGAAGCCCTTGTTGGCCGCCACCAGCAGACCGATCACGATCCAGATGACGAAGCCGAGGCTGACCGGCCTACGCATGGGTGCCGGTTTCCTGGGGGGTGTCGGGATGGATCGGACCGTGGATGGGCGGTGGCTCCACCACTCGGTCGAGCCACGCCGCCACCCACAGGAAGCCGGCCAGGCCGACGAGGACCGCGGGCGGGCTCCAGACGCTGACGTTCATCGGGTGGCTCCCGCGTCGGCGGAGGGGCGCCGGCGGGACGCACGCGGGCGGCGGTGGCGACTCGGAGGCTGAGGCCCGGTGGCGGTGTCGGGCGCGATCGGCTCGCCCGGCGGCCGGTCCTCGGCGAGGGCGAGGACGGCCTCGCGGGCCCGCAAGGCCGTCACCCGGAAGGGGACGTCGGACGCGACGGGAAGATTCGGGAGCACGGGTGCTCGATGGACCATGGGACCTCCCTGGTGAAGTACGCGCACTTGGCTGCGTTACCAGGGTCCGGAGCAACGCTCCCGGGAGGGTGCCGGGTGGCTAGCTACCGGCAGAGTCCGACACGGTGCGGGGACTCACTCCGTGTCAGGGATGAGAGTACACCCGGCCGATGGGCGAACCGGCGGACTCAGTCGTCGTTGTCCGACCGGTCGCGGTCGCCCTTCCCCGGCTTCTTGGTGGTCGGCGGGGCGGTGGGCCGGGGGACGGAAACGGCGGCGGTCGTGGGCGTGATGGGGGCCGTGACCACCACCCGGGTGGTCGGTGTGGTGGTGGCCGGCGGCGACGCGGGCTCGGGGCTGCCGCCGCGGGTGGCGAGGGCGATGACGACCACCATCGCCACGACCAGCAGGACGGCGGCGACGGCGGTGGGCCCGAGGCGGCGAACGGCGGGGGGAGCCGCCAGCGGGGAGGGCGCCCGGGCCCGAGCGGGAGCGGGCGGAGGGGTGAAGACCCGGGTCGACGAGATGACTCCGGTGGGGGTGGCTGCGGCCATGGCCGCGGCGGGGGTGGCTGTGGCTGACCCCGGGCTCGCTTGGAGGGCGGCGGCCATGGCCGGGGCGCTGGCGAAGCGGTGGCTCGGGTCGGGGGACATGGCCTGCTCGACGGTGGCCACCAGCGACGGGTCGAGGTCAGGACGGATCTCCCCCAGGGGGACGGGTCGTTGCGCCTCGACCGCCCGCAGCAGGCCCATGGGCGTGTCGGCGGCGAAGGGCTTGCGCCCGCTGAGGGCCTCGTAGAGGAGGACGCCGACGGCGTAGAGGTCGGCCTGGGCCGTCGCCGGCTGCCCGGCCAGCCGTTCCGGGGCCAGGTAGGCGGCGGTGCCGACGACGGTGCCGGTGGTGGTCAGGTCGAGGTTCTCGGTGCTCTTGGCGATGCCGAAGTCGCCCACCTTGGCCACGCCGTCGGCCGCCAGAAGGACGTTGCCCGGCTTGATGTCGCGATGGAGGATGCCGGCGGCGTGGGAGGCGGCGAGGGCGGCCAGGACCTGGACGCCGATGGCCCGGGCTCTCGACGGTTCGAGCGGACCCTCGGCGACCTCGTCGGCCACGGTTCGTCCCGGGAGGAGCTCCATGACCAGGAAGGGGATTCCCTCGTGCTCCCCGCTGTCGAAGACCCCGACCACGTTGGGATGGTTGAGGCCGGCGGCGGCCCGCGCCTCGGCGTCGAAGCGCTCCCGGACGCCGGGCTCGGAGGCGAGGTGGGCGCTGAGCCGTTTGACGGCCACGTCCCGTCCCAAGCGGAGATCTCTCGCCGCCCACACCTCGCCCATCCCGCCCCGGCCCACGATCCGGAGCAGTTGATAGCGATCGCCGAGCGTCGTGGCGTCGGTGGTATCCATCCCCCGCCATCATGGCCGGTCCCCGACGAGGCCCAGGACAGCCCGCCCGCGGCGACGGGTGGCGGGCGAGGTGCAGCGGCTCCGATGGGGCGCCGTGCTCCTGGTGGGCTGGGCGATGGCGCTCATGCCGGCCGCCTCCACCCTCCACGCTGGCATGAGGACCTCGCTGTGGACTTGGCCGCCCCGTCGTGGGCCCGGCGGTCGAGCACGACCGTCGGAGGACAAGAGCGGCCATGATCTGGAACGTCGCCGGCGTCGCCGACCCGGTGGTGTCACCCCTCGGCCTTCTCGCAGCTGGATCAACTCGCCGCGGCCGAACCAAACCACGAGGTGCCAAACGCAATCCGGATCAGCCGGTGTCCGAGCGGTTGGGATGCCAGCACGAAGTGGCGTACTGCTGACGGGCAGAGGCAAGCGCGGGCGGCGTCAAACTTCGCCCATTACCGGGACTGCTGGTAGTCCCGACCCGTAGGTTCTGGTGTCCCGAGCCGCTGATTGTGCAAAGAATTTCCGTTCTGTCGCTTGATAACCGAACGTGTGTTCGATAGCATGGGAACATGTCGGAAGGGTGGCAGTGCGGTGGACTGGTAGGGATCGTGTCGTCGTTGGGCGAGATGGTGTCGGGTTTCGATCCTGGCTGTCTGGACGGACCGGCGGCGGTGGAGGCGTTGCGCCTGTTCGGCGAGATCGAACGTTTCGCCGCCGCGGGCAAGGCGCTGGCCGCGGGACGGGTGGAGGCCACTCGGGCGTGGCAGGGATCGGGCAACCGCTCGGCGGCGCACTTCGTGGCCGAGCAGTCCGGTTCGTCGGTGCGCTCGGCGGTGGTGGCGTTGGAGACGGCCCGGCGGCTGGAGTCACTGCCGGCCACCGAGGAGGCGCTGCGGTCGGGGAAGCTGTCCCTGGCCCAGGTGAGCGAGATCGCCTCCACGGTTGCTGATCGTCCGGAGAAGGAGGCGGAGCTGGTGGCGGCGGCGTGCTTCGGAGTCGCTTCCGGCGTTGCAGGAACGGTGCCGGGCGGTGCGGGCCGAGGGCGTGGCCGCGGTGGAGGGCTACGAGAAGGTGAGGAACAGCCGCTACCTGCGTCACTGGACCGACGCCGAGGGGGCGTTCCGCATGGAGGCCCGGCTGTGTCCCGACGACGGGGCCAGGGTGCTGGCGGCCTTGGAGCCCCATCAGCGGCGGGTCTTCGCATCGGCCCGGCGCGAGGGTCGGCGGGAGTCCTACCAGGCCTATGCCGCCGACGCCCTGGTGGCGTTGGCCCGGGGGGAGGAGGCCGGGCCCCCCGCCGCGGTGGCGGTGCGGGTGGATCATGCGGCCTGGGTGCGGGGCCACACCGAGGAGGGCGAGGTGTGCGACATCCCCGGCATCGGGCCCATCCCCGTGGCCACCGCCCGAGCTTTGGCCAACGACGGGGTGCTGAAGGTGGTGGTGACCAAGGGCGTCGACGTGGTGGCGGTGGCCCACGCCGGGCGGACGATTCCCGCCCACCTGCGCACCGCCCTGGAGGCTCGTGACCCGAGGTGCGTGATCCCCGGCTGCGACGTGCGGGATCGCCTGGAGATCGACCATCTCCTCGCCTTCGCTGAGGGTGGTCCCACCACCTTGGACAACCTGGCCCGGATCTGTCACCGCCACCACTACCTCAAGACCCACCAGGGCTGGGTCCTGGCCGGTCGCCCCGGAGCCTGGATCTGGGACCCACCGGAGGAGCGACCACCGTGAGGGGCGACCAGCCTGGTTGTTCACCGAGGGAGGAGCGACCGCCGTGGCGCGGACCGGCGCTCAAGTGGGGCGGCCGGGTCCACCCAGGTGCAGCCGCCTCGAGCGAGGGATCGCGGGAGCAAACGGACCTGGTGCCGGCCCGACGCCCGACCGTCATGGTGCGTTCGACTCGGGCTTGGGTGGGAATGCTGCACGTAGGGGCCGATCGCGGTCCGATGGGAAAGAGGAGGTACGGATGGCAGACGACGGAGGTTCGAGCAAGTTGAAGGGGCTGGTGGCGAAGGCCAAGAGCGTTGTCGGCGGGGGCGAGGGCGACGACGACGGCGGCCGCCGACGACGGCGGCGGGGCCATGGGCAAGGTGAAGGCGGCGCTGTCCAAGGCCACCAGCGCGGTCACCAAGGTGGTCAAGAAGGACGACGACGGGGGCATCGACGTGCCCACCCCGCCCGCGGCCGACACGTCGCCCACCGAGAACGCCAAGCAGATGAAGGCGGCGGTCGAGGCCGCTCGCAAGGCCCAGGACGAAGACTGACGCCCTGAGGGCATCATGGTGGGCATGTCGCTCACCATGGGAAACGGACCGTTCGGACACCAGCCCGCGGGGATCCTGAACTTCGAGCCGCCGGCGCACGTGACCCTGGTCGAGCCCGTCCCCCGGCGGATCCGGGGAACCAGGAACGGGGCCATGGTGGTCAACAGCGAGCGGGCCATGCTCGTCCACCAGAGCCGGCGGTTGCCGTACTACGCCTTCCCCCAGGAGGACGTGTCCGGCGGCGGCCAGGCCGAGCCCCTGGTGGAGGGGTACGTGACGGTCCCGTGGGGCGACCTCGACGAGTGGTTCGAGGAGGACGAGCGGGTGATCGTCCACCCCCGCGACCCGTACCATCGCATCGACACATTTGCCACGTCCCGGCAGGTCACGGTGTCCCTCGACGGGCATCTCCTGGCCCAGTCCACCGGCGCCAAGGCGCTGTTCGAGACGGGGCTGCCCGTTCGCTACTACCTGCCCGTCCGCGACGTCCGGCTCGAGCACCTCGTCGCCAGCGACACCGTCACCCAGTGCGCCTACAAGGGCACCGCCCGCCACTGGTCAGCCCGGCTCGGCGACTCCGCCCACCCCGATCCAGCCCATCTCGACCCGGCCCATCTCGACCCAGCCCATGTCGATATCGCCTGGAGCTACGACGCCGACGAGGTGGAGCGCGACGGCGAGCCGGTGGCGGGCCGCATCTGCTTCTACAACGAGCGCACCGACATCGAGGTCGACGGCCTGGCCCAGGCCCGGCCCCGAACCCCCTGGTCGAGGAGCGCCATCGAGGAGAACGACCTCTAACGAAAGGGGCTGGTCGTCAGGGTTGGGACTCGGTGACGTCGCCGGTCTGGCCCAGAAGCCAGCGGCACCACTCGTCGAGGCCCTCGCCCGTCTTGGCGCTGGCCTGGATGACCCGGGCCGTCGGGTTCACCGCGTGCAGGTTGGCCAAGAACTTGGGCAGGTCGAAGTCGAGGTAGGGGAGGAGGTCGATCTTGTTGACCACCACCACGTCGGCCGCCCGGAACATCACCGGGTACTTGAGCGGCTTCTCCTCGCCCTCGGTGACGGCGTAGACCATCGCCACCGCGTGCTCCCCCACCTTGAACTCGGCCGGGCACACCAGGTTGCCGACGTTCTCGATCACCAGCAGGTCGATGTCGTCGAGGGGCAGCCGGCGCAGGCCGGAGCGGACCATCACCGCGTCGAGGTGGCACTCGCCGCCGAAGCCCTTGCTGGTGTTGACCAGGGCTATCTCGGCCCCGAAGCCCTCCAGCTGGTCGGCGTCGATGCTGGTGGCGATGTCGCCCTCAAGGATGCCGATCCGCACCGTGGGGCTGAGGGCGGCCAGGGTCTTCTTCAGCAGCGAGGTCTTGCCCGCGCCCGGCGACGACATGAGGTTGACCGCCCGCACGCCGGCCTGGGCCAGGGCCTGACCGTTCTCGGCCGCCACCCGGTCGTTCTCGCCCAGGATGTCCTCCAGCACCGCCACCCGGGACCGGCCCGTCTCGGCGTAGCCGCTGTGGTCGCCGACGTCCCTCGCCCCCTCGGCGTGGTCGTGCGGGTGCCCATGGTCGCCCTCGTGCGAGTGACCGGCGGCCCCGTCGTGGTTGCCGTTGTGGTCGTGGTCGTGCCCGTCGTGGTCGTGGGCCGGGTCGAAGGACCCCAGGGGCGCGTCCTCGTGGTCGTGGTCGTGGGTGGTGCCGTCGGAATGGCGGTGGAACCGGCCCATTCAGTCCTCCTCGATATCGAAGGAGTCGATCCGGAACTCCTCACCGCTGATCATGGTGACCTTGTCGCTGCCGCACGCCTCGCACATGAGGATCGGCATGTCGAGCGTGGTCTCGACGCCGCACTTCTCGCACTCGATGACGGCCGGGACCTGCTCGATCACGAGCTTGCTCCCGCCCAGGTTGGTGCCCTCGGTGAGCATCTCCCAGCAGAAGGAGAGGGCGTCGGGGACGACCTGGCGGAAATGTCCGACCCGGATGGAGACGCTGGTGACGGTGCCGCCGTCGGCGAGCTTGGCGACCGAGGACGCGATCGCCTCACACAACGACATCTCGTGCACGAAGCCACCCTCCCTCATCATCCGACCCTACCGACACCTGCGACGGTACCGCGAGCCGATCCCGCCGCTGGTCGCCCCAGACGAGGAGTCGGCGGGGATTGGCCAAGGCCGGCTCGAACCACACCGCCTCGCCGCCCGCCGGAGAGATGAGCTCGGCCCTAGTTCAGGCGGCATTCTCGGCCGCCGCCAGAGCGCCGGCCCAACCCGGGCACAGTCGGACTTGCGGGCCGGCTTCTTGGCCGCCGCCGGAGCGCCGGGCCCAACCCGGGCACAGTCGGACTTGCGGGCCGGCTTCTTGGCCGCCGCCAGAGCGCCGGGCCCAACCCGGGCGTCAGGCGGACTTGCGGGCCGGCTTCTTGGCCGACGGCTTCTTGACGGCTGGCTTCGTGGCGGCCGGCTTCTTGGCCGCCGCCTTTTTGGCCGCCGGCTTCTTGGCCGCCGGCTTCTTGGGCGCCGTCTGCTTGGCGGGGGCCTTCTTGGCTGACGAGGCTTCCGAAGCGTCGCCGCTCGACGAGTCGCCCCCCTCGTCCTCGTCGGCCGCCTCCTCCGCCTCCTCGGCCAGCTTCTCGGCGGCCTTGGCCACCTCCGCCGACAGCTTGCGCCCGCCTCCCTTGCGGGCCGCGGCCAGGCTCGCCTCCAGCGCCTCCATGAGGTCGACCACCTTGCCCTCGGCGGGGGCCGACTCCTCGACGGTGATCTTCTTGCCCTTGGCCTTGGCCGAGATGAGGTCCTTCAGCTCCTCGGTGTAGGTGTCGTGGTAGCGCTTGGGGTCCCAGTCGGTGGTGAGCGAGCCGATGATCTGCGACGCCAGCTTGAGTTGCTTGGCGTCCGGCTTCGTCCCCTTCCGGGGCAGGGCGTCGATGTCGGACTGGGGGACGACCTCGTCGGCGAAGCGCATGGTCGACATGGCCAGGGCGCCGTCGAGGGGACGGATGGCGGCCAGGTACTGCTTGGTGCGCATGACGACTGAGCCGATGCCGGCCTTGCCCTCCGCCTCCATAGCCGCCAAGAGCAACCGGTACGGGCGCTCGGCGGCGTCGCCCGCGGGCGCCAGCCAGTACGTGCGCTCGTAGTAGATGGGGTCGATCTCGGCCAGGTCGACGAAGTCGGACACGTCGATGGTCTTCGTCGTGCGGGGCCGAAGATCCTGGATCTCCTCGGTGTCGACGACGACGTACTTGCCCGACGACACCTCGTAGCCCGACTCGATGTCGTCACCGCTGACTTCCTTGCCCGTCTTGTCCGACACCTTCTGGTAGCGGATGCGGGCGCCCGTGCCCTTCTCCAGCTGGTTGAAGTGCACGTTGTGGTCGCGCACCGCGGCGTAGGCCTTCACCGGCACGCTGACCAACCCGAAGCTGATGGACCCACTCCAGATCGCTCTCGCCATGCCCGAGTGCTACCCGGCCCCCCGAAAAGCCGAACTGGTGACACTTTTGCCCCCTCTGGGGGCCGAAAGTGTCACCAGTTCGGAGGGTGGGACGGGGGCCGGCTACCGGGTGTCGACGGCGGCGGCCAGCTCCTGCTTGCTCATCGTCGAGCGGCCGGCGATCTCCTGCTCGGTGGCCAGCTCCTTGAGCTCCTCCACGCTGAGCTGCTCCCGCTCGTCGACCGTGGGAAAGCCCATCTGGGACCGGCGGGCGTCCATCTTCTGGCCCAGCTCCTCGCGGAAGGAGGCCTCGGTGGCGCCCCGCACCGGCGGGAACAGCTCCTTCTCCTCCTCGTCGATGTGGTGCTCGACGCTCTCGATGAGGACCATGCCCTTGGCCACCCAGGCGTCGTCGCCCGGCGTGAGGCCCTTCATCTCCTCCACCAGGACGTCGCCGACGTGGTGCTCCTGGAGGCCCTCGTCGATGGTCTCGCCGATCTCCTCGGACAGATCGTGGGTGGCGGGGTAGAAGTCCTCCTCCTCGATCGTGGTGTGGATGACCAGATCCTGGGCCAGGTGGTTGAAGAGGCTCGACATCTCGGCCACGTTCTCGGCCTCGTGGGCCTCCCGGAACCGGGCGAACGTGCCCCGGAAGCGGTTGTGGTCGGCGATCAGCAGATCCAGGCAGTCCATCAAACAGCTCCTCGTGGGTCGGGTCGTCGTCACCGGCGGGGTACCCACAACCACCTTCCGGCATGCGGGCGCTAGCGTCCCCCCGAGATGTGGCATGACCGCACCGTTTCGGTCGTCCTGATGACCTACGCCGAGAAGGACTCGATCCGCGGCACAATCGAGGGCTTCTTCGCCACCGGCGTGGTCGACGAGGTGCTCGTCGTCGACAACAACGCCGAGCCCGGCACCCACGAGCAGGTGGCCAAGACCGCGGCCCGGGAAGTGCACGAGCCCCGCCAGGGATATGGATTCGCCACCCGGCGGGGCCTGGCCGAGGCCACCGGCGACCTGATCGTGCTGTGCGAGCCGGACGGCACCTTCATGCCCGACGACATCTTCAAGCTGCTCGTCTACAGCGACGACTGCGACGTGGTCTTCGGCACCCGCACCACCCGGGAGCTGCTGTGGCAGGGCGCCAACATGGGGTTCTGCCTCAAGTGGGGCAACTGGGCCCTGGCCAAGGTGATCGAGGTGTTGTTCAACACCAGCCACCTGAGCGACGTGGGCTGCACCTACCGGCTGCTGCGGCGGGAAGCGGTGGAGCGGGTGCGGCACCGGTTCTCGGTCGGGGCGGAGCACTTCGGGCCCGAGCTGATGCTGCTCTGCCTCACGTCGGGGTTGCGGACGGTGGAGGTGCCGGTGAACTACCTCCCCCGGGTGGGCCTGTCGTCGGTGACGGGCGACTTCGGGAAGGCCTTCCGCCTCGGCCTGCGCATGGGCGTCCTCATCGTCGGGTTCCGCCTGCGGACGCTCGGGCGCAAGCAACGGGTGGACTGGAAGAGCGCGACGCTCCCGCCCGACCGGGCTCCGGTATCGGACGTCGAACCGGGCACGTCGGGCGCATCCGGCGCATCGGGCGCGGGCGCGGGCGAATCGGACGACGACCTGCTCGAAGCCGGCTCGTCGGCTTGAGTCCCCCGTCACGGCTGGTCCGCTTCGGGCCGGTGGCGGCGGTGGTGGCGGCCTACGGGGCGACGATCGCCCTCCTGCCCCGGGTCGACGTCCCCGTCGGCGACGACTGGGCCTACGCCCGCACGGTGGAGCGGTTCATCCACGGCGACGGCTTCCACATCCTCGACGCCACCGTCGCCACCCTCGTCCTCCAGGCCCTGTGGGGGGCGGCGCTGACGTCGGTGGTCGGCTTCAGCTACGTGACCCTGCGCTTGTCGACGGTGCTGCTGGCCGCCCTCGGGGCGGTCGCCCTCTACGGGCTGTGCCGCACCCTCGGGGCCAGCCGCCGGTGGTCGGCGGTGGCCGCCGCCGCCTGGCTGTTCCATCCCCTGGCCTACGCCCTGTCGAACAGCTTCATGAGCGACGCCGGCTTCGCCGGCCTGCTGCTGACGGCCACCCTCCTCTACGTCCGGGGCCTGTGTGGCGAGCGGGAGGTGACCCGGTGGGTGCTGGCCGGATCGGCGGTGGCGGCCGCTGCGTTCCTCTTCCGCCAGCAGGGGGCGCTGATCCCGGCCGGGGTGGTCGGATTCCTGGCGGTCACGGGCCGGGCCCGCCTCGACCGGGCCGGGCTGCGGCTGCTGGTGCGGGTGGCGGGGGTGCCCGCGGCGACGATGGTCGGCTACTTCCTGTGGCTGCGGCTGGTGCACGGGGTGCCCGCCTACCAGGGGATGTTGACCGAGGAGCTGGGCCTGGTGTGGCGCTCGGGGACGCCCCTGCTGCTGGCCCAGCTCCTGGCGGTGATGGTCGTCTACGGCGGGCTGTTCGTGGTGCCGGTGGCGGCGGCGGCCCTCGGACGGCTCCCGGCCCTGGTGCGGTCGTTCCCCCGGCGGGGGTGGTGGGTGACGGGTCCGCTGGCGGCGGTGGCGGTCGTCGGCGGCGTCGGGTTCGCGCTGGCCGACCGGCTGATGCCCTACGTCCCCCAGTACGTCGCCGAATGGGGCATCGGGCCGGGCGACCTCCAGGGGGGACGGCCGCCGGTGACGGGGCGGTGGCTGTGGGTGGTGGTCACGGTGGTCGTGGGTCTGGCGGCGGTGGTGGTCGCCGTCGCCCTCGGCCGGCGGTTCGGGGAGACGGGCGAGGTTGTGGGTGGCGAAGGCCGCCACGTCTCGTCGGGCGCCCGGGCCGGGGCGGGGCTGGTGTTCGCCGTCCTGGTGGGCCAGGCGGTGGGGGTGTTGCCGCCGACGTTCCACTTCCAGAACCCCCTCCCCGGGGGCATCCTCACCATCACCCTCGACCGCTACCTCCTGCCCCTGCTCCCGCTGGCCCTGGCCCTGGCCGTCTGGGCGGTGGCCGGCCTGCGCCTGCCGACGTGGCCGGCGTGGGCGGTGACCGCCGTCCTGGGCGTGGTGTCGGTGGCGGGGACCCACGACTTCCTCGTGGTCCAGGAAGCGACCTTCGAGCTGGCCGAGGCCACCGTCCGGGCCGGGGTCGACCCCAACCGGCTGGACGGGGGCGCCCAGTGGGACGGCGTGCGCCTCTACCAGGACGGCGTCGAGGTCCCCGATCCCCTGCCCGGCCGCCCGTGGTGGGTCAACCTCTTCGCCTGGGACAACGACGCCGCCTACGTGGTCGCGACCTATCCCCTTCCTGGCTACGTCGAGGTCCGCCGGGTGCCGTACGACACGTGGCTACCGCCTCACGACCAAGCCCTGCTCGTCCTGCGCCGCCCCGAGGTGCCCTGGCCGCCCTGAGCCCGACGCGGCAAGGCCTCATTCGTCCGGCCCGCGGATCGTGACGTCAGTCGTCGAGGCGCTGCTCGAGGCGGACGGTGACACTGTCGCCTGCCTGCTTGGCCAGCACGGCCCGCACCTCGGCCTTGACCGGCAACTTGTGGGTGCCGTCGCCGAGGGCCATGAACGAGCTGCGGAAGGGGTGGCCGTCGATGGTGCCGCTGACCTTCACCAGACCCCGCGTCCCGAAGAACTCGGCCGAGTCGGGCATGACCACGTAGGTCCAGCCCCCCTTGTTGGGGCTTTTCTGCAGCGTGGCCGTGAACTGCCTGTCCAACACACTCATGGGGCGCCTCCTGGTCTGACCGGTCCTGGCAGAACGACGAACGGAAGGCTGGGGATTCATCGGTCCTTCGTATTCAACTTTTTGGTTGACAACCGGGTGTGGACAGGCGTAGGTTGTGGTCAACCGAACGGTTGAACAAGAAGGAGGGGCATGACCGCGGATCCGCTCTCCCGGGTGTTCTCGGCGCTGGCCGATCCCATCCGGCGGGACATGGTGACCAGGCTCGCCGTCGGCGACGCCACCGTCAACCAGCTGGCCCAGCCCTACGACGTGACCCTCCAGGCCGTGTCCAAGCACCTCAAGGTGCTGGAGGACGCCGGCCTGGTGAGCCGGACCCGGGAGGCCCAGCGCCGCCCGGTGCACCTCGAAGCGGAGGTATTCGACCTGATGACCAAGTGGATCGAGCGCTACCGGCGTCAGGCCGAGGAGCGCTTCCGCCGCCTCGACGACGTCCTCCGGGACATGCCGGACGACGTCGGACCCGACCATCACCCCGAGAAAGGAACCCCCCGATGAACACCGCGAGCAACCGCGTTCTTGGCCACGAGACCGAGATCGTCATCGACCCCGACGTCCCCCTCGTCCGCATCACCCGCGACTTCGACGCCTCCCCGGAGAAGGTCTTCCGGGCCCACACCGACCCCGAGCTCTTCGCCCGGTGGAACGGGCCCCGGGGCATGGAGACGAAGATCGACCACCACGACTGCCGCACCGGCGGCTCCTACCGCTACGTGATGACCCAGGACGGCGAGGAGTACGGCTTCCGGGGCTGCTTCCACGAGGTGCGCCCGGCGCAGGTGATCGTGCAGACCTTCACCTTCGAGGGCATGCCCGACGCCGTCGCCCTCGAGCGCATCCAGCTGGAGGACCTGGGCGACGGCCGCTGCCGGCTGACGTCGACGTCGCTCGTCGACTCGTTCGAGAGCCGCGACGCCTTCGTGGCCAGCGGCATGGACGTCGGCGTCCGTGAGGGCTACGAGCGCCTCGACGAGCTGCTGGCCGGCTGAGCGCGGGCGGCGGTCGGTCGCCGCGCCTGACGCCCGGGCGCCTGGCTCCCCAACGGTTCGAGGGGGGTCAGGCGCCGGTGTGCTTGGTCCGGTTCACCAACTCGGCCAGGTCGACGAGGGGCGACGGGCGGAAGGCGCCCTCCACCGCCATCCGGGGCTTGGCCAGCAGGGCCCAGGGACGCTCCGCGTCCCACCCCTTGAGGGCCATGTGCCCACCTTCGGCCGATCCCTCCACCCGCACCCAGTCGATCTGGTCGAGAAGGACCCGCCACACCGCCACCCGTCCCGTCCCCGTCCCGAGGGGCCCGGCGCCGCTCTCTCCCTTGGCGCACACGCCCACCAGCCGGGCCGACGTCACCAGCAGGGTCGACGTCCCCCGGAAGGCGGCGCTGGCGGACCCGTCGTCGAACATCGCCATCGAGACCAGATAGGCGCCCCGCACCTGCTCCCGCCCCTCGAGGACGGGAAACCACGAAGTGGTGTCGAAGCGGATGGCGAGGTCGGGCGCCACCTGGAGCTCCTCCGTCCCTGACGGGACGACCTGGATGATCTCGTAGCGGCGGGGGTCGGCCCGGCGCCGCTCGGGGGGCCAGAAGTCGGCCGGCGGCGCCTCCAGCAACCATCCCGGCGGCGTGGCCGGGGGACGGGTCGCCACCGAGGGCGCAGACAGGGGCGGAGCCGGGGGGGCGACCGGCGCCGGGGGTGGGTAGGCCGGGGCGGCGGCGTAGGGCGACGGGGCGGGGCCGGGGGCGAAGGGTGGGGTCGGGATCCGTGCCGCCACCGGGGGCGGCGGCGGCGGCTCGGGGTAGTCGTCGTCGACCTCGAAGGAGGACGGGAGGGGCAGGCGGGCCGACGTCACCCGCACCGAGGGCGACCCGGACCCGACGGGCGGGATCGCAGCGGGCTCGGCGTAGTCGGCGAAGGAGCCGTCGCCGTCGGCCGCGTCGACGTCCAGGGACCGCCCCGCGTTGAACAGGGCCTGGCTCTCCTGGGGGACCCACAGCAGGCCCACGATGGCGAGGGCCAGTCCCAGAGGGATGAACAAAGGGCCGGTGAGCGACCCGTCGCCGCCCAGGAGGATCGCCACCGCCGCCCCCGCCATCAGGCCCGACACCAGGGTGCGGGCCCCGGGATCGCCCATCGTCAGCCGGCGGCGGGCCCGGAATCCGGACACCGCGATCCCGATCATGCCCAGCCCGACCAGGGCGAACTTCCCCTTCACCGACATCAGCGGCAGGTAGGCGACCCCGACGGCCAGGAGGATGGCCGACAGCAGGAGCAGGAGGGCCTCGGCCGCCACCACCGGCGTCGGTGCCGGCCCCGGCGCCCGGTCGGCGAAGAACTCCTTGATCCGGGGCGGGACGGTGAGGGCCACCACGACCGCGATCGAGCACAGGAGGGTGACCGTGGCCGAGCCGTCGTCGAGCCCGTTGCCCAGCAGGAGGCCGAAGACGAGGCTCCCGCTCACCGCCACCGTCACCACCCGGGCCACCGGATCGCCCTGGCTCAGCTGCCAGGCGAGCAGGAAGCAGGCCACCGCGAACAGCCCCAGCTCGGCCAGCAGGACCAGCACCAGCAGCCCGAAGGAGTCCCACAGACCACCCTCGGAGATGAGCTTGAAGGCGTCGGGCAGGGCCTGGAGGACGGGGACGCCGGTGAACAGGCCGGCCACGCACAGCAGCCCGATGACCGCCAGCAGCTCGCGGGGAAGGTCCGCCGCCAGCGAGCGGCGGGGCCGGTTCAGCTCCACCGGTTGGGAGCCCCATCGGATCGGGGAGCCCCATCGGATCGGGGGGCGCCGCCGGATCGGGGGGCGCCGTCGGATCGGGGAGCCCCATCGGACCGGTGGGCGCCGTCGGATCGCGGGGCGCCGTCGGGAAGGCGGCGGGTGGCGGTGTTGAGGGTGGCGGCCAGCTCCTCGGGCGAGATCGGCTGCAACCCGGCCTCGACCATCCGGTGCACGGCCGCCAGCGTGAGCCCACCCACCAGCCGGTCGGTGGAGCGCACCGCCACCACCGGGGCGCCGCCGGCGTCGACCACCCGGGCCGCGTCCACGTGGCGGAGAGGGAACGACCAGGCCACGATCGTCCCCCGGGCGAAGTCGACCGGCCCCGACAGGGCGTCGCCCCGGGGACAGATCCCCACCAGCCGGCTGGCGGTGAGGACCACCGTCGACCAGCCCCGGAAGGCGGGCACCAGGCGGGAGTCGCGCCGGCCGTGGGCGGGTTCGATCATCGGGTTGAGCCCGACGTGGGCCGTCAGCCGGGCGACGAAGCGGCCCTCGGCCGCCTCGCCCTGGGCCAGCGCCGGAAACCAGGACGACCGGTCGGGCCCGAGGGCGAGGGTGATCATCGGCGCCACCGACGACGGCCCCGCGGGAACCAGGGCGAAGTGGGGGAGGAACTCGGACGACCGGGCGAGCATGCGCAGGACGTCGGCCGGGGCCAGGTCCGCGTTCATGGACGGGACCGCAACGCCGGCATCGGGCGGAGTGTAGAGGTTGCGGCCTCCGCCGGGCCGGTATGGGCGAATCGGGTTACGGCAGCTCGGACAGCTTCTCGGCCAGCGGATCGAACAGGGTGAAGAGGAACTCGGAGATGGCGACCACCTCGGGCGACGGCGGTGCCCCGTCGTCGGGGTCGGCGTCGTTGTCCATCAGCTCGACCCACGCGTCGAGGAGGTTCTTGGCCTGCTGCACCGTCAGCGACACGCCGAAGAGGGCCTGGTCGCCCACCACCCGGGCCGCGCCCCGCCCCCGGGGCAGGGTGAGGGACTGGTCGATCACCTCGGACACCCGGCTGACCACGCCGGGCCGGAAACCGAAGGGCGCCGGCGACGCCGCGGGCACCGGGACGGCCGGGGCGGCCTCGACCATCCGGGTGACGGCGACGGCGGTGGCATCGGACGCGAGGTCGGCCAGAATCCGCTGCTCGGCGTCGTCGAGATCGGCTTCGAGAGCTTTGATCTCGTCGGAGGCAGCCAAGTCCCGCCACGCCGGACGCCACGCATTCCCAAAGCTGACCTGGCTCTCGCCGGCGGAGGAAACGTCCTGACCTGCGGCTCCGGGAACACTCTTTTCGTCCATCGCGTCACATCCTTCCTCGCCACTTTCGGCATGGCGGGCCAGATGCTCGGGACATAGAGGGCCTCGGTCCAGAGGCATTTGGCCTGTGTCGATTGCGTACCCATCCGGAAACCAGCGCAATCGAACGCCCCGAGTGGAACCCGGTGACCGGCAGAGCTCAGCCGGACCCGGGCCGTGCCTTGACGGGCGGGTCGTCGGGACCCATCGACAGCTGGTACGGGCCCTGATCACCCAGGCAGCAGGGGTTGGTGTCGCGGTCGACGCAGTGCTCGCACTCGAGCTCGAAGGTGGCGTGGGTGATGGAGAAGCGGTCGGCGATGGCCACTTTGGCCGCCTGGGCCACCACCTGGGCCTCGGCCAACGAGGGCGTGCCCGACAGGACCAGGTGGGCGGAGATGGCCCGCACGTCGGGCGACAGGCTCCAGGCGTGCACGTCGTGGACGTCGTCGACCGAGCCCAGGCCGACGATGGCGTCGACCAGGTCGGCCACCACCAGGCCGGGCGGGGTGGACTCGAGGAGCATGTCGGTGGTCTCCCCCACCAGGCGCACCGCCTGGAAGGCGATGAGGGCGGCGATGACGAGGGACACGGCCGGGTCGAGCCAGTGGAACCCGCCGGTGACGAGGATCACGACCGCGGTCAGGGCCACGCTGGCCGACGTGGCCGCGTCGCCGACCATGTGGAGGGCGGCCGACCGCATGTTGAGGTCGTGGTGGTGGCCGTGGCCGAGCATCCAGGCGGCGGCGCCGTTGACGACGGCCGACACGACCGCGGCCACCAGCACCCATCCGCCCTCGACGTCCGGGGGGTGGAGCAGGCCCCGCACGCCGAAGTAGCCGATGAGGCCGGAGACGGCGATGAGGGCGGCCGCGTTGGCCTGGGCCGCGAGCACGGTGGAGCGGTGGAAGCCGTAGGAGCGGCGGGCGGTGGCCGGCCGTCGGGCCAGGCGCACGGCGTAGAGCGACACCGCCACCGCGGCCACGTCGGTGAGGCTGTGGCCGGCGTCGGCCACCAGTCCCAAGGAGTGGGCCACCACGCCGACCGCCGCCTGGGCCACCACGATGACGAGGTTGAGCACGAGGACGATGAGGAGCCGCCGCTCCCGGCGGGCGGAGCGGGTGGGGGCGTCGTCGCGGGGGTGGGCATCGTCGCGGGGGTGGTCGTGGGCGTGCCCGTCCGGCCCAGGGGTTGGTGTGTCAGCCACGGTCGTCGCGTTCGTGCTCGACGGCCACGTCGAGGAGCAGGCGCACGTGGCCGTCGGTGAGGGAGTAGTAGGCCCGGCGACCGGCCCGGCGCACCTTCACCACCCGGTGGGCCCGCAGCAGGCGGAGGGCGTGGCTGGTGGCCGACTCCCCCAGCCCGGCGGCGGCGGCCAGGTCGCACACGCACAGCTCGCCCGCTTCCAGCAGGCCCAGGAGGAGGCGGAGGCGGTTCTCGTCGCCCAGGAGGGCGAAGACCTCGGCCACCGACGTGATCGACCCCGCCGCCGGCAGGGCCCGCTGCACGGCCTCGACCCGCTCGGGGTCGACGACCCGTACCTGGCACTCGTCGAGTTGTGGGTCGCCGGTTCCATGGACACCCTCTTGTCTTTATCTGAACATATGCTCAGACGTCAAGAGGTTACTGCGGGGGAATCGGCTTCCGGCCGAAGCGGTAGAGGCGGAGGCTGTTGGCCACCACCGACACGCTCGACAGGCCCATGGCCGCGCCCGCCACCACCGGCGTGAGCAGCCCCAACGCGGCCAGGGGGATGGCGACGAGGTTGTAGCCGAAGGCCCAGCCCAGGTTCTGCAGGATGGTGGCGTAGGTGGTTCGCGACAGGCGGATGGCGGTGGCCACCCCGGCCAGGTCGGACGAGAGGAGGGTGATGGCCGACGTCTCGATGGCCACGTCGGTGCCCGTCCCGATGGCGATGCCGAGGTCGGCCCGAGCGAGAGCGGGGGCGTCGTTCACCCCGTCCCCCACCATGGCCACCACCCGTCCCTCGGCCTGGAGGCGGGCGATCTCGTCGGCCTTGCCCGCGGGCAGGACTCCGGCCATGACCCGCCCGATGCCGACGTCGGCGGCGATGGCGGCGGCGGTGCGGAGGTTGTCGCCGCTGACCAGCGCCACCTCGATGCCCATGACTGCCAGCTCGGCGACCGCCTCCCGGGCGCCGGGCCGCACCGTGTCGGCCAGGGCGAGGAGCCCGCGGGCCCGTCCGTCCCAACCGACGAAGACGACGGTGCGCCCCTCGGCCTCCAGCCGGTCCGCCTCCGCCTCCAACTCGGGCGATGGGTGCACGAACCGCCGGTTGCCGACCACCACCGTGGCCCCGTCGACGTCGGCCCGCACCCCCTGGCCGGCGACGGCCTCGAAGGCGGTGGCATCGACCACCGCGACGGCGAGCCCGCGCTGCCGGGCGCCCGCCACCACCGCCCGTCCGACGGGGTGCTCGGACCCCACCTCGGCGGCCGCGGCCCGGGCCAGCACCTCGGCATCCCCGACTACGTCGGTGACCGACATCTCGCCCACGGTGAGGGTGCCGGTCTTGTCGAACACGACAGTGTCGACGCTCCGCGACCGCTCGAGCACCTCGCCCCCCTTGATGAGGACGCCGAGCGACGCCCCCCGGCCGGTGCCGACCATGATCGCCATGGGCGTGGCCAGGCCGAGGGCGCACGGGCAGGCCACGATGAGGACGGCGATGGCGGCGAGGAGCCCGTCGAGGGGACGATCCGCGGCGAGGGCCCACGTGGCGAAGGTGACCGCGGCCACGGCCAGGACGATGGGGACGAACACGCCCGCCACCCGGTCGGCCAGCCGCTGCACCGGCGCCTTCGACCCCTGGGCCTCGCCCACCAGGCGCACGATTCGCGCCAGGGCGGTGTCGGCCCCGACGGCGGTGGCCCGCACGGTGAGCACTCCCTGGCGGTTGACGGTGGCGCCGGCCACGGTGTCGCCCGGCCCCTTGTCGACGGGCACCGACTCGCCCGTGAGCATCGACTCGTCGACCGCCGACGCCCCTTCCACGACCACGCCGTCGACCGGCACCTTCTCGCCGGGGCGGACGCGCACCACGTCGCCCACCCGCACCCTGGCCACCGGCACCCGGTGTTCGCCGTCGGCATGGGCCGTGTC
Source organism: uncultured Acidimicrobiia bacterium (assembly GCA_963829165.1). Lineage (GTDB taxonomy): Bacteria > Actinomycetota > Acidimicrobiia > Acidimicrobiales > AC-14 > JAXDMK01. Next base: position 20,266 of record CAWHIC010000027.1, on the reverse strand, counting down.
GACGAGCGACGCCTCGTGGGCCCCGAGCTCGACCAGCCCGGTGATGGCCCGGGTGGCCTGGCCCTTCGCCCTCGCCTCCAGCCACCGGCCGAGGACGAGGAAGGCCACGATCAGGGCGGCCATGTCGAAGTGGAGGTGGTCGCCGAACGGGGCGGAGGCGGCGTGGCCGGCGGGGTGCTCGCCGGGGTCGCCGAAGAGGAGTCCGGCCAGCGACAGGCCGAAGGCGGACAGGGTGCCGATGGCGACGAGGGTGTCCATGTTGGCCGTGCCCGCCCGGGCCCGGACGACCGCCCCCCGCAGGAACGGCCAGCCGGCCCAGAACTGCACCGGGACGGTGAGGACGGCGGCCGTCCACCGGGCCCAGTCGGCGCCCGGCCGGGTGATGGACAGGGCCAGCACCACCACCGTGAGCGGCCAGGCCACCACCGTTCGGCGCCGCCAGTCGGCCAGGTCACGGTCGGCGGGACCGGCCTGGGTCGGCTCGCCTCCGGCGGCGGTGGCGGTGGCGGGCGCGACCGGCTCCAGGCGGTACCCGATCCGGGCCACCGCCCCGGCCAGGCGTTCGACGTCGACCACGGCCGGGTCGAAATCGACCGTCGCCCGGCCGGTGGCGAAGTTCACGCCCGCCTGCTCCACCCCGTCCTGGCGTCCGAGGACGCGCTCCACCCGGGCCGCGCACGACCCGCAGGTCATGCCGACGACGTCGAGCTCGACGTGCGCGGGAGCCGAGGTGGGGGCGGTGGTGGTCAATGGCATCCGTCCGCCGGCGCCTCGCCCCGCACCGGGCCGGTGGTGATCCGGTCGAAGCGGAGGGCCTGCATCAGCTCGTCGACGATCTCCGTCGTCCGCCCCGACCGCATGGCTTCGGCCACGCACGTCTCCAGGTGGTTGCGGAGCACGGTGCGGCTGGCCGCCTCCAACGACCCCTGCACCGCCGACAGCTGCTTCATCACGTCGACGCAATAGGTGTCGTCCTCGACCATCCGGAGGACGGCGTCGACGTGCCCGCGGGCGCTGCGCAACCGGTTGACCAGAGCCTTCTTGTCCGCTTCCCTCATGGTGCTAGGGTACCCCACCTGGGGAGGGGTAAGGAAGGAGTGACCACCAGTGACCATCACAGTCCGCATCTATAACGTGCCCGCCATCTCGTGCGGCCACTGCCAGTCCGCCATCGAGGCCGAGGTGTCGACCGTCCCTGGCGTCGAGTCGGTGGCCGTCGACATCGCGGCCCGGACGGTGCGGGTAGAAGGGGCGGCGTCCGACGAGGCGGTCCGCGCCGCCATCGACGCCGCCGGCTACGACGTGGCCGATCCCCCCGGGGGTGGGTGAGGCACGGTCGTCGGGTCGAAGCCGAAGGGCAGGGACAGGCGGTTGGCGGCCATGAGGGCGGCGTCGGCCAGGATCTCGCCCGTCGGACCGTCGGCCACGATGACCCCGTCGTTCATCACCAGGGCGCGGGGACAGAGCTGGAGCGCGTAGGGGAGGTCGTGGGTGACCATGAGCACGGTCAGGGGCAGCGTCTCCAGGATCTCGGCCAGCTCCTGACGGGCGGCCGGGTCGAGGTTCGACGACGGCTCGTCGAGGACGAGGATCTCCGGCTCCATGGCCAGCACCGTCGCCACCGCCACCCGCCGCCGCTGGCCGAAGCTGAGGTGATGCGGCACCCGGTCGGCGAACTCCTCCATCCCCACCGCGGTCAGCGCCTGCTTCACCCGCAGGGCCAGGTCCTCGCCCCGCAGACCCATGTTGGCCGGTCCGAAGGCGACGTCGTCGGCCACGGTGGGCATGAACAGCTGGTCGTCCGGGTCCTGGAACACGATGCCCACCCGACGCCGGATCTCGCGGAGGTTGGCCTTCACCACCGGCAACCCGCCGACGATCACCTCCCCCGCCCCCGCGGTGTGGACCCCGTTGAGGTGGAGGACGAGCGTGGTCTTGCCCGCCCCGTTGGGTCCGAGCACCGCCACCCGCTCCCCCGCCTGCACGGTGAGGTCGCAGCCGAAGAGGGCCTGCCGCCCGTCGGGATAGGCGAAGGCGAGGTTGCGCACCTCGAGCGCCGGCGGCAACGGCTGCGGCTGCGGGTGTGGCTGCGGCTGCGGGTGTGGCTGCGGCGTCGGTGGCACCGTCGCCTCGGTCATGCGTGGGTGACCCAGGCCGCGACCGCGATCACGGTCGCCATCGCCGGCAGCGACATGGCCGTCAGCCAGTCGAGCGTGGGGGCGTCGGCCTGGCCCACGATCGGCATCGTCCCCGAGTAGCCCCTCGACACCATGGCCAGGTGCACCCGTTCCCCCCGCTCGTAGGCCCGGATGAACAGCGATCCCATCGACGAGGCGAGGGCCTTGGCCTGCCAGATCCACCGGGGGTCGTAGCCCCGGGACAGGCGGGCGATCTTCATCCGCCGCATCTCCTCGGTGATCACGTCGAGGTAGCGGACCATGAACCCGGCCACCGACGTGAACGCCTTGGGCACCCGCAGCCGGTCGAGCCCCTGCAGCAGCTCGGGGATGGGGGTGCTGGCGGCCAGGATGACGGTGGTGGCGACGCCGAGCGTCCCCTTGACCAGGATGTTCCACGCCCCCCACAGGCCGGCGACCGACAGGGATAGGCCCCACACGTCGACCCGCTCCCCCTGCCCGACGATGGGCAGGAAGAAGGCGAAGGCCACGAACGGCAGCTCGATGGTGAGGCGGCGGAGCAGCAGTCGGAGGGGAACGTGGGCCTGGCGGGCGACGACGGCCAGCACCGCGGCGTAGGCGCCGTAGGCCCAGAACGTCTCCCGGGGCGTCGCCACCACCACCAGGACGAAGAGGATGGCCGCCGCCACCTTGCACTGCGGGCGCAGCCGGTGGACGTGGCTGTCGGCGTGGACGAACAGGCTGTGGACGTGACTGTGGCCGCCGGCCACGTCAGGGGGAGGTGTGTGTGTCGGCGGTCGTGGCGATGTCGGCGGTTTGGGACTTCCGGCGCACGAGGGCGAACAGTCCGAAGCCGAAGGCGAACGTCACGGCCACGCCGATGACCCCGGCCAGGCCGGTGCTCAGACCCTCGTCATCGACGCCCTCGACGCCGTAGTCGGCCAGCGGTCCGTCGGCGAGGTCGTGGTCGTCGGCCGCGTCGATGAAGCCCTGGTCGATGGCGACCTTCTCCAGTCCGTCGGGCTTGCTTGATGCCTGGGGGCTGACGAAGAAGGCGAGCAGGAGGGCCACCACCAGTCCCGCGCCGACGAAGAGGGAGAGCTTGACCCTGCTCACGGCGTCGGGGCCGGGGCCGGGGCCGGGGTGCGCAGTTCGAGCTTGGGCACGAGGTCGGTCGCACCCCACACCAGGTCGGGGCGCACCGCGATCACGGCGCCGATCGTGAGGGCGGTGATCAGCCCCTCGCCGATGCCGATGAGCAGGTGGGTGCCCATCATGGCCGTGGCCACGGTGTTGATCGACGCCCCGCCCTGTCCGCCCAAGGCGTACTCGACGGTGAAGGCGGCCGCCGCCAGCACCACGCCGAGGCACGCAGCCACGCCGGACGCGACCATCACGCCCATCCGGCTCTTGGGCAGCACTTTGCGGCCGCCGGCGTAGACCGCGTACCCGCCGAAGGCGGTGACGAGGGCCATGTTGACGATGTTGAGGCCGAGGGCGGAGAGCCCCCCGTCGGCGAAGAGGAGGGCCTGGACGAGGAGGACGACGGCCACGCACACCGCTCCGGCCCATGGTCCGACGAGGACGGCGGCGAGGACTCCGCCGAGGAGATGGCCGCTGGTGCCGCTGGCGACGGGGAAGTTGAGCATCTGGACGGCGAAGATGAACGCCGCCACCAGCCCGGCCATGGGGGCCTGCTTCTCCTCCATGACCTCGGCCGTCTTGCGGACGCACACGGAGAGGGCGCCGACCGCTACCACCCCCGCGCCCACTGAGACGCCGGTGTTGATGAACCCGTCGGGAATGTGCATGCTTGTTTACCTCTTCGGAGCCGACGTCGATCTGGATGCTAACGCCTCCAGCCGCTCGTTGCTAGGTGGTCGCAGTAGCGCCGTGGCGGCAACGAGGCTCTGGGTGGGTACGGGCCCGGTGCTGATCGGGTCCGGCTGACTCAGACGGACGGGCCGGCGGTGCTGGCCGCCCCGGCAGGTTCAGCAGGACCGCCCGGGCGGTCTGGCGGGCCGGTCCGGCGGGGCTCAGACGGGGAGGCAGGAGGCGCAGCGGCCGAGAACGGCGAAGTGGCGGGGCCGGATGGCGAACCCGTACTGGGAGCGGAGATGGGCGGAGAGGTCGGCGAACACCTCGTCGGGCACCTCCACCACCGCGCTGCACACCTCGCACACCAGGTGCTGGTGGGCCTCGTCGGCCAGGTGGTAGACGGCCCGCCCGTGGCCGAGGTGGACGTGGTCGATCACGCCCAGCTCCTGGAGCGTCTCCAGGCACCGGTAGATCGTCGACAGGTGGATGTCGGGGAAGTTGGCCTGGATCTCGGCCGTGAGCTCGTCGGCCGTGACGTGGCCGCCGGAGCGGAGGAGGGAGCTGATGATCGCCCGCCGGGACGTCGTGACCCGCCCGCCCCGGTCCCGCAACATGCCCAGGATCTCTTCGAGCCGTTCGGCGTTGGCGACCGGAGACGTCACACTCGGAGCGTACCGGCGCCAGCTACGAAACGCTCGCACCTGCACATATCGAGATTTGAACCTGTCGAAGTCGGCGGGGGTGTGTCGGCGATCACGATGAAGCCCATTCGGGCGTGCTGGACGCCGCGGTGCTCGGCGCGTTCCGCGAGCCGAGCGGGCCGGCGGGGGCGGGCAGCAGCCGAGCCAGGCCGAGCAACTGAGGAGGGGCGGCTCGTTCGCCGAGACCGAAACTCGGCTCGAGGATCTCAGCCCGACAAGGTCGGCGGAGATCGAGGTCGAGATCGAGGCTCTCGGGCCAAGGCCGTCGTCCCCCTGCTCGGCCGCGCATCGGCCCCGACACCTTCGGTGTTCCCCGGGGCCAGTCACTAAGTGGTCCAGCCGGATACAGAATTTCGTAGAGCGCTTGCATTGCGAACATATGTTCGTGTAGGGTAGGGGGTACTTCCCCCTTGGTCATGCCCTCGTCGTTCGAGGTGCCAATGGACGTGGTTCGCGATCTGACGACGGCGATCGACGCGCTGTGCGCGGCCGATCCGTCGACGCTGGCCGACGGCGAGAGCATCGTGGCCCTGCACCGGGAGGCGGCCCGGCTGCAGGCGGCGCTGACCCGGGCCACGGCCGCCTACGACGCCGGCGGCTCCTGGGCCGCCGACGGGGCCCGTTCCTCGGCCGCGTGGGTGGCGGTCAAGTGCGGCCTGCCCCTGTCGACGGCCCGGCGCCGGGTACGGCTTGGTCGTTGCCTGCGGTCGATGCCGGCCACGGAGGCGGCGTGGCTGGCGGGCGACATCGGCCAGGCCCAGGTCAGCCACCTGGCCGAGGCCCGCAGCGACGCCACCGCGGAGTGCTTCGCCCGGGACGAGGAGATGCTGGTCGGCCAGGCCAAGGCGCTTGCCCACCGCCACTTCCTGCGGGCGCTGCACTACTGGTCCCAGCACGCCGATCCCGACGGTGTGGAGGACAAAGCTGCTGCTCAGCACCGGGCCCGGCGGGTGCACCTGTCGTGCGGCTTCGAGGGGAGCTGGTTCCTCGACGGCGTCCTCGACCCCATCTCGGGCGACATCGTGAGCCGGGCCCTGAAGTCGATCGAAGAGGAGCTGTTCGCCGCCGACTGGGCCGAGGCCAAGTCCCGGGTGGGAGAGGGGGTGTGCGGGGCCGACCTTGGCCGCACCCCGCCCAACGACGAGCCGACGCCCTGGTGGAGATGGCCCGCAAGGCGATGGCGATGCCTGCCGGCTCCCGCCTGCCCGAGCCGCTGTTCACCGTGCTGGTGGGCTACGAGACGTTCAAGGGACGGATCTGCGAGCTGGCCAGCGGCCGGGTGGTGAGCCCGGGTTCGCTTGGTGCGCTGGCTGGACGAGGCGTGGGTGGAGCGGGTCGTCTTCGACGGCGCCGACCGGGTCATGAACGTCTCCCCCCGGCGGCGCATCTTCACCGGTGCCACCCGCCGGTCGGTCGAAGTCAGGGACCGCGAGTGCTTCCACCCCCTGTGCGACGCCACCGTCGAGGACTGCGAGGTCGACCACGTCGAGCCGTGGTCCGTGGGCGGCCTCACCATCGACGAGAACGGCCGCCTGGCCTGCGCCTTCCACAACCGCCTCCGCCACAAACCCCGACCCCCGCCCCCGCCATGAACGGAGGGGGCGGCAGATGACCCTCCACCTGTTCGACGAGAACCAGACGCATCGCATGGAGGCGCAGGGACGTTGAAACGCGCCCGCACACGAGGCATCTGGTGGTGGCCTTGCAGGCCGAACGTCGCGCGTCAGATTGTCCTCGCATAGGTCAATAGCCGTCCGCGTCAGCGGGTGAGCCGATGGTGAGGGCCAGTCGTTCGGCGGGAAGGGTCGGTGGGGCGATGGAGTCGGTGAGCCGTCGGGAGGTGGATCGAAGGTGGGTGGGGCCGGGTGGGAGCCGGTGCCGGTTGGCCGGTTGGCCGGTTGGCCGGGAGGTCCGCCGGGTGCAGGGGGACGGCATCCGAAGATGTCGTTGGGGTTGCGTAGGGTCGGCGGGGTGAGCGCTCCCGGACCGATGGCCCTCGGACGGGGCGTGGTGGTGATGGCCGACGGGGAGATTCCGGCGGCGTGGGCGGGGGCGATGGTGGTGGTTGTCGACGAGGCGGCCGTCGCCGATCCCGGCCCGGTCGTGGCCGAGCTGCACGAGGCGTGGGCTCGCCGCCGGCCGGTGGTGGTGGCGCTCGCCGTCGACCCGGCCGAGTTCCGGGAGCCCGAGTCGTGGGCGGTGGAGCCGTGGACCCTCGGCCCCGGCTTCGAGGCCCACCTCGACCGGCTGCACTTCCTTGTGTGGGCCAACAACTACGACGCCCGCGCCGCCGGCGATCCCGTTTGGTGGTGGGCCCGCAAAGCCGAGCGCCTGGGCGCCCGCCCCGCCGAAACCCAAGGCGACGTCGTCCTTCCCGACGGGACCCCGGCGTGGGTCGACGGCGGACCCCGCGGTCCCGTCTCCACCGACGACGGCGCCGCCATCGTCCACGTGGAGTCGATCGCCCTCGGCCGACTCACCGCCGCGCCCCCCGCCGTCGCCCCGAACGCCGTCCTCGCCCCCGACCAGTTGGCGGCCGTGGCCCACGGCGCCGGTCCGGCGCGGGTGATCGCGCCCGCCGGCTCGGGCAAGACCCGGGTGCTCACCGAGCGCCTCCGCCACCTGGTGGTCGACCGGGGCTTCGAGACCGAGACCGTCCTCGCCGTCGCCTACAACAAGAAGGCCCGGGAGGAGATGGAGGAGCGGTGCCGGTCGTTCCGGCCCCGGGTCCGCACCCTCAACGCCCTCGGCCTGGCCCTGCTCACCGAGGCGAGGGGCCGTCCCCCCGCCGTGCTCGAGGAGCGCGACCTCCGCGACATCGTCGCCAGCCTCGTCCCCCGGCCGAAGCGGCAGGTCAACACCGATCCCATCGGTCCCTACCTCGACGGCCTCTCCCTGATCCGCCTCGGTCTGCGCGACCCGGCGGCGGTGGAGGACTCCCGCGACGACGTCCCCGGCCTGGCCGAGGCCTACGAGCCCTTCCGCCACGAGTTGCACGCCCGGGGCGCGGTCGACTTCGACGAGCAGGTCTACGGCGCCATCGAGCTGCTCCTCGGCAACGGCGAGTTCCGGCGCCGGGCCCAGGCCGGGTGCCGCCACCTCCTGGTCGACGAGTTCCAGGACCTCACGCCGGCCCACGTCCTGCTCCTGCGGCTGCTGGCCACGCCCGCCCTCGACGTGTTCGGCGTGGGCGACGACGACCAGGTGATCTACGGCCACGCCGGCGCCGACCCCGACTTCCTGGTCCACTTCGACCGCCTCTTCCCGGCCGCGGCCGACCACCCCCTGGAGGTCAACTACCGCTGCCCGGTGGAGGTGGTCGGCGCCGCCCGCCACCTCCTCTCCTACAACGACCGGCGGGTGGCCAAGCAGATCCGCCCCGGACCCGACGCCGACCCGACCGAGAGCGCCCTCACTGTCCGCCTTCACGCCCCCGACGCCGGGGGCGAGGCCGTCGCCCAGACCGTCACCGCCTGGCTGGCCGAGCCGGGCGTCGAAAGCGCCCACATCGCCGTCCTGGCCCGGGTCAACTCCCTGCTCCTCGCCCCCCAGGTGGCCCTGGTCGAGGCGGGCGCGGCCGTCGACTCCGCCCTCCGTCCCAGCGTCCTCGACCGCACCGGCGTGCGGGCCGCCCTCGCCTACCTCCGCATCGGCGCCGACCCGGAGAACATCGACGGGGCCGACGTGGTCGAGGTCTACCGGCGGCCGTCCCGGGGCTTCCCCCAGTGGTTCCCAAAATGGTTGCGGGGGCGGCTGTCGATCGACCGGCTGGCGGCGATGTCGACCCGCATCGACGACGTCAAGGTCGGCACCAAGGTGGAGGAGCTGGCGGCCGACCTCCGCCGGGTGGCCCGGGCCGTCGCCACCGGCACCACCGCCACCGCCCTGGCCGTGATCCGCGACGAGATCGGCCTAGGCGGCGCCATGGGCATGCTCGACTCGTCCCGGGCCGGCGAGGGCGGGTCGAGCCACCTCGACGACCTCGAAGCCCTGGCCCAGGTGGCCGCCCTCCACCCCGACGCGGCCTCCTTCGAGCCGTGGCTGCGGGGGGTGCTCCGGCGGGAGGCCACGCCCGGCGGGGTGACGTTGTCGACGATCCACCGGGTGAAGGGCCGGGAGTGGGACCGGGTCGTCGTCTTCGGCGCCACCGCCGGCCTCATGCCCCACCGCCTGGCCGAGGACGTGGAGGAGGAGCGTCGGGTCCTCCACGTGGCCATCACCCGGGGCCGGCACCGAGTCACCCTCCTGGGCGACGCCTCCCGCCCGTCCCCGTTCCTGGCCGAGCTCGACGGCACCGCGTCCCACGACCGGAGCCGCACCGCCCGCCGACCTGACCCGGCGACCGCCGCGACCGCCGCGACCGCCGCCACCGGCCGCGTCCCCCGAGACGCCCCCGTCCTCGCCCCCCTCCCCGCCGACGCCGAGTCCACCGAGGCCGCGCTCCGCACGTGGCGGACGGAGCGGGCCCGCGCCGACGGCGTCCCGCCCTACATCGTCCTCAGCGACAAGTACCTGCGGGGCATCGCCGTCGCCCGCCCCACCAGCCTGGTGACCCTGCGGACCCTCCCCGGCATCGGCCCCACCAAGCTCGAGCTCTACGGCGACGAGATCCTCGCCGTGATCGCCGAGGCCGAGGCCGACGCCCACGACGAGGCCGCCGCCCACGACCCGGCCACCGAGCCCGCGTAGGGCCGACGCTCGCCGACCGCGACCGCCTAGGCCTCGTGCACGTACGTGCCGGGGGCGTCGTCCGACGGGGGATGGTCGGCGCTCCCCATGGCCGGCGGCGGGCGGCGGCCACCGGAACGGGTCTCGATCCATTTCGCCCAGTCCACCCACCACGAGCCGGGGTGCTCCTCGGCTCCCGCCAGCCACGCCTCGGGACCGCCGGCCGACGGCAGCGGCTCAGCCGGGTTGGTCCAGTACCGACGCCGCCCGGAGGTGGTCGGGTTGACGATGCCGGCCACGTGTCCCGACGACGTGAGCACGAACCGGGCCTCGCCCCCGAGCAGCCCGGTGGTCGCACAGGCCGACTTCCAGGGGGCGATGTGGTCCTCCCGCGCCGACAGCACGTAGGCGTCGGCCGTCACCTTGGCCAGGTCGAGGCGGGTGCCGGCCAGCGTCATCTCACCCTTCGCCAGTTGGTTCTCGACGTAGCAACAGCGCAGGTAGAACGAGTGCATCTCGGCCGGCATCCGGGTGCCGTCGGCGTTCCAGGCCAGGATGTCGAAGGCGGGCGGCGGCTCCCCCATCAGCCATCCGCTCTCCACGTAGTTCCAGATCAGGTCCCGGGGCCGCAGCAGGTCGAACATCGTCGACATCTCCGAGGCCTCCAGGTACCCCCGCTCCAGCATCTGGGCGCTCAGCCGCGCCACCGACGCCTTGTCGAGGAACTGCCCCATCGGGCCCGGCTCGGAGAAGTCGACCAGCGTGTTCAGCAGCGTCGCCGTGCGGACCCCGACCGACCGGTGACCAGCCCCCCGGCCGCCACCCGCCAGGTGGGCCAGCAGCATCGTGGTCAGCGTGCCGCCGAGACACAGCCCGACCACGTTGACCGAGTCGGCGCCGGTGATGTCGGCGATCACGTCGAGGGCGTCGTAGGGGCCCCGCAGCAGGTAGTCGTCGAGGGCGACGCCGGCCATCGACGCGTCCGGATTGCGGTAGCTGATGGCGAAGACGGTGTGGCCCTGGGCGACCGCATACTCGGCGAAGCTGCGGCCCGGCGCCAGGTCCATGATGTAGTACTTGTTGATCCACGGGGGGCTCAGCAGGAGCGGCACCTCGTGCACCGTCTTCGTCTGCGGGGCGTACTGGATCAGCTCCATGAGCTCGTTGCGGAACACGACCTTCCCCGGCGTGGCGGCCAGGTTCTCCCCCACCCGGAAGCGGCGACGAGTCGACCTGCCGGGGCCTTCCGCCGTTGGTCTCCACGTCGCGGAGGAAGTTCGCCAGACCGGCCAGCACCGAGCGCCCGCCCGTCTCCATCGCCCGCCGCAGCGCGGCCGGGTTGGTCAACAGGAAGTTGGTGGGAGCCATGGCGTCGACCACGATGCCGATGGCGAAGCGGGCCTTCTCGGTGGTGGCGGTGTCCAGGCCGGCGGCGTCGACCAGCTCGTACAGGTAGCGGCTCCAGGCCAGGTACCACTGGCGGAGGGCGAAGAACCGGGGGTCGGACTCCCACGACGGGTCGCGGAAGCGCCGGTCGCCGGGCTCGGGCTCGACCACGCCCGGCACCGCCAGCCCGAACGATCGACCCGCCACCGCCCATCCGCTGGCGGCCACCGCGCCCGCGTACCGGCCGGTGGGGGCCCACGCCAGGTACGGGTTCCGCCACAGGGCGGCACCGACCTCCTCGAGGGCCCGGGCGAAGCCGTCCGGCTCGAGGCCGGCCAGCAGTCCCGCCTCGGGACCGAGCACGTCGGCGGCGACGGCCGCCGGCTCTGCTTCCGGGTCAGCCACCGCGGTTGTTGGCCAGGTAGCTCCGGTAGACAGAGAGCAACGCCTCCTTTTGGTCCGACGTCAGCTTGGGGTCCTGGCGGATGGCGGCCTCGGTACCGGTCCGGTACGGGTACCGGCCGCCGACGACGGGGCGCCGCCGCCCGGATCGCCCGGGTCGGCCGCGCCGGCGTCGTCGTCCTCGAACAACCCGGCCTGGGCCATCATCGCCTCGGCCGACAGATCGAGGGCCTTGGCGATCGAGCGCAGCACCCGCACCGACGGCGCGTGCAGGCCCCGCTCGATCTGGCTCAGGTAGGCGTTGGACACCTTGGTCCGCTCCGCCATCTCCCGCAGCGAGAGGTTCGAGAGCCGCCGTTGGGCCCGAAGGAACGAGCCGAACGCCTCCCGCTGCGTGGCCCACGGGTCGTCGCTCACCGCGTCGACTGTGGCACCCACTGGGACATCTACTGGGACATGACAACTTGGGACATCCCGACGGGGATGCCGCCCCCGGTCAGGCCTTGGGCTTGGGCGGGGTGGCGGCCGCCTTGGCCACGGGCAGCATGGCCTCGAACAGCTTGGCCGTGAAGTCCTGCTGGCTGGCCATGACCTTCTCGGTGAAGGCGATGGTCGTGGCGAACGCCTGCGTCGGCTTCATGGGCTCGGCCGTCATGAGGTCGGGCAGCTTGGCGTAGATGGTCTCGACCGTGTCGGCCCAGGTCTTGACGCCCTCGAGCATCGCCTTCTGGCCGAGCTGCATGGCGGAGAACATCTTGTCCTGGATAGCCGTGGTGGCTTCGAGTGCGGTGGCCATTGGGAGGCCTCCTTCCGTTGCTGTGCGTACTTTACCACGCACCTGCTCGGTTTCAAACGCTGATTCGGGGTAGGTTTGACACGCAACCGGTCAGATCGGTAGACCGGAGTGAGGCGTTCGCCCGGCGTACCGAGGCCGGCGGCAGGACACCTTTCCGGCGATCTTCACACGCTCGCCACCCAGCCTTCTCTTTGAGGGAACCGGCACGTAACCCGTCCGGACGAGGATGGGGTCGCAAGGGATCGAAGCCACCCGGCGGGTCCCGCCACCCCGGCCACCACGGCCGTGACCTGGCCCCGGAGCCAGCGGCAACTGCCAGTCAGTCAGGCGCACCGGACGAGCACGCAGGACGAAGGAGAGCACGGACAACGCCGTCCGACTCGATCAAGGGAGCAAGCTCATCGCCAACCCCCCTCTGGCCCACCCGACCCTGATCCCGATGTCCGACCTGGCCGCCCGCGTGGGCGAGGTCCTCGGTCACAGCTCGTGGCGGACCGTCACCCAGGCCGAGGTCGACACCTTCGCCCGCCTGACGGGCGACGAGCAGTGGATCCACATCGACGCCGAACGGGCCGCGGCCGGCCCCTTCGGGGGGACGATCGTCTACGGCTACCTCACCCTCTCCCTCTCCACCCTCTTCCTCGACGAGGTGCTCACCGTCGACGGCGCCGGCCTCGTCCTCAACTACGGGTCGAACCGGGTGCGCTACCCCTCGCCGGTGCCGGTGGGATCGAACGTGCGGGCCGAGGTCACCCTGGCGTCGGTGGAGCCGGTGCCGGGCGGGTTGCAGACCACCTTCCGCCTGCTGTTCGAGGTGGAGGGGCAGGCCAAGCCCGGCTGCGTGGCCGACATCGTCTACCGCTACTACGAGGAGTTCCCCTCATGAGCGCCGACCCCGTCTCCTTCGGACTGGCCCTGGCCGAGCTGGGCCAGGAGATCGCCCGCAACCCGGAGAAGGCCCTCGACGCCTGGGCCGGCTTCTCCGCCGACCTGGCCGCGGCCGCGTCCGACACCCTCGACCGGGCGGTCGTCACCGGCGACGACCACCGCCCCGCGAGCCTCACACCGGGCGCCAAGGACCGGCGCTTCCGCGACCCGTCGTGGGACGAGAACCCATGGTTCTTCGGCCAGCGCCAGGCCTATCTGGCCTGGTCGAAGTTCATGCACAACCTGGGCGGGGCGGCCGACCTCGACGAGCGCACGGCCCAGAAGGCGGCTTTCGCGGTGGGCATGATCGTCGACGCCCTCGCCCCCACCAACTTCGCGGCGTCGAACCCGGAGGTCATCCGCAAGGCGTTCGAGACCGACGGCGCCAGCCTGCGGCGGGGCGTGGAGAACTTCCGCGACGACATGGCGTCGAACAACGGCCGGCCCCGCCAGGTCGACGTCTCGTCGTTCGAGCTGGGCGTCAACCTGGCCGCCACGCCCGGCCACGTCGTGTTCCGCAACGACCTCATGGAGCTGATCCAGTACTCGCCCCGGACGGAGACCGTCCACGAGGTCCCCCTGCTCCTCAGCCCGCCCTGGATCAACAAGTACTACGTCATGGACCTGGCCCCGGGCCGCAGCTTCGTCGAGTGGGCCGTCGACCACGGCCACACCACCTTCGCCATCAGCTGGCGCAACCCCGACGCCGACCACTCCATGAGCGCCACCACCATCGACGACTACCTCCTCCGGGGCCTGGCCACCGCCGTCGACGTGGTCCGCGCGATCTGCGGCGTCCCCCAGGTGAACGTGGCCGGCCTGTGCGTCGGCGGCACCCTGGCCGTGATGCTCCTCGCCTGGCAGGCCCAGGCCGCCGAGAGCGACGGCGGCGGCGGCCTCCCGCCCGTCCGCTCGCTGACCCTGCTCAACACCTTGGTCGACTTCAGCCAGCCCGGAGCCTTGGCCGCCTTCACCGACCTCGACACCATCGAGCGGCTGGAGACGGGGATGGCCGAGCGGGGCTACCTCGACGGGGCGGAGATGGCGGGCACGTTCGACGCCCTCCGCCCGAACGACCTCATCTGGAACTACGTGGCCGGCAACTGGCTCATGGGCCAGACCCCGCCCGCCTTCGACATCCTCGCCTGGAACGCCGACGCCACCCGCATCCCGGCCGCCACCCACTCCGCCTACCTGCGCAGCTTCTACCTGGAGAACCGCCTGGCCACGGGGCAGATGACGATCGGCGGGCGCCGTCTGAGCCTGGACGACATCGAGTCGGAGATCTACGTCCTAGCCGCCAGCGAGGACCACATCACCCCGTGGAAGTCGTCGTACGCGACCGTCGGACTGCTCCCCTCCCCCATCCGCTTCGTCCTCAGCTCGGCCGGCCACATCGCCGGCATCGTCAACCCGCCCGGACCGAAGCGGGTGCACTGGACCAACGACGACCTGCCCCTCGACCCCGACGCCTGGCGGGCGGGGTCCACCGAGAACCCGGGGACGTGGTGGACCGACTGGACGGCCTGGATCGGCGCCCGGGCCGGCGACCAGCGCCCCCCTCCCCCAATCGGCAACAACGACCCACCCCCCCCTCGCCGCCGCACCCGGCACCTACGTAGGAGGATGACGTGAACGACACCAAGATCAAGCAGATAGGCATCGCCGGATCCGGGATGATGGCCGCCGGCATCGCCGAAGTGGCGGCCAAGGCCGGCTTCGAGGTCATCGTCCGGGGGCGTTCCCAGGCCAGTGCCGACGCCGCCCTTGCCCGGCTGGCCAAGTCCTTCAAGTTCCAGGTCGACAAGGACAAGTTGACGGCGGCCGACGCCGACGAGGCCCTGGGCCGGGTCCGCGCCACCGCCGACCTGGAGGACCTCGAGCTGTGCGGCCTGGTCGTGGAGACGGTCGTCGAGGACCTGGCCACCAAGCGCGAGCTGTTCCGGGAGCTCGACCTGCTGTGCGTGGAGGAGACCATCCTCGCCACCAACACGTCGACCCTCGCCGTCGTCGACCTGGCCATGAGCACCCACCGGCCCGACCGGGTGGTCGGATTGCACTTCTTCAACCCTGCCCCCCGCATGCCGCTGGTGGAGCTTGTGCCCGCGCTCACAACCTCCGACGCCACCGTGGCCACCGCCCGCCAGTTCGCTCTCGACTGCGGGAAGGAGCCGGTGACGGTGAAGGACAACGCCGGCTTCATCGTCAACGCCCTCCTCTTCCCCTACCTGAACAGCGCGGTGCGGATGCTGGAGAACTCGATCGCCTCCAAGGAGGACATCGACGCGGCCATGCGGGGCGGCTGCGGGTACCCCATGGGCCCGCTGGAGCTGCTCGACCTGGTCGGGCTCGACACCAGCCTGTCGATCCTCCAGGCCCTCGACGACGAGCGCCCGGAACGCGCCTGCACACCGGCGCCGCTGCTCAAGCGGATGGTGACGGCGCAGCACCTGGGCCGCAAGGCGGGCCAGGGCTTCTACACCTACCCGAAGGCAGGTTGAGCATGACCACACCCAGCGGCAACCCCGTCATCGTCGCCTCCGCCCGCACGCCGATCGGCAAGCTGGCGGGCTCCCTCTCCTCACTGTCGGCCACCGAACTCGGCGGACGGGCCATCGCCGCCGCTCTCGAGCGGGCGGGCATCCCCGCGGCCGTCGTCGACCGGGTGGTCATGGGCCACGTCCTCCAGGCGGGCCAGGGGCAGAACCCGGCCCGCCAGGCGGCGGCCAAGGGCGGCGTGCCCATGGACGTGCCCGCCGTCACCGTCAACAGCGTGTGCCTGTCGGGCATCCACGCCATCCACCTGGCCCACCAGCTAATCCGGTCGGGGGAGGCCGACGTGGTGGTGGCGGGGGGCATGGAGTCGATGAGCCAGGCGCCCTACCTGCTGCCCGGGGCACGGGCCGGCTACCGCCTGGGGGACGTGACCGCGGTGGACTCCATGATCCGCGACGGACTGTGGTGCGCGTTCGACGACGTCCACATGGGCGCCGGCACCGAGGCCTTCGCCAAGCGGGCCGGCATCACCCGGGCCCGGCAGGACGAGCTGGCGGCCATGAGCCACCAGCGGGCGTGCATCGCGACCAAGGAAGGACGGCTGGCGGGCGAGATCGTGCCCGTGACCGTCCGCCAACGCCGGGAGGAGCTCGTCGTCGACACCGACGAGGGCATCCGCTCGGAGACCACCGTCGACGGGTTGGGCCGGCTCAAGCCCGCCTTCTCCCCCGACGGCACCATCACCGCCGGCAACGCGTCCCAGATCTCGGACGGGGCTGCCGCGGTGGTGGTCATGAGCCGGGCCAAGGCCGACGAGCTGGGACTGTCCCCCCTGGCCGAGCTCGTCGGCTTCGGCCTGGTCGCAGGGCCCGACCCGTCCTTGCTCACCCAGCCGTCCCGGGCCATCAGGCAGGCGCTCGACGCGCACCGGGCGCCACCTCACCGATGTCGACCGGTTCGAGATCAACGAGGCGTTCGCGGCGGTGGCGGCCGCGTCCATCGACGATTTGGGCATCGGCGACGACGTGGTCAACGTCAACGGCGGGGCCATCGCCCTCGGCCATCCCATCGGCATGTCGGGCACCCGGCTGGTGATGACCCTCGTGGAGGAGCTGCGCCGGGGCGGCGGCGGCCTGGGGGCAGCGGCGCTGTGCGGCGGCGGCGGCCAGGGCGAGGCCGCCCTGGTGGTGGTCGGTACATGACCCCCAGCTGGACCCGCCAGCTCCCCCACGTCGACCCGGCCCTGACCCGGGAGTGGCTCGACTCGCTCGACGACGTCGTCGACGCCCACGGGCCGGGCGCGGCCCGTGTCCTGGTCGGCCGCCTGCTCGAACGGGCGGGCGGACAGGAGGTCTCGACCCCCTACGTCAACACCATCGCCGCCGCCGACCAGCCCGTCTACCCGGGCGACGTCGAGGCCGAGGCCCGCATCGAAGCCCTCGTCCGGTGGAACGCGGCCGCCATGGTGACCCGGGCCAACCTGCGCTCCGACGGCATCGGCGGCCACCTGGCGACGACGGCGTCGGCCACCGGCCTCTACGAGATGGGCTACAACCACTTCTTCCGGGGACGGGACGACCGCTCCAACGGGGGGCCGCCCGGCGACCAGGTCTTCTTCCAGGGCCACGCCACCCCCGGGATCTACGCCCGGGCCTTCCTCGAGGGACGGCTGGGCGAGGACCAGGTCGACCGCTTCCGGCGTGAGATCGGTGCCAATGGTCGCCTCGGAGGCGGCCTGTCGAGCTACCCGCACCCCCGGCTGCTGCCCGAGTTCTGGGAGTTCCCCACCGTCTCCATGGGGCTCGGGCCGATCAACGCCATCTACCAGGCCCGTTTCAACCGCTACCTCGCCGCCCGCGGCATCGCCGACACCAGCCGGTCGCACGTGTGGTGCTTCATGGGCGACGGCGAGTGCGACGAGCCCGAGTCGCTCGGCGCCCTGTCGATCGCGGCCCGGGAGGGCCTCGACAACCTGGTGTTCGTCGTCAACTGCAACCTGCAGCGCCTCGACGGGCCGGTGCGGGGCAACGGCAAGGTCATCCAGGAGCTCGAGTCGGTGTTCCGGGGCGCGGGCTGGAACGTGGTCAAGGTCATCTGGCACTCCACGTGGGACGACGTGCTGGCCAACGACACCGAGGGGGCGCTGGTCGAGCGCATGAACGTCACCCTCGACGGCCAGTTCCAGAAGTACGCGGTCGAGGGCGGGGCCTACGCCCGGGAGCACTTCTTCGGCGGCGACGCCCGCCTCCTGCGGATCGTCGACCACCTGGCCGACGACGCGCCCCTGCTCACGCTCCCCCGGGGCGGCCACGACCGGGCCAAGCTCTACGCCGCCTACGCCGCGGCCGTGGCCCACGAGGGCGCGCCCACCGTGATCCTGGCCAAGACGGTCAAGGGCGCCGGCCTGGGTCGGGAGATCGAGTCCCGCAACGCGGCCCACCAGATCAAGAAGATCGGCCAGCCCGGACTGGTCGCCCTGCGCGACCGACTCGGGCTCACCGACCAGGTGCCGGACGAGGCCCTCGCCGCCGGGCTACCCCCCTACCTCCGCCTGCCCGAGGGGTCGCTCGCCGACGACTACCTCCACGGCCGCCGCCGCCACCTCGGGGGCGCCGTCCCCCGGCGGCTGGTCGCATCCAACCCTCCCGGCCAACCGGCCCCGGCCGTCTTCGACGACCTCCTCACCGGCTCCGGCGACCGGTCGGTGTCGACCACCATGGCCTTCGCCCGCCTGCTGCGGTCGCTCCTGCGCGACGCCACCGTCGGCCGGCGGGTGGTGCCGATCATCCCCGACGAGGCCCGCACCTTCGGCCTCGACTCCCTCTTCGCCGAGGTCGGCATCTACGCCCCCGGCGGCCAGCGCTACGAGCCGGTCGACGGCGGCATGCAAGCTCGCCTACCGGGAGAGCGAGGACGGCCAGATCCTGGAGGAGGGCATCTCCGAGGCGGGGGCGATGGCCTCCTTCACCGCCGCCGGCACCGCCTACGCCACGTGGGGCGAGCCCATGATCCCCTTCTACGTCTTCTATTCGATGTTCGGGTTCCAACGGGTGGGCGACGCCATGTGGGCCTTCGGCGACATGCGGGGACGGGGCTTCCTCCTGGGGGCGACGGCCGGCCGGACCACGCTCAACGGCGAGGGCCTCCAGCACCAGGACGGGCACAGCCTGCTGCTGGCGTCGACCGTCCCCAACCTGGCCGCCTACGACCCCGCCTTCGCCTACGAGGTGGCCACCATCGTCCGCCACGGCATGGCCCGCATGTACGGCGATGCCCCGGAGGACGTCTTCTACTACCTGACCCTGTACAACGAGAACTACCCGATGCCGGCCATGCCCCCCGGAGCCGAGGACGGGATCCTCCAGGGCCTGTACCGCTTCTCGGGCGCTCCCGACGGGCCCTCGCGACCGGCGGTCATCCTGTTCAGCGGCACCGCCCAGGGCGCGGCCCGGGAGGCGCAGCAGCTGCTGGCCGACGAGCACGACGTGGCCGCCGAGCTGTGGAGCGTCACGTCCTACAAAGCACTGCGGGAGGACGCCCTGGCCGCGGTGCGGTGGAACCGGCTGCACCCCACCGAGCTGTCGCGCACGCCCTACGTCACCGAGGCCCTGTCGGGAACCCAGGGCCCGTTCGTGGCCGTGACCGACTTCATGAAGGCGGTCCCCGACCAGGTGGCCCGGTGGCTCCCGGGCCACGTCGTCACCCTGGGCACCGACGGCTACGGGCGGTCGGACTCCCGGCCCGCCCTCCGCCGGCACTTCGAGACCGACGCCGCCCACGTGGTGGTCGCCGTCCTCGCCGCCCTGGCCGACACCGACGACGCCAAGCCGGAAGAGGTGGCCGACGCCATC
The DNA here is from genome assembly GCA_963829165.1 of uncultured Acidimicrobiia bacterium. Lineage (GTDB taxonomy): Bacteria > Actinomycetota > Acidimicrobiia > Acidimicrobiales > AC-14 > JAXDMK01. The sequence goes on along the minus strand of CAWHIC010000027.1, from coordinate 1,083 downwards.
GCCCGCTACGGCCTCGACCCCGACGCGGTCGAGCCGAGGGTGGCGTGACGGGCCCGACGCCGATCACGCGGGTCGGGGTCGTCGGCTGCGGGCTCATGGGCTCGGGCATCGCCGAGGTCTGCGTCCGGGCCGGGCTCGACGTGCTGGTGCGGGAGGTCGACACCGACGCGGTGGCCGCGGGGAAGGCCCGCATCGCCAAGTCCCTGGAACGGGCCCGGCGCAAGGGCAAGCTGTCCGACGACGATGCCGTCGCCGCCCTCGCCCGGATCCGGTTCACCACCGACTTCGCCGACCTGGCCGACCGCCAGATGGTGCTGGAGGCGGTGTCGGAGTCGCAGCCGCTCAAGCTGGAGGTCTTCTCCACCCTCGACAAGGTGGTGGCCGACGACGCCATCCTGGCCTCGAACACGTCGGCCATCCCCATCATGAAGCTGGCCATGGCCACCGGCCGCCCGGAGCAGGTGGTGGGCCTGCACTTCTTCAGCCCGGTGCCGGTGCTCACCCTGGTCGAACTGGTGTCGTCGCTGCTCACCAGCGAGGAGACCGCCACCGCCACCCAGGCCTTCGCCGAGGACGTGCTGGGCAAGCGGGTCATCCGGGCCAAGGACCGGGCCGGGTTCATCGTGAACGCCCTGCTCATCCCCTACCTGATCTCGGCCATCCGCATGTTGGAGTCGGGCTTCGCCACCGCCGACGACATCGACCACGGCATGGTGCTCGGCTGCAACCACCCCATGGGCCCTCTGGCCCTGGCCGACTTCATCGGCCTCGACACCACCATGGCCGCGGCCGAGAGCCTCTACGAAGAGTTCAAGGAGCCGTTGTTCGCGCCCCCGCCGTTGCTCTCCCGGATGGTCGAGGCCGGCCTCCTGGGACGCAAGACCGGCCGCGGCTTCTACGTCCACACCGGCCAATGGCCATGATCGGGGGGAGCCATGATCGGGGGAGCCATGAAGGTCATCACCCGGCTGCTGGAACGGGTCCCCTTCCGCGGTCGGCGCCGACCCGAGCCGCGGGACGAGCTGGATTCCCTGGAGGAGATCTACGAGCTCCTGGCCCAGACGGGCGAGGTACCCGTCTCCT
>CAWHIC010000026.1:0-16855 GCA_963829165.1 uncultured Acidimicrobiia bacterium | reverse complement strand
CCTGGGCTACGAGAAGTGGAAGGTGCTGAACAGCGGTGACCACCATCGGGCGTGGCAGGCCGGTGCGGCCGTGCACCTCGTCCTGGGATGGACGTTCGCCACCCTGGCCGTCGCCACCTACACCCGGCGGGCGACGCGCGAATAGTGCCTGGAGCGCCTATCGGAGCGTGGCGGTTGACCGATGGCGTACTCTGGTTGCGTACGACCGGACAGACCGGACGACATATGCCAGCGTCCGCAGGTCGTTGCCTCACCGCTTCCTCCGCAGATCGCCAGGCCAATACACGGAGGAACAACATCATGGCAACCGGCACCGTCAAGTGGTTCAGTGACGAGAAGGGCTTCGGCTTCATCTCGCCCGACGACCAGGGCAAGGACCTCTTCGTCCACCACTCGGGCATCACGGGCGGCGGCTTCCGCTCGCTGGCCGAGGGCGAGAAGGTCAACTACGACAGCGAGCCCGGCGACAAGGGCCCCAAGGCGGTCAACGTCTCCCGCATCTGACAGACGCGCCAACGGCCCGGGCCACCCGACTTCGGTCGGCGACCCGGGCCGTTTCGCGTCCGGCAGTCAGTCCGGCAGCTCGATGGGCGTCACCCGGACGGACTGCACCTGGCCCCGGCGGAACACCCCGACCGGCACCGGGCGGCCGATGCGGTCGCCGGTCATCAGCCGCTGCAAGCCTCCGACGTCGGCCACCGGCACGTCGTCGATCGACAGGATGATGTCCTCCGGCCGAAGCCCGGCCACCGCCGCCGGGCTACCGGCGACCACCGTCAGCACCTCGATGCCCTTCTCCTGGCCGGAGGCCCGGGCGGCCCGGGGCGGGAGGGGACGGGAACCGCCGGCGATGCCGAGATAGGCCCGCCGCACCCGGCCCTCGGCCATGAGGGCGGCCATGATGGCCCGGGTGGTGGCGTTGATGGGGATGGCGAGGCCGAGTCCCTGGCCGATACCGGGACCGACCACGGCCGTGTTCACCCCCACCACGTGACCCCGGCCGTCGGCCAGGGCGCCGCCCGAGTTGCCCGGGTGGAGGGCGGCGTCGGTCTGGATGACGTTCTCCACCAGCCGCCCCCGGGGACCGCCGACGGGGAACGACCGGCCGAGGGCGCTCGACCACGCCCGCGCTCACCGACCCGGCGAAGCCGAGGGGGTTGCCGATGGCCACGACCAGCTGGCCGACTCGGAGCCGGTCGGCGTCGCCCAGGGTGGCGGGCACGACGGCCAGGCCGCCCAGGGGAGTGGCGGAGCGGATGACGGCCAGGTCGGACAGGCGGTCGGTGCCGATGACCTCGAACTCGGCCTCGCCCCCGTCGGCGAACACGGCCACGCCGCCGTCGGCCCGCTCGACCACGTGGGCCGACGTGAGGAGGAAGCCGTCGCCGGTGACCACGACGGCCGACCCCGAGCCCTGCATCTGGCGGCCGCCCGGCACCCGGCCCATCACCCGCAGGCTGGCCACCGACGGGAGCAGGCGCTCGGCGACGGCGGTGACGACGGTGGAGTAGGCGTCGAGGGCTTCGGCGTCGGTGGGGAGCCCGCCTGGAGAAAGGTCGCCGTCGGCGTCGAGGTGAGCCATGGCCATGGCGCTACGCCGAGCCCTCTTCACGGGCCGCGTCGCGCCCGAAGCTCACCGTGACCGACAGCTCGTCGGCACCCCGCACCACGCCCAGGGCGAGGGACGACGTCTCGTCGAGGCCGTCGAGGATCGAGTGCAGGTCGTCGACGGTGGCGATGGCCTTGCCGTCGGCCTCCACGATGAGGTCGCCACCCCGGAGCCCGGCCCGGCCCGCGGGGGAGTCCTCCTGCACCTCCCGCACGAGGAGGCCGTCGCGGTCGGGCAGTCCGACCGAACGCCGTAGCTGGCGGGCGGCCCGACCGGGCACCAGGCCCACGCCCAGGTAGAGGCGGGAGGTCGACTCGCCCCGCGACAGGCCCTCGACCCGGGCCCGCAGGTCGGCGTCGGCTGGCAGGGCCAGGTAGAAGCCCTCGCCCAGGCGGTTGGTGTTGATGCCGACGAAGCGGCCGGTGGCGTCGACGACCGGTCCTCCCGACGAGCCCTTGGCCATGGGAGCGGTGTGCTCGACGCTGCCCGTCACCCGCCGGCCCCTCGGGCCCCGGAACGAACGTCCGACGGAGGAGACCTGGCCGAGCGTGACCCGCAGTCCCCGACCGCCGGGGTTGGCCAGGGCGAAGACCACCGCGCCCACCGCGGGGTCGCCGTCGCCCCACTCGATCGGGGGCGCGCCGGCAGTGTCGGCCGAGAGGACGGCGAGGTCGCCGTCGACGTCGACCCCCGCCACGGTGGCGGTGACGGTGCGGCCGTCGGCGAAGCTCAACGGCACCTCGTGGTCGTGGACGTTGTGGGCGTTGGTGAGCACCAGCCCGTCGCCGATGACGACGCCCGATCCCCGACCCCACCCGTGCCCGATGCCGACGACCGACCCTCCCGCCGGTTCCGGCCACTGCCTCGGTCGCGGCTTGCAACTCTTCGATCACACCCACGAAACCTCCAAAGCTCGGACCGCCTGCGGCGGGCGCTCTTCTGTTCCGACCCGGCGCATCGGCACCTTCGGCGCCTGCCTGGTCGGTAGTCACTTGCAAGTTACTATCGGCAAGTGCGTTTGACAAGATGTTCGGCCATGAGCGAGCGGACAACCTCGGACGCCCTGGAGCAGGCGGTGGCCAGGGTCGGCGACCGGTGGACCCTCCTGCTCGTGTCCGCCCTGCTCGACGGTCCCCGCCGGTTCAACGACCTCGTCGACGACGTGGGCGGCATCGCCCCCAATGTCCTCAGCCAACGTCTGCGCCAGCTGGAGCAGAACGGCATCCTGGTCGCCACCCCCTACTCCACCCGCCCGCCCCGGTTCGTCTACCAGCTCACCGGCTCGGGGCTGGAGCTGGCCGGCGTGCTCCGCCTGCTGGCCCAGTGGGGCGCGGGCCAGGGCCCGAGCGGGGGTGCCGATGGCGGTGCTGCTGGAGGTGGGGGGAGCCACTTCGCCACCCGGCCTGCGGCACGCCCATGGAGGCTCGCTGGTACTGCCCCACCTGCGCCGTCGTGGTCGACGACGACACGGCCAGTGACGACGTGGTCCGTTTCCTGTAAGAAAGGGGGAAGGCGAGGAAAGGGGGCGGCGATGAGCACGACGGGACCTGGTCCGTCGAAGAAGGGGTACTGGATCGGCGGGGCGATCATCGTGGTGGCGGGCATCATCGCCATCGCCTGGTTCGGTCTCGGGTTCTCCCGCTTCTCCGACAAGGTCGAGGCGTTCCAACGGGTACCGGCCAACGGCTCGGGGGAGGTCACGCTCGACGAGGCCGGCGGCTACGTCATCTACTTCGAAGGTCCGGGGGCGAGCGACGGCGACGTTCCCGTCCGGACAGGCCCAGCTCACTCCCGTCGACGGGGGTGAGCCGGTGCCGCTGGAGAGCTACGAGTCGGACTTCACCTACGACATCAGCGGACGCTCGGGGCTGGCCGTGCTCACCGTCGACATCGAGCAGCCGGGGACGTACCTCCTCGAGTCGGAGGTGGAGGGCGACGGGGAGTTGGCCGTCGGCAAGAGCGTGGCCAACACCCTCGTGACCAGCGTCGTCGGCGCCCTGGCTCTCGGCGGACTCGGGTTCGTCACCGGCGTGGTCATCCTGATCGTCACCGCCGTTCGCCGCCGGGGCAGCCGCGCCCGCAACGCCCCGTGGATCCCACCCCCGCCCGGGAGCCAGCCCCCGCCTCCGCCGCCTCCGCCCTACGGCAACCAACCCCCGCCCCCGCCCCCGCCGTACGGCAACCAGTCCCCGCCCCCGCCCCCGCCGCCCGACCCGGGGTCGGGGTCGCCGCCACCTCCGTCCTGGGTGCCCCCGCCGCAGTAGACAGGTCGGCCGACGGTCAGGGTCCGATCTGGAACGTGGTCTGGGCGCTGAACGAGCCGCCCTCGGACCACGTGCCGACCAACACGTACGTCCCGGCGGGAACCTGGGTGCACGTGGCACCACCGCAGTTCTTCTGGTTCCAGGTGAAGGTGCCGGGGAACGACTGCCCGGGCTCGGCCTTCACCGGCAGGGCGTAGTCGGCGGTGTAGGCGAAGCCGCTCACGTCGTTGCCGGCGAGGTCCTGGACCGCCCAGCGGACCCGGGCCGGCACGAGACAGGCGCCGCTCGACCGGTTCTCCAGGACGGACGAGCCGGTCACCGTCTCACCTACGGCGTAGGCCGCCTTGGCCGTGGCCACCGTCGCCACCACCTCCGCCGGCGGGCAGGCGCTCAGCGACGGGTCGGTTCCGGGGGGGACGAAGGGGTCCGAAGGAGCGGGCTGGATCGGGCTGCTCTGGCTCCCGTCGGGGTCGGCTGCGGTCGTCGTCGGGGGCACGCGGTCCTCGGGAGCGACCGAGGTTGTCGGCGGGGGCCCGACGATGTCGTCGGAAAGGGTCGTTTCGGGCGCAGGTGCCACGGTCGTCGACGGGCTGACTCGGCCCCCCGTCGCCGGAAGCTGGCCCCGATTCGCGGGACTGGTGGTGGTGTCGACCACCCGGCCGCGCTCGGGGGATCGCGCTCAGCCCGATGGCCAACGCCGCCACCGCCACGACCGAGGCCGCGCCCCGACCCTGCCACCGCCGGCGACGGCGGCGCTCGGCCCGGGCCTCGATGGCGGCGAAGGGCTCGGGCGCAACGGCGGCGTCCTCCGGGAGGCGCCCCAGCGCCTGCTCAAGCTCGGTCATGCAGCTTCGCCTCCTCCGGCTCGGGGTTGTCGAGGACCGTCCGCAGCTGCCGGCGGGCGGCGGACAGGGTGGCTGCCGCGGTGCCGGGGGCCACGCCCATGGCCTCCGCCACCTGCTCCTGGGTCAGGTCGAGGACGTAGCGCAGGGCGACCGCCTGGCGCTGGCGGAGCGGCAGGCTCCGCACCGCCAGCCACAGCTCGGGGGCGAGCGACAACGGTGCCGACGCCACCGGCCCGGGGCTTTTCGCCAGCCGCCGCTCCATCGCCGCCCGCCGCCAGCGCCGGCGGATGAGGTTGACGCCCACGGTGTGGGCCCACGCCTCGGGTGAGCTCATGGCGCCCACCCGGCTCCAACGCTCCAGGGCTCGGGTGCAGGCCTCGGCCGCTGCCTCCCGACCGACGTCGGCGTCGCCGGCGACGACCGCCAGCGCCGCCGCCAACCGAGGGGCAGACCCCCGGTACCACGCCTCGAAGTCGTCCACCCCTCCTAGAGCCTGGGGGCCCGGCGTCTGTTTAGTCGGCGAATCCTCGATGGCCCATTCTCTCCCGCCGCTACCGTCGACGCCGTGGGGACCAGGCGCCGATCGACGGCAACCACCGCCAACCGGGACTTCGCCGGCCTCGACCGCGCCGGATGGATCGCCGTTCCGGAGGTGCTCTCGGACCCCGCCGCCCGGCAACTGGCCGAGGACTGCCGGAAAACCCTCGCCGCCATCGGCGACGACGTGCGGGTGGGCGACAAGCAGGTGAGCGGCACTCGGCGCCTGGTCGACCTCGCCGAGCGGGTGCCCGCAGTGGCGACCGTGGTCGACCATCCCGATGTCCGGGCCGCGGTCGGCCACCTCCTGGGCGAGAGCTTCACCGTGGGTGGCGTCATCTTCCGCAGCGCCGAACCCGGCTTCGGCGAGCAGCGCTTCCACGCCGACGCCCAGCCATTCCTCACGCCGGGCCCGTGGCAGGTGGTGACCGCCATCGTCGCCCTGTGCGACTTCACCGCCGACAACGGCGCCACCGCCGTCATCCCCGGCAGCCATCGCCGTCCCGACCTGCAACGACACTCCGGCACCCTCGACCGGCACTCCGACGAGCTGGTCCTCACCGGCCCCGCCGGCACCGCCTTCGTGTTCTGCGGCCACCTCCTCCATCGGGGCACCCGCAACCACTCGACACGACCCCGCCCCGCCATCCAGGTCTCCTGGGGCCGCGCCTGACCCGGGACGCGGCCGTGCCCCCCTCGGAAGGGGGGCACGGCCGGCTGCGACGGAGTGGTGCGACGAATGTGAAGCCTTAGGCGGCGGCCACCGTGTTGTCTCCGACTTCGGCCGGCACCGGCTCGAGCGCCAGCTCCAGCACTTCCTTGACGTCTTCCACCAGGTGGAAGGTCATGGCGTCCTTGACTGCCTGGGGGACGTCGTCGAGGTCGGGCCCGTTGCGCATGGGGAGGATGACTTCCTTCAGCCCGGCCCGGGATGCGGCCAGCACCTTCTGCTTGACCCCTCCGATGGGCAGTACCCGTCCCTGCAGGGTGACCTCGCCCGTCATCCCCACGGTCGACTTCAGCGGCCGGCCCGACATGAGGCTGACCAGGGCCGAGACCATGGTGACGCCGGCCGACGGGCCGTCCTTGGGGATGGCGCCGGCGGGCACGTGGAGGTGCACCCGGTCGGCCAGGGGGATCCCGAGGGCCTCGGCGTGCGACCGCACGTAGGAGAGGGCGATCTGGGCCGACTCCTTCATGACGTCGCCCAGCTGGCCGGTGATGGTGAGCGCCCCACCGCCGTGGTTGTCCTCGCCCGAAGGCAGCGCGCTGGCCTCGATGAACAGGACGTCGCCGCCCATGCCGGTGACGGCCAGTCCGGTGGCCACACCCGGCACCGCGGTGCGGTCGGCGGCCTCGAAGAAGAACTTCTGCCGGCCGAGCCACGTCTTCACGTCGGCCTCGTCGATGGCGACGGGGGGCTGGATGTCGCCGCCGGCCACCTTGGTGGCCACCTTGCGCAGCGTCTTGCCCAGCTCCCGCTCCAGGTTCCGGACCCCGGCCTCCCGGGTGTAGCCGGACACGATCGATCGGAGAGCGTCGTCGGTGACCGTGACCTCGTCGCCCGGCTTCCCGGTACCAGCCAGGCCGTTGCGCTCCAGCTGGCGGGCCAGCAGGTGGTCGCGGGCGATGGTGACCTTCTCGTCGTCGGTGTAGCCGTCGAGGCTGATGATCTCCATCCGGTCGAGCAGGGGCCCGGGGATGGTGTCGAGCTGGTTGGCGGTGGCCACGAACAGCACGTCACTCAGGTCGAGGTCGATCTCCAGGTAGTGGTCGCGGAACGTGTGGTTCTGGGCCGGGTCGAGCACCTCGAGCAGGGCCGACGAGGGGTTGCCCCGCCAGTCGCTGCCCAGCTTGTCGACCTCGTCGAGCAGGAAGACGGGGTTCATGGTGCCCGCCTCCCGCAGGGCGCGGACGATGCGGCCGGGCTGCGCCCCGACGTAGGTGCGCCGGTGGCCACGGATCTCGGCCTCGTCGGACACACCGCCGAGGGACACCCGGACGAACTTGCGGCCGAGGGCGCGGGCCACCGACTCGCCCAGCGAGGTCTTGCCCACGCCCGGAGGGCCGACGAGGGCGATGATGGCCCCCGAGCTGCGCCCGACGACCGCGCCCAGGCCCCGGTCGGCCCGCAGCTTGCGGACGGCCAGATACTCGACGATGCGGTCCTTGACGTCGTTCAGGCCGGTGTGGTCCTGGTCGAGGATGACCCGGGCGTCGACCACGTCGAGGTGGTCGTCGGACTTGGTGCCCCACGGCAGCTCGGTGACGGTGTCGAGCCAGCCCCGGATCCAGCCGTGCTCGGGGTTCTGCTCGCTGGTGCGCTCGAGGCGGCCGAGCTCCTTGTCGACGGCCTTGCGGACGTGCTCGGGCACGTTCTCGCCGGCCACCTTGGCCCGGTACTCCTCGATGACGTCCTCGCCGTCGCCCGACTCGCCCAGCTCCTTGCGGATGGCGGCCATCTGCTGGCGGAGGATGAACTCGCGCTGGGTCTTCTCCATCCCCTCGTTGACGTCGTTGTGGATGCGTTCCTTCAGGGTGATGTCGGCCAGGACGTCGTGCATCCAGGCCAGCACCTTCTCCAGGCGCTGCTCCACGTCGACGGTCTCCAGGACCTCGACCTTCTGCTCGAGGCTGAGCTCGGGGGCGTAGCCCGACGTGTCGGCCATCTGGCCGGGATCGGAGATGCCCCGCAGGTGCTCGTTGAGGTGGCTGACGCCCTTCTTGTCGAAGATGGTCTCGACGATGGCCCGGTACTCACGAGCCAGCTCGTGGACGCGGGGCCCGTAGGGCGGGACGGCGATGGGGTCGGCCTGCACCAGCAGTGCCGTTCCACCGGTGGCGACACCGGCGCCGACCGTGGCCCGCTCGATGCCCCGGATGATCAGCCCCCGGATGCCGCCGGGCAGGTCGCCCGCGTTCTCGATCTTGCCGATGGTGCCGGTGCGGGCGTATTGACCGTCGATGAAGGGGACCAGGAGGAGCCGACCGTCGCCCCGCTCGGCCGCGGCCACCGCCGCCTTGGCCTCGTCGGTGTCGGCCGTCAGGGTGACGACCATCCCCGGCAGGATCACGCCGGTGGTGAGGGGCATGAGGGGGAGGGTGGTGGTCTGCAGCTCAGGCATTGGCTGACCTCAGATTCAGGAAAGGTGAGTTAAGCAACATGTGAGTAGAACAACCCACCCGAGGGCCCGCCTGTTCCCCCGCCTGGCCCGCGGCCGGAGAAATCCGACCGAATTCATCGGAAATCCACAGGTTTGGCCCCTTCCATTCCCCAGCCGTTCGCCGTACAGTGGGCTTCGTCCGGTGCCGAGCACGCCGGGGGAGAGCGAAGCGGAAGGCGCAAGCCGGAAGCGGAACAGGAACCCGGTGGCGCAGCAGTGGACGCCAGGCAAACCGGAAGCAGGCCTGCCCTCCGGGGCGGCAGGCGGAAGGGGAGCCAGCGAAACATAGGTCCCGAGAAGCGCAAAGGGTCTCGGCCCGGAGAGCTACTCGGGGCCGTTTCGCGTCCGGGCCCGCCGGGTGCTGGGCCCGGCGGGGCACCCGGCTGCCTCGTCCCTCCACTCGCTGGGCCACTCGCGTAACGCGCCACCGCCGGCGGGGGACGATAGCGATGTCGCGGAAGTGTTTGGCCAGACGAGGAGGAGCCCGTGGAGCTGACCCCGAAGCAGGACGACCTGTGCCGCCAGACGACGTGGGACTTCTCCGACCTGCGGGCCTTGTTCGTCAACTGCACCCTCAAGCGGTCGCCCGAGGTGTCCCACACCCAGGGCCTGGCCGACATCTCCATGGAGATCATGCGCCGCCAAGGGGTGACGGTCGAGCTGGTGCGGGCCGTCGACCACGAGATCCCGGTCGGGGTCTACCCCGACATGACCGAGCACGGCTTCGACGTCGACGAGTGGCCCGCCATCTTCGAACAGGTCAAGGCGGCGAACATCCTGGTCCTCTGCAGCTCGATCTGGCTGGGAGAGAAGACGTCGGTGTGCACCAAGGTGGTCGAGCGCCTGTACGGCAACTCCCACCTCCTCAACCCCGCCGGCCAGTACGCCTACTACGGCGGCGTGGGCGGATGCCTCATCACCGGCAACGAGGACGGGGTGAAGCACTGCGCCATGAACATCCTCTACTCCCTCCAGCACCTGGGCTACGTGATCCCGCCCCAGGCCGACGCGGGCTGGATCGGTGAGGCGGGCCCGGGTCCGTCGTACCTCGACCCCGGATCGGGCGGCCCGGAGAACGACTTCACCAACCGCAACACCACGTTCATGACGTGGAATCTGCTCCACCTGGCCCGCATGCTCAAAGATGCAGGTGGAATCCCTGCTCACGGCAACCAACGCTCGGAATGGGACGCCGGCTGCCGCTTCGATTTCCCGAATCCCGAGCACAGATAACCTTTCCCCGCGTGTTCCGGGGCCACTCTTCAAAAAAATCCCAAGATTCCGCCGCAGAACTATCAAGATTTTCACAACTCTTGCCGACCCCTCCGGCATGAGGACACTTCACCGCATCCAGCTCAAGGGCAGCCTGCTCGCCCTTTCCGTCGCCTTTCTCGTCGCCGTCGTCGGCCCGGGCGCCGCCCACGGTGCGGGGAACCCCCTGGTGTCGACCCAGGCGTCGTCATCGGGGTATCCCGCGGGGAGTCAGATCTTTGACTCGGCCATGCTGGGCTCGGCCGTCAACCCGACCGGCGTCCTCACGTTCAAGCTCTACGCGGGGGCCGACACCACCTGCTCGGCGCCGCTGTTCACCACCACCACCCCGGTCAACGGCAACGGCTACTACGAGTCGAGGCGCTACACCACCAACGCCGCCGGCACCTACCGCTGGACGGTCGGCTACGGGGGCGACGCCAACAACAACCCGTCGGACACGACCGAGTGCGACGACCCCGCAGGCGAGGTCTCGGTGGCCCGGCGGGTGCCGCTGCTCGACGCCAGCCCGTCGTGGACCGCCCCCAAGGCGACGGCATCGGCCCTGCTCACGGGCGGTGCCGGCCCCGCCGGTCCCACCGGCACGATGACCTACCACCTCTACGGGGCGGGCAACTCGACCTGCGCCGGCACTCCCGTCTTCAGGTACAGCCGGTCGATCGCTGGCAACGGCACGTACCCGTCCTCGTCCTACACCCCTTCGGTCGGGGGAAGGTACCAGTGGGTCCTCACCTACAGCGGTGACGCCAACAACCTGGCCCGCTCGACGGTCTGCTCCGACACGAGCAACGGCTTCACCGCCGAGCTCAACTCGACCCCGACGGTCGTCTCCGGCACCCCCACGACCGTCCTCCGGGGCGGCACGATCACCGTCACCTGGTCCAACATCCCCTCCCCGACCAGCTCGGACTGGGTCGCTCTCTACCCCGTCGGCACCGCTGACGGCGGCACGGTCACGGCCTGGAAGTTCCTCAACGGGTCGGAGGACGGGTCGGTCACGCTCAGGTTCCCGTGGGGTGCTGCGCCCGGCAACTACGAGATCCGGATGATGGCCGACAACACCATCGAGCGCCTGGCCACGAGCAGCCCGATCACTCTGGTGCGGTAGTGGCCGCAACCGGCCATCGAGGGCCGGTCGTCGACGCTCGGCTCACCGGCAGCCGGCCCCAAAAGGGGTCGGCTGCCGGTTCTTTTCGCGCCAGTCTGACGATCTGTGGCCTCCGCTATTCAGTCCAAGTCGGGCGGAATCGCCGGCTCGCATTTCGATCGGTGAGTGCGGGGCATCAACAAACGCCCAACTCGGGCCGGGTGCTGTCAAGGTCGGCGCCCACCGGTCGAAAACGACGACATGAGAATGTTCCCGCGAGTAGAGGGCAAGGGCGGCAGCGTCGTCGTCGCCCTGGTGATCAGTTTCGTCGTCATCCTGGCCGGACAGGACCCCGCGATGGCCTTGGCCGCGCCCAAGCTGTCGAGCCAGGCGTCGTCGGCCCAGGCATCGGCGGGGGACCAGGTCTTCGACACCGCAACCCTCGCCTTCGGCACCAACCCCACCGGCTCCATCACCTTCAGGCTGTTCGGCCCGAACAACGCCACCTGCACCGGCAACCCGGTGTTCTCCACCGTGACCGCGGTCACCGGCAACGGCTACTACCAGTCGAGCCGCACCACCGTCGGCTCTGTCGGGACCTACCGGTGGACCGCCGTCTACGGCGGCGACGCCAACAACGCCCCGTCGCCGGTCACCGCCTGCGCCGATCCGGCCAGCCAGATGGTCGTGGGCAAGCGGGTTCCCTCGCTCACCGCGGTCCCAACCCCCGGACTGCTCGGATTCGGCGACTCCGCCACCCTGAGCGCAGGCGCGATCCCCACCGGCAGCCTCACCTTCAGGCTGTACGGGCCGGACGATCGCACCTGCGTCCGGGCCCCGCTCATCACCGTTACCCGGGCGGTCGCCGGCAACGGCACCTACACCACCGGGCCGATCGCTCCCGTCCCGCCGGGCATCTTCCGCTGGGTGGTCGGCTACAGCGGCGACGCCAACAACGTCGCCCGATCCACATTCTGCTCGGACGCCAACGCCTTCACGTTCTCCACGACCAAGGTGTCGGCCACGCCGACGCCGGTGGTGCGGGGTGGCACGCTCACCGTGGCCTGGTCCGGCATCACCGCTCCTACCAGCGGCGACTGGGTTGGCCTTTACCGGGTCGGCACTCCCGACGGCGGACTGGTGGCCACCTGGAAGTACACCACGGGCACGGCCTCCGGTTCCATCGCCCTGAAGTTCCCCTGGCTGACGCTCGCCGGTCAGTACGAAGTGCGCCTGATGGCCAACAACACCAGCCGGCGACTGGCCACGAGCGCACCGGTCACGCTGGCCTGGTAGCTCCCGTCAGGGTGGGCCCGGCGGTTGCGGAACCGCCGGGAGAGGGCGCCCGGGCGCTCCAGCGCCGGTCCTTGAGCCGGAGGAACGGGCGTTCCACGGCCACGTAGGACAGTCCGGCGACCGCGACCGATGCCGCCACCACCACCGCCGAGCGGACGGCCAGGGGCAGGTCGAGCACGCGGGGGAGGATCACCGCGTACACCGGAAGGTGCCACAGGTAGAGGCCGTAGGAGATCTTCCCGAGGCTGGCCAACGGCTTCCAGCCCAGGGCGGTGGTGAAGGGGGACGGCGGACCGTCGCCGACCACGTGCCCGATCACGGTCAGGGCGGCCAGGGGGATGAGGACATAGCCCGCGGTCAGCATGAACGAGTGGTAGGGCGGCACCGCCACGAGGACGCCCAAGACGCCGATGGCGGCCACCGCCGCGGGAAGGGCCACCCGGGGGCGGCGACGGGCGTGGGCCAGGGCGAGGGCGACGGCGCAGCCCAGGAGGAGCCCGTCGAGACGGGTGTCGGTGCCCATCTGCAGCCGGGCGGGGGACGCGCCGGCGGCGAACAGGCCCAGGCGGACGGCGGTGGAGGCGGCGGCCAGGCCCAGGGTCACCACGGCTGCGGTCCGCAGCCGCAGCCGGGACAGGGCCAGGAAGAGGAGGGGCCACACCAGGTAGAAGTGCTCCTCGACGGCCAGCGTCCACACGTGGGCGAGGGCGCCGAACGGACGTCCCCCGATCTGGGCCCAGTTGCCGGCGTAGAGGGCGGCGAAGGCGGCCGGACCCTTGTAGCTCTGGTGTTCGACCAGGCCGAACCACACGACCACCGCGGCCAGCACCACCGCCAGGGCCGGGAGCAGCCGGCAGGCGCGGCGGATCCAGAAGCGGCCCAGGTCGACCCGGCCTCTCTCCTGTCGCTCCTCGATCAGCAGGGTCGTGATGAGGAAGCCGGACAGGGCGAAGAACGTGCCCACGCCCACCGTGCCCCCACCGACGCCGAATGGCTGGCCCAGGTGGCGGACCATGACGAGCGCCACCGCGATCCCCCGCAGGCCGTCGAGCGCGGGCCGATAACCGAGGCGGGGGCGGGGCGCGGCCATGCCGGGAAGCCAACTTAGCGGTCGTCACCCGATGGGGTCGCGCACGACCGGGCCGAGCCCGGCGATCGGTTTGTGCGTGCGTCCTCCCCACCAGTTACCGTATGGGCGCCGACATAGGCCAGATTTGATCCGTTCGCGCTCCGTGGTGAGATTCGGCTCGGCTTCCTGAGAGTCACCCGGTCGGGGTGGGGTTGCAGCAATCACGCATTGCCGTCGGCGGGAGCACGTGGAAAGGCTCTGGACCGATCTGGATCGTCCGTTGGCGCCAGTGCAGGGTCTACGAAGTTGCCATGGTCGGCGGCGTTGCGAACATGCCGCCACGTATCGACTTTCGACTGGGCCAGCCTGTTGTAACGCCGGCCTTTGCAAGGGCAGTGTTCGACCGCGTCGAGCCCGTCAGACTTCTTAAAACGGGACCGACGCGGCCAAGCCCCCCACTCGCCGGAGACCATCTTCAAGAACGGCACCGGCGAGAGACGCGGCTGGGTCCTTGTAACCGCCGTCGAGAAGGTGCTGAGCCATCTCCAAGAAGTCCGAGAACACCTCGGCTTCAATCGAGGGACCGCGTGTCGAAGAGGTATCCATTCGCCAAGTCCTCTGACGCGGCGCGGAGCGCTCCCGAGTTCCACTCTTCACGGAGCTCGGGACGGAAGGCTTCTCCGTTCGCTCCTCGAATGAACGCGTGTAGCCGTGATCCGCTCCGAGACACTGCCGCAGCAAGACAACGCTCTGCGTCCGCCACTCGGCGAAGAGGTTACTATCTACCCAGCCCTCGAACCCGATGGAGTTGGCAGGCGGCGATGTATACGTCTTCAAGAGCAGTATCCGCCTTCTCGAGCATCGCCGCCAACCGCTGGGCTGCCCGGCGGTGAAGGAGGCTGATCCTGCAGCTCCAGGCCAAGGGTTGACTCGTGAAAGCATCTTGTAGGTAGGGGTTCAGTCTCGGGCGGGCGCGGCGAGGTTGAACGGCGGGTCCGGATCGACGTGGCTGTCCCCGCCACCGCGAAAGATCGACGGCTCTGGGCGCGCTCCGAGGTGCTCGGACGTCCCCGAGACGGAGCGTCCCAGAACGTACGCCGGGCTGCACCCGTAGGCGGAAGGTGCCACTCACAGGGTGAGGGACATGATTCGGGATTCTATCCACAGCAGTGTCGAACGGGCGGTCGGGGCCCGGACCCTCGCCCATAACTCCAGGCCACGGGCACGTCAGTCTGCGCGTGCACCCATCCCGGGACGTGTAGATATGCCGGTGATCCTTAAAGCTTTCGTGCTCGTCACTCTGACGGGCCGTGCAGCTGAGAGGAGCACCCTGATGACCTTCCGAGATCCTTGCCTGGTTCGTGCCCGCGGCGTCGGTGGCCCACCACCGGTGACGGGCGATCCCCTGCTTGACCGTTATCTGGAGTTCGTGGCGGCCCGGACGCTGCGCAACACGGTGCTGGCCACGGCGTCGGACCTGCGGATCTTCTTCGCCGTGGTGCGACAAGGAGCCGGCCGAGGTGACCTCGCGCGACGTGCTGGCGTTCATCACCACCCAGCGCGGCGCCCCGGGGCGACGGCCGGGTCGTCCGCCTGGCCGACGGCGAGGCGGGCTTGTCGGCGCGACGATCAAGCGGCGCCTGTCGAGCGTGTCGGGTCTGTTCGCGCTATCTGGTGATGCGTGGGCGAGATGACGGCCAATCCGGTGCCCCGGGGCCTGGCCACCCGCCGAGCCCGCGCGCCGGGCCGGGGCCGCCGCTGATCCGCACGCCCCGGACCCTGCCCAAGATCCTCGAGCCGGCCGAGGTCGACGCCCTCTGGCGGCGCTGCGGCGGTGGCGGGACCGGGCCATGGTCGAGGCCATGGTGCTGGGCGGGCTTCGGCGCTGCGAGGTCCTCGGCCTGCGGTTCGATGACCTGCGCGCCGGGCGAGGGCCGGGTGTTCATCGCCGACGGCAAGGGCGGCCACCAGCGGCTGATCCCGATCTCGGGCCGGTTCTTCCCCAGCCGTGGCCGCCTACCTGGACGGCGAACGCCCGACCGAAACTCGACACCGACCGCGTCTTCGTGGTGCTCAAAGGCCCACGGCGAGGCCAGCCGCTGTCCGAGGACGGGCTGGACGAGATCATCCGGGCCGCCCGCCAGCGGGCCGGGTTGGCCCATGCCAGCTGCCACGAGCTGCGCCACACCTGCCTGACCCGGCTGCGGGAGGCGGGCATGGCCCTCGAGGCGATCCAGGCCCAGGCCGGGCACCGCTCGATCGAGTCGACCCGGATCTACCTGCATCTGGCCAACGACTGGCTGGCCGGCGAGTACCAGCGGGCGGCCCAGTTGATTGATGCCACCGACGGCTCCGAGGAGGTGGCCCAGTGAGCGCCCCCGCACCGCCCTGTCGCCGCCGGCGTGGTCGCCGTCCTCCGCGGGCCGGGAGTGGTGTCATCGCCGCCCAGGCCCGCAGCTGGCCGCCACCGCCCGGCGCTACCTGGACCAGATCGCCCTGTCGCTGCGCCCGGGCAGTGTGGTCGTGCCGACGCCACGCTGCGCATCTTCTGCCGCTACATCCTCGCCACCACCCGACGACCGCTCGGCTTCGCCTGCAGTCGGCCGCACCGAGATCGAGGGCTTCAAGCGGGCCGCCGCGCCGCCGCGACCCGCTCGGCAGCACCCCTGTCCACCAACACCATCCGGCAGCGCCTGGGCATGCTGCGGACCTTCTTCGACCGGATCATCGAGTGGGACTGGGCCGACGCCCCGCCCCGAACCCCGATCTTCGCCGCCGACCTGCCCGTGGCCGACGAGCCACTGCCCCGGTTCCTCGACGACGCCACCGCCGCCCGGCTCCTACGTGCCGCCGCCAACGATCCCGCGCCGCTGCGCCGCCTGGTGGTCGAGCTGCTTGCCCGCACCGGGCTGCGGGTCAGTGAGCTCTGCGGCCTCGAAGCCGACGCAGTCGCCCGCATGCGGCGGGCCTGGTGGCTGCGGGTCCCGCTCGGCAAGCTCCACAACGACCGCTACGTCCCTCTGCAGCCCCACCTCGTCGAGTGCTGGCCGCCTGGTCAGCGCCACGACGACGCCAGCACCGGCCTGCTGCTCACCGACACGGCCGGCCGCTCAACCGCCACATGGTCGGCCGGATTCTCAACCGGGTGGCCAAAGCCGCCGGCATCGGCCACGTGCATCCCCACCAGCTTCGCCACACCCTCGCCACCCAGGCCATCAACCGGGGGATGCGGCTCGAGGCCATCGCCGCTCTGCTCGGTCACCGCAGCCTGCGCATGACGATGCTCTACGCCCGGATCGCCAACCGCACCGTCGCCGACGAATACCACGCCGTCACCGACCAGGTCGACGCCCTCTACGCCGAGCCGGCCCTGAGCGACAAGAAGACGCCGGCCAGCTCCGCCCGCGGAACGAGCACCGCCGCATGCTCGCCAACGGCTACTGCGCCCGACCCATCGAGCTCGACTGCAGCTTCGAGTCCGATCTGCGAAGGCTGCGGCCCTTCCAGACCGCCCCCGAGTTCGTCCCCGTTCCTCCGCCAACGCGACCACGCCCGCGACCAGACCAGACCGGCCGACAGTCTCTACGACGAGATCCTCACCCGCCTGGACCCCAGCTCGCCTGACCCATCACCGCCGGTGGTCGGGGCGGCCCGGGGCCCGCCGATCACCGGCATATCCCGCTGATACTTGACAGGATCACCGGCATAAGTG
>CAWHIC010000025.1:0-244785 GCA_963829165.1 uncultured Acidimicrobiia bacterium | reverse complement strand
CGAGGTTCACCCCGAGGTAGGGGTGGCACCCCGATCTGCATCGACGTGCCTGCACCCTTTTCCCGTCGACCACCGATCGTAAGTATTGGTTGCGTTCAGGTTTCCGACGAGAGGGAGTCCCCAATGGCTGGCGTCGTACCCCTTCCGCACCGGTGAGGCAGATGAAACGTCCCACCGCCCGAATCCATGATGCCGCCGTCCTCGCCCTGAGCTGCATGGCGCTCGCCGCCGGCCTCATCGTGGCCGGCGCACCGACGGCTTCCGCGTCGACCTCCGTCACCGTCCGGGTTGTGATCGAACGGGTCGACGAGCAGGGCTGCACCGACAACCTCAGCGGCTCCGACTTCTACGGCCAGACGGTGATCAACGGGGAGACGACCGACTTCGGCCGCATCGACGGCGACGACACCATCGAGCCGAACTGGACGGCGGAGAAGGTCATCGACGCCGACACGGCATCGTCCGTCCCGGTCGTGATCCGCATCGCTGATTTCGACACGTTCCTGAACTTCGGCGACGACACCTGCGACATCAGCTTCAACGACGGCACCGACCTCGACCTGGTGGTCGGCCTCATCCCGTGCTCGGTCACCGGCGACGTCAGCGGCGCCTGCTCCACGTCGATCTTCACCGGCGGCAGCGGCGGCGGCCAGGGCGACGCCGACGTGAACTTCCGGGTCGAGGTCGACCCGCCCGCGGCCGTTCCCGGGCTCACCGTGCGCTGCACCCACAGCCCCCTGTGGCCTCAGCCGGGCGACAACGTCACGATCACCGTCGAGTCGTTCGACGGAAACGTGCAGGTGGGAGACACCCAGACCGACGATTCCAACAACCCAAACCCGCCGCCGGCTCTCGTCGACCGCAAAAAGCTGGCCGACAGCCTCCAGATCTGGGTGGACGACCGGTCGGGTCCCGACATCGACACCGCCAACAAGTCGACCACCACCTTCGTGGTGAACAACGTCGCCGCCGGTGACCTGATGTACGGCTGCCGGGTGAGGGCGGGCGCCGACACGGTCTTCACCGGCTGGCGCCGAACCCGGGTGGGTGCTCCGGCGGAGGGCAAGGGCGTCCCGGTCTTGTACCTGGGCGAGCGCTCCAGCCGGGCCGACATCGTGTTTATCGCCGACATGGACAGCTACCCCGGCGGGAGCGGCGACGCCAACTTCCTCAGTGATGTCGGCGACGTGATCAAGGGCGCCTATTTCGGTCAGAACTACTTCCTCGCCAACCAGCAGAACATGAACTTCTGGTTGGCCGACCAGACGGGTGACGCCGACCGGGTGCCGGCACCCACCCCGACCGATCCGGCGAACACCGACTGCGTGCTCACGCTGCCCGGCAACTGGGCCGCGGACTACAGCTGGCGGGACAGCGGCGCCATCCTCCACCGTGACCTGTTCCGGGACTGCGCCGGCGGGGGCGTCTTCTCCACCGAGCCGACGTCGCTCGGCACCGTGCTGCACGAGACCGGCCACTCCCCGTTCGGACTGGCCGACGAGTACTGCTGCGACGGTGGCTACTTCGAGGACGGCAAGAACATGTTCGACACGCTGGCCGAGTGTCAGGCCGACGCCATGACGCTGGGGCGGGCGGCCTCCGACTGCCGCCAGATCACCGACCCCCGGCCCACGCCGGCCCAGGACTGGTTCCTCTCCGAACCGACCCCGAACGACCTGATGAACCGTGACCGCCGACCCCCACAGGCAGCCGACATCCGTCAGATGGACCTGTTCTTCACCAACTGCCGAGCCGGATCGTGCTGAGGGAGATGACCATGAGACTGCGAAACACCTTCATCCTGGCCGGTGCCCTCGCCGCCACCCTCGCCGTCGCCTCGTTGCCGACGTCGGCGACGGTCGTCGACGACACCAACCCGGCCACCGCCCCCCAGCCCCAGTACGACTACTCCGACACGTCCAAGTCGTTCCTCGTCGACCTCCAGTTCGGAGCCACCTCGGCCACGCTCGTGCAGGCCGGGGTCGGCAACGAGCGCTCCTACTCACACCTCGGTGATCCCGCGTTGCTGCGGGTGTCGCTCACCGACGACGAGGGTGCCGCCGCCGGTGCGTTCAACGCATGGGATCCGCGGTGGGTGTTCGACGAGACCCCCGGCGGGGGCGAGCGCCTCATCGTGCGCCCCGGGCCGGGAACGATCACCACCGCCTTCGACGGGGATGTGGCGACGATGCTCGTCCACGACCAGCGGGCGGGCACCGACCTGGCCACCGTCGACCTGCGCCCGGCGGTGCGCGAGTACTGCACCGCCCATCCCGACGACGCCGAGTGCGTGGAGGCCGACCTGACCGTCACCTCGACCACGGCCACGGGTGACCCGTTGGGTGTCGTCGGCCAGGCGGTGACGGTGACGGTGGATGCCACCGTGGCCAACCTCGGACCGGACGGGCCCGTCGACGGTGACGTGACCCAGACGGCGACCGCCTCTGCGGGGGCCACCGTCACCCCGGCCAGCCAGGCCATCGACGCTGACGGGCTGGCAGTGGGTACCCCGGTGACGTTGACCAGGCAGTACTCGGTGACTTGCGACACGTCCGGCGCCAAGACGGTGACCGTGACCACGTCGATCGTCCCCGAGAAGGCCAAGGTCGTCGACCTCGTCGGCACCAACAACAGCCAGTCGGCAACGTTCTCCGTCGACTGTGCCGTCCCGGTGACGCTGGACGTGAAGCCGGGCAAGGTGAGCATGAACAACGGCGTCGTCCCCATGGCCGTGCTCACCACCGCGGCCGGCGAGTACGGCAACCCGCTGGCTTTCGACGCCACGACCATCCAGGCGGCCAGCGTCCGGGTCGGTTCCCGCAGCGCCCTGGTGGCGACGAACACCGGCGCACCGGAAGCGCACGGCAAGATCCACGTCGAGAACACCGAAGAGCCGGACGGGAAGAAGAAGGACCAGGACCAGGACGCGGTCCTGCACGCCCGGTCGTCGGAGATCCCGGTGGTGCCGACGACCACCGAGATCTGCGTGCGGGGTCGGTTCGGCCCCGGGTCGGGCACGACCTTCTTCGGGTGTGACCAGGTGGTGGTCCACTAACGAAGGGCCGGACGGAGCGGTCCCGCCGGAGGCGGCGGCGGGACCGCTCCGCTCCCAGCCTGGAATCAGTCCCGCGGGTGCGCCTCCACGTCGTGCTGGCCCAGACCCATGCTCGTCGCCCCCAGGGTCGTGTAGCTGAAGCCCTGGCCGAACTCCATGTGGTACGAGTGCGTGCCGTGCTCGGCCATGTCGATGCCCTCGAGCTCCCCGTCCTTGTCGACCCGCAGGGTGCCGGTCATCTTGACCGCCTTGAAGAGGACGATGCTGACCAGGGAGATGGCGAGGACGCAGGTGATGCTGCCCACCAGTTGCGCCTTCAGCTGGTCGAGGCCGCCTCCGTAGAACAGGCCCTTGACCGTGGTGGCGGTGTCGATCCCGTCGGCGGTTGGTATCCCGAACGCCCCACTGGCGAACAACCCCAGGCTGAGGGTGCCCCAGATCCCGCAGAAACCGTGCACCGCCACCGCCCCGATCGGGTCGTCGACCCGCATCTGCTCGAGGAGGTCGACACCGAGCGGCACCACGATGCCGGCGACCAGGCCGATGATGACGGCGCCGCCCGGTGACACCCAGTAACAGGGGGCGGTGATGGCGACCAGTCCTCCCAGCAGGCCGTTGCACGTCATGCCCAGGTCCCACTTCTTGGACCGGGGGTAGACGCAGAACATCGCCATCAGGCCACCGGCACAGGCGGCCAGGGTGGTGTTGGTGGCCACCCGTCCGATCCCCTCGAAGTCGAGGGCGGAGAGCGTCGACCCCGGGTTGAACCCATACCAGCCGAACCACAGGATGACCGTGCCGATGGCGCCCATGGTGAGGTCGTGCGGTGGCAGGGGGCCGCCGCCGTCCCGCTTGAACTTCCGGCCCTAGGCGGGGCCCGAGGACGATGGCTCCCGCACAGGGCGATGAAGCCACCGACGGTGTGGACGACGGTGGAGCCGGCGAAGTCACGGAACACGGCCCCGCCGGTGAAGCTGCTCAGGGACCCGATCGTCATGTTGCCCAGCCAGCCGCCCGGCCCCCACACCCAGTGGCCGAAGATCGGGTAGATGAAGCCCGACACTCGCGATGCTGTAGAGGATGTCGCCCTCCTGGGCCTACCTCGAGCGGGAAGGCTTCGCGGTGCTGACGACGTCCCGGGGGGCAGAGGCCATCGAGGTCGTGCGCACCCAGGATCCCGACCTGGTGATCCTCGACCTGCGCCTGCCCGATGTGCCCGGCGAGTTCGTGGCCACCGAGGTGCGCCGGAGCGGGCCCGTCCCCCTGCTGATGCTGACGGCCAAGGCCAGTGAGAGCGACCGCATCCGGGGCCTCGAGCTCGGGGCCGACGACTACGTGACCAAGCCGTTCAGCCCGGCGGAGGTGGTGCTGCGGGTGAAGGCGGTGCTGCGCCGGGTCGGTGGGGGCGGCGGCGGGGCGGCGGAGGTGTTTTCGTTCGGGGGTGGGGAGGTGGTGTTCGACTACGACCGGCGGCGGGCGACGGTACGCGGCGGCGAAGTGGTGCTGACCGCCACCGAGTGGGGAATCGTGCGGGCCCTGTCCGGGTCCGGGGGGCGGGTGCTGTCGCGCTACGAGTTGTGCACCCGGGTGCGGGGCTTCGAGTTCGACGGCCACGAGCGCATGATCGACTCCCACGTGAAGAACCTCCGGCGCAAGGTGGAGGTCGACCCAGCGGTGCCGGTGATCGTGGAGACGGTCGTGGGGGCGGGGTACCGGCTGGGCCTGCCTCCCGATGCATAGGCCCCGGTCCCTCTTCGGGCGATTGGCCCTGGGATTCGCCGCCATCGCGGTGGCGGCGGTGGGGATGTCGAGCCTGCTCGTGCTCGTCATCGTCACGCGCGACGTCCACGCCGCGGCCGACGCCGAGGAGCGGGAGGTGCTCGTTCCATGGCTGCCGCCGCCGGACGGGCCTATTCCGACAATCCGCTCCCCGGAGGCGGCTCCGGGTCGTGGACGGGGGCCGACCTGCGGCTGGCCGTCGCCCTGGGGCTGACCGTCGGGGCGGGGATGCAGGTGGTCGACGAGGCGGGGGCCGTGGTGGTGGCGGTCCCCGAGGAAGGGCCGGTTGGGAGGACGGGGGCCGTCTCGGTGCCGATCGTGGTCGGCGGCCGGCCGGTGGGAACGGCCACCGCTTTCTTCGCCCCCGGCGGCCGGCGTTCGGCGCTCGACGACCTGCGGCAGGCCATCCCGTCGGTCGTCGGGGCGGGGGCGGTGCTCGGCGTCCTCGTCGCCGTCGGCGCCGCCCTCCTGTTCTCCCGGCGCATGGCCCGGCCCTTGGGCTCGATGTCGGGGGTGGCCCGCGACATCGCCTCCGGCCACTGGGACCGCCGGGTGGGGCCCGCCGGTGGGGCCCGGGAGCTGGTCGACCTGGCCACCAGCCTCGACCGCATGGCCGATGCCCTCGTCGACCACGAGGCCCTGCGCCGGGCCATGGTGGCCGACGTGGCCCACGAGCTGCGGACACCCCTGACGGTGCTGCGGGCGTCGCTGGAGGGGCTGGCCAACGAGGTGGTGTCGCCCACGCCGGCCTTGGTTTCGGGCCTGCACGACCACGTCCTGCGCCTGTCGCGACGGTCGAGGACCTGGAGGCGCTGGCCGCGGCCGACGAAACCCGGCTGTCGCTCGTCCGCGGCCCCGTCGACCTGGGTGCGGTCGTGGCCGACACCGCCCGCGAGCTGGGCCCCCATTTCGAGGGGGCCGGGATCGACCTGCGGTCGACGTGGAGTCGGTGGAGGTGGCGGGCGACGCCCATCGCCTCTACCAAGTCACCAGCAACCTGCTCAACAACGCCCTCAAGTTCTCCCCCGGGGGTCGGCCGGTGTCGGTGAGCGTGCACCGGGTGACCAGTGAGTCCGGTTGGGTGGCGCGGCTCGTGGTCGGCGACGAGGGCAGCGGCATCCCCGCCGACGAGCTGCACCACGTGCGAGAGCGGTTCTGGCGGGGGAGCAATGCGGTCGGCGTGGCGGGCAGCGGCATCGGCCTCACCGTCGTCAGCCAACTGGTGCTCGCCCACGACGGCCGCCTCGACATCCGCAGCCAGCCGGGCGTGGGCACCACCGTGACGATCGACCTGCGGTAGCGTCGTCGCCGATGCTGTACGCCTTCGGATTCGACGAGTTGGGCGTGGTGGTGGGCGACCTGTACATCGTCGACCCCGATCCCCTACCCGGACAGGACGGGCCCGAGTGGGGCGTCCGGCTGGAGGTGCGGGTCCTCGAGCGGCGGCCGCTGGAGGGCGACATCTACTCGGCCCAGCCGATCCTGGTGGGGCGGCCGCTGTGGCGGGCCGACCTGCTGGAGGCGGTCGACCACCCGGGCACCCTCGACCGGGCCCACCATCATCCGACGTTCGGCGACGACGGGTGGAGCCCGTGCGAGCGGGTCTTCGAGGCGGGATTGTCGGCCGACCCGTTGGGGTGGGTGGGCGACCGGCTGTCCGGCTACGACGAGGTGCGGGCGGCGGTCCCGGAGATCCTCGACGTCGTCCGGCGGCTGCTGGAACGGATCCGGTCGGGAGACCTGGGCCAGCCGGTCGGGGACCGCGGCGGTGCTCGCGGCGGCGCCGGGGCGGGTGTGAGGGTCAGCTGGCTCTGATCCGTCCGGTCAGTCGGCGATGCCGCTGCGGGCCAGCATCTTGGTGGGGATGACCCGCACCAGCAGCTCGCCGGGGACCGCGTTCCGGCGGCCGAACGCCTCGGCCTGGTCGGGGCCCATGTAGCGCCCGCCGATGAGGGTCGCCCAATGCAGCAGGTCGTCGGCATCCTCGCTGACCTCGGCCTTGCCCTCGACGAGCACGAAGGCGAAGGGGGGCGTTTCGTCGTCGACCAGGAGGCTGACCCGGGGGTCGCGGTGGAGGGCCCGACCCTTCACCGTGGCGGAGCCGGTCGTGAACACGAGCGTGTCTCCGTCGAGGACGAACCACACGGGGGCGATGTGGGGCCGGCCGTCGGGGCGGACGGTGGCCAGCTTTCCCGTCCGGGTGCCGTGGGCCAGGAACGCCCGTCGCTCGTCGTCGCTCATCTCCTTCATGGGGGCAGTCTTCCCGACCTCGGGGGGAGGGTCGGGAAGGAAGCGGTGGGAGGCGCCGGGCCGGGGCGGGTCCGACCCGGCGCCTACGACCACCTGACGCACCCAGGCGGCGGGAACCCGGATGCAGAGCGAATTCTACCGAGCCCAAACCGTTAGTTGGACGCGCCCCGCCGGTTCTACCGTGGTGGTCGATGCCCGAGTTTCCCGAGGTCCAGGCTCTGACCGAGCGGTTGGCGGCGGCGGTCGTGGGCGCGCCCCTGGAGGCGGCGACGCCGTTGCAGTTCTCCGGGCTGAAGACGTTCGCCCCGCCCCCGGAATCGTTGGTGGGCGTGCGGTTGGACGGGGTAGGGCGGCGGGGCAAGTTCGTGCTGTTCGAGTTCGAGGGGGGCGGTCGGATCGCGATGCACCTGTCCCAGGGGGGACGGGTCGATGTGGAGAACCCCCCAAAATCGACCCGGCCCAAGGTGGGCGTGGTGCGCTTCCGGTTCGTCGATCGGCCATCGGTGCTGGTCAAGGAGTTCGGCACCGAGCGCAAGGCGGGGTGGTGGGTGCTGGCCCCGGGCGACGACGGGCCCCTGGTCGGCCTGGGTCCGGAGGCGCTGTCGGACGAGTTCACGGAGATGGTGCTCTCCGGCACCGACACGCGGCGGGTGCACACGCTGTTGCGGCATCAACGCACGGTGGCCGGCATCGGGCGGGGCTACGCCGACGACATCCTCCACCGGGCCCGGATCTCCCCCTACGCCTCCCTCGCCACCATGCCGATGGCCGACCGGGAGCGGCTGGTGGCGGCCGTCCATGAGGTGATGCTGGAGGGTTTGGAGGTGGAGCGGCGGCGAAAGGGGGGCCTGCCGACCAAGGTCGGCGACCACTGGATCGTCCACGGCCGGGCCGGCACCCCCTGCCCGGTCTGCGGCGACGACCTCCGGCGGGTGTCCTACGAGTCCCACGAGGTGGCCTACTGCCCGACATGCCAGACCGGCGGCAAGGTCCTGGCCGACCGTCGCATGAGCCGCCTGGTCCGCTGACCGCGAGGCCCCGGCGGCCACCCCGTGCGAACTGGGGTCACGTACCGCCCTGGGGGGGCTGTAACCGTCACCGGTTGGCGGGTCGCTGCGAACTGGGGTCACGTACCGCCCTGGGGGGGCTGTAACCGTCACCGGTTGGCGGGTCGCTAGGCGGCAGCGCCTTCGAAGATGGCGACCTTGACGCCCCGGTCGGCAAGGACCGCCAGGAAGGGCCCGGGCTCCACCAGCTCGGCCAGGCCGGCGGCGCCGTAGTGGGAGAAACGGCCGTCGACGGCCCAGCGGGCGGCGAGGGCGGCCACCGCGCCGGCGGCCACCGCCGGGCGGTCGATGGCCCCGAGGACTCGGGCGTCGCGGGTGAGGCCCTGGGCGCCGGTGACCTCCACCCGCAGGGCGCCCAGGTCGCCCTCGGGCAGGGGCCGGGCCAGGAGGGGGATGCCGGGGATGAGCGCGGCCAGGCGGTCGCGGCGGCGGGCCCCGTAGCGCGACGTCACCCGCTGGACGCCGGGGAAGGCGGGGGCGAGGAGGAGGGGCTCGGCGAAGTCGCCCCGGTAGCAGTCGAGGCCGCCGATCGGGTCGGGGAACCAGCACAGCAGGCGGCCCGACCCGGCCCGGCGGGTGACCCACTCACCGTCGGCCCACTCCTGGGCCCACGCCCGGGACGCTTCCTGGTGCTGGCGGGCGCACGCCGGTCCACCCACGCCCACCCGGGCCACATGGATCTCGTCGACCCGCTCGAAGCTGCGGGCGGCGTAGGCGGCCAGCACACACGAGAGTCCGGGGGAGAACCCGGCCCCGGCCACGACCGACAGCTTCTTGGACCGGGCGGTGGCGTCGAGCGCCAGCAGCCCGGCCACGTCGGCGGCGGAATCGGACACGGACACGACCGACGCGCCGGCCTCCAGGGCCAGCTCGGCCAGGGCCCGGTGGTTGCCGGCGGGCCCGGCCAGCACCACCGAGGTGGAGGGGCCCCGGACGGTGGTGAGCACCGATTCGAGGTCGGAGCCGACGGAGACGGGACGCCCGAGGGAGGCCACCACCGCCTCCCGCCGGGCGGTGTCGGGATCGATGACGGCCAGGTCGTCGACCGGGCCGAGGGCGAGGAGCTGACGGGCGGCGCGGGCGCCCACGGCACCGACACCAACGACGATCGCGCGCATCAGGGGGCTCGCATCAGCGGAGGTCGGGACCGGAGAGCTCACGCCAGCCGCCCCGCTGGGGGCTGGCGGCCTTGCCCCCCCGCAGTCGGACGACGGTGGCAGCCAATCCGGCGAGGGCCATGGCTAGCAGGGCGCGTCGTTTCATGGTGGTGGGGCTAGCTGGAATCGAACCAGCGACCTCAGCCTTATCAGGGCTGCGCTCTAACCGACTGAGCTATAGCCCCAGCCCGTCACTTGCGTCTGGTCAATTACTCCCGACAGCACTTAACGACTTTCCACACGCTTACCTCCCGGCCGGGGCTGTGCTCTGTCGCGCGCAGCCCCAACCGCCGGGAGGCCGATACGCGGTTGCGAGGATGCACGTCAGGATCGGCGCATGGGCTCTCAGTCTACGGGCCGCCAACCGGGCGCCGCGCACGGTTTCCCAGTAGGACAACGGTCGCTGGCACAGTTCCGGCGGTGGATGGCCTCGAGCGAGCTCGATCCGGCGCCGGCTGCGATCATCGGCAGCGCGTCTAGTCGTATCCTGACCGAGATCGCCTCACCCGGGTCCACCGACCAGACCAGATTCAGGCGATACGGATGGCTCCTCGCCAGGCGGGAGCGGAGGGCGAGGTTCCACCTTGCTGGGGTCCGTGGATGTCGTCGGGTACGGGGCGGTGGGCTGGGGATGGACCTGTCCGACCGAGCGACCGAGCTCCCGGTGGGCACCGAGTAGCGGGCGGAGCCGAAGCGGCCGTCAATAGACTTGTCGACCTTGGTGAGTATCACCTTGCCAGTCTCACCGCATACAGAAACCGGTCGCAGCGGCGAAGGACCTGGAGGTCCTGGGTCGAGGCGAATGTTGAGGGACCACCGCGATATCGAAGTGCACCTGGCATTGGGCGGGTCTCCGCGTCTGAGTGGGGAGAAGATCGACGAGGCCCTCCGACAGCCCTCCTGTTGCTTGGTGTAGCCCAGGCGGAAATCGACAAAGGCGCAGGTGAGGGTGTGTCAGCGGCACGTGAAAACTGACCCCCTATCGGCACTCGAAAACTGACCCCCCTCCCCGAGGATCCACCACTGACGGTGATGGAACTCGGACCCTGGCCGGATGCGAGCCAGGGAGCAGGAAGGGTGATCAGCATGGAGGACTGGGCCGAGATTCGTCGGCTCCACCGGGCCGAGGGGATGAGCATCAATGCCATCGTCCGGCGGTTGGGCGTGGCCCGCAACACGGTGCAGGGCGGCGCTGCGCTCGTCGGCGCCACCGAGCTACGAGCGGACCAGGAAGGGCTCGGTCGTCGACGCGCGTCGAGCCGCAGATCCGGGAGCTGCTGGCGCGAGTTCCCCGACGATGGCGGCCACGGTGGTGGCCGAGCGCATCGGCTGGGAGCACTCGATCCGGGTGCTGCGAGAACGCGTCGCCGAGCTGCGGCCGCTGTTCCTGCCGCCCGATCCCTGCCAGCGCACGTTCTATCGGCCGGGCGAGCTGGCCCAGTTCGACCTGTGGCAGCCCGACGCCTTCATCCCCCTCGGCCACGGCCAGGCGGCCAAGCGGCTGGGTCATCGTCGGCGTGGCCGGCTTCAGCCGCTTCATCGGGGCGTGGATGATCCCGTCCCGCCAGGCCCACGACGTGCTGGGCGGCCACCTCCAGGTGCTGCGCCAGTTCGGGGCCCTGCCCCGGGCGTGGTCTGGGACCAGGAGTCGGCCATCGGCCGCTGGCGGGGCCGGGACATGGTCCTCACCCAGGAGTTCCAGGCCTTCCGGGGCACGCTCGGCATCGGCGCCATCCTGTGCCAGCGGGGCGACCCCGAGGCCAAGGGCCTCGTCGAGCGGGCCAACGGCTACCTCGAGACCAGCTTCCTGCCCGGCCGGCGCTTCGCCGACGTGGCCGACTTCAACCGCCAGCTCAGCGGCTGGCTCGTCTCGGCCAACCACCGCATCCACGCCACCACCAAGGTCCGGCCCCGGACGCCCTCTTCGAGGACCGGGGCTCGATGCTGGCCTTCCCGCCGGTGCTGCCCGACACCACCCTGCGCTGGTCGATCCGCCTGGCCCGGGACCACTACGTCCGGGTCGACACCAACGACTACTCGGTCAACCCCCGCTTCGTCGGCCGCCGCATCGAGGTCCGCGTCGACCTCGACACGGTGGTCGTCACCTGCGAGAACACCGAGGTCGCCCGTCACCGGCGCTGCCTGGCCCGCAACCAGCCCATCCTCGCCCCCGAACACGCCCGCATCCTGCGGGCCATGCGGGACGAGCAGGCGGCACGGGCCGACGCCCCCGACCGATGAGGTCGAGGAGCGGGACCTGGCCGTCTATGACCGCATCACCGAGGAGGTGGCGTGATGGCCATCGACCAAGACCAAGCCGGCCGCCGACCTCGCCTACCTGTGCCGGGCGCTGAAGGCGCCGACGCTGGCCCGCTCCGTCGAGCGCCTCGGCGAACGGGCCCGGGCCGACGGCTGGAGCCACGAGGAGTTCCTCGCCGCCTGCCTCGAGCGGGAGGTGGCGGCCCGCCAGTCCAACGGCGGCGAGATCCGCATCCGGGCCGCCCGCTTCCCGGCCCGCAAGACCCTCGAGGACTTCGACTTCGACCACCAGCGCTCCCTGCGCCGTGACGTCATCGCCCACCTCGGCGCCCTCGACTTCGTGGAGGGCCGGGACAACGTCGTGTTCCTGGGCCCGCCCGGCACCGGCAAGACCCACCTCGCCATCGGGCTGTCGATCCGGGCCTGCCAAGCCGGTCACCGCGTCGCCGTTCGCCACCGCCGCCCAGTGGGTCGACCGCCTGGCCGAGGCCCATGGCAGCGGACGGCTGCACGCCGAGCTCACCCGCCTCGGGCGCTACCCGCTCCTCGTCATCGACGAGGTCGGCTACATCCCCTTCGAGGCCGAGGCGGCCAACCTGTTCTTCCAGCTGGTCGCCTCCCGCTACGAGCGGGCCAGCGTCATCGTCACCTCCAACAAGCCGTTCGGCCGCTGGGGCGAGGTCTTCGGCGACGCCGTCGTGGCCGCCGCCATGATCGACCGCCTCGTCCACCACGCCGAGGTCGTCAGCCTCAAAGGCGACAGCTACCGGCTCAAGGACCGCGACCTCGGGAGGGTGCCCACCGATGATGGCACCTGACCCGCCCACTGCTTCCTCGGCCGGGAAACCGGGCTCCAGGAGGGCAATCAGCGGCCGCAACGCCTCATCGATGTGTCAGGGGTGCGGCCGAATCAACCAGAGGAGGGCGCCCCTGGACCACAGAGCGTGACGGTGACTCGGGCAGGGGGGTCAATTTTCATCTGCCGCAGGGGGGTCAATTTTCGGCCGCCGTTGACAGGGTGTACGTGGGACGTTCCTCCGTCACTGCCGCTCTTCGGTCGGGAGGCACACCCGGCGACAGTTCCCCACTCAGACGCGTAGGGCCGCATTGGCTAGATCAGGTCATCGAGGTGGCGGACTTCCCTTGCGCACGAGTCTCCGCCTCTTGCGAGACCACAGACAAGGCCACAAGCGCGCCGTTCATCCACGGTCCGATCGGCTTGCGGCTGGCGAACGACACATGAATTGCACCCGAGACAGGAGTCGAATGTTTCGGGCTGAATGGTCAAGGAGGACTTACTAGGCTTGCTGGGGATGACGACCAGCGATGGCGAGACGTCCCCGACCACCATTGGAATCTATACAGCGGGCCCACTCGGCTTCTTCGAGGCAGGCCGTACCTGGCACGACGGCGTGCTGCTGCCGGCACTTCGTTCACAAGGTTGGGTACCGCTCGATCCGTGGGCCGCCGCAGCGCTGACCTACGCCAGTATTTCGGAGACCCCCTCGCTCGACGAGTTGGCTGCCGCGAACGTGGAAGTGGGAAGGACGAATGAAGACATGATTAGGTCCTGTCAGGCCGTACTAGCGGTCCTTGACGGTAGCGACGTCGAGTCCGGCACAGCCGCGGCAATCGGATTCGCAGCTGCGCTCGGAAAGCCGATAATAGGGTTGCGAACCGATATTCGCGTCTCCGGCGATAATGCCGCCGCCGCCGTTAATCTGCAGGTGATGTCGTTTATTTTACGCAGCGGGGGGAGCGTGGTTCGATCATTGGATGACTCGATCGTGGCCCTCGCCACAATCCTTGGCTATCGGTGACAGCGATGCGATCCTGCGTAGATGGCCCGATTTCGGACTTCCCCACTTAAATTCCGAGCGCCACCTGAAGGACTTCAATTGCGTCGTCTAGGACCGCTGACGTCGATTGGGAAGCGTCGATACGGACGACGGCCGGTAGATTGTCTGCTAGGCGGGCGTACTGCCTCGCCGCTTCGAGCTGATAATGAATTCCCTTCGCACTGATCGCGTCCGGTCCCGGCTCAAGGGTGAACCGCTTTGCCGCACGACGTTCAAAGGCGGTGCGCGGATCGACATCGAGCCAGAGAATAATATCCTCACATGCCAGAGGCGATACGGCCCATTGGACTAGGTCTGCAATACGCTCGTCGCTGGCCGCGGCATACGCGGCTGCTGCCATGGAGGACCGATCAGACAGGACAAGCTCATGCGTGCGGCGTAATGGCTCTAGGATCAGACGCTCGTGCCGCCTGACACAGATCAAAAGAGCGAGCTGACGTTCTATCTCATCGAAATCATACCTACGATTCAGCGCTAAATCATACAGCAGCTGACCAACCGTTAGGCCCTCGAATGTTCTGACAACCGTATCATGCGGACTGCCGAAGGGCTTCGTCACGACGGTGGTAAGCACCGGGCTCGCCCAGCTAAGAAGGCCCGCGACCAATGTCGACTTGCCAGCGCCGTCTACGCCATCCACGGCCGCCACGACCCCTTCACCTGCTGCGCGGGACGCTATCTGTTGCCGCAAGATCCGGATGCGGTCACGCTGGTCTGCACTCACGAGTTCGAGAGCGTAGCCTGAGTCCTCTAAGAAGGCGAGGTACCAAATGCTTGGTGACAGTCCTTACGGCAAACGGGACGAGACAACAGTCTTCACGATCCCAGGCAGCGGCGCCGTGCATCTGTTCGATGAGGAAATGGCGCTCGTGGCAACGCCGGAGTTTCAGCGACTGGCCGGGTATAGACAACTTGGAACTGCGTACCTCGTGTTCCGTGGCGCCAATCATACGCGTTTCGAGCATAGTCTCGGCGTACTCCATGAGGCCGAGCGTATTGTCCAGTCGGTTAATGGCAATCCCTCCTCGCCGGACATCAATCAAGCTGACCGAGCGATCGTCCGCCTATGTGCTTTGCTTCATGATATTACCCATATTGCATTCGGGCACAGTCTAGAGGATGAGTTCGACCTGCTCTTTCGACATGACACTAATGAGGCCCGCCGCCAACGGCTATTGGTGGACAGTGGAATCGCTAGTCTCGTGCGCGGTGCAATAGGAGAAGATGGCTACGAGCGGTTCGAACAAGTGAACAGAGCCATTTCGGCGAGTGGTGACGATAAGGATCGGGCGATATCACAGTTGCGACCTTCACCGTATGTCGCTGACATAATCGGCAACACGGTCTGTGCTGACATGCTCGACTATGTACAGAGAGATCTCACTGCTTGCGGCATGCCTGTGGCACTCGGTGATCGGTTCCTAGATTTCTTTACAATTACACCGCGGGACGCTCTTGACGAGACGGATCAGACGCGAATGGCACTCAATCTTGAAAAGCGTGGAATGCCACGTCCTGACGTTGAGTCGGAAATTATCAAGCTCTTGTCTTATCGGTATGAACTCGTAGAACGAGTGTATTTCCACCATGGCAAGAACTCGGCGTCGGTGATGATCGCGCGCGCCGTTCACGCCGCCGGACTAGTCCACAACGATCTGGGTCCAGATCCAGAGGATTCGCATTTCGACGCGCTCTCGGACGAACTGCTACTTCACTGTCTAGCCGATCGACGGATCGGAGAGGCCCGCGGCCTGCCAGTTCGCCACGACGTAGTGGACTACGAGCTGGCCTCCACACTAGCCACCGGCGTCCTACAGCACCACCTTTTCAAAATAGCCTATATGGGGGTCTTCGACGACGTCGCAGAGCATGCGTACGATCTCTACGGTTCATACAAGGACGCAAGCCGACGCCGCTCGTTGGAAGACGAGCTGGCGTTAAGTGCCAACCTGCGGCCCGGCGACGTCCTCGTTCACCTGCCATCACCAAAGATGCTTCTCAAGCTCGCGGAGGTCCGGTCATGACCCGCGATGGGCGCGTTATCACTCTCGAGGAGTGGGACGCCCGACATAGCCGCCGGGACCGCCCTGCAAGAAGCCCATCGACGGCTCTGGCGAGTGACTGTTTATGTGACGCCACACGCGTCTGACCGGCAGCGAGCGCTATTGCGTGGGGCTTCCGAGGAAGTGTTCAATGCGCCGACCCGATATGTCAAAGTAACTCGCCTCGGACCATACCTGAAGGAAGTCTTTGATCAGACTGCCGCGCAGAAGGGGTGGGGTCCTGCCGACGAACACACGATCGCTACAGCCTCGAGCAAATTCGAGCGTCGTATCCGTTCCGCTGATGACGCAATCGCGTGGATGACTGATGTTGTCGATAGCGCTAGGGAGGCTTAGGGTTTGGCCAGCCGATCTCGCTCAAATCGACGAAGTCGTCGCGCAACCCTACGTGGCGCGCCGAGAACGAGACCGACAACCAAGCCGACCGTGCCGACCACGCCGATGATTTTTCCGATCGCATCGAGACCAGCCCAAATTGCAGTCCACAGACCCTTCACCGACGGGTCTTTGGCCTGTAGCCAGTTGAGCCAGTCGGGACCATGCGCCACAAGTGCCATCGTGCCACCAGCCAATACCATGATCCTCAGGTAATCACTCCAACCGAGTCCCGTCTCTCGGCCGAGATCCAGGAAAGTCTTCGCTGGATCGACCCGACTCACGTTCTCCAGGCGTCGGTAGTATACGACCGACTTCCCACGGCGCCGGGAGTTCAGTTTCCAGTTCAGGTAGGGCTGCCGATGCACCCTCAAGAAGACGGATGGACGAAGGTCGGTGCGACTTTATGTTGTAGCCATTGCGGTGCGACGACGAAGATGTTAACCCAACGAGCGGTAAAACACGACCCTCGTCAATCTTCCCGCCACTGGCTGTGACCGAATCTCGCAAGTCCGCAACTCGAAGGTCGACAAGTGCGCCGGTCTTCGGCAGCAGTGAGCCGTGCTTCTTCCAGACCCACACGCTGCCCCGCGCATCAATGTCGACTCGAAAACGCACGTAGTGCTCCACGAGTTCGACGGCAGCCGAAGGTTGGGGGGGCGTTGACGAACTGGGGGAAGTGGAGGCAGCACCTTCATAAGTGGCGCCTGGAAAGGAAGGCGAACCCTCCAAAGGTCCCCGGCTTCAACCACCTCCACCTCAGGTGTCGCTATTTCAGTCAGGACCAAGGGGTAATCATACTGAACGGTATGGCCGCCGGTCGTCGGCACTCGGATGCACGTAAGACCCCCTTTACTTTCAACCGACACCGGCTCACCAAATACGAGTTGGGCGGCCGGCTGCTCGCGTACCTGAGGTACCAGGTCTGTACCCCGTGCTTGTCTTTCAGGTCCGGACCCACCGGGATTGGATCTCAAGGGCGCTCGGTGCGCCTCCGAAACCTGTCGGAAGCCGATGCCAACGTCGAGGATTAGAGCGTGCCCGGCGAATCTCCTCCGCATACACCAGAGATTGACGTGAAGGCGACATACATCGATAGTCCAGTCCTCGCTTGGTGCCGCACCGAGACCGCCAGGAAGCCCACAGCTACCCCTCTACGTACTGGTAGGAGCGTGGCGGCGCAGCTTCGGCCAGAGATCGGACAATGCAGTCGGGACTATGGGCTCAGGTAGTAAAACCTCCAAGGCTGTCACAATAGTAGCGCCCTTGAGATAGTCCGCCGTGGTCGATCGGAGGGCTGGAGATCGCTCAAGTTGAGCCATCTCGTCGGGCAGACCGACACGTACGGTGCCCACGACAAACTGGCCAACTATACGCTGGATAGGTGTCACGGCATAGATGAAGACCCTATCACCCAGTCCTAGCTTGCAGCGAACCCGCCGAAACTCCCACTCCTTGTCCCCACTAAGAACGGCAGTTGCGAACGCAGGACGGAAAGACATTACCGCCGAGCGTCGCTCAGTCAGTCTGGCGTCCATCGGTAGACGACTTCGTCTCGCTCAGAGCCGTACTTCGCCCTAACAACAGTAGTCGACTCGAAACCGACCCTCCGGATCGCGGGCCATAGGTCATGATGATGGAAGAGGTCCGTCGTCACCCAGACCTCCAGCAACTCCGCTCGACGCCACTGTGCAACCAGCTTGTCGAGGAGCAACCCCCCGGCCCCGCGTCCGCGGTACTCCGGTGCGATCCAGAGCGTTGAGAGCTTCAATCGACCCTGTCCCTTGGGCGACTGGATTGCAGCTCCCACCAGTTTTCCGCGATTTCGGACGACAGTGCAACCGGCCTTCCCACGCCAAACGGCATCAAGCCTCTGGTCTAGCCAGCGGAAGCCCCCTGGTAACGAGCGTCTACCACCTTGAGCAGGTCGAAGATATGAGTCTTGTCGGTCGCTCGGTATGGCGTGATGGCGAACGCAGTTCGACGACGTGTGCAATGCGCGGTTCCGGGTTGGGGGAGGGTCACATCGATCGAGTGCATCCGTGGGTAGCCTGCCACGGACTCGAGAGCAGCATCGACTGGGTCCATGGTAGTGCCGCGATCAGGCCGGAAGCGAATTGATCAGCTCCAGTG
Source organism: uncultured Acidimicrobiia bacterium (assembly GCA_963829165.1). Taxonomy (GTDB): domain Bacteria; phylum Actinomycetota; class Acidimicrobiia; order Acidimicrobiales; family AC-14; genus JAXDMK01. Next base: position 226,788 of record CAWHIC010000025.1, on the reverse strand, counting down.
CGAACCGATCACAGAAGGCTTCCTCGGTCCCAGGTGCCACCCATGGGCACTCACCTCTGGCGATGAGCGTGTGGGCGATCTCGTGGCCGAGCACGAACGACCGTTCGGCCTGACTCAGACCCTGGCGTAAAACGATCCGATCCGGAGCAACCAATAGGCCGAGCACCATATTGAGCGGGCGATCAACCACGGAGAGCGCGAGCGCCTCGGCAACCGCCTCGATACTTTCCGCGCCATCTCGTACGCGCTCAACGACTCGTGTGAGCCGCTTATGGGAGGTCGTCGTGGGTCTCACGTTCAGAGTCTACGCGGAAAATTTACGCGTAGACACGCAGAGAGCTAGGATTTTCGAGGAGTGAGCCTAGTTACTTGACCTTCCCCGCCCTATGACCGCGGAGAAAGTCCGCGGCCCTCGAAACTACATTGAGCACTTTGGGACAGCGGAGGCATGCGCTAAGGTGGCCGTGAGCGCCCCGCCGCTAGAGATGTCGCGTGCGTGGGCGCAGCATCGGCTTGTCGTGGCGCTCCATGCCGACCTCCGCCGGATCGGTCTGACGGTCGAGGACTTCATCAGGACCCTCGGTCGTAACGTGCGAACGCTGGGCGAAAAGATGTCAGGTTTGAGCTGGGTCACTCTCGATGACCTCGTTGAAATCACGCTGTTCCTCGGTCCAACCTGTGTTCAGGAGTGGGGAAGGCTCGTCGAGCAAACCTTCCCCGCGAACTATTGGCCAGAGCCGCCTGGATGGCGGCCAGGCCACCTCACCTTGCCGAGCGGAGGGACTGCCGTCCGCGGCGCTCACTGGCCGTCGATCGCGCAAGAAGCCCAAATGCTCGCGTTGACGATGCGGCGCTCGGGAACCGGTCATTTGATCGACGACGCTCAGCTAGGGCGCCTGACTAGGGAAGTTTTGGTTGGACGTGAGGTCGCAGCCTCAGAGCTCCAGCTCCGGTCAGAAGCGGGCGCCAATGTGTTCGATGTGGGGGATGACGTGAGCGTGGCGGCGGTCTGGGGGCGGGACCCAGTCTCATCGGCGGCGCGCGACGAGTTGCGTCGGCGAGTCGCGGTCTCTGTCGCCGGCCTCGTTGCAAGCAAGCGAGATGAGCTCGTGATCATCGCCGTCGTCGAACCTCTCAGCCGCGAGATCGTGCTCGGCCTTCTGGGCAGCGGACCCGGCGCGCCTGCAGCGAGCGTGGACTGGGTGGCTCTGGCACGTCACTTGCCGATCGGGACACTTCCTCTACACGTCGACGTGGGGGTTAGCTGGCACGCTGAAGTGCCTGGTGGTGACGGCTTCTCGGCCCTCGTGGGCACGGTTCACAAGGGACCGTAACGGTCGACACTTTCGCGAGTGTCCGGGTGGACTATCGCCATAGCGCTCGGCGCCCCCCGGTCCACCCGCACGATGACCTTGGCCGTGCCCTGGCGCCTGCCGAGGTGCCCTCGAAGTAGGTGTCTGGGAGGGCGCATCGGCTCACGATGTGCCCGACGGGATGGACGCCGGCCCCCCCGCCGGCTCTTTGGCAGTCGGCTTGTCAGGGGGAGGAACGTCCGTCGCTGCGGGGGCGGTGCCGTTACGGAGACCGTCGGCCGGGGGCGCTACCGGCATCGGCTTGGTGTCGTCCCGACCCCCGTCGGTCGCGGGGGGTGTGGGCGCAGACTGGGGAACGGGGGCTGCCGGCGGAGTGCTCGGGGCCGGGGCGGCGGCCGCCGGGCCGACGTGGTTCGGCAGGCGGTGTCGGCGGCGGCCCGGTGGATGCCGCCGGGGTCGGCCCGGGGGGGCGGGAGGCGGGGTGGGTGCCGGTGGCGGGGTGGGCGGAGGCGACGCGGGCGGGGCTGCATCGGTTGAGGTCGTTGGTTGGCGGCGGGGAAGGTGTTGGTGACACTGACATAGGCTCGGGTGGTTGGGTGGCGGCGGGGGGCGGTCGGGGGGGGGTGACATCGGCCGAGGTGCTTCGGTGGCGGCGGGACGGGCTGGCGGCGCCGGGCTGGGCGGAGCGGGCGGGGGGGGTGGCGCGCCGAAGCCCACGGCGGCGGTCGGCGACGCGGGTGCCGGGGGGGCGGGGCGGCGCGCCTGCGGGCGAGGGTCGGGGTCGGGCGCCGGGTCGTTGGCCGCCCTCGCCGACGGTCGGGTGGCGGCGACCGGGGTTAGCTTGAGTCCTGTCCTCGGCCGGGACGGCTCGCGACTTGGACTTCGACTTGGACTTGGGCTTGGCCGGACGCGGCTCGATGACGTCGTCGTCGTCGGCATCCTCCTCCCGCCACGACGACCGGGGCGGGGGGACGGCCGCCGCCGCCTTGCCGCCGGCCGCCGCAGCGCCGCGCATCGGGCGTTCCTCGAAGACGAGGCCGAAGCCGCCGATGAGGTCGCTGATGAGGTTGTGGAGGACGCTGAACAGCACCGTCACCCCCGAACCCAGCAGGACCGTGAGCGTGCCGCCGATGAGGGAGGCCCGGAACAGCTCGCCACCCTTGAAGCGGAAGTTCTTCGACGCCACCAGGTCGCCGACGAAGCTCTCCACGCTCCCCCGCAGGCCGGTGACCGACGCCGCCGCCCACAACGTGACCGCCGCGACCAGCAAAACCAGGTAGAGGCTGGCGTACAGGACGAGCGAGAACTTGAGCACCGTCCACGGGTCGATCCTTCGCAGGACCAGCCGGACTCGTCTCGCCTGGGTCATGAAACTCCTTTGTCCCCATTCACATTTTGCAGCGGGACCCTCAAAAAAACGTAACCCGGATCGGACCATCGTCGCAGGTCACGGCCCGCCGTCGCCCACCGGACACACCTCGAACCGCGTCGGCCGGCCGTCGGGATCCGGCCGGCACAAGCCCGCCGACGGTGCTACCCCGGCCAACCGGTCGGCAACCGCGGCCGGCACGTCGACGGCCAATCCGGGCGGATAGACGTCGGTGACGGGGAAGTCGTCGAGGAGCAACTGCCCCGCCCGGCCGAGCGCGGCCCGCATGGCGGGGGCCAGCCGCTCGTCGTCGAGAGCACCCCGGTCGAGCCCGTCGATCGCGCCGTGCGACCGGCGAGCCCGGGCCACCGCCCGCGCCGTCCCCAGCTCCACCTCCACCCGGGCGTCGGTGCCCTCGGCCTCGAAGCTCCTCACCGTCGGCCCCGTTGACCGCGGCCAACTCCCGGGCCGGACCCTCCCCTTCGGCCGCGCCGGCCAGCGCCGCGGCATCGGCTGCCGCCCGGGCGCCGGCCCGGTCGGTGGCCGCCACCCCCAACCGGCCGACGAGCAGCACCGCCCCTCCCAGCACCACGATCGCCACCGCCATCAGCGGAAGGACCGAACCGCGCTCCTCTCGGTGGGGGGCCATCCGAAGAGGCGGCCGGCGCCAGCGGCTGCAGGGACGGCCGGCGGGCTCAGGGGCGCCGTCGGTACGGCGCCATGTTGTTTGCATCGCATGTCCTCCTTCACGATGTGTGTCGGAGGGGGAAGTGAGGAGGGCGGCGAAACCTGGCTACTCGTCGCCGCCGAAGACGGGAGCCACGGCCGCCACCGATTGGCCTTCGTCGAGGTTGACGATCTTGACGCCGGTGGCGTCGCGTCCCTGGGACGAGATGCCCCGGACCTCCTGGCGGATGGTGGTGCCGCCCGACGAGATGACGAAGATCTCGTCGTCGATGCCGACCATGAAGGCGGCCACCACGTAGCCCCGGCGGGCGGCGAGGCGGATGCCCCGCACACCCATGGTGCCCCGGCCCTTGCGAGGGAAGCGCTCGAGCTTGGTGCGTTTGCCGTAGCCGGCGTCGGTGACGACCAGCAGATCGGGGGCGTCGGGGCGAGGGGCGTCGGCCGACACCACCTCGTCGTCGTCGCGCAGGCGCATCCCGATCACGCCCTGGGCCGCCCGCCCCGAAGCCCGCACCTCGTCCTCCGAGAAGCGGACGGTCATGCCCGACTTGGCGACCATGAAGATGTCGTCGTCGCCGCCGGTCTGGATCACCCGGACCAGCTCGTCGTCGTCCCGCAGGTTGATGGCGATGAGGCCGTCGCGGCGGGACGAGTCGTACTCGGTGAAGCGGGTCTTCTTGACCTGGCCCTTCCGGGTGACGAACACCAGGAACCGGCTGGTCTCGTAGTCGCGAGTGTCGATGATGGCCTGGATCTTCTCCCCCGGCACCAGGGGCAGGAGGTTGACGATGGCCGTGCCCCGGGCCGTGCGCTCCTTCATCGGGATCTCGTGGGCCTTGAGCCGGTAGACCTTGCCCCGGCTGCTGAAGAAGAGCAGGAAGGCATGGGCCGTGGTGTGGACGGTGCGCTCGACGTAGTCGTTGTCGCGCAGCTTGGCCCCGGCCACGCCCCGCCCGCCCCGGCCCTGGGTGCGGAAGGCGTCGGCCGACACCGTCTTGATGTAGCCGGCCTTGCTCATGGTGACCACGAGGTCTTCGTCCTCGATGAGGTCGAGGGTGTCGAGGTCGCCCGGGTCGAAGGTGACCTGGGCCCGGCGGGCATCGGCGTGCTTGGCCCGGACCTCGCCCAGCTCGTCCTTGATGACCTGGCGCAGGCGGCCGGGGTCGTCGAGGATGGCCTCCAGCTCGGCGATCGTCTCCCGCAGGGCGGCCAGCTCGGCGTCGAGCTGGGCCCGGCCCAGGCGGGTGAGGCGGGCGAGGGTCATGTCGAGGATGTGCTCGGCCTGGACCTCGCTGAAGGAGAACGGCTCCGCCATCAACCCGTCGCGGGCGGCGGACTTGTCGGCCGACGACCGGATGAGGTTGATGATCAGGTCGATCATGTCGAGGGCCCGGATCAGGCCTTCGACGATGTGGGCCCGGTCGGTGGCCTTGCGCAGGCGGTACTTGGTGCGGCGGGTGACGACCTCGACCTGGTGGCCGACGTAGGCGGTGAGCATCTGGGCCAGGTTGAGGGTTCGGGGCACCCCGTCGACCAGGGCCACCATGTTGACGCCGAAGCTCGACTGCAGGGGGGTGTGCTTGTAGAGGTTGTTGAGCACCACCTGGGCCACCGCGTCGCGCTTGAGCTCGAACACGAGCCGGTTGACCCGGTTGGCCCGCTCGTTGCGGATCTCGCGGATGCCCTCGATGGTCCGGGCGTTGACCAGGTCGGCCGCCTTCTCCGCGATCGACTCGACCGACGCTTGGTAGGGGATCTCGGTGGCGATGATCTGGGGGCCGCGGGGGCCGTCCTCGATGGTGCAGATGGCCCGCATCTTGATGGAGCCGCGGCCGGTGCGGTAGGCGTCCTGGATGCCGGCCCGGCCCAGAATGAGCCCGCCGGTGGGGAAGTCGGGACCCTTGACGAACGCCATGAGGTCGTCGGGCGTGGCCTCGGGGTGGTCGATGAGGTGGATGGTGGCGTCGATGATCTCGCCCAGGTTGTGGGGTGGGATGTTGGTGGCCATGCCCACGGCGATGCCCTGGCTGCCGTTGACCAGCAGGTTGGGGAAGCGGGCGGGCAGGACCCACGGCTCCTCCTCCTTGCCGTCGTAGTTGGACACCATGTCGACGGTGTCCTCGTCGATGCCGGCCAGCAGCTGCATCGCCAGGGGGGCCAGGCGGCACTCGGTGTACCGCATGGCGCCGGGGGGGTCGTGGGGCGAGCCGAAGTTGCCGTGGCCGTCGACCAGGGGGTGGCGCAGGCTGAAGTCCTGGGCCATGCGGGCGAGGGCGTCGTAGACCGCCTCGGGGGCGTGGGGGTGGTACTTGCCCACCACGTCGCCGACGACCCGCGAGCACTTGACGTGGGCCCGGTCGGGACGGACCCCGTTCTCGAGCATGGCGTAGAGGATGCGGCGGTGGACGGGCTTGAGACCGTCGCGGGCGTCGGGCAGGGCCCGGGCCATGATGACGGACATGGCGTACTCCAGGAAGGAGCGCTCCATCTCCTCCTGGATCTCGACCGGCTCGACCCGGCCGAACTCCAACGGCGGCGTGATCCCGTCGCTCATATGACCGGCTCACTCATATGTCCAGGAACCTCACGTCCTTGGCATTGGTCTGGATGAAGTGCTTGCGCTGCTCGACGTCCTCCCCCATGAGGACGCTCAGGACCTGGTCGGCGAGGGCGGCCTCCTCCACCGACACCCGCAGCAGGGTGCGGGTGGCCTGGCGCATGGTGGTCTCCCGCAGCTCGTCGTGGTTCATCTCGCCCAGGCCCTTGAACCGCTGGAAGTCGGCCTTGTGGTTGGGGTTGGCGGCGAGGAAGGCGGCCTTGCCCGCGTCGTCGTGGATGTAGACCTTCTCCTTGCCCACCTCGGTGGAGTAGAGCGGGGGCTGGGCGATGTAGATGTGGCCCTGCTCGACGAGGGCCTTCATCTGGCGGAAGAAGAACGTGAGCAGCAGGGTGCGGATGTGGGCCCCGTCGACGTCGGCGTCGGTGAGGATCACGACCTTGTGGTAGCGGATCTTGGCCAGGTCGAACTCCTCGTCGCCCACGCCCGCGCCGATGGCGGCGATGAGGGACTGCACCTCGGTGTTCTTCAGGGTGCGGTCGAGGCGGGCCCGCTCGACGTTGAGGATCTTGCCCCGGATGGGGAGGATGGCCTGGACCCGGGGGTCGCGGGCGTCCTTGGCCGAGCCGCCGGCGGACTGGCCCTCGACGATGAACAGCTCCGACTCCTCCGCCAGCCGCGACGAGCAGTCGGCCAGCTTGCCGGGCAGACCGGCGCCGTCGAGGGCCGACTTGCGGCGGGTGAGCTCACGGGCCTGGCGGGCGGCGAGGCGGGCCCGGGAGGCGGTGATCGACTTGGCCACCACCTGGCGGGCCTCGGCCGGGTGCTCCTCGAGCCACTGGTTGAGCTTGTCGTTCGTCGCCCGCTCGACCAGTGAGCGGATGAAGACGTTGCCCAGCTTGGCCTTGGTCTGGCCCTCGAACTGGGGGTCGCGCAGCTTGACGCTGACGATGGCGGTGAGGCCCTCCCGGATGTCTTCGCCCTGGAGGTTGTCGTCCTTGTCCTTGAGCAGCTTGCCCGCCCGGGCGTAGCGGTTGACCACGTTGGTGAGCGACTTCTTGAAGCCCTCCTCGTGCATGCCGCCCTCGTTGGTGGCGATGCCGTTGGCGAAGCTGTGGATGCCCTCGTAGTAGCCGGTGTTCCACTGCAGGGCGACCTCGACCTCGCCGTCGTCCTCCTTGACCTCGAACTGGGCCACCCGCTTGAAGAGGGCCTCCTTCGACGCGTTGAGGTGCTTGACGAAGTCGACGATGCCGCCCGCGTACTTGAAGACGTGCTCGGGGTCGATCTCGAGCTGCTGGTGATCGGGGCGGTCGTCGCGGAAGTGGATCTCGAGGCCCTTGTTGAGGAAGGCCATGATCTGCAGCCGCTCGAGCAGCGTCTGGGCCCGGAACTCGGTGCCCTCGGACGAGAAGATGGTGGGGTCGGGCCAGAAGGTGATGGTGGTGCCGGTGCGGCCCCGGGGGGCCCGGCCCATGGGGGCGAGCTTGGACACGACCTTGCCGCCGTTGGCGAACGACATCACGTAGTGGACGCCCTCGCGGTCGATCTCGAGCTCGAGCCGTTGCGACAGGGCGTTGACGACGGACACACCCACGCCGTGGAGCCCGCCCGAGATCTTGTAACCCTCGCCACCGAACTTGCCGCCCGCGTGGAGGACGGTCATGACCACCTCGGCCGCCGACTTGTTGCGGTGCTTGGCCATGGTGTCGACCGGGATGCCCCGGCCGTTGTCGACCACCCGGCAGGCGCCGTCGGGCAGGAGGGTGACGTCGATGCGCGTGGCGTAGCCGGCCATGGCCTCGTCGACCGAGTTGTCGACGACTTCGTAGACGAGGTGGTGGAGACCGTTGAGTCCGGTGGACCCGATGTACATGCCGGGGCGCTTCCGGACGGCCTCCAGGCCCTCCAGAACGGTGATGTCCTTGGCCCCGTAGGAGCCGGTGCTCAGCGCCACAGACGCGCCCTTTCACGTGCTTGCGAATGAGTCGACCGCGAGGTCGAAAGCGTGGGCCCCGAGGGGAGAAACCGCAGGTCAGACCCCCGAATCACACTGGTCCAAGGATACCAGACGGGTATGTCATTTCGGACGGACCGTCACCTTCACCACCTTGACCACGCCGGGGCCCACGGCGTCGTCGATACGGCCCCGCAGGCTGGCCTCGAGGTAGGTGAGCTCGGTGACCCACCCGGCCTGGTCGACGGCGATCACAAGGGTGCCGCCACCCAGGCGCAGGGGGTGGCTGTGGGCCGCCACCGCCGGTCCCACGATCTCCGACCAGGTGGACGTGAGGGTCACGAAGGCGGCGCCGTCGGGCCCGCCGATGCGCCGGGTGACGCCGGGAAGGGAGTCGGAGAGCTTCCGTGGCGCGATGTCGTACCCCGGCCGCTTGAGCGGACGCCACGTCACGCCGGCCGCTCCAACGGGACAGCCATCGGGCCGGGGTTGGCGGCGGTCTTTGGCGCGATTTGGTCGGATGGCGACGTGGGCGCGCCAAAGTCGGCGGGGACGACCGTCTTTGGCGCGATTTGGTCGGGTGGCGACCCGTACGCGACAACGTCGGCTGAGGTGGAGACCGGCGGGGAGGTCTTTGGCGCGATTTGGTCGGGTGGCGACTTGTTCGCGACAACGTCGGCGGGCGGGGCGGTCTTTGGCGCGATTTGGTCGGGTGGCGACCCGTTCGCGACAACGTCGGCGGGGACGGGGATGGGCGCGGAGGTCTTGGGCGCGATTTGGTCGGGTGGCGGCGTGGGCGCGCCAGAGTCGGTGGGCCCGGGGTGGGGCGTCAGGCGGGCGGCGGTGGCTTGGACGACGAGGTTGGGGGTGGCGCCGGGGGGGATGGCGCCGGTGGTGGTGAGGACGGCCTGGCCGGGGGGGAGGTGGTCGAGGAGGGCCTGGCTGCGGGTGTCGTCGAGTTCGGAGAAGACGTCGTCGAGCAACAGCACGGGGGACTCGCCGGCCGCCTCCCCCACCACCCGGTGGCCGGCCAGGCGGAGGGCGAGCGCCATCGACCGTTGCTCGCCCTGGGACGCATGGGTGCGGGCGGGCATGCCGGAGATGGTGAGGACCAGCTCGTCGCGGTGGGGGCCGACCAGGCACACCCCCCGGCGCAGCTCCTCGGCCCGGGACGCGGCCAGCGCCGCCGCCAGCCCGTCAACCCGCCAGGGGGCGTCGTAGGCGACACCCACCGCCCGGGCGTCGGGCCCGGCGATGCCGGCGTAGGCCGCGGCCAGTTCCGGCTCCAGCCGGGCCACCAGGTCGGCCCGGGCCGCGCCCAGGGCGTCGCCCACCGTGGCCAGCTTCGAGTCCCACACGTCGAGGGTGGGAGCCAAAGCGGGCGACAGCCGGCCGCCACAGTCGCGCAACAGGGCGGTGCGCTGGCGGAGGATGCGCTCCAGGTCACGGCGCAGGGCGTCGTTGCGGACGTGCAGCGCCACCAGTAGGTCGTCGAGGTAGCGGCGACGGGACGAGGGGCCGCCTTTGACCAGGTCGAGGTCGTCGGGGGAGAACACGCTCACCACCAGGGCGCCCGACCAGGTCGGCCGCCCGGCGCAGGGGTTGGCGGTTGACGGCCACCCGGCCCCGGCCCCGCACCCGGATCTCGGCCTCGATGAGCAGCTCCCGCCCGTCGCGCTCGGCCGTGCCCCGCACCACCGCCCGCTCCTCGCCCTGGCGGACCAGGGCCTCGCCCGGCGCCCCCCGGAACGACTCCAGGGTGGCCAGGTAGCCCACCGCCTCCAGGAGGTTGGTCTTGCCCGCCCCGTTGTCGCCGACGACGACCGTGAGCCCCGGCGGCAGCGAGAGCTCGGCGGTGGTGTAGTTCCGGAAGTCGGTGAGCCAGAGGTGGGTCAGCCGCATTGGCCGGCCCCTCTCAGGACACCCGGACCGGCATCAACAGGTAGAGGAAGTCGGTGCCGCCGTCGGGGTTGGTGGCCGTGGGCCGGAGGGTGGCCGGCTTGAGGGCGTCGAGCGTCTCGAGCACCACTTCGTCGCCGGGGATGGCCTCGATGCCCTCCAGGAGGAAGTCGGGGTTGAAGGCGACGGTCATCTCCGTGCCCTCGTACTTGGCGTCGACGTCTTCCCGGGCCTGGCCCACGTCCTGGGTGATGGCCGTGAGCTGCACCCCGTCGGCCCGCAGGGCCAGGCGTACGGGCGTGGCCTCCCGGGCCAGCAGCTTCACCCGCCGGACAGCGTCGATCATCGCCTCCTTCCCCACCGACAGCCGGTTGGGGTAGGCGCTGGGGATGAGCTGGCGGTAGTTGGGGAACTCGCCCTCGATGAGGCGGGTGGTGAGGCGCACGGGGCCGGCCTCGAAGGTGGCCTGGTCGGCGCCCAGCCGCAGCGTGACCGTGGGCGACCCGCTCAACACCCGGGTGAGCTCGCCCAGGGCCCGGGCCGGCACCAGCACCTGCTTGCCCTCGGCCAGCAGGCTCGTGCCCGGCAGGTCACGCAGGGCCAGCCGGTAGGAGTCGGTGGCCACCAGGCGCAGCCCGCCGGCCTCGGCCGCCAGCAGCACGCCGGTGAGGATGGGGCGGGCGTCGTCGCGGGAAGCGGCCCGCACCACCTGTGTGAGCGCCGCCGACAGGGTGGCCGCGTCGAGCGTGACCGCGTCGGCCGCCGGTTCGGGCAGGCGCAGGAACTCCTCCGCCGGTAGCAGGCGGACGGTGAACTGCGACCGCCCGGCGGCGATCACCGCCTCGCTCCCCTCGGCCGAGACCGACACGGCCGACGGCTCCAGGGCCCGGACGATGTCGGCCGCCAGCCGGGCGGGCACGACGCACACCCCGTCGGCGATGCCGTTGACGGTGGCCTCCACCTGGACGGTGAGGTCGAGGTCGCTGCCGGCCAGCTTGAGCGTGTCGCCGGCCACTTCCATGCGCACACCGGACAGAGCGGGTAGGGCTCCGCCCCGCGTGGCGGCGGCGCGAGCGGCGGTGCTCAGCGCCTCGAGGAGGGTGTCGCGTTCGGCGCGAAACTTCACTGGATCGACTCCCCTGCAGTTAGCTCTTTCATATTTAGAAAATAAAGAGAGAGCGGTAGGGACTGTGGATTGGGGAAAGTTCGGCGTAGGTGCAGGCCGGAGCCGGTATGTGGCCTCCACCCTGCGTCCCCAGCCTTCCACAGCGGTGAGACAGCGAACGCGAATCCCACGCCTGTTACTCGGGACGACGGGGAAGTTGTCGACAGGAACCGGGCGGGCGCGTCCACCAGTCGTGCACCGGCGCGTCTGCCCGGATCGGGGCCGGGATTCGGGGTCATGAGCCGGCGTTGCGGATGCGGTGCATGAGCTCGGTGACCTGCTCGTAGATCGTGCGCCGCTCCCGCATGAGGTCGGCGATCTTCGACACCGCGTGCATCACCGTGGTGTGGTCGCGGTCGCCGAAGGCGCGCCCGATGGCCGGGTAGCTGAAGTCGGTCATCTCCCGCAGGACGTACATGGCCACCTGGCGGGCGGTGACGAGGGGGCGGCTCCTGCTCTTGCCGCAGAGCTCGTCGATGGTGAGGCCGAACATGTCGGCGGTGGCCTCGATGACGACCTTGGCCGTGATCTGCCGGGGCGCCTTGGCCGTGATGAGGTCGCCCAGGACGTCTTCGGCCATGTCGAGGGTGAGCGGCACCCGGTTGAGGTTGGAGAAGGCCAGGACCCGGTTGAGGGCGCCTTCGAGCTCGCGGATGTTGTTGGTGATGTGGGTGGCGATGTAGGTGAGGACGTCGTCGGGGGCCTTGGAGGGCTCGCCGGCCGCCTTCTTGCGCAGGATGGCGAGGCGGGTCTCGAGATGGGGCGGCTGGACGTCGGTGATGAGGCCCCACCCGAAGCGGCTGCGCAGCCGGTCCTCCAGGGTGGCCATGGCCTTGGGCGGGCGGTCGGAGGAGATCACGATCTGACGACCGGCGGAGTGTAGGTAGTCGAAGGTGTGGAAGAACTCCTCCTGGGTGGTGGCCTTGTTCTCGATGAGCTGGACGTCGTCGACGAGCAGGACGTCGCACCGGCGGTAGCGGAGCTTGAACGCGCCCTGGCTGTTGGTGCGGATGGCCTCGATGAAGTCGTTGAGGAAGTGCTCGGTGGACACGTAGCGCACGCACATGCCCGGGTAGTTGGCCCGGACGTAGTGGCCGATGGCGTGCAGGAGGTGGGTCTTGCCCAGGCCGGCGTCGCCGTAGATGAACAGGGGGTTGTAGGACACGGCCGGCTGCTCGGCCACGGCCAGGGCCGCCGCCGCCGCGAAGCGGTTGGATTCGCCGATGACGAAGTTCTCGAAGGTGTAGTTGGCGTTGAGGGCGATCTCGCCCAGGGAGCCGAAGTCGTCGGCACCGGACTGGTCGGACCGGGCGCCGCCGCGGGTGACGGTGGTACCGGAGGGGGGAGAGCCACCACTCGACTGGGGGGTGCCGCTGCGGGCGGGGCCGCCGCCCATGCCGCCTCCACTGGTTGAGCCGCCGCCGCCGCTGGTCGAGCCGCCCGGTCCGGATCCGGGCCCGGCGCCGCTGGTGGAGGCCATCGGGTTGTAGCCGGCGTCGGTGCCACCACCACCGACTGCAACCGCGGCCAGTTCGTCGTCGCCTGCGGCCCGGGCCAGCTCGGTGTGGACCTCGAGCACGATCTGATGGGCCTCGCCCGCCAGCTCGGTGAGGATGTCCTCGACGAAGCGCAGGTAGCGGCTCTCGATGCGCTCTTTGGCCACCGCGCTGGGGATTGCCAGGATCAGCCGCCGGTCCTCGAGTGCCAGGGGGCGAGCCGCTTCGAGCCAGGTCTTTCCTGCTCCGTCGGGCAATTCATTGCGTAGGACCGCCACGCACGCACCCCACAAGTACTCTGCGTTCGGCACCCGCGCAGCCACCTCCCTGGATGTTTCCCACAGACTTGTCCACAAGCAGTGGATAAGCCTCGGGCACCGGATTTGCCGCGGCGTTGCACGTACACAGGGGCCAGGGAAGTGGGACCCGTTCCCCCTGGGGCCGCTCCCGGGGAAGTTCGAACCGTAGCACCGGCGAGCGGGAGGGACACAAGGGGCGACCGACGTTTCGGGGCTACGAGCCGCCACTGGGGACCGCCGCTCGGGATGGCCGTGTTGCCCCTGGTCGGCGCCAGCCTTTACCCTGGATCGGATCCCTTAACGACGAAGAAGCCGGCGCGGCGCACGCCGGGGAGGCCATGGGTGAAGAGAACATTCCAACCGAACAACCGGAAGCGGGCCAAGCGCCACGGGTTCCGTCACCGGATGTCGACGTCGGCCGGCCGGGCGATCCTGTCCGCCCGTCGCCGCAAGGGGCGGGCCAAGCTGTCGGCCTGATCTGGTCCGTCCGGGACCGGGCCACGTTCCAGGCCCTGCGCCGATCCCGCGCCCGAGTCCGTCGGGGGCCGATCACGGTAGCGTGGGTGCCCGGTGACCCGTCCGAACCTCCCAGGGTCGCCTATGCGGTCGGCCGGTCGGCCGGCGCAGCGGTGGTGCGTAACCGGATCCGGCGCCGGCTGCGATCAGTCTCCAGGGAGGCCGGGCCGCTGCTCCGTCCCGGCGCCTACCTCGTCGGGGCCCACGCAGGGGCGTCGTCGCTGTCCTATCGAGAACTGAGAGCCATCCTGTGCGAAGCGTTGGCCACCCTGGCCACCAAGGAACCGTCGGCCGTGGCCGGGCGTCCGGTGACGCCGGTCCCGACGACCTCTCCGGCGACCTCTCCGGCGACCACTCCGGCGGGTCCGTCGGTACCTCCCGCTCCGTGCTGACCAGGGCCGTCGGCGGCCCCATCCACCTGTACCGGGCGCTGTCGGCCAGCCGACTCCCCCACTGTCGCTACTGGCCGACCTGCTCGCAGTACGCCCTGGAGTCGATCGAGACCCATGGCGCGGGGCGGGGCCTGTGGCTGGCGCTGCGACGGGTCGCCCGCTGTCACCCGTGGGGTGGCTTCGGCGCCGACCCCGTCCCCCCCGTCGCTCCGGCCCGCAGGTGGGTACGTGATGCTGGGGGCAGCTTATTTCGACTGGTTGTACAACGCCCTGGGCCAGGTGCTGGCCTTCTTCTATTCCTTAGCTCCGTCCTACGGGTTCGCCATCATCATGCTCACCATCACGGTGCGCGTGCTGCTCATCCCCCTCACCGCCAAGCAGGTCAAATCGCAGCGGGCCATGCAGCTGTTGCAGCCGGAGCTGAAGAAGCTCCAGGTGAAGTACAAGGGCGAACGCCAGAAGCTCAACGAAGAGATGATGAAGCTCTACAAGGAGCACAAGGCCAACCCCCTGGCCGGATGCCTGCCCCTGATCCTGCAGATGCCGCTGTTCATCGTCCTGTACCGGATCATCATCGACCTCAGCAAGGTGCCGCCCAAGCACATCCCCCTGGCCAGCGACCTCTACGCGGCCCTGGTCGAGTCCGGCGGAAAGCTCCAATCATTCGGGATCGACCTGGCCAAGAAGCCCCAATCGGTGGTCGGGCTGCTGCTGGTGGCGGCGGTGGTGGCCAGTGGGTATTTCCAGCAGAAGCAGATGACGTCGCGCATGTCGAAGGACGCCATCAATCCCCAGATGCAGATGATCACAAAGATCATGCCCGTCTTCTTCGGTCTCATCTCGTTGTCGGTGCCGACGGGTGTGGTTCTGTACTTCGTGACGTCGAACCTGTGGCAGATCGGCCAGCAGGCGGTGGCGTTCCGCAATCGCCCCGTGCCCGGCGATTCCGATGACGAGTCCGATGACGAGCCGAGCGAGGGTTCGGCGGGCGGGAAGCCGTTGGCCACCAAGGGTGGCGGGACGAACCCGAAGGGTGGCGCGCCCGCCAAGGGCGGAGGCGGCGGCGGATCACCCCGGGCCGGCGGCGGCGGCGGGTCGGCCAAGAGTGGCGGCTCGGGCGCGGCCAAGAGTGGTGGGCCACCCAAGGGTGGCGGACCCAAGAAATCGGGAGGGGGCTCGGGCGGCGGCTCGACCCGTCCTCCCAGTGGCCGGGTCACGCCCAAGGGCGGGGGAAGCGGACGGGTGACGCCCAAGGGCGGCCCCAACGCGGCCAAGTCAGGCAACAGCGCCGGGAGTGGGTCTGGCGCCGGCGCCGGACAGAAGACAGGAAAGGCGAGCTCCAAACCGACTCCCCAAGTGCCCGGCAAATTGGCTGCGGACGGGGAGTCGCTCCTGAGCCGCCTGTCGAATCGTGCTGCCAAGGCCAAACGACCACCCCCTGCGGCCCGCCCCAAGGGCCTGCCTCCCACGAAGGGGTCGTCCGGAGGCTCTTCGAGGAAGGAATCGTGACGCGTGGAATGGGTAGAGGTAACTGCAAAGACGGTGGAAGAGGCGAAGGAGATGGCACTCGATCAGCTGGGTGTCGACGAGAGCGATGCCGAATTCGAGGTGCTCGAGGAAGCCAAGGCGGGCCTGTTCGGTCTGTTGCGGTCGCAAGCCCGGGTGCGAGCGCGGGTAGTGCCGACTGCGGCCCGTCCGAAGGTGGAGCGGCGCGACCGCAAGCGCAGCGGGAGCGGGAGCGGTGGTGGGGCGGCGGCCGGCGGGAGCGTTCGCCGGCGGCCGCGGGCGACGGCGGCCCCTCGGCCGAACTTGCGGCGGCGGCGGCGAGTGCCGGCCCGGGTGGACGGGACGGAGCGGGGAACGGGAGCAGGGGCGGACGAGAGCGTCGTCCCGCCTCCGAGGGAGCCCGGTCTGCCGGGTCTCGTTCGGGTGGGCCCCGCCGCGGCCCGGCCCGGGAAGATCGACCGCCGAGAACGGCGTCTCCGGCGTCACAGGAAGGAACTGGAATGCACGAGGGTGACCCGGACGTCGACGCGGGGGAGCTGGCCGAGGAGTTCGTCGAGGGGCTGCTCAACCGCTTCGGGGCGAAATTCGACATGGAGCGGCGGGATCTCGACTCCGACACGGTGGAGATCGTCGTCACTGGCGACGACCTGGGCATGCTCATCGGTCCCCGCGGCCAAACCCTGGCTGCGGTGCAGGAGCTGGCCCGGACGGTGGTCCAGCGCAAGGCGCCCGGTGCCCGCACCCGCATCCTGGTCGACATCGCCGGCTACCGGATGGCCCGTCGGGAGGCGCTGGAGCGCTTCACTCGGGGAGTGGCGGAGCAGGTGATCTCCACCGGCGTGGCTCGGGTGCTCGAGCCCATGCCCCCGCCCGACCGCAAGGTGGTGCACGACACCGCCAACACCATCGACGGGGTGTCGACCACATCGGAGGGCGAGGAGCCCCGCCGGCGGGTCGTCATCATGCCCGACGAGGCCGAGGACGACGGCGAGGGCTGAGTCTTCCGGCGGCAGCGGCGACGTCCGGCGGGCGGAGCTGGAGTTCCGGCTGGTGCCGGTGCTCGAGGACGCCCGTCGCCTGGGACTGGTCGGGCCGGGTCCCACCCTCCCCCACCTCGACCACGCCCTCGGCTTCGGGCAGGCCGAGGGTGCGTGCCTGGACCTGGGCAGCGGCGCCGGCCTGCCCGGGCTCCCACTGGCCCTGGCCTG
Source organism: uncultured Acidimicrobiia bacterium (assembly GCA_963829165.1). Lineage (GTDB taxonomy): Bacteria > Actinomycetota > Acidimicrobiia > Acidimicrobiales > AC-14 > JAXDMK01. The sequence goes on along the minus strand of CAWHIC010000025.1, from coordinate 210,424 downwards.
GCCGGAGAGTTCGTGGACGCTCGTCGACGCGGGTACCCGGCGGGTGGAGTTCCTGCAGGCGGCGGTTTCGGCCCTCGGGCTTGGTGACCGGGTGGCGGTGGTCGAGGGTCGAGCGGAGGAGCTGGCCCGCCGGGACGGGCTGCGGGGTCGATTCGAGCTGGTGGTGGCCCGGGGATTCGCGTCGCCGGCGGTGACTGCGGAGTGCGCGGCTGGTTTTCTGGTGGTGGGGGGACGGCTGGTGGTGAGCGAACCCCCCGGGGGCCGGCCAGATCGGTGGCCGGCGGACGGGCTGGCCGTCGTCGGCTTGGAGCCGGGGGAGTCGTACGAGGCGGACGGCGCGTGGTACCAAGTAGTACGCCAGGCGAACCCGTGTCCCGACCGCTACCCCCGCCGGGTCGGCATCCCCGCCAAACGCCCTCTGTTCTGACGCCTGGCGGTCCTCGCCGACCGCCCGTTTGGTGTGCAGGTGCGTCGGTCTATCCGCCTCAACTGCACACCTATCGCCTCCACGACCACCGTGTGCGTCGAGGACCCCGAGTCCGCCCGCCCTGCCCGACCGTCTCCGGCCCGCGGCCAGAGCGGCGCAAGCGAAGCCAAGCCACGCCCTTCCTCCAGGACTCGTCCGACCAGGTCTCGCCAAGCATGGCGCCCAGGCCGTCGGTCACCGCGTCCTCCCGCTGGGCACCTTCCTCGAGCGGTGCTGGTGACGGTTCTCGTCGCCGTGCACCCAGGCGACGCCGATGCGCTACTCCCCTGAGGACGTAAGGCCATTGCTGCCCGCCATCCATCAGCTCCAGAACGACGTATGGCGAGACAGCGAGCACGTCGGTCGCGCTCCGCATCCGTCCGCCGATCTCGACCTCTCCAGTATCGGCCGGCATCGACGGCGGTTCTGCGGTGCCGATCAGGTGCGGAACTGGAGACCCACCAGGGATGATCCACTTCCCAAAGGCGGGTGTCGATGCAACGGCCCGCGGGCGGGTGGTGAGAGTGCCACTGGACTGCCCCACTCTCCGCCATGGCTGCGGGATGCTCGAGGTCCTCGGTGGCTGCTGTGGAACACTCCAAACAGGTGGGCTAATTGTTTCACGTGGAACATCAGCTTGATACTTGACCCCTGGTCGCAAGGTGCCATGATGGAGGTCCGTGAGCGAGGACAATGGACACGCCTGGCCCGCCGTGGACGTCGAGCCGGCTCCGACTCGGCCTCCCGACGCCTTGGCCGACGGACGATGCCTTGGCCGACGACGACATCCCGTCGATCTTGGAACTAGCAGGCATCGCCGAGCCGTCGGGGTCTCACCATGAGGCTCCCCTGTTGGAGGTACCTCCCCCGGCGGCACCGGTACGAGCGGCGGCGGGATGGGACGTGGAGGCGGCCAGCCGGCTGCTCACCGAGCTCCGGCCCGATCCCCTCCCCGACTCTCCCCCACACGAGGCCCCCCCGCTCGATGGCCCGCCGGCGGGCGCCCCAACACCCGTCATCGAACACGACCTGATCCGCAGCACCACGCCCGCGATCGAGCTCGAGCCCGAGCCCGAGACGCAGCCCACCCCCGAGGCCGCCCCCGTCCCGATCGCAGGCCCGATCGCAGGCCCGATCGCAGGCCCAGCACCGCCTGCGGCCATGGTCCGGCCGCCGCTTCCCCGGGTGATGGCCGTCGCCAACCAGAAGGGCGGGGTGGGCAAGACCACCACCGCCGTCAACCTGGGAGCGGCCCTGGCCGAGATGGGCTACCGCGTCCTCATCGTCGACCTCGACCCCCAGGGCAACGCCACCACCGGCGTCGGCGTGAACGCCCGCAACCTCCAGTCCTCGATCTACGACGTCCTCCTGGCCGACCTGCCCATGGAGGACTGCATCGAGCCCACGGCCGTCCGCAACCTGTTCGTGGCCCCGGCCATGATCGACCTGGCCGGCGCCGAGATCGAGCTCGTCCCCGCCTTCAGCCGAGAGCTCCGCCTCCGCCGGGCCATCGAGCGCATGGACGGCGACTTCGACTTCATCATCATCGACTGCCCGCCCTCCCTCGGCCTGCTCACCGTCAACGGCCTGGCCGCGGCCACCGAGGTGGTGGTGCCGATCCAGTGCGAGTACTACGCCCTCGAGGGCTTGGGCCAGCTCATGCGCAACGTCCAGCTCGTCCAGCGCAACCTCAACCCCCGCCTCGAGCTGTCGACGATCATCCTCACCATGTACGACGCCCGCACCAAGTTGGCCGAGCAGGTGGCCCAGGAGGTGCGCAAGCACTTCGGCGCCAAGGTGTGCCGCAACATCGTGCCCCGCACGGTCCGCCTCTCGGAGGCGCCGTCGTTCGGGCAGCCCATCATCGTGTTCGACTCCACCTCCCGGGGGGCCCTGGCCTACCGGGAGCTGGCCAAGGAGGTAAGTGGTGGCGCGCCGCAGCGGACTCGGTAGGGGCCTCGGAGCCCTCATCCCGGCGGGGGGTGCCGAATGGGTGGACTCCGCCTTCCAGGACCTCCCCGTCTCGGCGATCTTCCCCAACACCCGTCAGCCCCGCAGCGCCTTCGACGAGGAGGCCATGGCCGCGCTGACCGCGTCGGTGCGGGAGCTGGGCGTGCTCCAGCCGGTGCTGGTGCGGGCGATGGGGGAGGGCACCTACGAGCTCATCGCCGGCGAGCGGCGGTGGCGGGCAGCCAAGCGGGCGGGGCTTCCCCTCGTGCCGGCCATCATCCGCACCGTCGACGACACCTCGTCGCTGGAGCAGGCCCTGGTCGAGAACCTCCAGCGGGAGGACCTCAACCCCCTCGACGAGGCCGCCGCCTACCAGCAGCTGCTCGAGGACTTCCACCTCACCCACGACGAGCTCGCCACCCGCATGGGCAAGAGCCGGGCCGCCATTTCGAACACTCTCAGGTTGTTTCAACTCCCCCCGTCGGTGCAGCGGCTCGTCTCGGAGGCCAAGCTCACCGCCGGCCACGCCCGAGCCCTGCTCACCTGCCCCGACCGCGCCTTCCAGGAGACGATGGCCAAGCGGGCCGTCGCCGAGGGCTTGTCGGTCCGGGCGGTGGAGGAGGAGTCCCGGCGCCACAACCAGAAGACGGCCACTCCCGCGCCGGCCGGTCCCGCCCGGCGGCTGCGTCCCCCGGGTCTGCTCGAGCTCGAGGAGCGGCTGTCCGAGCACCTCGACACCCGGGTGAAGGTGGAGATGACCGCCAACCGGGGCAAGGTGGTGGTCGAGTTCGCCAACCTGGAGGATCTGGAGCGGATCTACCGGGCCATGACCGGCGGCAAGGTTACAACCCCGTAATTACAACCCCGGTTCGGGCGGCTGGCCGGGGTTCCACGCAGAGAGATCGTCGTGTTCGGGGGCTGGGGGCACGATTTCACGAAGCGTTTCGTCGCACGAATCGTTTCGTGCGTCCAAAACGTCGTGCCCGGGGCGATGGGACTGCCGCCAACGCGAGAAGTCCTCCACAGCCTGTTCGCACACTGTGGAGGACTTGCGAGCCAGAGAAGTTCTGGCCTAGAGAAATTCGGACAGGTCGTCGAGCAGGGCAGTCTTGTTCTTGGCCCCCACGATGCGCTTCTTGGCCACGCCGTCCTTGAAGATCAGCATCGTCGGGATGCTCATCACCTGGTACTTGCGGGCCGACGCCGGGTTGTCGTCGACGTTGAGCTTCCAGATCTTGACCTTCCCCTCGTTCTCGGCCGCGATCTGGTCGAGGACGGGCGCCACCATGCGGCACGGGCCACACCACTCGGCCCAGAAGTCGACCACCATGGTGACTTCGGCGGCGGCGACTTCCTCGTCGAACGTGCTGTCGGTGAGGACGTTTACTCCCTCAGCCATGACCTGCCTCCTGTGCTACCCGGGGGAGAAGATCTCCCTGCTGTCGTTGAAACGCCAGTACGGCGCTCGGGATTCCATGCCCCTGCTCGGCTACCACCCTTCCGCCTACCACTCGGTGGGCGTGCCGGCGATGTCGGCCTGGTGGGGTTGTGACTCGAGCCAGCGCTCGGCGTCGATGGCGGCCATGCAGCCGGTGCCGGCGGCGGTGATCGCCTGGCGGTAGATGTGGTCGGCCACGTCGCCGGCGGCGAACACCCCCTCCACGTTGGTGCGGGTGCCGATGGTGGTGACGAGGTAGCCGTTCTCGTCCATGTCGAGCTGGTCGACGAACAGCGCCGTGTTGGGGACGTGGCCGATGGCGACGAACAGCCCGGCGATGTCGAGCACCGTCTCCTCGCCCGTCTTCACGTTCTTGACCTTGACGCCCTCCAGCATCTTGTCGCCCATCAGCTCGACCGGCACCGAATCCCAGACGAACTCGATGCGCTCGTTCTTGAAGGCCCGCTCCTGCATGATCTTCGATGCCCGCAGCGAGTCGCGGCGGTGGATGACGTAGACCTTGGAGGCGAACTTGGTGAGGAACGTCGCCTCCTCCAGGGCCGAGTCGCCCCCGCCCACGACGGCGATCGTCTCCCCCTTGAAGAAGAAGCCGTCGCATGTGGCGCACGTCGACACCCCGTGGCCGATGAGGCTGATCTCGTTCTCCAGCCCGAGCATCTTCGACTTGGCCCCGGTGGACACGATCACCGACCGGCCCCGGTACTGCACCTCGCCCACCTCGACGAGGAAGGGCCGGACGGAGAAGTCGACCCGGGTGGCCTTCTCGGTGATGAACTCGGAGCCGAAGCGGGCCGCCTGGGCCCGGAAGTTGGCCATCAGCTCCGGCCCCTGGATGCCGTCGATGAAGCCGGGATAGTTCTCCACCTCGGTGGTGAGCATCAGCTGGCCCCCGGGCTGGTCACCGGTGGACGACAGCTCGCCCTCGATCACCAAGGGCCGCAGGTTGGCCCGGGCGGTGTAGATGGCCGAGGTGAGCCCCGCAGGGCCGGACCCGACGATGATGACGTCGCGAACTTCACTCACTGCTGACGGTTCTCCTTCGACTTCATGCGGGCCGGGCGGGGCAGGGCGCTCAGGCCGGGGACGGCTTTGCCGTGCGCTTCGACCAGCAGAACACCCCGATGACCACGAATATTGCCCCCACGCTCAGGTAGGGGATCCACACCGGCCCGGGGATGATGGCCAGCAGCCGGAAGAAGAGGATGAGCACCAGGACCAGGGCGGTGATGCCCATGACCGCGGCGAGTAGTCCGAAGACCACCATGCGCGCGACACCGACCAGGCGCTCCGACGTGTTGGCCCTGACCTTGGCCACCACTTCGTCGATGCGATCGGCGATCTCGGCGGCCCAGTCCGGCTGTGGGCTGGCGGGCTGGGGAGGACGGGCGGCGGCGGGCGAAGCAGGCGTGACGGGGGTCGGGGGCGTCAACGGCCGGGGAGGCGGCGTGGGCGCGGCCCGGGGCGGGACAGGCCGGCGCGGGGGACGGGTGATGGTGGGCGTGGCGTTGGGATCGACTGCCGGGCGCGAGGAAGTGGTGCCCGCCGACGGCGGCGAGGCCGCGCCGACGGGAGAGGTGGAAGCCGTCGCCGGGCGGGACGGAGTGGTGCCCGCCGACGGCGGCGTGGCCGCGCCGACGGGAGAGGTGGAAGCCGTCGCCGGGCGGGACGGAGTGGTTCCGGCGGACGGAGGGGTGGCGGGACCGACGGGAGAGGTGGAAGCCGTGGCCGGGCGCGGCGAGGGACTGGCGCCTGCCGACGGCGGTTTCGCCGGGGTCGTCGGTGAACTGGCAGCCGTCGCCCGGCCCGAGGAAGCGGCTCCGGCTGACGGAGGCCCGCCCGGGCCCGTCGGTGACGCGGAAGCCGTGGCCGGGCGCGGCGAGGGAGTGGCGTCTTCCGACCGCGGGCCGGCGGCCGTCGCCGATCCCGTGGCCCGAGGCGGGACCGAACGGGTGGTGGCGCCTGCGCCGGCGGTCCGGGCGGGGGACTTCCTGGCGGGGGCCTTGGCGCCGGCGTTCCCATCGCCCGCCGCAGCCGAGGTCGGGCCCGGCGTGACGCCGCCGCCGTCAGCTTCGGTGTCGGCGCCCACCACCGCGATCTCGTCGGTGGTGGCGTCGTCGGTGGGCGGACCGGCTGAGCCCGAGGGCCGGGGCGCGGATGGCCGGGAACCCCCCGGCGTCAGATTGAGGTCGTCCGCCACGGCGCGGAGCCTACCCTTGCCCGGGTGCGGTTCACTCTTTCCCTCGTCGCCGGCGTGGCGGTGGCCTTCGTGGCCGCCCTCCTGCTCGGCGAGTACGCCTTCAGCGGGCTGCCGGTGATCGGGGCGGGGGTGGTCCTGGGGCTGTTCGTGTCGGAGGCCACCACCAGCGTCGCCCGCCGCCGTTCGATCCTTCTGGCCGCGGCCGGGGCCGTCTTCACCGTTGGCGGCCTGCTCGGGGCGGCGTGGATCTCCACCGATCAGCGCCTGTCGACGGTGGGCTTCCAGGGGTGGCTGGCGGTGGCGGTGGGCGCGGCTGCCGCCGCCTTCAGGGCCCGGCCGCTTCGAGAACGATCCGACACCCCTCCGGCTGAGCCAGAGCCAGCAGGGTGACGGGCGTCACCGCTGGCGCCTGGGCCGGCGCGGGGGCGAAGCCGAGCACCACCACCGGCACTCCCTCCACCCGGCCGGTGGCGTAGTAGACGACGGTCCCCAACCCGGGACGGGCGGTGCGGGCCTCCATCTCACAGGGACGGGTGCCGACCGCCTTGGGGTCCAGGCTGGGCCCGTCCGGGTCGGGGGCGAGGCCGGCGGAGGGGGCCACCTCGGCCGGCGGCCCATTGGACTGCCGTTGCACCAGCACGGGCCGGGCTCCGGCGGCGAGGGTGTCGGCGTCGGGGATGTCGCCCAAGTCGCCGCCGTCGGCACCACCCGCAGCCTCGGAGGCCGCATCGGCAGCCGCGCCCGCCCCGGCCGCGAACGTCGACGTGTCGCCGGACAGGCCCGATGTCGCCCGTTCCTGGGTGGGACCGGCGGCCACGGTGGTGTCGGCGCCCTGGCGATCGCCGCCGCCCAGCACCCCGACCCCCAGCACCACCGCCAGCACCACGGCCGCAGCCGACCCGACGCCCACCCAGAGGCCGGACGAGTTGCCCCGCCGTCGCCTCCGGCCGCCACCGGCCGTGATGGGAATCGGAACCGCCGCCGCCGGTGGTCGCGCGGCCGGTACCGGTACCGGCCGCCGCGTCACCTCTTCATGTGTTTCCACGACTTCCGGCGCACTCTCGAACGCGTCCATCGCGGCGGCGATGGCCCGGTCTCGAACCGACGAGTTCGCCGGTGGCACCGGCGTGGACACCAGGTCGCTCGCCGTCCGCAGCCAGCGCAGGTTCCGCCGGCACTCGGCGCAGCCAGCCACGTGGGACGCCACGTCGGGCGCCTCACCGTCGAAGTGGGCGCTCAGCGTCTCGAACGTGGGGTGGGCGGGGTCGGTACTCATGCTTGTCCCGTTGGACGTTCCCCGGACGGCGGTGGGTTCCCGTCGGGATCGAGGAAGGGGATGAGAGCCGACCGACCCCGGGCGATGCGGGAGCGGACGGTGCCGATGGGCACGTCCAACACCTCCGCGATCTCGCTGTAGGACAGTCCGCACAGGTCCCGCAGCACGACCGCGGCCCGGTACTCGGGGGTGAGGCCGGTGAGGGCGGCGTCGACCGCCACCCGGGTGTCGGCGTCGCCGAAGTGGTCACCCGCCGCACCCCGTGTCCCGAGAGCAGCCTCCTCCATCGGCAGTCCCGGCTCCGGCCGTCGCCGCCGCCGGCGCAGCTCGTCCAGGGAGGCGTTGGTGGCCACCCGGTAGGCCCACGTGGAGAACGACGACCGTCCGTCGAAGCCGCCCAACGCCCGCACGATGGCGATCAACGCCTCCTGGCAGGCGTCGGCCCCGTCGGCGTCGTTGCCCGTCACCCGCCGGCAGAGGGCGTAGAGGCGGTCGTAATGGCGCCGCAGGAGGGTGTCGAGGGCCCCCCGATCGCCGCCTTGGGCCGCCACCACCAGGGCCGCGTCGCTCCGGTCGTCTCCGATGGCCGGAGAGCGTACCGACCGTGTGGCTCAGGCGGCGCAGCCGTCAGGCGGCGGTGGTGACCTCCACGTCGCCGATGGCGATCGAGGTGCTGGTGGGGTTGGTGATCCACACCAGCACCGCCGCCCCCGTCTTCCCCGCCAGGTCGAAGGTGGCGTCGCCGCCCACGCCCTTCTCCGAGTCGACCGCCGCACCCCAGGAAGCGCGGTTGGCCCGGGCGGTGTCGGCCACCGCCACCTCGGCGTCGAAGTTGCGGCTGGTGCCGGTGAGCTTCAACTCGCCCAACGCCACCGGTGCGTCGAACTTCAGGACGAAGCCCAGTCCCGGCTTGAGCCCGGAGAAGTTGGCGTCGCCGTATTGTGACGACCGCCACGTGGTGGACGGGTTGTCGTCCACCAGGTTCCCCACCTCGTCCTCGTGCTCCTCGCCGTCGCCGTCGGGATCGAACGAGGTGACGGAGCTGACCGCGACCGCCGTCCCGCCCCCACCCCCATCGTCGCCGGTGATGCTGGGCAGGTCGCCCAGCAGGCGGTGGCCGGTGTCGGAGCGGGCGAAGATCACGCCCACGATCCCCAGGGTGACGGCCACCACCACGATGAGCACGGTGGGCACCATCCACGAGCGCTCGCTCTGGGCGAAGGTCTGGGGGATGCCGCGGGGCGGCGTGTCGTCGCGGACGATCATGGGCACCGCGTCGTCGGCCCGCAGGTCGACCGACAGCAGCGCGCTCTGGAGGGAGGCGGCGGTGGGGTAGCGGTGGTCGGGCGACTTGGCCATCGCCTTGAGCACGATCGCCTCCACCGGCTTGGGGATGCCGGCCCGCACCTGGCGGGGGCTCAGGGGCTTGTGGTCGACGTGTTGGATCCCGATGGCCATGTCGGTGTTGCCCGTGAACGGCGGCCGCCCGCACAGCATCTCGTAGAGCACGACGCCGAGGGCGTAGACGTCGGACCGGCGGTCGACGGGCAGGCCCTCGAACTGCTCGGGCGAGAGGTACTTGGCCGTCCCCACGACCATCCCCGTGCCGGTGAGGTCGAAATCGGCGAAGTTGACGTCGGACAGGGCCGCCTTGGCGATGCCGAAGTCGGCCACCTTCACCCGTCCGTCGGGGCAGAGCAGGATGTTGGCCGGCTTGACGTCGCGGTGGACGATGCCCGCCTCGTGGGCGTAGTGGAGCGCCCCCGCCACCTGGGCGGCCAGGGTGGTGGCCTCGTGGGCGTCGAGGGGTCCCCGCTCGGACAGGACGTCCTTCAGCGTGCGCCCGTCGACCAGCTCCATGACGATGAAGGCGAGGCCCTCGCCCCCGAGGCTGGCGTCGACCCCGGTGTCGAAGGTGGACACGATGTTGGGGTGGGCCAGGCGGGCGGCGGCGATGGCCTCCCGGCGGAAGCGCTCGATGAACGTCGGGTCGGCCGCGAACTCGGGGAGGAGCAGCTTGACCGCCACCGACCGTCCGAGAACGTCGTCGTCGGCCTCCCACACCTCGGCCATCCCGCCCTTGGCGATGGGTTGTTTCAGCCGGTAGCGCCCGGCGATGACGTGTTCGGCTGCGATCAAATGTCTCTTCCCACGAGGCCTGCTACTTCTGGGGCACCTGGAAGGCCACCCCGATGGTACGGGGCCCGGTGTGGCTTCCGACCACCGCCCCCAGCTGGCCGACCACGATGCGCTCGCGGGGGAAGTGGGGCGCCAGCAGCTCGAGGAAGGCCTCCACGTCGGGGGCGTCGCCGTGGAGGACGGCCAGGTTCTCAAGCGACGGCTCAGCCTTCACCCGGTCGACCAGGTACTGGAAGGCCTTCGACCGGGTGCGCACCTTGGGGCCGGCCTCGACCGCCCCGTCGATCACCTCGATCACCGGCTTCACCGACAACATGGTGCCCATCAGGGCCTTGGCCGCCCCGATCCGTCCGCCCTTCTTCAGGTTCTCCAGGGTGTCGAGGGTGGCGTGGATCTTGGTGCGGGCGGCCATGTCCTCGGCCATGGCCACGATCTCGTCGACCGACGCGCCGGCCGCTCCTGCCTTCGCCGCCTCGATGCAGATGGTGCCCAGGCCCAGGCTCACCGACTTGGAGTCGACCGCCCGCACCGGCAGCTCCCCGGCCAGGGCCTTGGCCGCCGTCTCCGCCGCCTGGATGGTGGCCGACAGCTTCGACGACAGGTTGATGCACACCACGCCGGTGGCTCCGGCGGCGGCCGCGTCGCGAAAGGCCTGCTCGAACGCACCGGGGGAGGGGGCCGCGGTCGACGGGAGCACCGCCGAGGCGGCCGACCGGGCCCAGAAGGCGGACGGGGTGAGGTCGCGCCCGTCGACGAACTCCTCCTCGCCGAAGCGGATGGACAGCGGCACGACCGTGATCTTGTGCTCGGCGACCACCGCTGCCGGTAGGTCGCAACTGCTGTCGGTAACCACGCGCACGACGGCCATGGGTGTCTAGCCTCCTCCGAGGGTGCCCGGCGTGGAGACGGGCGGGTCGTTGTTGTCGTCGGCCGCCCCGTCCGGCGGTTGGGGTCGGGTTTGTGGCTGTGGCTGTGGCTGTCGGGCGGGGGGCGGCGGCGGGCGGGGTGGGACGGGGACGTTGTGGACCGTAGCTGCCGGGGGCACGATGCGGAGGGGACGGCGGCCGGCGTCCGGCGACGCCGGGGACCGACTGGTTGGCCCAATGGTTGGTATCGCGGCCGCCACCTCGGACGGCTCCATCAGCCGCTTGGCCCGACGTCCCTTGAGGGCGTGCCGGCCCCACCACACGGCGAGGAAGAGGGCCGCCCCCACCGATATGCCCAGGCCCACCCCCGACGTGGCCGTGGAGCGCACCGTGAGCCGGGCCCGTCCCACGATGAGATCGCCGTCGGGCGACTCCAGGGTGATGCGGATGGGGAAGGTGCCCGACGTGCGGGCCACCACCGGGAAGCGGTGGGTGGTGTTGAGCCGGGTGAGGTCGATCTCCAGCCGGTTGCCGCCGGGGAAGTCGAGCTTGTCGCTCTCCATGATCACGACCACCTTCACCGGGTGGCCGCTGTGGTTCTGGAACGTCACCGGGATCTCGCCCCGCCGGGCGGTGAGGGTGATCGAGCGGTCCTGGGGCATGACGATGCCGCCCAGCTGGTCTTGGATGGCCTGGCGGACGCCGCCCAGGTAGGGCTGGCGGTCGCGTGCGGCCCGGAAGTCGGCCGACTCGGCCACCAGGAGGCGCTCGCCGAGGTCGCCCGACACCGCGTTGGTCGGGCCGAGCACGGAGCCGAGGGCGTCGAGGCGACCCCGGACGGCCCGGATCTCGTCGACCAGGCCGGTGAGGCTGCCCCCGGTGTCGACCGCGGCCCGGCGGACGAGCGGATCGCCCAGGTCGGTGGCGTCGGGGACGGTGGAGAAGAGCTGGTCGAGGGCGATGGCCTGCACCGCGGGGTTGCCGGCCAGACCGATGCGGAGGGTGTCGAGGAAGACGCGGTCCGGCTGCCAGTCGCGGGGGGCGAGGGCGACCACGCCCCGCTGCTCGCCGGGCAGGTCGAGGTAGAGCACGGCCAGGTCGGCCAGCAGGTGGGCCGCCTGGAGGGAGGGGTTGCGTCCGCCGTGCTGGTCGGTGCGGACGAAGTGGGCGGTGAGGCCGGCGTCGGCCGCGGCGCCGTGCACCGAGGCCCGTTCGCCGTCGAGCTGGAAGGGGCCGGTGAGGGTGACGAGCTGGTCGGGGATCTCGGTCAGCCCGGCCTCGGGGGCCACCACCTGGTCGACGCCGTAGCGGGAGGCGAGGAGGTCGATCGACGCCGCGTCCAGCGGTTCCTGGGCCACCCACGTGCGGCTCGCCGGCTCCGGCACCCGCAGGACCTCGCGCAGGGTCGTCGTCCCCCGCTCCATCTGGAGGGCGACCTCGTCCTCCAGGCCGGCGCCGGTGAGGGCGGGCAGGCTCACCGGGACATAGGTGCCCCCGATGAGCGCCTGATCGGCGACCGCGTCCCGCAACGACTTGAGGACGGCGCCGGCCCGGGGGTCGTTGCTCGCCACCAGGGTGGCCACCGTCTCCGGCGTGGGGACGAACGACACCGGCAGGCTGCCGGCGGCGTCGATGGCGAGAGCGAGGCCGGCGAGCTCCACCTCGTCGGGGCGGCGCCGGGTGCCGTCGGGCTGGAGGGCGGGCTGGTCGTGGATGGGGAGGACGACGGACACGCCCAGCCGCTCCCCGATGTGCTGCCCGGGCAGGTAGACGAGGTGGGTGACGAACTCGTCGAGGACGTCGAAGTCGTCGCGGTCGCGGAGCTCGACCCGCACCGGGTGCACGCCGTCCTCGGTGCCGAGGGTGGCGGCGAGGGCGACGGAGTAGTCGCCGTTGGGTTCGGGGACGAGGCTGCCCAGGGGGAAGACGGCCACCGGCAGCTCGGGCTCGCCGAAGATCCGGCCTTCCAACGTCTCCTGGAACTCGGAGCGGAAGGCGACGGGGGCGAAGACGCTCACCGCCACCTCCAGGTTCGACGGGCCGCTCGGGCGGGTGACCTTGAACCGGACGCCCCACTGTCCGTCGGGGGCGGTGAGGAAGGCCGTCTGGGCGACGAAGTCGATGGCACCCGGCGTCGCCGTCTGCGCCCGGGCCCCGGGGACGGGCGCGAGGAACGTGACGAGGGCGAGGACGACGGCCGCCATCACCATCGCCGTCCCATCGCCGACGCCGACCGACGGCGCCGGGGAGGGGGCGGGTCACGGGGGCGGGCTTCGGGGGCGGGCTTCCGGGCGACGCCGGTGTCACGGGCGCGCCGGCCCTCACAATCGGCCGACGCCAGACGCGGGGCCGGGTCACGGCGCCAGGCTTCGGTGCAGGACGGCCAGGTCGGTGGCCTCCTCCCGGAAGCCGATGTGCAGGTAGAGGGCGAGGGCGGCGTCGTTCCCGTACTGGGTGTTGACCACGGCCCGGGCCACGCCCCGTCGCCGCAGCCAGCGCAGGCCGTCATCCGCGAGCGCCCGTCCCACACCCGCTCGGCGGGCGCCGGTGGCCACCGCCAGCCGTTGCAGGTAGCCCTGGTCGCCGGCCCGGCCGGTGATGGCGTAGCCCATGACCCGGCGCCTCCCGTTGGCGTGGGGGGCCAGGGCCACCCGGAACCGGGTCGACGGGGTGGCGGTAAGCGCCTCCTCCAGCCCCCCTCGGTCGAGGCGCCAGAAGGGGCTGAAGGATCCGGCGTCGACGTCGAGCACCCAGGGATAGTCGCCGGGGACGGCCTTGCGCAGGTGGTGGGGGCCGACCGCGGGCCGTAGGGGTACGCCGACCAGGTCGTGGCCCAGGAAGCGGAGGTGCTCGTGGGGGAGGAAGCCGACGGCGAGGAACGGCCGTTGCTCGGGCCCGGCCAGGGCGGAGGTGATGACCTCGGCATAGCCCCGATCGGCCAGTTGGTCGAGGCACCGGAGGAGGAAGTCGGACGACGGCGGCGGGTCGTAGGGGAGGGGGGCGAGGTAGGCGACGTGGCCGTCGCCGCGCCACGGCCCGGCCCGGGCCCGCTCCCGGCCCCACTCCAGGACCTCGGTCGTGACGGTCATCGGTGCCCTCGAGGATACCGGCGGTGCCCACCCGCGCCCGGTGCGGCCCGAATCACCAGTTGCGCGTCCGTCCCCCGCCCCCGGCCGCCGCCAGATTCTCACCGCCGGCCTGCGGCGCCCACCCCGCCCCGTCCGCCCGTGGCACCGGTATGCGGTGCGTCCCCCGCCTCCGCCCCGTCCTGCCCGTCGCCCCGGTATGCGGTGCGCCCCCCTCCGCCCCGTCCGCCCGTGTCACCGGTGTCGGTCTCTTCCCGGCCCCCCCGGGGGGAGCGCCGGTCCCCGGCTCGGTGGGGGTCTCCGGCCACCACCCCGGCCCCTGTTCACGAAATTGGGTGTGCAGTTGAGTGGGATATACCAACTCAACTGCACACCAATCGGCCGGGAGGGCCGCCGGCGGCCTCGAGTGTGCAGAAATGTACAAAATATGTTCATTTCTGCACACTCGACCGGCCGGGACGGCTTGGCGCCCTGACCAGGTCGGCGCTCGACGGGGTCACGTTCAAGCCGGGACGTCGTGGCCGCAGCCCCCCGAATCCACACTGAGACCGCTCGCAACGGCCGGTACCGTCGTTGTCACCATGGTCCCCGAGCGGCTGCAGCCGCTTCTCGACGCCACCGCCCCCCTCGCCGAGCGCTTCGCGGCCGCCGGCCACCGCCTCTACCTGGTGGGCGGCAGCGTCCGCGACGCCATCCTCGGCCGTCCGTTCACCCAGGACCTCGACTTCACCACCGACGCCCGCCCCGACGCCACCGAGGCGATCCTCCGGCCCTGGGCCGACGCCGTCTGGGACCAGGGCCGCAACTTCGGCACCGTCGGCGCCAAGAAGGACGGCGTCGTCTACGAGGTCACCACCCACCGGGCCGAGGCCTACTCCCCCGACTCCCGCAAGCCGGAGGTGGCCTTCGCCGACGCGGTCGAGGCCGACCTGGCCCGCCGCGACTTCACCGTCAACGCCATGGCCCTGGAGCTGGGCGCCGGCGGCGCGGCCGAGCTCATCGACCCCTTCGGGGGACTGGCCGACCTGGCCTCCCATCGGCTGCGCACCCCCCTGTCCCCGGACGAGTCGTTCACCGACGATCCCCTCCGCATGCTCCGGGCCGCCCGCTTCATCGCCGGCTACGGCCTCGCTCCCGACCCCGAGCTGGTCGACGCCGTCCGCCGCCTCCGGGGACGCATGGAGATCGTGTCCCCCGAGCGCATCCGGGGCGAGCTCGACAAGCTCATGGTGGTCGACGAGCCGGGCGAAGGCCTGTGGTTCCTGGTCAACACCGGCCTGTCCGACGAGTTCATGCCCGAGCTGCGGGCCCTCTCCCTCGAGCAGGACCCGATCCACCGCCACAAGGACGTCCTGGCCCACACCATCGCCGTGGTGGAGAAGACGAGCCCCGATCGGATCCTGCGCCTGGCCGCCCTCCTCCACGACATCGGCAAGCCCAAGACCCGCTCGATCGGTCCCGAGGGCGTGTCGTTCCACCATCACGAGGTGGTCGGCGCCCGCATGGCCGACACCCGGTTGCGGGCCTTGCGCTACCCGATGGACGAGATCGCCGACATCACCCGGCTGGTCGAGCTCCACCTTCGCTTCCACGGCTTCGGCACCGGGTGGAGCGACAGCGCCGTCCGCCGCTACGCCCGCGACGCGGGGCCTCTCCTGGAGAAGCTCAACGAGCTGACCCGGTGCGACTGCACCACCCGCAACCAGCGGCGGGCGGACGAGCTGGCCCGGCGGATGGACGTGCTCGAGGAGCGCATCGCCTACCTGCGGGAGCAAGAGGAGCTCGACGCCATCCGTCCCGACCTCGACGGCAACCAGATCATGGAGCACCTCGGCATCGGCCCCAGCCGCGCCGTCGGCCAGGCGCGCGACTTCCTCCTGGAACTCCGCCTGGAGGAGGGCCCCCTGGGCGAGGAGGAAGCCCTCCGCCGCCTCGACGAGTGGTGGGCCGCCCAACCCCGCCCCTGACCCGGGCCCCCTGCGAACTGGTGACGGTTACCGCCCTGTGAGGGCTGTTCGTGTCACCAGTTGGCACCCGTCCTCGAACTGGTGACGGTTACCGCCCCGTGAGGGCTGTAAGTGTCACCAGTTGGCACCCGTCCTCCACGAACCGGTGATGCTCTTGGTCGTCCCGGCGACCATCCCCGTCACCAGTTGGCGGGCCCGGCGGCCCACCTGTCCGCCGGCCGTCGCCGGTGGCATCATCGGGGCTTGTCCGAAGCCCTCCACCTCGACGACCTCAGCCTCGACACGCCGGGCGTCCTCCCCAGCCAATTGCTGGTCGAGGCGGTCGACGCCGGCTACCTCGACGCCGGTGAGCTCCGCATCGCCAAGGAGAGCATCCAGCCGGCCAGCCTCGACCTGCGCCTGGGCGAGAGCGCGTTCCGGATCCGGTGCAGCTTCCTGCCCGGGGCGGACACGGTGGAGCGCAAGGTCAAGGACTACGTGTTCGACGAGCTCGACCTCCGCCGGGACGGGGCCGTCCTCGAGACCAACCGCCCCTACCTCATCCCCCTCGCCGAACGGCTCGACCTCCCGCCCCACATCCGGGGCAAGGCCAACCCCAAGAGCTCCACCGGCCGGGTCGACGTCTTCACCCGGGTGATCACCGACTACGGCCACCGCTTCGACGAGATCGCCCCCGGCTACAAGGGCCCCCTCTACCTGGAGGTCGTGCCCCTCTCGTTCCCCATCCGGGTCACGCAGCACCTCTCCCTCAACCAGCTCCGCCTCATGGTCGGCCGCTCCACCCTCACCGACGAGGAGCTGGCCGCCCGCCATGCCGACGATCCCCTCCTCTTCCGGGCCGGCGAACCCA
This sequence comes from uncultured Acidimicrobiia bacterium, assembly GCA_963829165.1. Lineage (GTDB taxonomy): Bacteria > Actinomycetota > Acidimicrobiia > Acidimicrobiales > AC-14 > JAXDMK01. The sequence continues at coordinate 194,168 of CAWHIC010000025.1, read as the reverse complement.
CGCCCGCCAGCCAGTTCGAGACCGCCAACGGGCTGTTCCTCAGCCTCGACCTGGAGGGCGACAAGGGCCAGCAGGTCGGCCACCGGGCGAGGAGCAACGCCGACCTGCTCGACATGGCGGGCGTGGGCGCCCACGCGGTGGAGGACTACTGGGAGCCGGTGCGGAGCGAGGAGGGCGCCCGCCTCGTCCTGCAGCCGGAGCGCTTCTACCTGCTGCTGTCCGACGAGAGCGTGATGGTTCCGCCCGACCTGGCCGCGGAGATGACCGCCTACGACCCCACCAGTGGTGAGCTGCGCACCCACTACGCCGGGTTCTTCGACCCCGGCTTCGGCTACGACCCCGCCGCCGGCCTCCAGGGGTCACGGGCCGCCCTCGAAGTCCGGGCCCACGACGTCCCGTTCATGATCGAGCACCGCCAAAAGGTGTGCAAGCTCACCTTCGAAAAGATGATCGCCCCCCCGGCCAAGCTCTACGGCTCCGGCATCGGCTCCAACTACCAGGGCCAGATGGAAACCCTCGGCAAGCACTTCCGCCGGGAGCGCTGACCTTCCCCTACGGCGCCGGGAAGGCGGGCAGCGGCACCGGCGGCCGGGCCGGCGTGGCGGTACACGGCGGGCCTGCGAAATGCACCGGCCCCTGGGGCAGGAGGGAGTAGCGCTGGGGATGGGCGAACTCCACCACACCGCCGTCGGCCGCTCTCGGGTGGTCGACGGTGCGGCTGCACCCGTCGGGCCACCACTCCTGGAACGCGGCCCGCAGCGGCCGCCCGTCCTGGTCGAACAGGAGCACGTCGTCGAGGGGCTGGCCGTCGCGGGAGTACGGGTAGATGTTGGTGACCGGACCGAGCCGGCTACTCATGTGGCCCGGGTGACCGAGCGCCTTGTCGGGGGACCAGCTTCGAGGACGCCGTCAAAGTCGGGATCGGGAGGGCGTCCCCAGACGCTCCGCAACGTCACCTCGGCGTGGATCAAGGAACAGCGGGTCGAGGTCGGGGACGGAGCGACCACCGGCTACCAGGTGAACATGCTCGTCACCTTCATCCTCGACGACTGATCCAGCGGCGGCTGAGGCCGCCGGTCAGCGAGCGACGGCGAGGGCGGCCACCTCGTCCGGGTCGACCAAGGGGAATCCCCGGTCGTCCCGTTCGGAGGTGATCCCGCCATGGCGGATCGCGAGAAAGATCTCCGTGCCGGGAACGCCCGTCAGCCGGACCGCCTCGGTGACTCTGACCCGGTCTGCCATCACCACCAGGATAATCGGCGCTAGCCAGGCTGTCGGCGGTCGAACCGCTCGAGCACCATCCTGAAGGTTTCCTCGAGGAGAGCCAGTGTCGAGAGAGCGTCGGTTGACTCGGCGAGCGCGGCTGATTCGTCCAGGGACCAGAGGATAAGGGCGACCTCCTGCTCTGTGAAACGGATCTCGATGTCGGCCACGGAGCGAACCTATGCCGGTAGGACTGGGGACAACGAGACCTAACACTCGGGATTTCCTAGATGCCCTCTTTGCGGGCGCGGATGACGAGCGTGCGCGGCACCCAGCGGGCGGCTTCGTCCCAGAAGGGGCTGCGGTTGCCCTCCACCGACGGTTCGGGCTCCAGGACGATGTCGACCCGGAACTTGGCCCGGCTCAACCCGGTGAACAGGTCGGACACGGTGTGGTGGTAGCCGTCGGCCAGCGGGGTGTGGTCGAAGTACGACCGCCGGATGATCAGCGCCTGGCCGTGGTGGTCGATGAGGTCGTAGACGGGGTGGGGGAGGGAGAACACGATCGGCGCCCCCTCCTTCAGCACCCGGTGGACCTGGCGGAAGACCCGGTTGAGGTCCTCCACGAACCCGAGGGCGTAGGCGGAGAAGACGAGGTCGACGCTGTCGCCCCGCATGAACGCGAGATCGGCCAGGTCGCCCTGGTGCATCTCGACCCGCACCCCCTCGGCGTCGGCCAGGCGCTTGGCCGCGGCCAACTGGGTGGCGTCGAAGTCGAGGCCGATGGTGTGGGCGCCCTTCTTGGCCAGGCAGACGAGCGACTGGCCGGCGCCGCAACCCAGCTCCAGCACCCGCTTGCCCTCGAGGTTCCCGAGCAGCCGCAGCTCCGACTCGGTGACCACGTCGGGCCCGTACTGCACGTCGGCCACCGGGCCGAGCGACTTGGTGGTGTCACCGGGCGGGAGGCGTTTCCACCCGACCAGCGCGTCGTTGGCCATAGCCGGCCATTGTGGCCGACCCCGGGGGTGGGGTCGGGGACGGTCCCCTCGGCTTCAGTCCGACGAGGTCTCGGCCGTCTCCAGGCCCAGCTCGACCCACCGCCGCACGTCGGGGTCGGGATCGTCGGCCGCGATGCGCAGCACCTTGCGGATGGGCTCGTCGTCGGGCGAGCCGGAGACCACCATGGCCAGGTGGTAGGCGCCCATCCGCCGCAGCGGGGGCGTGCGCAGCAGCAGGTTGCAGGCCGCGCCCACCGTCAGCCCCGCCTCGTGGGCCGCCACCGCCAGGGTGTCGACCACCCCGTCGTCGACCTCCTCCGCCCCCACCGCGATCAGGCTGTCGCACACCGTCTGGGCCAGGGCCCGATGGGCGTGGCCCACCCGACCGAGGATGCTCGCCGCCGCCGCCCGCCGCACCGCGTCCGCATCGCCCAGCAGCGGCAGGACCGCGTCGAAGGCGTCCCACTCGTGCTCGGCGATGGCCGTCGCCTGGTCCACGAACGCCGCCGCCAACGCCGGGTCGTCGGGATCGAGCTCCGCCGCCCGCTTGGCCTCCACCGCGGCCGCCACCTGCTCGTCCAACGAGTTGTCGGCCATCGGCCAATACTGCCGCAGCCCGTCGCCGGCGGACGAACCCTGCCAGGATCGGCCCGTGACGGCGGACGCCACCATCGAGACCCCCGAAGGCCCGACCGTCACCATCGATGGCCGGCGCTACGACTGGTTCCGGGGCAACAGCTACCTCGGCTTCCAGGCCCATCCCGACGTCCTGGCCGCCGCGTCCGCCGCCACCCTCCGCTACGGCCTCAAGCTGCGGGACCGCCGCTCGGTCGGTTGTCACCCCTGCGTGGCGGATTGGGACGAGGCGGCCAACGCCTTCTTCGCCTGCGACGAGGCCCTGCTCCTGGCCTCCGGCTACCTGGGCGGGGCAGTGATGGCCGCCGCGCTCGCGCCCGACGTCGACGTGGCGTTCGTCGACGAGCAGTCGCACCCCAACCTGAGGGATGGCCTGGCCGTAAGCGGCATCCCCGCAGTGGCCTTCCGCCACCGTGACCCCGACGCCCTGGCCGACGCGGTGACGGCCCACGCCCGCCGACAACGGGGGACCCTTCGGCCCCTCGTCATGAGCGACGCGGTGTTCCCCATCACCGGTGCCATGGCCCCGGCCGAGGATTACCTGCGGGTGCTCGACGCCTACGACGGCGGGACGCTGTGCCTCGACGACGCCCACGGGTTCGGGATTCTCGGCGAACACGGGCGGGGGACGCTCGAGCACCTGGGGATCGCCGGCCCCGGCCACTACTCGTACGGGACGATGAGCAAGGCATTCGGCGCGGGCGGCGGCGTGATCCCGGGGTCGGCCGGCTGGCGGGACCGCGTCGAGCGCACGTCGGCCGCCTACCGGTCGGCCACCAAGCCGCCGCCGGGCGTGGTCGCGGCCGGAGCCCGAGCCCTCCGCCTGGCCCGGGAGCAACCTGGGCTGCGGACCCGCCTCGCCCAGCACGTGGTCCGGGTACGAGGGGCGCTCAGGGCCATGGGCCTGCCGGTCGACGATGGCCCCGCCCCCATCGTGTGCCTCGACCGCCGGTGCGGGCTCGACCTGGGCGCCGTCGCCGACCGCCTCCTCACCGAGGACGGGGTCGCCGTGCTCCATATGGCCGGCGGCTACCCCAACGTCCCCACCGGCGGCTGCCTCGTCTTCACCCTCAGCGCGGGGCACGGCGACGACCAGGTCGACCGGCTGCTGACCGCCTTCCGCGGCGCCGTCTAGAACCGCGGCGCCGGTGCGTCTCGACCAGGCCCTGACCCCGGCCACGGCCGACCTGCTCGCCGTCGCCGGCGCCCACGCCACGTGGGACGCCTTCGTCGGCGCGGTCACCGACACCCGGTTGGCCGCCGACCTGTTGGCGACGCTCGGAGGGCTGGCCGCCGACAGGGAGGAGCGGGCGGGGATGGCGCCCGGCGCCACCTCACCGACCATTCCCCGACCGGTGGTGTTCGCCGGGCAGCAGGCCTATGTCGACTACCGGCTGGGGATGGTGGCCAAGGTCGACGCCCTCGACACCCTCAACCCGTCGACCGCGGCCGGGGTATGCGGCCTGGTCGAGTACGACGGGTTCGCGTCCGATCGGCTCATCTCCCGGACCGACCTACCGGCGGTCGCCCAGTCGGCCGACGCCCGCCTCACCCTCCGCTTCCACCCGGGAGCGAGGGCCCACGGCGGCAAGGACTCGCGGTTCGTGCCCGTACCGCCCGCGGCCGCCCTCGAACGCATCCGGGCCGACCTCCGGGGCGCCATCACCCTCACCGCCCGCGCCACGCCCGGGTTCGACGCGTCCGCCGCCCGCCGCCGTCTCGACGACGTGTGGGACGACTACCTCTACGCCCATCGCCACGCCCGCCACGCAGGCGACTTCAACGTGGTCTGGACGATCCGCACCCTTCGCTGCCTCGGCTACCGCTCGCCGGTCCTCGCCGTCGGCGACCTGTGGGACACCCCGTGGATGGCGGGGGTGATAGCCGACACGCTCGTCCCCCTGATCCAGGAGAACGGGCGCTTCGTCGCCGTCGCCAACCACGCCATCGCCGAGTCGGGGCCCGCCGACGCGGGGATGTCGGCCCGTCCTCCCGGCCACGTCCCGCTCTCCCTCACCGACCGGGCCACCGGGACCCGGTTCCGCCTCCGGGTCGAGCGCCGGAAGGGAGGTTTCACCCTCCTCGGGGCCGGGGACGTCCCCTTCGCCTACGATCTGGGCAAAGCGGGGCGGGATGATCTTTTGGCATTTCTTGAGGTCTATCGAGGATGTTGCACGCCGAACGTCTTCGCGCCGCTCTTCCTGTGCCGGGCCGGCGTGGGGGGCATCCTCAACGGCCGGGGTGCCATCCGGTACTCGTTGGTGATCGCCCGGGTGATGGAGCAGGTCTTCGGCCAGCCGCACCCTCCCAACTTCCTGTGCGCGGGCGCGGCCCACGTCGACGACCCGCTGGCCGCGGCCCGGGAGGCGGATGGGCGGCCGCCGGCGGGGCTCGAGCCGACGCTCCTGTCCCGGCTCCTCACCGTCGGACCCGACCAGGTCCGGGCCGAGATCGCCCAGGTGTGGCGATGACCCCCAGCGCGGCGATGACCCCCAGCCTGGTGATCACGGTCGACACCGAGCCCGACGACCAGTGGGCGCCGCCGGTGGACGGGCGCCTGCCGCCCTTCGCCTTCGAGAACACCCGCAACCTCGGCCGCCTCGTCGCCCACGCCCGCGGCCTGGGGGTCCCGGTCACCTGGCTGACCTCCTACTCGGTGGCTCGCGACCCGCAAAGCGCGGCCGTCCTGCGCCGGGCCGCGTCCGAGGGCGACGAGATCGGAGGGCACCTGCACGGGTGGGAGACCCCGCCCTTCGTCGACATCGACCGGGGGGCCCGCCCGTTCATCTACGAGTACCCGGTCGCCACCCGGCTGGCCAAGCACGAGTGCCTCGTGGCCGCCCACGAGGATGCCTTCGGTGCCCGTCCCCGGTGCTACCGGGCGGGCCGGTGGGCGGTCGACGGCCAGGAGCTCGAGCACCTGGCCGCCCTCGGCTACTGCATCGACACCAGCGTGCCCCCCGGCATCGACTTCCGCGACCGTCGGGGCCTGGAGGCGCCGGGCCCCGACTTCCGCCGCCACTTGGGGGCGGGACCGGCCCAGCCCCACCGGGTCGGTCCCCTGTGGGAGGTCCCGGTCTCGATCACGCCCGCCGGTCGCCTGGGCACCGGCGCCGTCGCCACCCGGGTGGCCCGGCTGGCCGGCGCCCGCCGCCCGCGCCACCGGGCCAGCCGGTGGGCGTACCGGGCCCTCGACGGGGCCGGGATCCACCGGCTGGTGTGGGTCCGTCCCCTCCGCCATCCCCGGCCCCTGCTGGTGGCCGCCACCCGCACGCTCCTCATCGGCGGGGCTGGGATCCTCAACGTCATGTTCCACTCGTCCGAGGCCCATGCCGGCGCCAGCCCCATCAGCCGGTTGGAGGCCGACGTCGACCGGTTGCTGGGCGACCTCACCGCCATCGTCACTGCCGCGCGCGAGGCAGGGGCCGTCCCCCGCACCCTGAGCGCGGCCGTCGCCCACCTCGAGCCGATGCCCACCCGCCCACCGTCACCCCAGGAGGCGAAGCCATGACCCTGGCCACCGGTGCCGGGCAGCTACGGGAGCTGCTGGCCCGTCCCGGCATCGTCCGGCTGATGGGCGCCCACGACCCCCTCGGCGCCCTCGTCGCCCAGCGGGCCGGATTCGACGGGGTGTGGTCGAGCGGCTTCGAGCTGTCGGCGGCCCAGGCCCTGCCCGACGCCGGAATCCTCACCATGACCGAGCAGCTGGCGGCGGCCGAGTCGATGGCCTACGCCGCCTCCATCCCGGTGGTCGCCGACTGCGACACCGGCTACGGCGACGGCGAGAACGCGGCCCACATGGTGCGGCGCTTCGAACGGGCGGGGGTGGCCGGGGTGTGCGTGGAGGACAAGTGCTTCCCGAAGCTCAACAGCTTCGCCCCCGGTCCCCACCCCCTGGTCCCGGTGGCCGAGTTCGAGGACAAGATGCGCCGGGCGAAGGCGGCCCAGGCCGGCGCCGAGTTCGTGGTCATCGCGAGGGTCGAGGCCCTGGTCGCGGGCCGGGGCCCGGACGAGGCCCTGCACCGGGCCCGGGCCTACGCCGACGCGGGGGCGGACGCGGTGCTGGTCCACAGCCGCGAGGAGCAGCCCGACCAGTTGCTCGACGTGATCCGCCGGTGGGACCGGCCGGTGGCGCTGGTGGTCGTCCCCACGACCTACCACGGGATCACGGCCACCGAACTGGAGGATCTCGGGGTCAAGGTGGTGATCTACGCCAACCACGGCCTGCGCAGCGCCCTGCGGGCCATGGAGGAGACGTTCGCCGAGATCCTCCGCACCGGTTCGACGAGCACGGTGGAGCCACGGATCGCATCGGTGGGGTCGGTGTTGGAGCTGTCGGGCACGCTGGCCGCGGCCCGGGCCCGCGTCGACGCCGCTCCTCTCGGCGTGGCTCTCCCCCGGTAGCGGTGGAAGGTGCCCGGCTGTGCGCCCTCCTGGCCGACGCCGGCTACGACTTCTTCGCGGGCGTGCCCGACTCCACCTTCGCCTCCGCCTTCGCCCACCTCGAACCGGACCGGGGCCGGTACCTCCCCGCCCCCCGGGAGGATCTGGCCGTGGGTGCGGCGGTGGGGGCGTGGCTCGGCGGCCGGCAGCCGGTGGTGATGATGCAGAACAGCGGGCTGGGGACGTCGCTCAACGCCCTGCTGTCCCTGGCCCTCCTCTACCGGGTGCCGCTGCTGGTGGTCGTGGGCTGGCGGGGCTGGGGGCCCGACGCCCCCGAGCACGAGCACACCGGCCGCACCCTTCCGGCCATGCTGGCCGCCGTCGAGCTGCCGTCCGTGGTGGTCGACCCGGCCACCGCCGAGGCCGATGTGGCCCGGGCCGCGGCCGCCCCGATCGCCAGGCGGGGCCCGGTGGCCCTGGTCCTGCGCCCGGGGATCGTGACGTGACCGGCGTGACCAGCGTCGACCCGGCCGGCGGCGGCGGGCCCGCGGACGGGATCCGGCAGACGAGCGCGGCCGCCATCGAGGCGGTTCTCGCCCGTCTCGACGACGACGACCTGGTCGTGGCCGCCAACGGCTCGTTGAGCCGAGAGGCGTGGGCAGCCGCTCCCAGGCGGACGTCGACGTTCACCATGATCGGGTCGATGGGCCTGGCCGGAGCCATCGGGCTGGGACTGGCGACGGCCGTCCCCCACCGGCGGGTGGTGGTAGTCGACGGCGACGGGAACCTGCTCATGGGCCTGGGCTGCCTCCCGATGGTGGCCGAGCGGGCCCCGGCGCGGTTCCTCCACGTGGTGCTCGACAACCAGGCCTACGCCTCGACGGGCGGCCAGCGCTCGATCACCGACACCGTCGACCTGGCCGCGGTGGCCACCGGCGCCGGCTACCCCCACGTGCGCACTGTCGCCGACGCCCCCGCCCTCGCGGCCGCCCTCGACGACCTCCTCCGGCGCGTGGGTCCCGCCCTCCTCCTGGTGAAAGTGGCCCCGGTGTCCGTCGCCGACATGCCGCCGCGGGTGCCGCCGGCCCCGCAGGACGTCGCCGACCGCTTCCGCGGGGCGGCGGCCGGATGACCACCGTCACCGGCACCGACTTCGAGATCCGCAACCCGTACTCGGGCGCCCTCGTGGGTCGTGCGCCCCAGACGACGGACGACCAGCTCCGGGCCGCCCTCGACCAGGCGACCGCCCCCGCCCTCACCCTGAGCCCGGACGAACGGGCGGCGGTTCTCGACCGGGCGGCAGACGCCTACGAGCGGGACGCCGACGCGGCCGCCCTTCTCATCACCACCGAGGCCGGGATCTGCCGGAAGCAGGCGGCCCACGAGGTCCGGCGCTCGGTGGCCGCGCTGCGGGCGGCGGCGGCCGAGGCCCGGCGGCTGGGGGCGACCGACTGGGCCGCCGCCTACCGCGTCCCCGGCGGGCCCCCGACCCCGACCGCCGCCGAGCTGCACGTGGTGCCCGAGCCCGTCGCCCTGGCCGTGGCCATCACCCCCTTCAACCACCCCCTCAACCAGGTGGTGCACAAGGTGGCGCCGGCGGTGGCGGCCGGGGCCCCGATCGTCCTCAAGCCCTCGGAGAAGGCCCCGCTGTCCGCCCTCCGCCTGGCCGAAGTCCTGGCCGACGCCGGCCTTCCCGCCCACGCCCTCGCCGTCGTCACCGGCCGGCCGGCGGCGCCCCTCGTCCACGTCCTTACCTGCCACCCCCGGGTGGAGCTGGTGAGCTTCACCGGCAGCGTCGCCGTGGGCCGGGCCATCGCCCGCGACATGGCCGCCCACGGCAACGAGCTGGTGCGCTACGTCCCCGAGCTGGGGGGCAATGCGGCCCTGGTCGTGCTGGCCGACGCCGACGTCGAGCGGGCGGCCGGCATCGCCCTGGACGCCTTCGACAACGCCGGCCAGCGCTGCACCGCCGTCAACCGCATCCTGGTGGAACTCCCGGTGGCCGACGCCTTCGTCGACCACCTGGTCGAGCTCGCCGCCGGTCTGCGGTGGGGCGACCCCTTCGACCCCGACACCGACGTCGGCCCTCTGATCGACGAGGCCGCCGCCCGCCGGGTGGAGGCCGCCGTCGCCGCCGCCCGGGACCAAGGCGCCCGCCTGTGCCTCGGCGGAGCCCGCCAGGGAGCGGTCATCGCCCCGACCGTCCTCGACCACGCCACACCGGCCATGGACATCGTCCGCCGGGAGACCTTCGGCCCGGTGGCGCCGGTGGTGCGGGTGGGCTCCCTCGACGAGTGCATCGCCATCGTCCGGGCCGACCGCCACCGCCTGGCGGGAGCGATCGTCACCGCCTCCGAGGACGCAGCCCGCACCTACGCCGCCGCCGTCCGGGTGGGCCAGCTCTCGTGGAACGGGCCTCCCGGGTACCGCACCGAATCGGCCCCCTTCGGGGGCTTCGGCGAGTCCGGCAACGGCCACAAGGAGGGCATCGTCGAAGCCACCCGCACCCACATCCCCCTCCGCACCTTCTACCGGCACTGACCCGTGCCCTCGCTGGAATGGAACCGCAAGTGGGGCCCGATGCTGGCCGGGTTCGAGCCCACCGCCGACGAACCTCACTGGGGCGACGTGTGGGGCGACCCCGAGGAGTGCCCCGAATACCTGGAAGTCCGTCGCCGCCATCTCGAGCCCCACCTCGTCCCGGAGATCGACATCCTCGAGATCGGCGCCGGTGGCGGGCGGTGGACCCAGTACCTCCTCCCCTGCGCCCGCCGGCTGGTGGCGGTCGACCTCAACCCGGAGGCCTTCGACTACCTCCGCCGCCGCTTCGCCGACCACCCCCGTCTCGACCGCCTGGAGTTCCACCGCACCGACGGTTTCGAGCTGGCCGGAGTGGCCGACGCCACCATCGACCTCGTCTTCACCTTCGACGTCTTCGTGCACCTGGAACCGGACGGCATCGGGTGGTACCTGGAAGAGATCGAACGGGTCCTGCGCCCCGGGGGACGGGCGGTGGTCCACTACGGCGACAAGCGCAAGCCCATCGCGGCCGAGAACCCGGGCTTCTCCGACATGGACCGCGACAAGATGGACGAGTTGCTGTCGGCCACCGCCCTGAAGGTCCTCGCCCACGACGACGAGGTCATGTTCCACAGCAACGTGGTCGTCTTGGAGCGCTGATGGATGCCCACGAGGTCGCCCACTACCAGCAGATGGCCCGGGACCACCGGGGCACGTCGCGGCAGGTGGGGGCCTTCTCCGACCGGAGCCAGGCGGTGCGGTTCGAGGTGATCCTCGACGTCCTCGACTCGATGCTCGGCGACCGGCTGACGGGTCTGTCCCTCCTCGACCTCGGCTGCGGCAAAGCCGACCTCGCCGTCCACCTCGATCGGGCCGGGCGTCTCCCCGGGCTGCGCTACACCGGGATCGACGGCGTCCAGGACAACGTCGACGACGGCCGGGCCCACGGCCGCTACGACGTGCGGTTCGGGCGCTGGGACGGCCGCAGCCCGCTGGCGGGGGTCGACGGCGAGTCCTTCGACCTGATCGTGTTCAGCGGGACGCTCGCCACCGCCCGCCGGGAGCGGAGGGCGACCATGTACCGGGCCCTGCTGGCTCAGGCCCGGGTGGGTGTGGTGGGCAACTTCGTCACCGCCGTGGCCGGGGTCGACGACTACGCCGGCACCATCCCCATGGACCCGGACGAGGCGCTGCGGTGGGTCGACCGGGCCGAGTTCCGGGTGCAGCTGCGGGCCGACTACCTGGCCCACGACTTCACCGTCGGGACGGTCCGGTGGTCGTTCTAGGCGGGCGCCGGCCCCGGGTCCTCCACGTCCTGTCGCAACGGCCGGGGCGGTCGGGGAGCGGGGTGTTCCTGCAGGCCATGGTGCGGGAGGCGGGACGGCGGGGCTACCCGCAGCACGTGATCGCGGCCGGCCCGCCCGGTACCACCGCGGCCGAGCTGCCCGGGATCGGGCCCGACGACTTCTCCCTGGTCCCGTTCCCCAGCGACGCCGCCCCCTTCCCCGTCCCCGGCAACAGCGACGTCATGCCCTACCCCAGCACCATCTTCTCGGAGATGACCGAGCGCCAGGTCGAGCAGTACCTCGACGGGTGCTGCCGGGTGCTGGCCGACGTCCGCCGCCGGTTCCGGCCCGACATCGTCCATGCCCACCACCTATGGCTGATGACGGCCGCCGCCCGGGAGGTCTTCGCCGGCATCCCCATGGTCGCCACCAGCCACAACGCCGAGCTGCGACAGATGGCGGTTGCCCCCTGGCTGGGGACCCGGGTGGTCGACGGGATCCGGGCCCTCGACCGGGTGTGCGTCCTCACCCCCCGATCGGTGGCGGACACGGTGGCGGCCTACGGGGTGGACCCCGAACGGATCGTGGTCACCGGCGCCGGCTACGACGACGCCGTGTTCGGCCCCGCCACGGGAGTCGCTTCGACGCTGGCCGACCGGTTGCCGTCGTCGCCGTCCGGGCCCATCGCCACCTTCGTGGGCCGGCTGTCGACGGCCAAAGGCGTGCCCTACCTCCTGGAGGCGGTGGCCATCGTGCGCCGCCAGCTCGTGCCCGACCTCACCCTGGTCCTGGTGGGGGCGACCGGAAGCGGCGCCGACGGGGCCCGGGTGGGGGAGTTGGCGGCCGCCGCCGGGGTTGGCGTCGTCCACCTCGGACCCCAGCCGCCCGAGGTGGTGGCCGAGGTCCTGCACCGGGCCGACCTGTTCGTCCTGCCCTCGATGTGGGAGGGACTGCCACTCACGATGCTGGAGGCCGCCGCCTGCGGGTGCCCGGTCGTGGTCACGGGCCTGCCCACCATCGCCAGCTGGGTGTCGCCCGGGTGGGTGGAACGGGGCCTGGTCACCCTGGTGGCGCCCCCGCCCACGTCGGCCGCCGGAGTCCCGGACGCGGCCGACGAGCCCGAGTTCGTCGCCGCCCTGGCCGCGGCCATGGCGTCCCGCCTGTCGCCACCCCTCGCCCCCGCCGCCCGGGCCGAGCTGGCGTCGCTCGCCGCCCCCCATTCGTGGGCGGGCGTGTTCGACCGCTACCGGGCCGTCTACACGTCGGCGATGAGCTCCTCCAGCAGCTGACGGGCGACGGCGTCGCGTCTCGCCCGCAAGCCGCCGGTCAACCGTCCCCGTCGGCCTGGACGAATTGGCCTTGGACCAGCGCCGCCCTCGACTCCGGCTCTCCGTCGATGAGCAGGTCGGAGAAGGCCAGCGGCAGCCCGATCCCCTCCAGCGGCACCGGCGAGTCCTGCAGCTGGACGTGCAGGTGCGGCTCGGACGAGTTCCCCGAGTTGCCGCAGAACCCGAGCAGCTGCCCCGCCTCCACCCGATCGCCGACCTCGACGCCGACGCTGTCCTGCTGGAAGTGGGCGAGGAGGACGTACTCGCCGTGGCCGACGTCGATGAGCACGTGGTTGCCGGCGGGATCGGTGGCGTTCACCGCACCGGTCAGCGGCTGGTTGTCGGGGAGGCCGTCGACCGCGGCCACCACCTCACCCCCGGCCGGCGCCACGATCCGCTGCCCCCACGCCCAGTAGTCGGCGTTCGCCGCGCCCGCACCTCGGTGGGTGCCGCCGTCGCGCCACACGGCCAGGTCGTAGGCGTGGCGTTGATTGGGGACGCCCACGTGGTGGTTGAGGCGGGCCGCGTCGCCGCCCCAGAAGACGAACCACTCGCCTTCCACGGGCAGGCCCAGGGCGGTCTGGGTGCGGTATCCGGCCTTGGGGTCGGCGGGCAGGGGTTCGAGGGGCCGGGTGTCGCCCCCGACGATCGACCCCTCGGCGTCGAAGACCAGGCCGAACGTCCAGCGGCCGTCGCCGACCTGGTGCTCGGCCGTGTACGCCCGGAAGTCGGGCCCCTGGACCAGCTCACTCTCAGCGGTGCGGTCGCCGATGCCACCGGACCGGCCCAGCTCGGCCACCATCTCCTGCAGCTGCTCGGCCGAGAACTGGGCCGCCAGCTCGGGGCTGAACCGGGCCGCCACCGGGCCGGTGTCACCCGCCGCCAGCTGGGCGACGACCTCCCGACCGAGAGCACGCACGTCCCGCCCGGCCGCGGCATAGGCCTCCCGTGCGGCCGAGGTCGCGCCGGCACCGCCGCCGTCGCCACCGTCGGACCCGCACCCGGCGGCCAGCACCATCCCGACGACGACCAGGACGAGTCGCGCCCGCACCCTCAACCCGGACCCACCGCTACTCGGCGATGAACTGCTCGAGCATCTCCCGGGCCACGTCGTCGTGGTACTGCACCGGCGGCGACTTCATGAAGTAGGCCGACGGGGCCAGCAGGGGACCGCCGAGGCCCCGGTCGAGGGCCAGCTTGGCGCAGCGGACGGCGTCGATGATCACGCCCGCCGAGTTGGGGGAGTCCCAGACCTCGAGCTTGAGCTCGACGTTGAGGGGCACGTCGCCGAAGTTGCGCCCCTCCAGCCGGATGTAGGCCCACTTGCGGTCCTCCAGCCAGGGCACGTGGTCGGACGGGCCGATGTGGACGTCGTCGGCCGCGATCCCGTTGTCGAGCTGGCTGGTGACGGCCTGGGTCTTGGAGATCTTCTTCGACTCCAACCGCTCCCGCTCGAGCATGTTCTTGAAGTCCATGTTGCCGCCGACGTTGAGCTGGTAGGTGCGGTCGAGCACCAGGCCCCGGTCCTCGAACAGGCGGGCCAGCAGGCGGTGGACGATGGTGGCCCCGACCTGGCTCTTGATGTCGTCGCCGACGATGGGCACGCCCGCGGCCCGGAAGCGCTCGGCCCACTCGGGGTCGGACGAGATGAACACGGGGATGGCGTTGACGAAGCCCACCTTGGCCTCGATGCAGGCGGCGGCGTAGTGGCGCTGGGCGTCCTCCGACCCGACCGGCAGGTAGGAGACGAGGACGTCGGCGCCCGAGTCGCGCAGGGCCTGGGCCACGTCGACCGGCTCGGCCAGGGACTCCTCGATGGTCTGGCGGTAGTACTTGCCCAGCCCGTCGAGGGTGGGGCCGCGCTGCACCTCCACCCCCAGCTCGCCCACCGAGGCGAACTTGATGGTGTTGTTCTGGCCCGAGAAGATGGCCTTGCCGATGTCGAGGCCCACCTTGGCCGCGTCGACGTCGAACGCCGCCACCACCTCCACGTCGTGCACGTGGTAGCCGCCGAGCACCACGTGCATGAGGCCGGGGACGGTCTCGTCCGGGTCGGCGTCGCGGTAGTACTCGAGGCCCTGCACCAGCGAGCTGGCGCAGTTGCCCACTCCCGCGATGGCGAGACGGATCTTCTTCGTCACTGCTGTCCTCCCAATTCTGGAATGGCCTGATCTGACTTGGTCTGCCGCTCGATGGCGATGAGGCGGTCGAGCCAGGAGATGTCGCGCTCCGCAGCCTCGGTGCCGTGATCGATCAGCGATTGCGTGTACGTGTCGATCCGGTCCCGCCGGCCCCGGAGGCTGTTGCGGGTGCGGTCCAGCCGGTCTTCCAGCTGGGCCCGTCGGCGTTCGAGCAGCCGTAGCCGCCGGTCGGGCGGCAGGAAGCGGCAGAACGCCAGCTTGAGATTGAACGCCTTGTCGTCGTCGCCCACCGTCTCTGCGTCGAGGAGCTCCTCGAAGAGCTGCTGGCCGCGGTCGGTGATGGCGTACACCTTGCGGGTGCGGGCGGAGCGGGGCTCGCTGCGCCGGGTGGACGCCGCCGCCGCCCGCCGGGCCCGGAAGGCGGCCGCTTCGCCGGCGATGGAGCCGGTCATGGGGACGGTGGCCCGGAGGGGCTCGGTGGACGCTGCCGCCACCGGGGTATCGACGGCCCGGACCGCGCCCGCCGTCTCCAACCGGTTGAGGGCGGGGTAGAGCGAGCCGAAGGACACGCTCGAGAAGGCCCCGAGGGCCTCGGTGAGACGCTTCTTCAGTTCGTACCCGTGGAGCTGCTGTTCCTTCAGCAACCCCAGGACGGCCAACTCCAGCAACGAAGTCCCTTCCGATATATCGATCCGATATATCGGCACAAGTATGGCAGAACGTGAACGGTACGCAACCGCGGGATGTCGTTGGCGCGAACGAGTCGCCGGGCGACCGATGCGCGCCGCGGTCGCCCGGCCCGCGGAAACCCTCACCGATCGGCCAGGCGACGGCCCAGGGCGGGGTCGTTCGCTACCCTGGCCGCGGTGAGGCGTCCGTGAGCTTCCGACCGGAGGACATCGGTGGCGCGGGCGCGTCCGCGGCGGGGCTGATCGACTACCGCCTGGTGCGCCGGAACACCGTCGACGAGTTCCGCCGCGGCCGTCTCGGCCGGCGCGACATCTGCGACGCCCATCCCGAGCTCCTGCGGGCCGCCCGCGGCATCGGCCGCCCCAGCCAACCCCTCGAATGCCCCATCTGCGAGGAGGCGGCCCTGGTCCTCGTCTCCTTCGCCTTCGGCGCCAACCTCCCGGCCCACGGCCGGGTCGTCGACACCCACAAGGAGATGACCAAGCTCTCCCGCCGGCGCGACGAGTGCACCTGCTACGTGGTCGAGGTGTGCCCCGAGTGCGCCTGGAACCACCTCGTCCGGGCCTTCCCCCTGGGCGGCCGCCGCTCCGGCACCGGCTGAGGACGCCAGAAACACGAAAATATGGCCCATGTGGGCCATGATTCGGCCCCTGCCCACCCCTCATAGTCCCGAAAGGACCGCACCACGAGGGAAGCACAAGCAGGTGCAGCTGCACACGCCCAAGAAGATCGATCCCGCCGTGGCCGACGCCCATATCTCCGAGGCCACCCGGATCAAGAACGTGATGGCCTGCGTGGAACGGGACCCGGCCCGTCGCCATCGCATCGAGCGTTCCCGGACCGTCGCCACACGGCCCGGGAGCGCTCGCGTCGGCGGCCCCGAATCGGCTCCGAGGTGGGCCCGGGACCCCATTTCTGGGCTGGCGGACGCCTGCTTGGTAGTCTTCGACTCTCGTGCGCCGACCCGTAGGTCTGTCTCCGAGCCGCCCCGGGCGGTCGATCGGCCCCTCGCGGCCGGGTCCGGCTGCCGCCGGCCGGGGTCCTCACCATCCCGTAGTTCGGGGCCGGGCTCGACCTCTTCCGCAGGGTGAGAGTTGGCGCCCCCGGCCTTGGCGGAGTCGCCCGATGAGCCGCCAGGCCACCGGTCGCCACCTGCCACCGGACATTCCCCGTCCCGGCGGGCCCGACCAGAACCCGGGTGCCGCCCGCCGACGTCAACAGGCGGCCGCGGTCAGCCGCCAGGGTGCCCCCGGTCCCCGCCGGGCCCGCCCCTCCCCCCGCACCGCCAACCTTGCGCCCCGCACCCAACGCCCCGCCGGCCCCGCCACCAACGGCCAGCGCCACTCGGGCCCGACAGGCGATGGCCAACGCCCCGCTCTCGCTCCCGAACGCCCCGCCGGCGAACGCCCCGCCGGCGAACGCCCCGCGGGCCAACGCCCCGCGGGCCAGATGGCCGGCGGACCCGCCGCCGGGCCCCCGGTCAACGGCCACGGCCGGGCCGGGCCGGCCGACGGCGACGACCGACGCCTCGTCGGTCCCGCCCGCGGGGGTAACGGAAACCGCCAACGATCTCCGAATCCCGCCTCCCCAGGTCCGCAGTCAACCGCCAGTCGCCCGGCGCCGACGGCCGGCGCCATCCGGTCGACGGTCCCCGCCTTCCGGGCCCGCCCCTTCCCGTGGCCGGGGAGGCATCGCCCGCGCTCGCCCCGTCGGCCGTCGGCTCGTCCCCCGCCCCCACCCGCCTTCCCCCCGGTGCTCCCGGCGGCCGCCGCCCCCAGCCGGGACAGTCCCCCCGCCAAGGCGGCGGTCGGCCCACCACGGCCAATGGTCGGCGGGCCACCGCCCTGGCCGACGGCACCCAGGTCATCGGCCGCCCGGTCACCCGCGGCCTCCGGCCCGGCCCCGTCCCCGGCCCCGGTCGGAAAGGTCCCACCCGCCTCGGCGGCAACGGCCCCGGCGGCCCCGGCGGCCCCGGCGGCAACGGCCACGGGCCCGGACGTGGCGGCCGCGGCCGGCGGGTCAAGAAGTCCAGCTTCCTGTGGCGCTACCGGCGAGTGTGGTTCCTGTTCGGCGTCATCCTCGTCACCGCCCTGGCCGGGGCGGCGTGGGTGCTCACCCAGGTCCCCCTCCCACCCGAAGCCGCCCTGCCCCAGACGACGATCATCTACGACGCCACCGGCAACCAGCTGGCCACCCTCCACGGCCAGGAGAACCGCTTCCCGGTCAAGCTCGACCAGGTGCCCGCCATCGTCCAGAACGCGGTCATCGCGGCCGAGGACCGCAAGTTCTTCCAGCACGGCGGCATCGACCCCCTCGGCATCGCCCGGGCCACGTGGGCCGACGTCCGCCACAAGGGCGCCACTCAGGGCGGATCCACGATCACCCAGCAGTACGTCAAGCAGGTCTACGTGGGCAGCGACCCCACCCTGTGGCGCAAGCTGCGGGAGGCGGTCATCGCCATCAAGCTCGAGCGCAAGCTCGACAAGCGCCAGATCCTCGAGCGCTACCTCAACACCGTCTACTTCGGACGGGGCGCCTACGGCATCCAGGCCGCGTCCCGCACCTGGTTCGACAAGGACGTCAGCCAGCTCGGACTCCAGGAGGCGGCCTACCTGGTGGGCCTCATCCGATCACCCTCGGCGGGCGACGTGGTGGCCGACCCCGACCTGGCCTACGAGCTGCGCCGCTTCGTCCTCCAGGCCATGGTCGAGACCAAGGCGATCACGCCCGCCCAGATGGGGGAGGTGGAGGCCACCAAGCTCGAGTCCTACGTGGCCGAGCGCACCGAGATCGATTCCGACGTGGCCCTGCCCGGCATCGGCGTCGAGTACTACGTCCAGTACGTCCGCCAGCAGTTGGAGAAGACCTACTCCGAGGACTTCGTCCTCCGCCAGGGCCTGCGGGTGCAGACGAGCCTCGACCCCGACCTCCAGCGCCGGGCCTACGAGGCCGTCTACGGCCTGCTCGACGAGCCCGGCGACCCCGCCGGCGCCCTCGTGGCCATCAACCAGGACGGCCAGGTGGTGGCCATGGTCGGGGGACGGGACTGGGACGAGTCGGAGGTGAACCTGGCCGTCGGCGACGAGGGCGGCGGCTCCGGGCGCCAGGGCGGCTCCACCTTCAAGCCCTTCGCCCTGGCCGAGGCCGTCCGGGAGGGCTACAGCCTGGAGTCCTCGTTCCGGGGGCCGGCCAAGATCGTCCTGCCCAAGGCCGACAAGGGCAACGACTGGGAGGTCACCAACTACGAGGGGGTGGGCTTCGGCCAGGTCAACCTCATCGACGCCACCGTCGAGTCGGTGAACACCGTCTACGCCCAGCTGGTCGACTCGCTCGGCCCCGAGAAGGTCGTCGACATGGCCGAGCAGCTCGGCATCACGTCCGAGCTCGAACCGGTGGCGTCCATCGCCCTCGGCACCCAGAACGTGTCCGTGCTGGAGATGGCCAACGCCTACTCCACCCTGGCCCGGGGCGGCGTCCGCTACGAGCCCCAGGTGATCACCAAGGTCACCATGGCCGAGACGGTCCTGCCCGACAACCGGGCCAAGGGCGTGCGGGTGCTGGAGAAGTCCCAGGCCGACCAGGTCAACTTCGCCCTCGAGCAGGTCGTGGCCCGGGGCTCGGGCACCGGCGCCCAGGTCAAGGGCACCAAGGTCAAGGGCAAGACCGGCACCACCGAGGACTTCGGCGACGCCTGGTTCGTCGGCTCCACCCGGTCGCTGACGGTGGCGGTGTGGATGGGCTACCCCGAGGGACAGAGCCAGCAGCTGCTCGACGTCCACGGGGTGAGGAAGGTCAACGGCGGCTCGCTGCCCACCAGGATCTTCCAGCGCTTCCTCGACGGGCTGCCGGCGGAGAACGACGACACCCCCACCGCCGCCCCCGAGTTCGAAGGCCGGGCCCTCAGCCCGATCATCCGCTACACGACTCCCTTGGCCACCGTCGCCGACCCCGAGCCGGCGCCGACATCGGCCGCCACCCCTGACGGCAGCATCACCCTGTCCGGGCCGACGACCACGGTCGACCCGGCGTCCGCCGACACCGGCGAGCCGGGGGAGGCCACCACCGACGGCGACGCCTCGCCCACCGCCAACATCGACTCCCAGGCCACGGTCGACACCTCCCCCGCCACCACCAAGCCGCCCCGGCCCAACCTCACCCAACCGACGTTCACCCTGCCGCCCGGTTTCCCCGGCGCCTAGGTAGGTAGAATCGGGGTCGCCGCCGGCAGTCGAGCCTCTCAGGCAGTAGGGCCTCTCAGAAGGGGCGACGCCGGACGGAAGGAGGTAGCGCTGCGATGAGCCCGGGGTCCCTGCACGTCACCGTCCCCTCGTTGCGAGCCCGCAAGGGTGCCTCGCCCCTGGTGATGGTCACTGCCTACGACGCGCCCACCGCCCGGGTGGCCGACGAGGCCGGCGTCGACGTCATCCTGGTGGGCGACTCGGTGGCCATGGTCGTCCTCGGCTACGACGACACCCTCCAGGTCACGGTCGACGACATGGCCCGCCACGTGGCCGCGGTAGGCCGCACCCGCCCCCGGGCCCTGGTGGTGGCCGACCTGCCGTGGATGAGCTACCACCTGTCGCCGGAGGATGCGGTGCGCAACGCGGCCGTGCTGGTGCGGGCGGGGGCGGCGGCGGTGAAGCTGGAGGGCGGACGCCGGCGCCTGCCGGTGGTCGACGCCCTCCTCGGCGCCGAGATCCCGGTGATGGGCCACCTCGGGCTCACCCCCCAGTCGCTGCACATGATGGGCGGCTACCGGGTGCAGGGTCAGCAGCAGGAGGCGGCGGAGACGCTGGTGGAGGAGGCGGTGGCCCTGTCGGAGGCGGGTTGCTTCGCCTTGGTGCTGGAGTGCGTGCCCCGGGAGGTGGCGGCCGCGGTCACCCGGGCCGTGCCGATCCCCACCATCGGCATCGGGGCCGGTCCCGACTGCGACGGCCAGGTGCTGGTGTTCCACGACCTGGTGGGACTGGAGGATCGGGTGCTGCCCAAGTTCGTCCGCCGCTACGGCACGCTCAAGGCCGACGCGGTGGCGGCCGTGTCCGCCTTCGGCGCCGACGTGCGGGCCGGGCGCTTCCCGTCCGACGAGGAGAGCTACCACCTGTCGGCCGACGTGGCCGCCGCCCTGGGGATTGGGGCCCTGGGGATGCGGTCGTCGTCGTCGTCGGGTCCGGGGTCGGCCGCGGGGTCGCGCCCGGCGTGAGCCCGTCCACCCGCCGGGCGGTCAACTGGTGCGTCCCCCTCCTGGTCCTGCTGGCGATCGTGGGCTTCGTGATCAACGGCGCCGACAGCCCGGCCAACCCCTCCTTCCGCCTGGGACCGCCGTCCGAGACGCCCGACACCACCACCCTGATGCGCACCCGGGTGGCCGGCTTCGGCGAGATCGCCTTCCGGGTCGACACCACGGGGGTGCTCTTCGGGGCCGGGTCGGTGTCGGCCGCCCGCTGCGCCCTGCTGGCGGCGACGGCGGAGCAGCAGAGCCGGGGGCTGATGGGCCGCACCGACCTGGCCGGCTACGACGGGATGCTGTTCGTCTTCGACCGTGACACCCAGGGCGAGTTCTACATGAAGGACACCCTCATCCCCCTGTCGATCGCCTTCTTCGACGCCGACGGCGACTTCATCTCCGCCACCGACATGTCCCCGTGCGGCGACGAGTCCCCCTGCCCCACCTACCCCGCCGACGCCGCCTACCGCTACGCCCTGGAGGTGCCGGAGGGCAACCTGCCATCCCTCAGCATCGGCCCCGGCACCCGCCTCATGCTCGGCGAAGAGAAGTGTTAGCCCGGACAGCCGGGCCCGCAGGACAGCCAGGCCCGAAGGGCCGACCCGGCTCTCCGGAACAAAAGCAGCGGCGCCGAAGGCGCCTCAACGCTGCCTTTGATTTTCGGACGACACCTGGCTGGCCGACGAGGTGGGCCCCGCCCACCCGTGCTGCGTCATCCATGCCCGCGAGAACCCAGGCCGCCCCTGCCCGGCCTGTGTGGCGTCTCGCAAGGCCCGGCGCCAGCGCTCAACGCAACCTCCGTCGCCAGACGCCAGGCTGTGCGTCGACGAGGCCCAACTGCTCGGCAAGTGGGTCCACGTCAGGCGGGTCAACTCCTGGAGCCGACTGCGCCCGACGCCAAGCGGCACAATGCCCACATCTTTCCGACGAATAAGCGTCCGGGCTCTCGCTCGCAATCCGGACGATGGGGCGTCGAGTTAGAACGTAGTGCCGGCAGCGAGGCATCGATCGAGGCGCCACCTCCATCAAAGCAGGAGTCGTAGTGGTCGCTGCGGGTACGCTCGGTACCGCCGAAATTCTCCTTCGTTCCCGCCCCGCCCGGCTAGTGCTTTTCTCGCAGGTTGGGCGAGCGATTCTCGGGCAATGGCGATATCGATCGCGGAGCGCATCGTTGGCCTTCTCGTTCTCGATGGGGGCTGGAGTCAAATTTCAACAAACAATCATGAGGATGCTGCGACTATCATCTTCCACCCAGATCCGGTACTCGTCCTGTGTATTGGGGAGCGCACCGGAACTACGGCGGGAGAGACGTCATCGGAATAAGGTAGGGGCCACTGCTCGCGTTCCACCGAGCGGAGATCGACGGCGGCAACCCGACTATTTGCCGGTTCGGAGGATCAATGCTTGAGAACGGATCTACGGATTTCGAGCGAGAACCAGGGAAGTCGCAGGTCCGAGCCATTGCGATCGTGGGTGTCTCGTGCCGCCTACCCGGCGGCCTGACCACTTTGGACGAGCTGTGGGGAGCCCTCATAGCGGGCCGCGATCTCGTGACCGAACTCCCGCCCGATCGATTCGACTCGGGCCGATTCCTCGATCCGAACCGGCGCCGCCCCGGGAAGACCTACACGTGTGCCGGCGGGTTTCTCGACGATGTCACCGGGTTCGATGCCGAGTTCTTCGAAATGTCGCCTGCCGAGGCAAGCCGGCTCGATCCCCAACAACGCCTCCTCCTGGAGCTGGCAGCGGAGGCCATGGACGACGCAGGGATCGAGGCCCAGTCGTTGGCCGGCTCCGACACCAGCGTGTACGTCGGCGCCACCCACGCAGGCTACAACGAGCTGCTCCAGGAAAAGCCCACAGGGATCAATGCCTACGCGATGTCGGGCCTGGCAATGTGCAACACCGCCAATCGGATTTCCCATTGGTACGGGTTCCAGGGTCCGAGCATGGCGATAGACACCGCATGCTCCTCGTCCCTTGTGGCGCTACACCAAGCCTGCCAGAGCCTACGCAGCGGCGTGAGCCGGGTGGCTTTCGCGGGCGGGGTGAACGTCCTGCTCAGCCCCCATACCTTCGTGGGCTTTTCCAAGGCCGCCATGCTGTCGCCGACGGGGCGTTGCCACGCGTTCTCGGCCGCAGCCGACGGGTACGTCCGCTCCGAGGGGGGCGCGGTCCTCGTGCTCAAGCCATTGGCCGCGGCGGAGGCCGATGGGGATCACGTCCACGGCGTGATCCTCGCCAGCGGTGCGAACGCCGACGGCCACACCAGAGGTTTGTCGCGACCGAGCGCCCGAGCGCAGGAGGCCCTGCTGCGCCAGGTCTACGACGGTGCGGGCGTGTCGCCCGACGAGCTGTGCTACTTCGAGGCCCATGGCACCGGCACGATCGTCGGTGACGCGGTCGAGTGCGAAGCGGTGGGACGGGCGCTAGGAACGCGGCGCTCCACGGGCCTTCCCATCGGCTCCGTCAAGTCCAACCTTGGGCACCTTGAGGCGGCGTCGGGCATGGCGGGGGTACTCAAGGGCCTGCTGGTGCTTCGCCACGGGTACATACCGGCCTCGTTGTATGCGCTGCCTCTCAACCCGGAGATCGATTTTGCCGCGTGGCGGATCGAGCCGGCGACTGAGGCCCGGTCGATTCCCGAGCGGCTGAACGGCCCGGCTGCGGTCGTTGGTGTCAACTCGTTCGGGTTCGGGGGGGCGAACGCCCACGTCGTACTCGCTCTTCCGGCTCCAACTCGTCCCGATCTGGCCTCTGAGCCGGGTCCCGTAACGGCGGTGCCCAAGGACCTGCCGCTTATCGTCTCCGCCGGCACCCACCGGGCTCTCGACGACGTGGCGCGACGCATGGTCGAACGGCTCTCCGAGAAGCCCGACGACTTCTACGACGTTTGCTACAGCGCCTGCCGCCGGCGGAGTCGCCACGCGTACGCCGCGGCTGTGTTGGCGACAGATGCGCGAGAGGCAGCCGACCAGTTGAAGGATATGAGCCTGGGCGCCGCGGGCGGCGGTGGATCGCGCCGGTTTCGTGTCGGTGATGGGCGTCTCGTCTTCGTCTTCTCCGGGCACGGCTCGCAGTGGCCGCGAATGGGTGCGGATCTGCTGCTGGCCGAACCTGCGTTTCGAAAGGGTGTCCGAGACGTCGACGCGCTGTTCGGCGATTGGTTGGGGTGGTCGGTGCTCGACGAGCTGAGCGCGCCACCCGCGCAATCCCGGCTTCGACGCACCGAAGTCGCCCAGCCCGTGCTGTTCGCCCTCCAGATCGGTCTCGTCGAGCTCTTGCGCCAAAGGGGAGTCGTCCCCGACGCGGTGGTCGGCCACAGCGTCGGCGAGATGGCTGCGGCCCATGTCGCCGGTGCCCTCGACCTGCGTAACGTCGCTCAGGTCGTCGTCGAGCGCAGTCGAAATCAGGCACGGATGGCTGACCACGGCGGAATGGCCGCTGTCGGCTTGGGCGCGAACGACGCAGCCGAAGCGATCGCGCCGTATGGCGATCGTCTCGCGGTCTCGTCGGTCAACAGCGGCCAGGACGTGACCATCTCTGGTGATCGTGCGGCACTGGAGGCGCTCGGCGAGGAGCTCCGAGGCGACGTCTTCTTTCTCATGCTCGACGTCAGCTATCCGTTCCACTGCCGTGCGATGGACCCCCTGGAGTCCCCGTTTCGCGCCGCGCTCGCCGGCCTCGCCTGGTCTCGCCCGCACCTTCCCATGATCTCGACGGTCACCGGCCGCCTCCTCACCGAAGACGACCGCCTCGACGTGTCCTACTGGTGGCGCAACGTGCGGCAGCCGGTGTTGTTCGCGCCGGCCATCAGGGAGCTTTCCCACCTGGGGTACGACTCGTTCTTGGAGATCGGGGCGCACCCCATCCTTGCTCGATACGTGCGCCGCATCACCTCCGAAGAGGGGAACCGGCCCGCCAATGTCATTCCAACGCTGTCCCGGGGCTGCCACGGCCCGGCGGCCATGCGCTCGGCGGTCGCCAACGTGATGGCGGCGGGAGCCAGGGTCGACTGGGACGTGCACTTCCCGCATCGGGGACGGGTGACGGGCCTGCCCGCGTACCCCTGGCAGCGAGAACGGCACTGGGTCGGCTCGCCTCAGTCGTGGACTCGGGCGTCACGCGACGCAACCGCCGATCATCCGCTCCTCGGCGCCAGGCTTCCTTCGATCGAGCCGGCGTGGAGCGGACCGCTCGAGCAGGCCTCGGTGCCGTGGCTGGCCGACCACCGGATCGGTGACACCGTCGTGATGCCGGCGGCGGCCTATGTGGAGATGGGCTTGGCTGCCGGTCAGCGGGTCTTCGGCTCCCCGGTCGAGGTCCGGGGATTAGGCATCCGCCGGGCGCTGGTCGTGCCCTGGGACGACGAAGGTGCCGAGATCGACATCCAGGTGTCGCTGTCGGATGAGGACGGCGTGCTCAGGGTGGCCAGCCGCGCCGACGCGAGTGCGTGGCAGCTCCACGCTCGTGGGCAGGTCCGCCGACTCCTGGCCGAGGCACCCGCCGCGATCGACATTGGCAGGATCCAGGCGTCGGCTCGGCGGCGCGACGCCTCGTACCCGTACCGCGAGGTCCATCAGGCGGGGGTGAGGTTCGGCCCCCGGTTCCAGGTCCTGCGCCAGCTCTGGATCGGCGACCGCGAACTGCTCGCCGGCTACGAGCACCACGAGGTCGACACCGTGTTCGAGGTGCACCCGGTGCTGCTCGATGCCGCCCTGCAGGCGGGTGCCCCGCTCGGGGCTGTGGGTGCCCGTGACCTCCTTTTCCTGCCCGCCCTCATCGAGCAGGTGCGGGTTTGGCGGCGACCTTCCCCCTCGGGTCTGCTGCACGTGCGCCTGCGATCGGAGACGGCCGAATCCAAATGCTGGGACGTGAGCATCACCGACGAGGATGGGCAGCTCGCGGCCGAGTTGAACGGCTGCTGGCTGCGCCGCGCCGACCTCGGCCTCGTCGCACCACGCAAGCACTTCCGCACGGTGCTGCGCGCCGCGCCCCGTCCGGGGGCACCGATCAGCGGGGTGACGCCGCCATCGCCGGGCGACCTCGTCGCCGGGGCGTCGGAAGAGCTGACCGCCGATCTGGCCTTGTGGCAGGCGTATGCCGGCTTTGAAGTCGGCGTTCGTGAACTGCAGGCTCGCTACGTGGCGCGGGCCATTGCTGCACTCCTGCCGGATGCCGTGGCCTTCACGCCAGGCGATCTTCTCGCCGCGGGGGTCATGCCCAAGTACGCACGACTGCTTGATCTGCTGCTTGAACTAGCGCTCACCGCGGGCTGTTTGACCATCGTGGATACAGCAGCCGGTGCCACCAGCTACCGGCTGGTCGACGTCGGATCACCGGGGTCCGTCTTCCGGCGCTTGGTGGCGGACTTCCCCCAGGCGGTCAATGCTCTCACCCTGCTCGGCAGAGGCGGCCTTCACTTGGTGGAGATCCTGCGCGGTGACCGAGACCCGACGGAGATGTTCTTCGCCGAAGCCGAACGGGCGATCGTCGAGCAATTCTATGAGTCCGCTCAGCCCGAGGTTCAAAGTCGGATCGTGGCTACCGTCGTCAAGCACATCCTCGACGCCTGGCCCGAGGATCGTCCTCTGCGAGTTCTGGAGGTCGGCGCGGGCACCGGCTCGATGACGGCGGCGCTGCTACCTCTCCTGCCCCCGGAACGGACGCAGTACGTGTTCACCGACGTCTCGCCGTCCTTCTTCCCACGGGCCCAACGGCGCTTCTCGGCCTTCGACTTCGTCGAGTACCGATGCCTCGATCTCGAAACCGATCCTCTCTCCCAGGGCTTCGTGGAGGCTGGCTACGACGTCGTCGTTGCCGGGAACGTGCTTCATGCCACAACCGATCTCAAGGCAACCTTGGGCAGAGTCAGCGTCGTCCTCGCCGAGAAGGGCTATC
Source organism: uncultured Acidimicrobiia bacterium (assembly GCA_963829165.1). GTDB lineage: Bacteria > Actinomycetota > Acidimicrobiia > Acidimicrobiales > AC-14 > JAXDMK01. Next base: position 167,859 of record CAWHIC010000025.1, on the reverse strand, counting down.
TGCTGGCCGGTGAGCTCCACGAGCCCACCGCTTTCGCCTTGTGCTTCGGCCTCCTCGACGGGTCCTGGCTTCACACCGACGCTGAGCTGCGGACGAACTCGACGCTGCTCCCGCGCCAGACCTGGCCACCGTTGTTGGAGAGCTGCGGTTTCAGGGACGTCCGCCAGGTCGGCGGTGATGCCGAGAAACCACGGATGCCCGGGTCGGTCATCCTGGCGTGTCGAGAGGTCCGAACTGACGACGCGGCGCCGGTCACCGTGACGCCCGCCGGCGATTCGCTCCATGGATGGATCGTCGTCGCCTCGTCTGACGATCAAGGGCTGGCCAACCTTCTGGTACCTGAGCTCGCTCCGTCCGGTTCGGTGCGACTGGCCGCACCGCACAGCGACGAAGCTCGCTGGCGTCTCTTGCTCGCCGGCGCCGAATCGCCCCGCATCGTCATTCTGGTGAGCGGTCGGATGACCGACACCGACGACGGCGACTCCGAGCTCCGCGCCACGATGGCGGTGGCGGCCATGCTGCGTGCTATCGCCATCGCGTGCGATCAGGTCTCGTCGGCGAGGTCCGCTTCGCTGTGGCTCGTGACGCACCCGAGCGGTGCGACGCCGGACCTTCGACAGGGCCTGGACGTGGCCGGGGCCTGCGTCTGGGGGGTGGCGCGATCGCTGGCCAACGAGGAGCCGCAGCTGACCGTGCGACGCATTTCACTCGAGCGGGGGACCAGCGCAGCCGAGGACGCCCGCCGGCTGGCCCACGAGCTCCGTGAACCGTGCGATGAGGACGAGATCGTGCTCACGCAGGGTGGCCGTTTCGTGCCTCGGCTCGTCGACCTGGAACCAGCGGCCTGCTCAGCGAGGGACGGGTCGGAAGTGCCGTTCGCGCTCGAGCTCCGGCGCGCCGGACCGAGCTATGACCTTGCGTGGGTCGAGGCACCGACCCCTCCTGATCCGGCATCGGACGAAGTTGTCATCCACGTGCGCGCCGCCGGGCTGAACTATCTCGACGCCCTGACGGCAGGGGGATTGTTGCCGCCGGGCGTAGGCGTCGGCACTGATGTCGCGGGCACCGGTGGACGGCTCGGGGGCGAATGCGCAGGTGTCGTGACGTCGGTCGGGTCCGAAGTCACTGCCTTCAAGGCCGGCGACCATGTGTTCGCCATCGGCTGGCCATCGCTGGCCTCGCACGTCGTCACCCGTGCGGGCCTGGTCGGGCTGATGCCAGACGGCATGAGCTTCGCCTGCGCAGCAACGCTCCCAATGGCCTTCTTGACCGTTCACTACAGCTTGGGGCACCTCGCCCGAGCGGTTGCGGACGAGGTCATGCTGGTGCACAGTGCCAGCGGCGGCGTCGGTTTGGCGGCCCTGCAGTTCGCGCAGGCCCATGAGGTCACGGTGATCGCCACGGCAGGGACTTCAAGCAAACGCGACCTGGTGAGACTTCTCGGCGTCGAGCACGTGCTCGACTCACGGGGCCTGGATTTCGGCGAAGAAGTGATGCGGATCACTGGCGGGCGCGGCGTTGACGTCGTCCTGAACTCCCTCGCCGGTGAAGCGCTGCCGAGAAGCCTGGAGCTGCTCCGTCCAGGTGGCCGCTTCGTGGAGCTCGGAAAGCGAGATATCTATACCGACAGTCGGGTGTCGCTCGGCCTTTTTCGCGACAACCGCACCCTTTTCGCGGTGGACGTCCTCGAGATGCTCAGTCGACGCGACGAACTGGCTCCGCGGGTGTTCTCCGAAGTCGCAGAACGAATCTCCTCAGGCGACTACCACGCTCTTCCACACCATGCCTTTCCCGCCTCGCGAGTCACAGAAGCGTTCCGCCTCCTGCAGCACTCGAGGCACGTCGGCAAGGTGGTCGTGTCCCTCGACGAAGCACCCACGGTGGAAAGGAGGCGCCGTCACACTGCCCTGCGCGCCGATTCGACCTATTTGGTCACCGGTGGGCTCGGAGGCTTCGGTGGTGCCACCGCCAAGTGGCTGGCCGAACGCGGGGCCGGCCACCTCGCACTCGTCAGCCGGCGCGGAGCTGCGGGTCCGGAAGCGGCCGAGATTCTGGGAGACCTCCAGGATCGTGGGACCAGGGTGACCGCGTATGAAGCCGATGCCGCCGACATCACGGCCATGCGTCGGGTCCTTGCTGCCATCGCGGCCACTGGCCACAGCCTCAAAGGCGTGTTCCACGCCGCGGTGCATATCGATGACGGTCCTCTTCGGGAGGTCAGCGACGAGCGTTTCGAATCCGTGCTCCGGCCGAAGATGCTGGGCGGCCTCGTCCTCGACTCCCTGACACGCCATCTCGACCTGGACCACTTCGTCGTGTTTTCGTCCGCAACGTGTGTCATCGGGAATGTCAATCAGGCGAGCTACGTGGCCGGCAACCTGGCGCTGGAGGCACTGGTTCGTGCCCGCCGGCGATCAGGACGTGCCGGCCTGGCGGTGGCATGGGGCGCCATCGGTGATGCCGGTTATGTCGCCCGCAACGACCTCGCCGAGGCCCTGAGTCGGGCCGGCATCGGCTCTCTCTCGGTCGAGGAGGCCCTCTCTACGCTCGATGAGCTGCTCGACCACGGGGTCGATGTCGTCGGTACCGGCCGATTCGACTGGGAGCGTCTGAGTCGGGTGCTCCCTACCGCCACCGCGCCACGATTCACGAACATGGCGGCGCTGGCGCCCGACAGCCAGGCTGATCCCGAGGATCTCGCTCGCCGGCTCAGAGCGGCGACACTCGACGAAGCCCGCACGTTGGTGACCGAGGAACTGGTCGCGCTCGTCGCCCGTGGCTTGGAGACATCACCCGATCGCGTCGACCCGACATTCTCATTGGACAGCCTCGGCATGGACTCGCTGACAGCGGCATCCCTCGAGGTGGCCATCCTGAGGCGTTTTGGCTGTGACATCCGGACGCTCGAGATACTTGGCGTTCCGAACCTTGCCGCGCTGGCCACGCTTCTTCTCGTCAAGTTGGAATTGTCCCAAGCAAAGCGTGCCCTCGACTCGCCTCCTCCTCCGGCGGAGCGCGAAGCACCAGGGGAATCGGCGGAGATCCGGTCTGAACAATTGTCGGGTTCAACCCCGCGCGACCGAGCACATTCCTGATTGCGGACCGGTTCCAGATCACCCGGGGTCGACCGCATGGGAGAAGGCCCGGAGCGACGCCACCATGGTGATGACCAAGAGGACTGATCCCACGGCTGCAGCTCGCGCTACCACTTCGACCGAGAAGGGCCCAGAAAGAAGGGCCCGGCTGGCGTCGGCCATGTAGCTGAAGGGGTTCCAGTTGGAAACGGTCCCAACCCACGATGGCAGAAGAGACCGCGGGGCGTACTGCGTGGACAGGAATTGCATGGGGATGGCGATCGGCAAGAGGGCGATAGGCGCCAGCGGGTTCCGTGTTCTCAGGGCGACGACGAAAAAGAGGCCGCCGTACGCCACAGTCCACAACACGAGCAGGGCGAACAGCGCCACGATCCCCATCACCCCTTCGTTGACCCTCGTACCCAGGAGGACGCCGACAATGAGCACGGCAGCACCGGATGGGACCACGCGCAGCACGTCGAAGAGCACCCGGCTGACGATCACGGCTCTCGGTCGGGCGTCGAGAAGGCGAAGGCGGTCGAGAAAGCCAGACTGGATGTCGATGACCAGGCTCGTGGCCGCGTAGCCCGCGGCCGACATCGCCGTACACATGATCGCCGGAGGCGTCAGCCACTCCGCGTAGTTGTTGGTCGGGAACCCCGGTAGGTAGGTGACCTGCAGGAGCGTCGTCGCCACCAGCAGCAACGCCACGATAGGCACGGCCACGGGCAGGCCGAAGGCCATCAACGGATTGCGGAGGCTCTCGCGAAGGTTGCGCATGAGTAACATCTGGAGCTGAGGAACCGGCCTCTCAGCGTTGCTCATCGCCCGCTCCCCGGCAGCGCTCCCAGCACCCGTCGCACGATTGCCATCGAAGCCGCGTCGCCGGAATCCACCGACGCCTCAATCTCGTCGCCCGTGACGTTCACGAACACGTCCTCCAGGCTCGGGCCACGCACCTTCAGACGATCGATCAACGCTCCCTCCGCTCCAAGGCGGGCGAGCAACGACGGGACCCCGGCCTCGCCTCCCTCCACGGTAAACGTGAGCCAGCCATCGTCGGTCTTGCCGCAGAGGTGCCCGTCGGTGCCCTGCGGGATCCAGTTGGAGCTGGCGGCGCATGCCCGCACTCGGATCGTCGTCGCGCCGCCGAACTGAGCTTTCAGGTCGTCGGGAGTGCCCATGGCCACGATGCGTCCTTCGTGGACGATCGCCACCCGAGCAGCCAGCTCGTCCGCCTCCGCCAGGTTCTGGGTGGTGAGGAACACGGTCGAACCCTGGTCTCGGAGCTCGCAAACCAAAGCCCAGAGCGTTCGCCGGCCCTGCGGATCGAGACCCGCCGTCGGCTCGTCGAGGAAAAGCACTTTCGGTCGGCGAACCATGGCCATGGCGATGTCGAGGCGGCGGCGCATCCCGCCGGAGTACCGGGCCGCGACACGATCTGCCGCGACACGAAGGCCGAAGGCGTCGAGCAGCTCCGCCGCTCGATCCCGCGCCGCGCTCTTGCCCAGGCCGACGAGGCGGGCGGCGAGGGTCAGGTGCTCCCGTCCGGTCATGAACTCGTCGAGCGCGACCTCCTGCAGCGCGGCACCCAGACTTCGCCTCACCTCGACCGGATGCGAGCAGACGTCGAACCCGCAGACCACGGCCCGTCCTGCCGTCGGATGCACCAAGGTCGTCAGGATGCGGATGGTCGTGGACTTCCCGGCCCCGTTGCGGCCGAGATATCCGAAGACCTCGCCCTCCTCGACCCCGAAGCTGACTCCGGCAAGAGCCTGAACGTCTGCCTTTTCGTATCGCTTCTCAAGGTCGTGCACCTCGACGACCGGTCGATCGCTCACCGTTGGAACCCTGCCACGCGTCCGGTGCTCGCGCCCAGCTCTCCCTCGTCGTGCCCGTCCACAGCGTTGCTCGGCCGCCTCCAAGCTCGACTACGAGATCGGCCGGAGCAGGTGCCGGAAGGCATCTTCCAGACAGGCAATGAACGTGTCGCCGTCGGGGATGGCGGCGGGGTCGCTATTTATGCCTACGTAAAGGTGGTCGAGATAGCCGAGCAACACGAAGTTGGCCGCCGCGCCGCATCGGGGGCCGAACAGATATGGCGCCACCATCTTCGCCCCGGCGAGATAGACAGGGATCGGCACCCGGCCGCAGTTGCTGACGATGACGTCGATCGACCGCGCTTCCAGTCGGAGGAGGCCAACCAGGGCTGCCCTGGGCAGGAGGCTCCCCGCCTCGGCAAACGTCTCGGCCAACGTCAACGCCGGCTCGGCCCGCAGCTCGGCCACCCGAGACCGCACGAACCGCATTCGCTCGGCAGGGTCGTTGCTTTGCAGCGGAGCGACGAACCGGCACACCACGAAGTGATTGCCGCCGAGCTCCGAGTCGTCGCGGCCGCGGACATTGATCGGCAGGCCGACTCGGAGCGCGACGTGCGTCGCGCCGTGGAGATCGTGATACCGCCGGAGTCCGTCGAGAACCCCAGCCACGAAGAAGTCGTTGATCCCGGCACCGGCCGCTTTCGCTGCCGCCCTGGCCTCGGCCATCGGCACGACAACGTTGTCGAGCCGGACCGACGTGGAGCGTTCGGTCATCACCGGGCTGAGGCGTCGGCCCCACGGCTTGAACACCCGAGCCGATGAACGGGCCATCGCCACCCCCCGGCCCATCGTCTCGACGGGCGACCGCATCAGGGCGCGGGCGGCGCGGGCGGCGACGTCGGTCACCCGCGGGCGACTGTGCTCCGGGACGTCCGCCGTTCGCCCCCCCCTCCCCGTCCCCTGGGCGGAGGATGACTTTGGCGGTGGACCGTCCTCGGGTGACTCCTCCAGATCGAACAGCTGCATCAACAGGAGCAACCACCCCACGCCATCGGCGATGACATGACTCATCTTGAGGACTACCGCCGTCTGGCCGGCGGCCATGCCCTCCACGACGACGATCTCCCACGGTGGCCTTGAGGCGTCGAATGGGTCCATGACGAACGTCTCGAGGAAGCGCAGGACGGCGGCGGACGTACCGTCGCCCGGCGCACCGATGAACCGCAGGTGAGAGCCGACATCGAAGTTGGGGTCGACCTGCCACCGCGGGGCCATCGAAAGTGTGTCGACGGCCACCCGCCGCAGCTGAGGAAGGAGCCCGGTGGCTCGCTCAGCCTTGTCGACCAGCCGGTCGTGGTCGAAGCTCCGGTCGAAGCTGACCGCCGCCGCCAGGTTGGGACGGAGCATCGGATGCTTCTCGACGCTCCACAAGGCGGCATCTATTCCTCGTATGCGCATGTCGAGGAGGCGGGCAGTTCGCCGGTGCTCGGGTCTAAGATCGCCGCTCGACTTCATAGGCTTTTACTGCCTTACGCGCAGAAATCGACTTGCTGGACCGACCTCTCCGTGCCCTTGTCTCGGGCGTGAACGCGGGCGCGCCCATGAGGTCCGACTCAGTGGAGGACTGTGGCTCTCCCGCCCCAAATCGACGATCGCGACGAACAAACTCTTCAACGGCTTTCCAGAGATGGCGTCGGTCGAAATCAGGCCACAACACATCGTCAAAGACGAGCTCGGCGTACGCCAGCTGCCAGAGGAGAAAGTTGCTGATTCGCTTCTCGGGCGAGGTTCTAACGAGCAGGTCAACGTCCGGCATGTCCGGCTCATACAAGTACCGCCGAAAGGTGTCTTCGGTGGTGCTGTTCGGATCGAGGAGCCCTGCGGCCGTATCGGTCGCAAGTCGCCGTGCGGCGTCAAGGATTTCAGCCCGACCACCGTAATCAAGGCACACAGTAAGGGTGAGCCTGTCGTTCTGGCACGTGTAGCGCTCCGTCTGCTCGATCTGCTCTCGCACCCGAAGCGGGACTCGGTCCCGTCGGCCTGACCATCGCACTCGCACGCCCTGGTCGTACACCCTTTGGAGGTTTCGACGAATCTGTCCGCCCACGCCTTCGAGCAGGGTGGCGACGTCCTCTGATGGTCGCGCCCAGTTCTCTGTCGAGAAGGCGAACACGGTCAGGTGGCTGATGCCCAACTCGAGGGCTCCATCCAGCAGTTCCATGCTGGCCGTATAGGCGGCGGAATACTCGCTGCGCTGCGGACGGCCGTGCGCCCTCGCCCATCGCCTGTTGCCGTCCATGATCACCGCCACGTGGCGCGGCAGAGCCGACGTCGGAATGGGCGGAGGACCATCCCCCGAAGGGTGTCGCCTGGGTGCAAGATAGGCGGGAGCACGATCGCCCTGAGGCTGCCGGCGACCCCCTGCAGATTGGTTGGCCGACGAAGGGGAGGGGACCGGGTCTGGCCCCGGCCGCAGATCGGTTGCCGGCCAAAGAACCTCCGATTTCATCCGGCTGAACTCGTCCAAGTACGCGTTAATCCCTACAATCGCAGTCTCGAGGAATGGCCAGCTGGACGGATGCACGAGGGGCACGACATGCGCACACCCGTCCAACATCTGACGCGCCCGGTCGAGCTGGTGGATGACCAGCGCGTCGAGCTGGGGGGTCGGCCCGGGGCCTAACAGATCCTCCTTAGACAGGCCGAAGTGCGCCAACTCCTCAAGGGGCACGTAGCATCTTCCCTGCTGTAGGTCGACGGAGAAGTCCCGGAAGATATCGATCAGTTGCGACGTCTCGCCTAAAAGCGACATGAGTTGCCCAGCGCCGACACTCGATGGGAGCGGCTCCAGGATCGGCAGCGTCAGTTCGGCAATAGTGCCGGTCACGCCGCGCAAGTACTGCCGTAGGTCGTCGAATGTCGCGAATTCTGTTACGCCGGCATTGTCGGCGCCCGTGGCAGACAGGAACTCCTCCAGCAACCTGACATCCAACTGCCACATGTTGACTGTGTGCACCAGCGCCTCGCGGACCGGATGCCTGCTGACGCCGCTGGTCAGGTCGTCGAAGGTCTCAGCGCACCATTGGGAGAAGGCGTGTGTCCTGACAGATGCATCACCCTCATCGGCGATGTCGTCGCTGGCCTTTACGAACGCATACAAGGCGTGGAGGTACGGGCGCTTCTGAGAGGGCAGACGGTCGATTGTCACGCAGGTGGCCGGATCGGACACCCGGTGCAACTGTTGGCACAACTCGAACGACGCCTGAAGCCGCGGCGTTCCGATGCCCGCGAGCTCGAAGGTCCTGGCGATCAACGTCACGGTGCAGGACCTCCTCGGGCCGATCGAGCGGAGCCGGTCTAGAGAGGGTTTTTTTTGGGGGGAAAAAAAAAAAAAAAAAAAAAAAAAAAAAAAAAAAAAAAAAAAAAAAAAAAAAAAAAAAAAAAAAAAAAAAAAAAAAAAAAAAAAAAAAAAAAAAAAAAAAAAAAAAAAAAAAAAAAAAAAAAAAAAAAAAAAAAAAAAATTTTTTTTTTTTTTTTTTTTTTTTTTTTTTTTTTTTTTTTTTTTTTTTTTTTTTTTTTTTTTTTTTTTTTTTTTTTTTTTTTTTTTTTTTTTTTTTTTTTTTTTTTTTTTTTTTTTTTTTTTTTTTTTTTTTTTTTTTTTTTTTTTTTTTTTTTTTTTTTTTACCGGATGACCGAGCCGACGCCGATGCCGTTCACGGTCGGCACATAATCACGCAGCTGCCGGCAGCGCCGGCTGGGATTCCGATGAACACGACCGTCGCGCCCGCAAGGGCTCCGGCGTCGATCTTCGCCGACACGAGTGGCGGGGGTGGGAGGGTGCTCGCCTTCCTAGCCCATCGTGATGATCCTCCTCTGTTTGGTCCGCTCCGTACGACGATCTGCCACTCTCGTTCCCGGGCGCCCGACCGTGTCAAGAAGCCGCGATGGATCGTGTCCGGTACAGGACCGGCAGGGGACCAAGCGCGAGCCCTGGCCAGGACGCGACAGCGCTCGGCCACCCCGGGGACGGTGTCGACGGCGCGGCCCGTCCGCAACCGGGCGACGCTACCGCTCGTCGCATACCCGCTCCTAACGCTCCATCCCCAGCGGAAGGTGTGAACCGAGGACTCTAGCGGGGACCTCGCGGGGGCGCTACCCCGCGGTCTCGCCGGCGGGTCTTCGACAGATCCCTGAACCACCGAAGCGCGAGCGATGTATGCGTTCCCCGGCGGAGGTAGCGTCGGGGTTCGCTGATGGTCCTCGATGCGAGCGCCAAAATGGCTGGCCCGCGCCAGCCCGGGCCTAGCCAGCGCGACGGCTGGCCGACGGGCTCCCCGAGCCTGTACCGCGGTCCATGACCCCGCGTGGACAGGCGACCGCGGTCGCATTCGTGTTTCTGTCCGTCGTCAGCGGGGCCTGCGGCGGCGGCGACCCGTCCGCGTCCGGAAGGACATCTCCTACGGTCGTCGTCGACGGCACGACCACCACCGCCGCCCCGGTGGCCACCCCGAACACAGTCGAGGTTGGGATCGACACCGCCCGCGGCAGTCCGGAGACAACTGCCACCACGAGCACCGTCCCGGCGATCACCGCCCCCCCCGTGCCCGCTCCCACCGGTCCGGTGGCGCTCACTCCCCCTGCTCCCGGCACCTACCACTACGCCACGTCGGGCGGGGTTATCGTCAACGGGACGCCCGTCCCGTTCCCGGCCGACACCATCAACACGATCGGTGGCCCCGTCGGCACCCGCCAAGTCGCCACCCGGGAAATGCGTAGCAGCGCCAACACCGCGGTGGCCACCTACACGTTCGACTACCGGCCCGACGGGCTCTACTCGGTATCGCTCGCCCTGAACACCAGCGTGAGCCCGTTCCCGCCGTACGCCGTCTCGATAGTGCCGTCCGCGTCTCTGCTGTTCTTGGCCACGGGTGCGGCGGCAGGAGCGTCGCAGACGCTCGACGTACCCGCCGAAAGGTTCGGCTCGGCCCGGGTGGTGGTCGACGTCCTGGGCACCGAGTCAGTCGTGATTGGGAACCAGACGGTCGACACCCTCGTCGTCCGCACCGTCGTCACATTCCCGCCGGGCCAGGTCGCGGGCTCACAGACGCTGATCGTCAACCTCTACCGCGCTTCTCGCTTGTCCGTGAGGGAACGTGGCACGGGCGACGCCACCGTGGCCGGGCTCATCAACGTCCACGCCGAATACACCGCAACCATCAAGTCCTTGACTCCGGGATAGATGGCCGGATTCCAACGGTTGTCGTCGCCCACGTCGATGTCGAGGTTCCGGGCCGATCTCGGGACCCGGTCGGTGGCGAGCGACTGTGAACGGGGCCCTCGGAGCCCGGTCGCTGCGCTCGCCTCCCTCGTTGACCCACCATGTTTTTTGCCCCCAGCTCGCAGGCTGTGTTTCCTGCGGGGACCCGGCGGCCGGGCCGCGGGACTGTCTCAGCTCTTTGCCAAGCTGTAGGCATGGACGGGTACCATGGACGTTTCCACCCACACCCTGCCCCGGGAACGGTCCGCGGGGCCCTGCGCGTCACCACGCCAGGTCCAGAGGGAGGCAGTACGCCACATGCGACCCTACGAGGTCATGATCATCATCGACCCCGGCCTCGACGACGACGTCATCCGGGCCGAGGTCGACCGAGCGGTCGAGCTCATCCGCTCCCGGGGCGGCACACCCGGGCCGGGTCGACCGGTGGGGCCGCCGCCGGCTCGCCTACGAGATCGCCCACAAGCGGGAGGGCTACTACGTCCTGATGGAGGCGGTGGCGGAGCCGGCGGTGATGACCGAGCTCGACCGCACCCTGCACCTGGCCGACGGGGTGATCCGCCACAAGGTCATCCGCCAGCCCGACCGCCCCGCCGGCAAGCCGCCCCGGCCCCCTTCGGCACCTCCGCCTGCTGACCCGCAGGCAGCAGAGGCGCCCTCTTTCGCCGCCGAGACGGCTGCAACAGCACCCGCACCGACGCGAACGGAGCGTAAAGAGAGATGTCCAACGGAAACAACGTCACCCTTGTCGGCAACGTCACCCGCGACCCTGAGTTGCGCTTCACCCCCAGCGGCCAGGCCAACGCCTCCTTCGGCCTCGCCGTCAACCGGATCTGGAACGACCGCCAGACCAACGAGAGCAAGGAGGCGGTGTCGTTCTTCGACGTCGTCTGCTGGCGGGAGATGGCCGAGAACGTGAGCGAGTCGATCACCAAGGGCGCCCGCGTCCTGGTCACCGGCCGCCTCGAGCAGCGCAGTTGGGAAGGTGCCGACGGCGAGCGGCGCTCGAAGATCGAGGTCATCGCCGACGAGATCGGCCCCAGCCTGCGCTGGGCCACGGCCGAGATCCGCAAGAACGACCGACGGGGCCCGGCTGACGGCCCCGGCGGCGGCGGCCAGGGCGGCGGCGGGTATGGAGGTGGCCAGGGCGGCGGCGGCCAGGGCGGCGGCGGCCAGGGCGGCTAGGCGGTGGCCAGCAGGGCGGTGGCCAAACGGGTGGCAATCAGCCCAGCGGCGGCCAGGCGGCCGGCACCCAGGGCGGCCAGGGCGGCAACTCGTACGCACCCGCCGGTTCGGGGTCGGCCCCGGCGCAGTCGTACGACTACGGGGAGGAACCCTTCTAGTGAAGATCATCCTGCGGGCCGACGTGTCCAATGTCGGCAAGAAGGGCGACGTCGTCGACGTCTCCGAGGGTTACGCCCGCAACTACCTGGTGGCCAAGGGCCTCGGCCTGAAGGCCACCGACGGGGCGATCGCCCAGGCCGCGTCCATGCGCCGCTCCCGCGACCTCAAGGACGCCCGCGACCGGGAGTCGGCCGAGAAGCTGGCCCAGGCCCTGGTGCCCGTGGTCATCCGCATCCCGGCCAAGGCCGGCAGCGAGGGTCGCCTGTTCGGCTCGGTCACGGCCAACGACATCGTCGCCGCCGTCCAGGCCCAGACCGGCGCCACCCTCGACCGCCGCCGGCTGCAGCTCGACGACCCGATCAAGGCCCTCGGCGTCCACGAGGTCCCCGTCCGCCTGCACTCCGAGGTGGAGTTCCGGGTCACGGTGGAGGTCGTCGCCCAGTAGCCCCTTCCCGCCCGGCCTTCCGCCGGGCGGGCTGTCATTGCCTTGACGCGCCCCCGGTCTGCGGTACTTCTACGAACGTATGTTCGCATTCGGCGGCATCACCCGTGTGGCACACGCACCTGGGGATAACCGGGCGTTGTCCGGTCCGTCCCCACAGCCAAATCCCGAGCTTTGCGGCCTCGTTGCCCCCAGGCCATCCGGGGCATGGTGAAGCCCTCCATGGCCCACGTGATCCGCCCCAAAACGATGGCAACGGCGCCCGTCGCCCGCCCGCCCACACCCCTCTCGGGGGCACGGGTCCCGCCCCACAACCTCCAGGCCGAGGAGTCGCTGCTCGGCGCCATGCTCCTCAGCCGCGACGCCATCGTGTCCGCGGTCGAGGTCCAGCTCGACGCCGACGACTTCTACAAGCCGGCCCACGGCCACATCTTCGACGCCATCACCTCGCTCTACGCCCAGGGCGAGCCGGCCGACCCGGTCACGGTGGCCGACGAGCTGGCCCGGGCCGACCTGCTGGAGGCGGTGGGCGGCCCGGCCGTCCTCATCTCCCTGCAGGCCAGCACGCCGGCCATCGGCAACGCCGGCCGCTATGCCCGCATCGTCGAGGAGCACGCCCTCCTCCGCCGGCTCATCGGCGTGGCCGGCGACATCGCCGAGATCGGCTACGGCCTGCCCGACGACGTCGCCGGGGCGGTCGACCAGGCCGAGGCGCTGGTCTTCGACGTGGCCGAGCGGCGGGTCACCGACTCCATCTCGCCCCTGCGCGACCTCCTCGGCCCCCACCTCGACCACCTCGAGGCCCTCTACGAGCGCGACGAGGCCGTCACCGGCGTCCCCACCGGCTTCATCGACCTCGACCAGCAGCTGGCCGGCCTCCAGCCCTCCAACCTCATCATCGTGGGCGGCCGGCCGGGCACGGGCAAGACCAGCCTCGCCCTGGGCATGGCCGCCCACGCGGCCATGGCCGCCCACGTCCCGGTGCTCGTCTTCTCGCTCGAGATGAGCCACCAGGAGCTCACCCAGCGCCTGCTGTCCTCCGAGGCCCGGGTCGACGCCACCCGCATGCGCACCGGCCGGCTCATGGAGTCCGACTGGCCCAAGATCACCAACGCCGTCGGCCGCCTGGCCGAGGCCGACATCTACATCGACGACAACCCCCGCCTCACCGTCATGGAGATCCGGGCCAAGGCCCGCCGCCTCAAGAGCCGGCACGGCCTGGGGCTGATCGTCGTCGACTACCTCCAGCTCATGAGCGGCCGCTCCGACGCCGAGAACCGCCAGGTCGAGGTGTCGGAGATCTCCCGTGGCCTCAAGATCCTCGCCCGCGAGCTCGAGGTGCCGGTGATCGCCCTCTCCCAGCTCTCCCGAAACCTCGAGATCCCGGGCCGACAAGCGCCCGGTGCTGGCCGACCTACGTGAGTCGGGCTGCATGCCGGCTTCCACCCGGGTCCTGCGGGCCGACAACGGCGAGGAGGTCTCACTGGGCGAGCTGGTCCTGTCCCAGGAGCAGCCGTTGGTGTGGTCGGTCGACGAGCACCGGCGCCTTGTTCCCGCTCGCCTGCGTCAAGGCGTTCCCGACGGGGATCAAGCCTGTGTTCGCGATGCGGCTGGCGTCGGGACGGAGCGTCACGGCCACGGCCAACCACCAATTCCTCACCGTCGACGGCTGGACCAGGCTCGATGCGTTGCCCGTCGGGTCATGCGTCGCGACGCCCCGGCGGGTCCCGGCACCGGACCGCACGGAAACGACGACTGGTCCGACGACGAACTCGCTCCTTCTCGGCCACCTGCTCGGCGACGGGACCATGGGCCCGAACTTCAAGTACGCCACGGCTGACTTGGCCAACAAGGCAGCTTGTCGAAGACGTTGGCCCATCGGCTATTCGGCATCAGTGTTCGAGGGCAGCAAGCTCGGGAACACCTGGCAACTCTGGTTCCCGAGCCCGTACCGGCTGACCCATGGGGTGAATCACCCGATGCGGAATTGGCTGGAGCCCCACGGATTCTGGAAGTCGAGAGCGTGGACGAAGTTCTGCCCCGAGTCGATCTTCGGTCTTCGTGATGAACAGGTCGCCCTGTTCCTCCGCCACCTGTGGGCTACCGACGGGTCGATCACCATCGGCCGCAACGGCCGTGGCCCGGTCGTGAGGACCTCGTACGCGACGACCAGCAGGCAGCTCGCCCTCGACGTGCAGCGACTGCTGCTGCGTCTCGGCGTGAGGTCGACCATCGGCACCTCGAAGAAGCAACGGGCCGGGCGGCCCGACGACGATGGTCGCCCAGCACTCTCGGGAGGCCTACAGCGTCCGCGTCCAGGGTGCCGCCAGCCAGCGGAGCTTCCTCCAGCGGTCGGATGCCACGGGCGCCGTGGGGAGTGCATCCCGGAGGCGCTGGCCATCCTCGAAGGGATCAAGGAGAACCCGAACGTCGATCTCATTCCCTGGCCGGTCGGCCGCGAAGGTCCGTGAGGCGGCACATGCCGGGCCGGCGTCACCCACCGCCAGATTGCCGATGGGCTTGGGGAGCGGTATTGCGGTAGCTATCTCTTCGGCGATGATTAGCGCCCCCGCAGGTTCTCCCGCGGTCGCCTGGCACGCATTGCCGCTCTCCTCGACTCGGAGGAGCTCGCCGACATCGCAACGTCCGATTTGTATTGGGACAGAATCGTCGAGATCAATTCCGCCGGCACACAGCCGACATTCGATGTGACTGTCGTGCGGCACTCACAACTTCATAGCCGATGGTGTCGTCGCCCATAATAGTCTCGAGCAAGATGCCGACGTTGTGATCTTCATCTATAGAGATGAGGTTTATAACCGCGACAGCCCCGATCGAGGCACGGCCGAGATCATCGTGGCCAAGCACCGTAACGGCCCCACCGGCATCACCAACCTGGCCTTCCTCGACCACTACACAAGGTTCGCCAACATGGCCCGAGGTGTCTAGCGGCAGCAGCAATATATGTAGCAATCGCGGGGATAAATGATGACTTTTTTTTTTTTTTTTTTTTTTTTTTTTTTTTTTTTTTTTTTTTTTTTTTTTTTTTTTTTTTTTTTTTTTTTTTTTTTTTTTTTTTTTTTCCACGGGTTTGAGTATATTTTGGATGACTGTTTTGAGCGTATTTTTTTTTTTTTTTTTTTTTTTTTTTTTTTTTAAAAAAAAAAAAATTTTTGGAGTGCCCAACATGATCACGAAGTGATCAGTCGTGGCAGAAAAATGATGAGAGAGGAGCGTTAAGAGGCTCTCCACGTTGGAGTGGGGAGCGTGAGCTAGCAGGAGCATCCACCACAGGCGCCAGGGGCCCCGTCATCGTTGCGGCTTCTCGACGGCTACAACGGTGGGAGGGCCCTGGTGAGCGAACGACCGTATCGGCCTGGCGGAGGCGCTTCTTGGTCTGGACGGGTTCCGGGTGCTGGCGGTCACCGAAGGCCCTCACGAATTGGTCGTCACCATCGAGACGATGGCCTCGAGCGTGGGCTGCGGGAGCTGTGGCGTCCACGCCGAGGCCCAGGATCGGATGCCGATCGACATCCGCGATCTGGCCTGGTTCGCCCGCCTCCGGTCGCTGGTTGACGCGCCGCTGGCGCTGCGTGAGGCCGACTGCGAGGCCAAGACGTGGACTCGAGCACTCCGACCACGTCAGCTCCAAAGTGCCATCCTAACACGGTGAGCCGGCGCGAGGGTGCCGCCAGGTCGGTGCCGACGCCCGTCCGGTGGCCACGGTGGCGGCCGAGCTCGGCGTGTGCTGGTGGACGGTGATGAAGCGGTGATCGAACTCGGGACTCCCCTGGTCGACGACCCCGGCCGCTTCGGCAAAGTCTGCCATCTCGGGGTCGACGAGAAGTCGTTCCTGACGAGTGTACCGGTTCCATGCGTCCGTCTTTGCCACTGGCATGGTCGACCTCAAGGCCAAGGTCATGATCGACATGGTCTAGGGCAACACCGCCGCTGCCCTGCGGCGGGGGGGGCCGCCGAAGGCGATGCTCGCCCTCCCTGTCGTGGCCTCCTTCGCTCTGGAGGCGTGCTCGGGCTGGGGCTGTGACGGGACTCGACCATGCCACCCGGGTGGCGGATCCGTTCCATGTCGTGCGGGTCGGCAACCGCTGCTTGACAAGGTCCGGCGACACCGAGTCCTGGTGCGACGCCGATCGCTACCGATCCGCAAGTTCCTCGACGGCCCCGCTACCCTCGAAGACCGGCAACGCCCGCGCTGCTAGGTCGCGGGCGGGCGACCCCACGGTGCGCGGCGCCTGCGCTCCACCATCTCCGTGATCCATCGTCACCGCCGACGCGAGCGGCGGCGACCTCATCGAGAAGGCCATCGGCTTCATCGGCGACGAGGCGGAGGGGTTCGCCTCAGGCTTCCCTCTCGTGGCGGCGAGAGCCGGCCCACCACGACACCGGCCTCGAACGGTCCCACCGAGGGTCCGAACCTGTGCGTCAAGCCGGTCAAGCGTGTGCCGGTTCAAGTAGTTCGAGTTCTACCGCCTACGGGTGGTCCTTGCTGGAGGAGTCACCTGGCCGTCGAAGCGCCGGTCTCCTCGGATCCGAACCCACTCTCCCCACTCAGTCGCGTAGGACCGATTATGTCAGTCCTTATTGCGGCGTGCAGGCACGCGGCGACGCGTGGTGACAAGACGCAGATCGAGGCGAAAGACGTTTCACCGGTTCCTCGGCGATCAAAAAGCTGGTCGCACTTGAGGATTCGGGGAGATCGGGCGTCTATCCAGGCAAGCGTCCCGTTGACTGCCCGAGGGGCCGATCCCCTAACCGAGGATGACGACATGAGGCGGGTGGACTTCGGCTGCGATCCCACCCAGCCCCTGAAGGTGCTCGACGATGGCGCAAGCCCGTCCGGTGCTTCATCTGCGGGGAAGCCTCGGCCGCCTAGCCTTCCTGCCGGTCAGACGCACTAGCAGGCGTCGATACCTTCTTTGAGCGCCTTGTCGAGTTCGGAACCGTCTTCACGTATCTTTTCCGCCTGACGGGCGACCGGCGGTCTGGAGTTCTGACCGGATCTGGCAGTCGGTGCCCCACACCCCTTCCAGACCGACGTCAACCATCGTCTGCAGCATCAATGGCCGTTGTCGCGGAGTTCGATACAGCGCCATATCCTCAGAGCTGGCGAGGCTGGCCGGTCTAACGGCGCCACAAGCGTGCAGCGTTGCCAGCGAAAGACGACCTTCCAGTCTCGGGGGAAGCCCTTCCGGGTTCCGAGGAGGTTTCTGCGTCAGCTTGTCGCCTACCTGGTCGACCTTGGTTCGTGGATAGATGCTCTTGAGCGCCTCGTTCAGCCGCTTGGTCAACTCGAGCTGGGCACCCCGGCCTGGGCCAGTCCTTCAGCTGCTCCGGACTTTCTCGCTCGCGTTCCCTCCATCCTCGCTCGAAACCGCTGGCGAGCCTCGGAGAGTCGAGGGCGATGGGCTCCGTGGCTAGCTCTTGCCACAGGGCCAGGTCCCGAGCGACCTGCTCCTTGGACGGCCGCTCCTCGGGGTGGAGGCGCGTCATCAGGTCGATCTCCTGGTCTAGAGCCCCCGACCTCGGGTGTGGCCGAAAGTCACCCACCTCGAACCTGCGTGTTCCTGCTGGCTGGTGCCCCTCCGGTGGGAACCTCTGATCGGTGGCGAGCACCCAGAGGGTCTTACCCAGCGAGACGCGTCGGCCGGATGCGGGTCGGCTGTTGCCGGGTTGAGGATCATCTCGTACGCAATCTATGGCGGGGCCGAGAGGTCGGCCCTCCTCGTCAGGCCCTCGGCGTCAGGAACAGCGATCAGCCCAAATTCGCCAATCAGCCATTTGCCATCCTTCGTAGAGGTTCCCCGGTTTGATGTCCCGGTGGCCGATGCCCGTGTCGGTTTGTAGGCGGGACAACGTGTCGGCGATGGCTGCGACTGCTCCGACAACCTCCGCAAGCGATTTTCTGGCGAGGGCCTTGGCGATGGGTGTGGCGATCGGCATAGCCAGCCAAGGCCGGTCCTCCTTGCTGGGGTGATCCGGAAGGTGGGCGTCAAGAAGCGGTAGCAGGCCGCTGGTTGCCTGGTGGTCGCGCAGGAAGCCGATCTCGCGTACGAAACGTTGATATCGCTCCTTCTCCACCTTCCTGGCGTTGATGAGCTTTAGGGCGACCGGAGCGTTGCCGTCAGAACGGGTCGCTCTCCAGACAGTGCCGTTGCCACCCTCACCCAACTGCTCATGCAGGGTCCACGGGCCTGCTTGCCGGATCTGTGGGTCGTTCATCGAAGCTCCCTCACCGGAGGCGGACCGACCGAAGCGTCGCCAGTGCCAGCAACCTATTCGGAGGATGCGACGGCCCAACTCGCAACCTGCCGGTCCTCCGCGGTGGGACGGGACTACTTTCTGGAGCGGCGCGCTGTCCCGGCTCGTAGGGAATGCTCAGAATCAGTCCCCTGCGGGGCCCACGCGAGACGTCGCGTTGCTCAACTTCCACGCAGCCTGAGTGCTCAGAAAGACACGCGTCCTACAGCAAAGTTGTAGGAGCCGACCGAACACCGCCCAACGCCAGCCCAGCTTGTCGGCCCCCTGAGGATGAGGAGGGCGTTTTCGCTGGTGCCTCGGCGCGCCCTACGAGGTCGAATGGCCGGCCAGGAGGTCCGCCAGCTCCCGAGGACGGCTGAGAGCGACGCAGTGTCCGGCGTCGATCTCGTCGGGAACGACGCCGAGACGCTCGGCGACCACGCCGCGCATGAAGGCCGCTGGGAAGAGCCGGTCCTGCAGGCACAACACGAACCTCGTCGGCACCGCCGGCCACCCGTCCAGCGGCCACGGGGCGTTGTAGGCCGCCTCCGACTCACCTCGCTCCTTGCTCATCGCCTCCGCGGCGAGGGCGCGGGGAACGTCGTGATAGAACGCGACGAACGGGTCGTCGTTGCCGGTGAGGCCGCCGTCGCGCTCGGCCTGCTCCCGAGCGGCGTCGCCGTGGCCGGTGTTGGTCCACCAGTCGGCGGGCTTCTCACCGGGAGCAGGGATCATGGCCGTGACCAGCACGAGCGCATCGACCGGCAGGCGGTCGGCGACCAGGGGAGCCGTGAAGCCGCCGTACGACTGGGCGACGACCACCAGGTCGCGCCGACCGTCGATGGCTCGGACCACGGTGTCGGCGTAGTCGGCCAGCGTGGCCGAGTCGTCGTCGCACGGCAGATCGGGCGCAACGGTCGCGTGTCCCCGGGCGCGCAACTCCTTCTCGACGAGGTGCCAGTACCAGCCGACATCTCCGCCGCCGTGGATGAACGCGAACGTCGCCATCGTCCCGGAGCCTCGCGCACGCAGCCGTGCCGCGGCGATCTGTCGCGCCGCAGGGCGTACCTCGCCGTCGTTCTGGCGACATCCGCGCCTGCCTGCCAGCTCAGCGGATCGAGGTTCCACCGTTCAAGTGTTCCCTGGCCCGTGAATACCAGGACCGGGCTCACGGCTGAGTCTGGCGAGGTGGGCGTCGACGACGCGCTCCGCTTGGTTGAGGCTGGTCGGCTCGAGAAGAACGGTGAGCGACAGGCCCAGGAGGAGCGCGACGATCCCGCGCGCCTCGATGTCGGAGTCGATGCCGTCCGCTAGTTCCCCCGCTTCTCGGGCGAGGTTCAGTTGGTCGGCGATGAACGCCCGCAGGCTCCTTTCGTTGCGGAAGAACGCCGCGCCCCGGAGTGCCTCGTCGGTCAGCGCCCCCGCCGCGAAGGCGTGGTAGAGGAGCATCGCGGCACGGCTCTCGTCGTCGGTGGGGAGGAACGCGGCCGCAACCGTGCGGAGGACATCGAGTGGTCGAGGGTCGGGCCCGAGCCCAGCCAGTCGCCGGCCGACGTACTCGCCCATGGCCGCGGACTGGATGTCGAGCGTGCCCAGGAGGAGGTTCTCCTTGGTCCCGAAGTAGTGCTGGACGAGCGAAACGGACACGCCCGCCTCGGCCGCGACCTCCCGGAAGCTCACCCCTTGCAGGCCTCGGCGGGCCGCGAGACGCACGACCGCGGCCGAAATCTCACGGCGACGCTGGGCGTGGTCGACCTTCTTGGGCACGGACATCCCCGCTTCGGATCGGCGGACGTTATAGTACGAACGTACTATGATCCCCTTGGCCGAAGGGATGCTGATGGCCGATCGCATCGGCGGATTCCGCACACCCGGAGACGCCACCCGCTACCACGAGCGCTACGACGAGATGCTGGCCCGGGCCTGGCCCGTCGCCCACGACAAGTTCGACGTGCCCTCCCGGTTCGGCACCACGCACGTACGCCGGTCCGGGCCCGCCACCGGCACCCCCCTGGTCCTGATCCACCCGACCACCGGCTCGTCAGCCGGCTGGGCGCCGCTCATCGCCCAACTGTGCGAGCGCCACCCGGTCTACACGCCCGACACGATCGGCACCGCCGGCCGGAGCGTCCAGACCGCCCCCATCCGGTCACCCCACGACCTCGTCGTGTGGCTCGATGAGGTGATCGACGCCGTGCCGGTCGACCGGGTCCATCTACTCGGGTACTCCGAAGGCGGCTGGATCGCCGGGCTCCACGCCGCGCTCTCGGACCGGCCCGGGCGGCTGGCCACGCTCACGCTCATCGAGCCGGGAGGCGCCATCGAACGTGTCCCCCGCCGCTTCATCGCCAGCCTGATCCTCCGCGGCGCCCGGACGCTGATCGCCAGGGACAAGCCCAAGGCGATCCGCGACCTCAACCGCTGGATGAACGGCGACGTCGAGCTCACCGACGAGCAGATCGCCCTGCTCCTGCTCGCCATGCGCACGTTTCGCCAAGGGCTTCCGAGTCCGCGACGCCTGTCTGACGAAGAACTCCGACGCATCACCCTGCCGACGCTGTTGCTGCTGGCCGCGGACACCAGGCTCTACGACCCCGAGAAGGTCGCCGAACGAGCCCGCGGCCTGCTCCCCGACGTGACCTGCGAGATCGTGCCCGACGTCGGGCACGGCTTGCTCTTCCAGGACCCGGACCGGATCATCGCCCGCATCCTGCAGTTCGTCGACGACCAGGCGCGAGGCATGACGCCCGCGACACCGGAGAGGGACTGATCGCCTTCGCTGCTCACGAGTCGTATTTCCAGGCGCCCACCCGCCGACTCAGCCGCGCGGCGGCGATGAGTTCTCGAGTCGCCACCCGTCCTACCTCACAACGCCGGGGTGGCGGCGGCAGGGCAGCTACCCGGCATCCAAGGAAAGGATCCGACCATGTCAGAGCTCCTCGTCGACTTCATCACCTCCCTCGACGGCTACGCGTCGGCGGAGGGCTGGCCGGGCTTCTGGGGTCTCCAGGGGCCTGAGTACCTCGCCTGGCTCGGCGAGCAACCCGAAGCCACGTTTTTGATGGGAGCAAACACCTACCGGGTGATGTCGGGCTTCGCCGCGGGAGAGGTCCCCGCGGGAACGGATGAGTTCAATGCCGACGAGGCGGCCTCCATCGACGGGCTCACGCGAGCGGCGAAGGTTGTGTTCTCCGCCTCTCTCGAAGCGCCGCTCCCGTGGGCCAACGCCACGCTCGTGCGAGATGACGCGGTCGAAGTCGTCCGAGCCATGAAGGAGCGTGACTCGGGCCTCCTGAGCACGATCGGCAGCATCAGCCTGTGCCGGTCGCTGTTGCGGGCCGGACTCGTCGATCGCTTCCGTGTGGTCATGTTCCCCGTGATCACCGGCGCCACGGGAGCAGAACGCATCTACGACGGCTACCCGGATGTCGCCCTCGAGATGATCGACAACCGAACTTTCGACGGCCGCATCCAGCTGGTCGAGTACCGGCCCCGCCTGCTCGAGCACCCACCGCTCGATCCCACCTCATGATTCGAGGAACCCTCCAGCTCCGCTATTGCAACCCTCCCGCCAGGGGGAATCCCGGCCAGTGTGGGGGGAGGGTGGGAGCCGAGCACGGAGAGCAAGGCCACCGAGACCTACCGCCGGGCCGGGCCGGGGCGTGACGGGTCGCCGGGAACCGGTCCCCGCGCCCCAATATGATTCCCGCGTCGGGGGATCAGAGGAGGGCCGATGTCTGGGGCGGCGAAGCGGGTGGTTGGTGTTTTGGCGGCAACGATGGCGCTGGTCGGGACGGCGGTTCTGCCGGCCGTCCCCCCGGCAGGTGCCGATTCGCTGACGGTTGGGTGTGCGGCCGACGGGGCGGTGCGGGCGGCGGCCCTGATCGACGCGGTCGACGCGGCCAACACGTCGGCCGGGGCCGACACGATCACGTTGACAGCAGGCTGCGTGTACACCTTCACCGCCCCGAATCAGATGGGAGCCACTGACCCGACCAGGTTCAACTGGTACGGGCCGAACGCCCTGCCGGCCATTGCTTCGGCGATCACCATCGAGGGCAACGGGGCGACGATCGAGCGGTCGCCGGCCGGTGGGACGCCCATGTTCCGGCTGCTGTACGTCGGCGCCGACCCGACCCGGCCGTCGACTGCGGACTACGCCAGCCCGGGTGCGGGCGAGTTGACGCTGCGCAACCTCACCCTTGGCCGCGGCCTGGCCAAGGGGGGCGATAGCGGCGCTGGTGGCGGAGGAGCCGGACTCGGCGGGGCGGTGTTCAACCAGGGCCTCCTCACCCTCGACGGGGTCACCCTCACGGCCAACACCGCCCAAGGCGGTAGCGCCGGCGTCACCGGAGCCCAAGGCGGCGGCGGGATCGGGACCGACGCCGCGGGCGATGTGGGGGGCGGCTTCGGGCCGGGGACGTTCGGTGGTGCGGTGGGCGGTGCGGGCAGTCTCCAGGTCCTTTCCTCCGAGGATGCCAGGACCGCCGGCGGTGGCGGTGGCGGCTTCCGACTCCAGGACAAGGGGGGCGACGCCGTGGCCGGCACGCCCGGCAACGGAGGGGGGCCGGAGACGGGAACCGGCGGCGGCGGAGGGCACGAGTTGGGCGGCGCCAGCGGGAACGGAAGCGGCGGTGGTGGGGCGGTTTCCTACAACCTGCCGTATGGTCCCGACGGCGGGGACGGTGGCGGGTTCGGCCAGGGTGGCCAGCCCGGTGGGCCGATCGTCTTCGGCGACTCCAGTGGCGGCGGGGGTGGCGGTGTCGGCGGTGGCGGCGGGGGACGGCAACCTTGCTGCAGCGGTGGCGGCGGCGGGTTCGGGGGCGGTGGAGGCTGGGGCGCGGACATCGGCGGGGGCGGCAACGGTGGCTTCGGCGGGGGCGGTGGCTCCGCCCACGGCATCGGCGGGTTCGGCGGCGGGGGGAGCTTCGACCCCAACACTCAGGCCCAGGGTGGCGGCGGCGCCGGCATGGGAGGCGCGGTGTTCAACCACCAGGGGGTCGTGGTTGTCGCCAACAGCACACTGTCGGGCAACACCGCCGTCGGCGGCACCGGGACTCACCCCGGGGCCGGTCTCGGCGGGGCGATCTTCAACCTCAACGGCGACGTGTCGCTCACCAGCGCCACCGTGGCGACGAACGTGGCCGCCCAGGGAGGGGGCGCGGTCTACAACCTGGTGTACGACGCCGCCGAGACCAGGGCGGCCACGGTGACGCTGGTCAACTCGATCCTGGCCGACAGCGCCGGCGGGGTGCCCGACCTCGTCTCCGACAAGCCGTCGAACGTCGCCGGCACCGCCTATGTGACCGGTCCGACCAACCTGGGCACGGCCACGGTGACGGCCGGCGACCACAACCTGGTCGAGAGCTCGGCGACGGGCGGCGCCGGCACCATCACCGGGGCGCCGGTCACCTCCGATCCCCAGCTCCGGCCGCTGGCCGACCACGGGGGCCCCACCGCGACCCAGGCGCTACCGGAGTCGAGTCCGGCGGTCGACCAGGGCCGATCGGCGGGGCTGAGCCAGGACCAGCGGGGCGCGCCCCGGCCGGCCGACGCCACCGGGGTCGCCAACGC
Source organism: uncultured Acidimicrobiia bacterium (assembly GCA_963829165.1). Lineage (GTDB taxonomy): Bacteria > Actinomycetota > Acidimicrobiia > Acidimicrobiales > AC-14 > JAXDMK01. Next base: position 144,072 of record CAWHIC010000025.1, on the reverse strand, counting down.
GGCCGCCGGCGACGGTGCCGACATCGGGGCCTACGAGCTGCGGACGCCGGCCCTGACCTGGGCCAACCCGGCTCCCATCGTCTACGGCACGGCCCTTGGGGCAGCGCAGCTCAACGCCTCCGCCTCCGTGCCGGGGACATTCGCCTACACCCCGGCGGCGGGCACGGTGCTGGCCGCAGGGACGGCCCAACTGTCGGTCAACTTCACCCCTCAGGACCCGACGTCGTACGCGTCCGTCCAGGCGACGGTCAGCATCACCGTGACCAAGGCGGTGCTCACGGTCACCGCCGACAACAAGACCAAGGTCCAGGGCCAGACCAACCCGCCGCTCACCTACTCGGTGAACGGGTTCGTCAACAACGACCCGCCGACGGTGGTGTCGGGCGTGCCCACGCTGAGCACGACGGCCACGCAGAGCTCGCCACCGGGCGACTACGCCATCAGCGTCGGCACCGCCGCCATGGCGGCTTCCAACTACACCTTCGCCGGGATCGGGGGGACGCTCCACGTGGCCCCGATGCTGGTGCCGACCACCCTCACCGTGTACCCGGCGATCGTCCAGGTGCTGCCGCTGCGGGTCTACTTTCCCAACCTCAGCGCCCGGCTCACCGTGACTGCCGGCGGGGCGCCGGTCCCCGGGAAGACCGTCAGCTTCCGGGTCGGTAACGCCGGGGTGTGCACGGCGGTGACCAACGCCAACGGGGTGGCCTCCTGCAGCGGCTCGGTGGGCGGGGTCCTGGCGCTGATCCTCAACCTCGGTTTCGACGCCACCTACGCGGGCGGCGCCGGCCACCTCCCGAGCACCGCCCACGGGCCGCTCATCCGGTGACGGTCCTGCCGGCGACGGGTATCGGCATGACGAGCGCCCGCAATGAGTGGGGCGCCCCCTGTGGTCGCCGGCTCAACGCCCCGTTCTGCCTGGACGACCCCCCGCCGGCTCGTCCTTCTGCCCGCGGCCGAGGCGGCCCACCAGGGTGTCGATTCCGACCACGGCCAAGCCCACCAGAAGCGTGAGCACGAGAGCGAGGGCGAGAAGGACGATGTCGCCGGCCTCCGCGACATTGCCGAAGAGCGTTTGCTCGACCATGCGACCTCCTGAACGGTAACCACCCTACCGAGCCCGGGCCGCCCCTCCGTGGGAGTTACCGCCCGTTGGAGGGACGCGGGACGACAGCGGACGAGGCTCATTTCCCGGGCGACGTGAGGAGCTTCTCGAACCAGTGGTCCTGGAAAGGGCCAGGCGCACGGTGGCGGGCGGGATTTCGACGAACCCGCAAGACGCGTAGAGCGCTCGGGCCTCGACGAGATCGGTGCGGGTGTCGAGAAAGAGTCGGGTGATGCCTCGGGTGCGGGACCACGACTCGGCGGCGGCGAGGACGGCGCGGGCGCCACCTCGGCGGCGAAACTGCGGGCTGACGTACAGGCGCGTGATCTCGCCGGTCGGGTGCAGGCCAAGGCAACCGGCGCGCACTCCGTCGGCCCGGAGGAGGAGGAAGAGGGCAAGGCCGGTGCTCGGAAACTCGTCGAGCGTCTCGTCGATCTCCTCGTCGGTCGTCTCTCGGTGGAAGTAGCGGACGGTGAGCTCGGCGAAGTAGTCGCGCAGCAACGCAACCGCGTCCGGGCTATCGACCGGTTCCGCGCCGACGCTCCACATCGGCGTCAGCGAGGTTCCCATGGCGCGAATCCCGCCCTGACGGCGACTTTCAGCACCCCTGTCGGGCTCGGATTCCATTCGCATATCGACCGCCAACCTCGTGCCTGCTGGTCAGCCCCCCTCGGTCCGGTGGCCGACCTCGCTCGGGGAATCCGTAAGGTTTCCGATCCTCCGCGCTCCTCACCGTGACGTGTCGCCACCGGACGACACCCACGAGAGGAGCGAAGCATGCATCGTCTACGGAAGCTGACCCTGATCGCAGTCATGGCCGGGGGCCTGTTCTGGACCGGCGAGGCCCACGCCACGATCACCCCCACGCCCGACGACGCCAGCTGCACCTACACCAACGACAACATCGCCGTGTGCACGCTGAAGGACGGGTCCAAGATGTGCAAGGACCACAACGGGATCGACATCGACTGCCCGGCGAAGTCGGTCCGTCTCCGGTTGGGCGTCACCGCCGCCGGTTGAGCCGAACCCGCTCGGCCGTCCCGACCGTCGTCCGCCCGCCTGGGGTGGGCGACGAGCGGGACGGCGGGCAAAGGGCCGCCCGTCGGCGGTCGACTCCGACGCCGAACCCGGGACGACGCCATCGCGGCTCAAGTGAGCGCCGTCGAGTGTCGACAGGAGGAAGAAGTGGGGTGATCGGCGGATGCCGGGGCCTGGAAAGGCGTTCCGGCCATGAGCTCCACCCTCGACACGATGAGGTGTCGCGCTCGCGTGGCCGTCGTGCTGGCAGTCGTCGCCGCGTCGACCTTGACCACCGGGTCCGCACTGGCCGCAACTCCCCCGCCGGCACCGACCGGCCAGATCTCCACCATCGTCGGCGGTGTCGGCTCCGGGACCGCCGTGTCCGTCGCCATGCAGCCCCGGTGGGTCGCCACCCAGGGCTCCCGCGTGTACATCAGCGACGAAACCAGCTACCTGGTGCGGGTGATGGACGCGGTCACCGGCGAGCAGCACGTCGTCGCCGGCAACGGGACCGCCGGTTCCTCGGGCGACGGCGGTCCGGCCACGTCGGCCCAGCTCTACGCGGGCGGGCTGGCGGTCGACGCCGCCGGCAACGTCTTCGTGGCCGACACCATCTACCACCGGATCCGCCGGGTCGACGCCAAGACCGGCCGCATCTCGACCATCGCCGGCACCGGTGTCGGGGCCTTCGCCGGCGACGGTGGACCCGCCACCGCGGCCAAGCTGGCCAGCCCCTCCGACCTGGCCTTCGACGGCCAGGGCAACCTGTTCTTCGCCGACGGCGGGAACCAGCGGATCCGCAGGATCGACCGGGTCGGGACGATGACGACGGTGGCCGGCAACGGTCAGCGGGGAAACGCGGGCGACGGCGGTCCGGCCCTGGCCGCCCAGGTCGATGCCCCCCAGTCGCTGGCGGTCAACGCCCTGGGTGAGGTCTTCGTGCCCGCCACCGGCCGCATCCGCAAGATCGGGCTCGACGGGCGCATCACGACCGTCGTCGGCAACGGTCAGCAGACCAGCACGGGGGACGGCGGCCCCGCCCTCCAAGCCGGCATCGAAGGGCCGGCCGCGGTCGAGTTCGACAGCCACGGCAACATGTTCATCTCCGAGTACGCCCGCGTCCGCAAGGTGGACGTCGGGGGCACCATCTCCACCTTCGCCGGAAACCGACAGACCGCCTTCGCCGGCGACGGCGGACAAGCCATCCAGGCCGCAGTCAGCCCCGTCGGTCTCGCCGTCGATTCCTCCGACAGCCTGTACATCGCCAGTCCCCAGCACGGCCGGGTCCGCCGGGTGGCGCCCGGCGGGATCATCACGACGGTGGCCGGCAACGGCACCGAAGGGTTCTCGGGCGCAGGCGGTCCGGCGGTGACGGCCCAGATCGGCGGTCCGTTCGGCAGTCTGTCGACCCTTACCACCGACGCCGCTGGCAACCTGTTCGTGGCCCTGTACGCCGCGGTCGTCCGGATCGATGGCGAGGGCACGCTCACCGTCGTTGCCGGCGACCCCTACGCCGGCCCCGGATACAGCGGCGACGGCGGGCCGGCGACGGCCGCCCGGCTGAGCGTGGCCGCCTCCCTCGCCGCCGACGGGCTGGGCAACCTCTACATCGCCGACGCCGAGAACCACCGCGTCCGGCGGGTCGACCCGTTCGGGACGATCACCACCGTGGCCGGCACCGGCGCCCCCGGCTTCAGTGGCGACGGGGGCCCCGCCACCCAGGCTCGCCTGAATCGCCCCTACGGCGTGGCCACCGACGCCGCCGGGAACCTGTTCATCGCCGACACCGAGAACCAACGGGTGCGATGGGTCGATCTCACCGGCACCATCACCACCATCGTCGGCTCGGGGGTCCGGGGCTTGGCGGGCGACGGCGGCCCCGCCACCCAGGCCCAGCTCGACTACCCGGGAGCGCTGGCCATCGACCCCACCGGCGCCCTCCACGTGCTCGAGCCCGAGAGCGGCCGCCTGCGTCGTATCTCGTCCTGGGGCACGATCACCTCGGTGGGCACGGCCGGCATCCCGGCCAAGGGATTCGCCTTCGACGCCGCCGGCCAGCTCTACGTGACCGAGATGGCGGTTTCGATGACCGACTTCAACGACATCCGGGCCCGGGTCCACCGCATCTCGGGTGGTCAGTCGACGGTTGTCGCCGGCATCGGGCCCGAGGGGTACTCGGGAGACGGCGGGCCCGCCACCGCGGCCCGGATCAGCCGGCTCCGGGGCATCGCCTTCGACCCCGACGGGAACCTCGACATCGCCGACTTCGGCAACGGCAAGATCCGCCAGGTCGCCGGCGTCGGTCCGCGGCGGGACGCATCCCTGCTGTCCTGGGGCCTGAATGCCAGCGGCCAGTTGGGCCACGCCTCGGGGGGACCGTCGATCCCCGTGGGCGTCGGTGGCGCCGAGATCTCGGCCACGGCCACGGTGGCGGTGCGGGCGGGGACGGCCCACAGCCTGGCCCTGTCCGCTGACGGCACGGTGTGGTCATGGGGGTTCAACGTCCTCGGCCAGCTCGGGAACGGATCGACCGTCGACGCGTCCCAGCCGGTGAAGGTGAACGGACTCACCGATGCCAAGGCCATCGGCTCCGGCTACCTCCACAGCCTCGCCGTCCGCCAGGACGGGACGGTCGTGTCCTGGGGATGGAACGAGCACGCCCAACTGGGCACCGGGTCCACCACCAACAGCAAAGCGCCCGTCGTCGTGTCCGGGCTCACCGACGTGGTCGCGGTGGCCGGCGGGGCCAGCCACAGCCTCGCCCTCAAGGCCGACGGCACGGTGTGGGCCTGGGGCTTCAACCACCTGGGCCAGCTCGGCGTCGGCGCCGCGGTCGAAAGCCGGGTTCCGGTGATGGTGCCGCAGCTCACCGGGGTGGTGTCGATCGCGGCGGGGGCCTTCTCCAGCGTCGCCCTCAGGAGCGACGGCACGGTGTGGACCTGGGGTTGGAACATCTTCGGCCAGCTGGGTACCGGCCTCACCCTCGACCGGCGGACGCCGACGCAGGTGGCAGGGCTGACCGGCGTGACCGCGGTCGCCTCCGGCGCCTTCCACGTCCTGGCTCTCCGGGAGGACGGCACCGTCTCGGGATTCGGCCTCAACCACCTGGGCCAACTCGGTCGTGGGCCCATCGTCGTCCCCGCTCCGGTGCGGATCGCGGGGCTCGCCGGCATCCACTCGGTCGCCGCCGGCGCCTACCACAGCCTGGCGGCGACGGCCGGTGGCACGGCCCTGGCCTGGGGCTTCAACGCCTACGGCCAACTGGGCGACGGCACCACGACCGACCGGCCGACGCCCGTGGCGGTGGCCGCCCTCGACGACGTCGTCGCCCTCGCCGCCGGCGTCGGCCACACCCTGGCTGCCACGGGAGCCACACCCACGTAGCCGACGGACCAACGTGGCCCCTGTCCCTACTGCGCCCTACTCGTCGCGGTGGCTGACCATGTTGATCACGTTGCCATCGGGGGCGCGCACGAAGAACCGTCGCACGCCCCAGGGCTCTTCCGTGAGCGGGTGCACGATCTCGTATCCCCGCCGCTTCGCCTCCGCGTACGCCTCATCGACGGCGGACCCGACGTGAACCGAGATGACCGAGTCATGGGGCGCGGTGGCGTCGCGGGTGACGAGCTGGACGGCGGCCTCGCCCCCCGGCGACCGGTAGCGCGCCACCCACCCCAGGTTGAACTCCTCGACAGTCAAACCGAGGTAGTCGGTGTAGAAGTCGCGGGCAGTGGCGATGTCGGCGACCGGGAGGTTCACATTGATGCCGGTTACTCGCATGCATCCTCCTCGTTCAGAACGCCCCGCAGGCTAGAGGGGGTGGTGTCAGCCGGCCGAAGATTGGGGAGTCCTGAGGAGGAAGTCTTCGGCGACGGGCGGACATTGGAGGGATCGATGAGACGATTCACGAGGGTGCTGGCGGGACTGGTGTTGGCCGCGGGCCTGACCGTCGGTGCACTGTCACCCGCCGCGGCCGCGACCCAGCAGTACGGGACATGGGTGGGGGCGGTGGAGCCTCACGGCCACCACTACGACTACGTCGGCCAGCCCTGCCCGGTCGAGATCGACGTCTGCATCGCCGCGATCTACTCGTATCGGATCGCGCCCGTCACCCGGCAGGCGGCGCTGGCCCTCCCGGGGGTCGCCGGCGGCAACGCCCGCCTCGAGGGGTACCTCATCGCCAGGAGCGACGGCCAGCACCAGGGAGTCCTGGTCGTCCACCGAGTGACGCCCGTGCCGCCGGACATCTAGCCCGACTTTGGCGTGCAGTTGCGTCGGTCTATCCCACGCAACTGCACACCCAAGCGGCCCGCCGGCGCGTCCCGCGGCGACCGCGGGGTCTGGGTCCGAGGGCCGATGGGGTAGAAGGGGTTCGTGGTCGATCCCCGGCTGGAGCCCGTCGCCCGGGTCGTGGCCCGGGTGGAGGGCAAGGCCCGCTGGCTGGCCCGGTTGGCGACGAGAGCCGCCGTCGTGGGCGGGGTCGGCGCGCTGGTGGTGTGGTCGGTGGTGTCGGCCGGGCGTCTGACCGAGTGGTGGCAGGGCACCGTGGCATCGTTGCTGGTCCTGGCCCTGCTGGCGGCGCCGACGGCGTGGCTGGTGAACGTGCGCTTCGCCCTCCTGGAGTTGCTCAAGCTGCCGGAGAAGCTGGCCGGCGTGACGACCCGGCGGGCGGGCCAGCTGTTGCGGACGGGCGCCCGTCCCGCCGACGCCCCGGTCGAACGTCCCGACGGCGGTCCGTTGGGGGCGGCGCGGTCGGTGTGGGGCGTCCTGCGGACTACGGCGACGTGGCCGGTACGTGGGGGGCCGTCGCCCAGCTGGTGGCGCCGTGGTTCTGGCTGCTCACCGGGGCCGCCTTTCTGGCCGTGCCGGTGGTGGTGGTGCTGGCTGCGGTGCTAGGGCTGGTGGAGCTCATGTCGTAGAAACCAACGAGGAGGACAGCATGGAGACCGTGGCTCGGGTGACGGAGATCAGCGCGATGTCGACGACCGGCTTCGAGGATGCGATCCGGGTGGGGATCGAGCGGGCGTCGCAGACGCTGCGCCACGTCACCTCGGCGTGGGTCAAGGAGCAGAGGGTCGAGGTCCGCGACGGCGCCATCAGCAGCTACCAGGTGAACATGCTGGTGACGTTCGTCCTCGACGACTGAGCTGAGTCGCGGGCTGGCCGGCGGGCGGGTCCCCGGCGGTTTCGGTGGGTGGCCGGCCGGGTAGCGCGCGGGAGACGGAGGTGGCCCATGACTCCACGCGTGATCGAACAGCTCACCGACCGCATCGCCCACACCGAATGGCTCGACAAGGTCGGCGGTCCCCTGGCCGACAAGGTGAGCGCCCTGGTGCCGGCGGGAACGCCGGCGAAGGATCTCCTCAGCGGCACCTGGCTGGGGCATCCGCTCCACCCGATGCTCACCGACCTGCCCATCGGCTTCTGGACCAGCGCCATGGCCGTCGACTTCCTCGGCGGCCGCAAGGGCCACAAGGCGGCCGACCGGTTGGTGGCGCTCGGCGTCCTCAGCGCCCTCCCCACCGCCGCCGCCGGGCTGGCCGACTGGTCGGACACCATCGGCGAGGAGAAGCGGTTGGGGGTGGCCCACGCCGCCGGGAACGTGGTGGCGGTGGGCCTCTACGGATGGTCGTGGGTGGCCCGGAAGCGGGGTCATCGGGGGAAGGGCGTCACCCTGGGCGTCCTGGGGGCGGCGGCCGCCACCGCCGGTGCCTACCTGGGCGGTCACCTGGCCTGGCGCAAGGGCGTCAACGTCGACCGTCACGCCTGGGACCATCCGTCCGACGAATGGTCGGACGTCGCCGCTGATCCCGCCCTCGCCGACGGCGACCCGGTCGTCGTCGGTGTCGGCGACGACAAGGTGCTGGTCGTGGCCGGGGACGGCACCATCGCCGGCCCGGACCTGACGGCAATCTCCGACGTGTGCAGCCACATGGGCGGCCCCCTGCACGAGGGTGAGGTGGCCGCCGGATGCGCCACCTGCCCCTGGCACGGGAGCCAGTTCCGCCTCGTCGACGGGTCGGTGGTGCACGGGCCCGCCACCGGACCCCAGCCGGCCTACGACGTCCGCCGGTCGGGCGACCGCCTCGCGCTGCGCCGCCGCCGGGTCCTGGCCCCGCCCGAGGTCGTCCCGCCCCCGGTGGCCATGACCAACGGTCGCAACGGCAGCTCCTCGACGCCGGCGGACGCCCTCCAGCCGTAACCGAGCCACCCACCCGGGGCCGCCGCCGCCCCCACGATGTCGCCGGGGCACCCTCGGGTGGGGAACAGTAGGGCGTGGGCCGTCGCCGGGTGCCGAAGTCGCTCCGGCGGGTGGCGACCGTCCTCATCGTCCTGGTGGTGGTCGAGTATCTGGTCCTGCCCCAGATCGCGGGGGCCCGCAACTCCCTCGACCTGCTGGCCTCGGTCAGCATCCCCTACCTGATCGTCGGGCTGTTGCTCGAAGCGGCCGCCATCGTCGCCTACGCCAAGCTGACCGAGGCCACCCTGCCCGCGGCCGGCCGGCCGGGACTGTCCACGATCCTGCGCATCGACCTGTCGACCTTGGCCGCCAGCCACATCGTGCCCGGCGGTTCGGCCGCAGGCGCCGGGCTCGGCTACCGGCTGCTCACCGAGGCGGGGGTCCGGGGCACCGATGCCGGCTTCGCCCTCGCCACCCAGGGCCTCGGGTCGGCCGTCGTGCTCAACGTCCTCCTGTGGCTGGGCCTGATGGTTTCAATCCCCCGCCGCGGCTTCAACCCCCTCTACCTGACCGCGGCCGTCGTGGGGGCGCTGCTGATCACCGGCTTCGCGGGAGCGGTGGTGTCCCTCACCCGGGGCGAGGACCGGATGGCCCGGGTGGTGTGCCGGGCCGCCAGTCATGTGCCGGTCCTCGACGGTGAGGTCCTGGCCCGGATGCTGCACCGGGTGGCCGAGCGTTTGCGGGTGTTGGGCGCCGACCGGCCGCTGCTGACCCGGGCCGTGCTGTGGGCGACGGCGAACTGGCTGCTCGACGCGGCGTCGCTCTGGGTGTTCGTGGCCGCCTTCGGCCACCGAGTGGAGTTGGACGGGCTGATCGTCGCCTTCGGGCTGGCCTACGTGCTGGCCGCCATCCCCATCACCCCCGGCGGCCTGGGGGTGGTGGAGGCGGTGCTCACGTCGGCCCTGGTCGGCTTCGGGACGCCCCGGGGAACGGCGGTGCTCGGCGTCGTCATCTACCGGCTGGTCAACTTCTGGCTGCCGATCCCTGTCGGCGGCCTGGCCTATCTCTCGCTCAAGGTGGGTCCGGCTACGGCCAAGGGCGAGCGGGCGGCCATCCTCCGCCGGGCCGCCGAGGAGTCGATCGTGGACGCCCCCGATCCCCGGCAGTGGGCCGAGGAACGAGGGATCCGGATGCCCCGGGGGGACTGACCCAGGTCTGACGGGGGGTGGTCACCGTCGGGGCGCTGGGGCCTGTGGGCCACGACGATCGCTCCGCAGCGAACGATTCGTACGTCAGAAGCGTCGTGATCAAGGACCCGACGGGCTCGATGCGTGACGATCCCTCCGATCCGAACGGCGGCCCGGCATGAGCGCGGCCGCCTCGGTTGGGCGTTGCGGTGGTGTGAGGGCTACTTGGCCTGGTCGGAGGCGGTCCCCAGCCACGCCGCCGCTTCGTCGAGCCCGCGGGTGGTCGCCGACCACCGCACCTCTCGGCCCGCCCGCCGGGCGTCGACCAGACCGGCGCCCTCGAGGGCCTGCAGGTGGTGGACCACCGCCTGACGGCTCATGGGCAGGTCTCGGGCCAGGTCGGTGGCGGAACGGGGACCTTCCTGCCGCAACCGGGTCAGCAGCCGGCGCCGGGTTGGGTCGGCCAGGGCGGCGAAGACGGCGTCGAGTTCGCCCGTCATGCAAGGAAAGTTTTGCACGTCAGCGAGGTGCGGTGGGGTCGAAGGGCCGATGGACGGCGCTCAGGCGAGGCGGTCGGACTCGGCCAGGGCGGCGAGGATCAGGGACCACGACGCCAGCCCGTGCTCGCACCATTCGTCGGGCGCCACCAGGCACTCGTCGGGGCAGCGGCAGACGCCGTCGGCGACCCACTCGGCCAGGGTCTCCTCGTCCGGCGGCGCCCACCCGGTGTTGACCTCGAACCACTCGTGGGCCCGGGTGACGGCGGCGGCGGCGGCGGGGGTGGTCACCCCGAGATCATGCCGGACGTGACCGTCCTACGCGGCCCCGTCGATGAGCTGACGACCGCCCAGGGGCGCGGCCAACGTGACGGTGGCCGACTTGAGCTCGGCGATCATGATGCAGGCGACCCCGTCGGGACCGGAGTGCTCGTAGATCGTGACCCGTACCGAGTCCGCCCCTTCGTCGGCCACGATCGAGTCGAAGACGGAGCACGGCTCGACGCCGGCGTAGTACGTGAAGGTGAGCGTCGCCCCGTCGGCGCCGACGGTGTAGCCGTCCCACCGGTGCGCCTGGCGGCGGTCGGCGGGAATCGTCGTCACCGGCGACTCGTCGACGGGCGCGTCGGTGGCCGGGGGGCCTGAGGTGGGGGGCCTGACGAGGTGGGGGGGCCTGACGAGGTGGGGGGAAATGACGTGGTCGGGTCGGAGGCGATGGTGGTCACGACCGTCGGACGAGTTTGGACCTGCTGAGCCGGCTCTTCCTCGGCGCATCCGGCCCCCATCCCCACGGCCAGGGCGAGGGCGGCGGCGCCGAGCATCGACCGGGTTTTGAGGGTCCACCTGCGATCGGTCATGCCTTTTGGACGACCGTTCGCCGCGTCCGGTTCCCGGCGCCACCAGGGGAAAGGCGCCCCGCTCGCCTGACGGCGGATCAGGCGAGACGGGGCGCGACAGATCTTGGCAGGTGCAGGCCCCCGGTAGCAACGTGGGGTGGCGGCGCCTGACGAATCCGGTTACGCCGCAGTTGCGGACGAGACCTACGGTGCTGGACGAGGGACACGCAACACGAGGACGCCGCGTCATCGGCGAGGTACGACGGAGGCGATGACGTGGGGTTGGGCATGCTGCCGCCGCCGATGGGGCGCGCTCTGGCCCGGCTGGGCGCCGGGCGGCGTGCGCGCCGCATCGGCGGGTCCCGACCCCTGCTGCTTTGCGCCCCGGTGTGGCAGGGTATGGAACCCGTCCGAACAGGCGCGATGGGCGACGAAGGGCTCCCCGCAGGTGCGGATCTCTCTCAGCGGTCGGATGTCGATCGAGGTCGGCGACGCCTTGGTCGAGGAAAATCGCCTCGGTGGGGCTCGGGCTCGGCTCGCCTTCGCCGTGCTCGTGCTGGAGCGCCCGCTGCCCGTCGACCGCCACTTCCTGGCCGAGGTGCTGTGGCCCGACGCCCTGCCGCCGTCCTGGGAGGCGGCCCTGCGGGTGGTGATGAGCCGGGTGCGCGCCTTCCTGGGGGCGGCCGGACTGCCGGCGGCGGAGGTGCTCACCAGCAGCTTCGGCTGCTACCGCCTCAGCCTGCCCGACGACGTGGTGGTCGACGTGGAGGCGGCGGCGGCGGCGGTCGAGGTGGCCGAGGCGGCGTGGGCGAACGGCGCGCCCGAGGAGGCCATGGTCGCCGCCGGCGAGGTGCGGGCCATCACCGGCCGGGCCTTCATCACCGGGGCCGAGGGGGAGTGGCTCGACGACGCCCGTCGCCGCCTGCGGGCCCAGCGGGTGCGGGCGCTCGACGTGATGGTGCGGGCGGCGATCGCGCTGGGCGACACGGCTCTGGCCATCGACGCGGCCCAGGAGCTGCTCGGGCTCGACCCCTACCGGGACGCCAGCCACGTCCTGATCATGGAGGCCCACCGGGCGGCCGGGAACCGGGCCCACGCCCTGCGGGCCTACGGCTGGTGCCGGCACGTCCTGGCCGAGGAGCTGGGCGTCGACCCGGCCCCGGAGACGGAGGCGCTCTACCGGTCGCTCCTCCGGGAGGAGCACGGTCGGAGCGCGGCCCGGGAGGCGGTGTGGGCGACCACCGGGGCCGAGCAGCCCCCCAACAACCTCCCCGTCCAACTCACGAGCTTCGTCGGCCGGGGGCGGGAGCTGCGGGAGATCCGCAAGCTGCTGGAGGGAGAGCGGCTCCTCACCCTCACCGGCCCGGCGGGGTCGGGCAAGACCCGCCTCGCGGTCGAGGTCGCCGGCCGATCACTCGCCGCCCACGCCGACGGCACCTGGTTCGTCGACCTGGTCCCCCTGGCTGACGGGTCTCTCGTGCCGCGGGCCGTCGCGGCCGCGGTGGGCGTGGTGGAGCCGCAGCCCCTGACCGTCGTCGACACCCTGATCGACCACCTCCGCCCCCGGGAGGCGATCCTGGTCATCGACAACTGTGAGCACGTCCTGGAGGCCACTTCCACCCTGGTCGACTCCCTCCTGCGGGCCTGTCCCCTGCTGTGGGTGCTGGCCACCAGCCGCCAGCCCCTCGACGTCCCGGGCGAGGTGGTGTGGCGGGTCCCGTCGCTGTCGACTCCCGAGCCGGGGTCGTCTCCCTCCATCGAGGCGTTGCTGGAGTACGAGGCGCCCCGGCTGTTCGTCGACCGGAGCGCCTCCCTCAACGCCGACCAGGCCATCACTGCCGCCGATGCCCCCGCCCTGGCCCAGATCTGCCGCCGCCTCGACGGCATCCCCCTCGCCATCGAGCTGGCCGCGGCGTGCACCACCGCCCTCAGCGTGGAGCAGATCGCGGCCCGCCTCGACGACCGCTTCCGCCTCCTCACCCGTGGGCCCCGCACCGGTCAGACCCGGCACCAGACCCTCCAGCGGGCGGTGGAGTGGAGCTACGACCTGCTCCCGCCCCGCCACCAGACCCTCCTGCGGCGCCTGTCGGTCTTCGTCGGCGGCTTCAGCCTGGAGGCGGCGGAGGAGATCGGCGCCGCGCCCCATCCCGACGGCGACGTCCAACCGGGCGACGTGGTCGACCTGCTCATCGGGCTGGTGACCACCTCGCTGGTCGTGGGCCAGACCACCGGCACGCGCGTCCGCTATGGCTTCCTGGAGACGATCCGTCACTTCGCCCACGACCGGCTGGTCGAGTCGGGGGACGAGGCCGAGGTCCGCCACGCCCACCTGGCCTGGTGCGTGTCGCTGGTGGCCGAGGCCGAGCCCGAGCTGAGCGGGCCCGACCAGGAGGCGTGGTTCGAGCGCATCGACGTCGAGATCGACAACCTGCGGGCCGCCCTCGACTGGGCCTGCGGACAGGGCCTGGCCGACGCCGCCCTCCGCATCGCCGGCGGTCTCACCCTCTACTGGCACGTGCGGGGCTACTACCCGGAGGGTCGCCGGTGGACGGAGGCGGCGCTGGCCCTGGCCGAGGCCGAGGCCGGGCCGCCCCTGGTCCGGGCCAAGGCCTGGTGGGGTCTCGGCTTCATGGCCACCTACCTGGGCGACGCGGCCGCGGCCGTCCCCGCGGTCGAGGAGTGCCTGGCCCTGGCCCGGTCGGAGGGGGCGACGGTCGAGACGGCGCGGGCGCTGACCTTGCTGGGTGAGCTGACGTCGTGGCGGGACGGCGCTGCCGCCCACCGCATCCTGGAGGAGGCCACCGCCCAGGCCCGGGAGGCGGACGACTCGTGGTCGCTCGCCTACTCGCTCATCAGCCGGGCGTTGGCCGACGTCACCAATGGCGTCGCGCCCGCGGCCCGCCCGTTCGCAGTCGAGGCCATGGCGGTCGCCCAGGGGGCCAACGACACCCGCAACCTGCTCCGGGGGTCGCTTTGCATGGGCTGGGTGGGGCTGCTGGAGGGCGACTTCTCAAGTGGCGGCGCGGCCGAGCGTGCTCTCGACTTGGGGATGGTCCTCGCCCGCCGGCTGGGCGACATCGGGTGGACGGGCCTGCTCCTCAACGGCCAGGGCGAGCTGGCCTGGCGCCGGGGTGACCACGACACCGCCTGCCGGCTGCTGGAGGAGAGCGTCGAGATCGGTCGCCGCCTGGGCTCGCCCTACGCCCTGGCCCCGCCCTACGGGTTGCTGGGGCGGCGGGCGGCGGCGATGGGCGACCTGGGCGAGGCCGTCACCTGGTTCGATGCCGCCGTCACCACGTCCCGGAAGGCGGGCATGCAGCTGATGGTGCCCTGGTGGGTGTTGGGCCGGGCCGACGTCCACCGTCTGGCCGGCGACGCCCCTTCGGCCTTCGCGGGACTGGCCGAGGCCCGATCGTTGGCCGACGAGGTGGGCAACGAGCCGGTGATCGCCACCACCCTCTGGGCCCGGGGCGCCATGGCTCGGGACCAAGGTCGGGCGGACGAGGCCGAGGTCCTGCACCGGGAGGCGCTGCAGCGGTTCCGGGCCGTCGGCTACGGCGCCGGCGTCATCGACTCCCTGGAATCGCTGGCCGGACTGGCCGCGCTGCGGGGGGACGCCGTGGTCGCGGCCCGGCTCATGGCCGCCGCCGTCGCCCACCGGGCCGTCAGCCGCTGCGCCCGCACCGTCCCCCAGCAGGTGATCTACGACGCCGACCTGGCACGGGTCCGGGCCGAGCTGACCGCCGACGCCTTCGATCGGGCCTGGGCCGAGGGTGGAGGGATGTCCCGCGACGAGGCGGTGGACCTGGCCCTGGGTCGGGACGAGGCGACGGTTTCGCCGGGATCCGCCCGGCGACGACCAAGCTGATGGGACACCAACCGTGGGAGGAACAGTGGCCAAGAGCCTGGAGGACGCCCGCAAGAAGCTGGAGGACGAGTTCGGACAGGTGCGGCGTCATCTCGACCAGATCCACGACGCTCTGGACAAGGTGGAGGAGGCCGGGCCCGAGGACGACCTGACGGGCCTGCTTGACGACCTGGAGAAGGCGGTCAAGGAGGTGCGCGACGGCGGGATCGTCGGCTCCGGCGCCCACGGCCACAAGCGGGCCCGCAAGGAGTACCTCGAGCTCAAGAAGGGATGAGGCGACGGCCCGAGAGCCTCGGGAGGGAGTACCTGCGCAGCGGGTGGTCGCGTAGGTTGCCTTGGGAGTACCGGACCCCCGGGCCGTCGTTCAACAACTGTTCGTCAATCGAGGCCGAGGGCTTGAGCAGATTTCACGGGTAGGTCGAGGTTGGTAGTTTCGGCCCAGTGTTCCTGGGCGAAGACCTCCTCCCTTACCTCTTGCTCGCCCTGGGCGGGGCGCTGGTGTTCGGCAACGCCCTCGCCCTCGCCCGCCCGCCCCGGGCGGCCAAGGACGGCGATCTGCCCCGTCCCCCGCTCGGCCGGAGCGTGGTCATGATCGTCATCGGCCTCGTCACCGCCATCTGGGCCCTGGCCAGCCTCCTCTCCGACTGACGCCCGCTGCCCTTGGGTTCCCGGCCCGTCGTCTTTGGCGCGAATCGGTCGGTATCCGACACGGACGCGCCGCGGACCGTCCGCCGGCCGACGTCTTTGGCGCGAATCGGTCGGTGTGCGACACCGACGCGCCGCGGACCGTCCTCAGGCCGTCGTCTTTGGCGCGAATCGGTCGGTATCCGACACCGGCGCGCCGCGGACCGTCCGAAGGGGCTAGGGGCCGGCGGCGGACTCTTCGAGGGCGGTTGCTTGGCGTTCGGCTTCGTGGGCGGCCTCGCGGAGCTCGCGGGCGGTGCGACGGGAGTCGACGGCCGTCTTGCGGGCCCGGATCACCTCCTCCTCCAGCCGTTCCCGCTCCGCCTCGGCCCGCTCGGCTGCCTCCCGGGCCTGCTCGGCCAGGCCCCGGGCCCGGGTGGCGGCGGTGCGGGCCGATTCCGCCCGCTGCCGGGCCTCTTCGCGCCGCCGGGCCTGCCGTTCGGACGCCCGCTTCGCCTCCTCGTCGGCCGGCGGGGTGGCCGCCTTCTCCTTCGCCTTGGGCGTGGCGGGCGTGGCCGGCGCGGCCCGGGCCCGGGCGGGAGCGGGAGCCGACCAGTCGAACTCCCCGAAGCCGCTCGGGGGGTCGAGCTCCTTCGACAGGCGGCCGGCCACCACCTCGCCGGCCACGTCCGGGTCGAGGGACGCCGCGTCGAGGGTGGCGGAGATGGCGTCGCGGTGGGCGTCAGCCGCCCGGCCCGACTCGGTGAGGATGCCGGCGGCCCGCTCGACCAGGTCGGCGATGGCCTCCCGTCGCCGGCGGCCGGAGGCGGCGGTGTCGTCGTCCCGCCCCCCGGTCAACAACCGCTCGTGGGTCCGGCGCAGATCGTCGCCGAGGGCCACCAGCGCCGCCACCTCGTCGCCATGGCGCCGGGCCAGTTGGTTCACCGCCCACGCCGCCGCCGTCGGCCGTCGGAGCCCGGCCACCTCCGCCGCGCCCGACTTGTCGCCCTCCGCCTTCAGCCGCTTGACCAGCGCCTGGCGGCCGGCGACGAACTCGTCCGGATCGGCCTGCGTACAGAGCGTCGACGTCGTCCTCCACCGCCACCGGGCGACCTTACGCCGAGGGCTCGATCCGGTCGAGGAGCCAGCTCGGCCCGACCACGTCCGCCCCCGCCTGGCGGGCCCGCCGCCCGAGCTCCCGGTCGGCGGACACGAGCGTCACCAGCTTCCCGGCGCCGGTCAACGCCGCGGCCAGGGCGGCCATGGTGTCGTCGCCCTCACCCCGGGCGTGGACGACCTCCACCCCGTCCGCCGTCCCCTCCTCCACGCCCCGGCGGGCCGCACCCTCCAGGACCACCACCGCCGGGCTCGGGACATCGCCGGCCGCGGCCGCCGCCCGCACCCGGGCCACGAACGTGTGGGCCGCCCCCGCCCGGTCCCGCCACCACCCCGTGGGCCGGGAGCCGACCACGTTGGCCGCGTCCACCAGGAGGACCGAACTCACCGCCGGGTCCGGTCCACGACGACCATCTTGCCCGGTCAGAGCCCCGCCGACCCCCGGGTAAGGTCCGAAGGTGACCCCTGAGACGACCCGCACGCCCGACCGCAACCTGGCCATGGAGTTCGTCCGGGCCACCGAGGCGGGGGCGATGGCCGCGGCCCGGTGGATGGGACGGGGGGAGAAGGAGGAGGCCGACGGGGCCGCGGTCGAGGCCATGCGCCTGTTCCTCAACAGCGTGGCCATGACCGGCGTGGTCGTCATCGGCGAGGGGGAGAAGGACGAGGCCCCCATGCTCTACAACGGCGAGCAGCTCGGCCGGGGCGGCCCGCCCGAGGTCGACATCGCCGTCGACCCGGTGGAGGGAACCACCCTCGCCGCCCTGGGCCGGCCCAACGCCCTGTCCGTCATCGCCGCCAGCGAGCGGGGGACGATGTTCGACCCGGGACCGTGCTTCTACATGAACAAGGTGGCGGTGGGCGCGGTGGCGGCCGGCTCCATCGACATCGACCGTCCGCCGGCCGAGAACCTGCAGGCGGTGGCGAAGGCCCTCGGCCTCCCGGTGAGCGACATCACCGCCGTCGTGCTCGACCGTCCCCGCCACGCCGACCTCATCGCCGAGATCCGGGCCGCGGGGGCCCGAATCCGCCTCATCGAGCACGGCGACGTGGCCGGCGGCATCTCCACCGGCTGGCCCGACGCCGCCGGCGACATCCTCTTCGGCATCGGCGGCACGCCCGAGGGGGTCATCACCGCCGCCGCCCTCAAGTGCATGGGCGGAGAGATGCAGGCCCGCCTGTGGCCCAAGGACGACAAGGAGCGCCAGAAGGTGATCGACGCCGGCATCGACCCCGACCGCGTCCTCGGCACCCACGACCTGGTCCGGGGCGACAACTGCTTCTTCGCCGCCACCGGCATCACCGACGGCGAGCTGTGCCGGGGCGTCCGCTACGACGCCCGGGGCGTCACCACCGAGTCGCTGGTGATGCGTTCCCAGTCGGGCACCGTCCGCAAGATCACCGCCGTCTACCCCCCCGGCCACGCCTGGGCCCACTAGGCCAGGAGGGCGAGGAGCTCCTTGCGGTCGGGGCCGGGCATGGGCCGGGGCGGAGCCGGGGGCACCGCCGCCACCTTGTCCATGAATCCCGGGCGGGCGAAGACCTCCTCCGGCAGGGCCAGGCACATGACCGTCTCCAGGACGCCCCGGAACACGACCGGGTCCTGGAACATGGCCCCGCCCACCGCCACCAGGGTCGGATCGGGGGCGACCGGCTCGTCGCCCCGCCGGAGGGCGTCCATCTCCGCCATCCGCCGGCGGTCGGCCGTGATCTGGTTCCAGTAGTACGGCGCCACCCGCTCCTCGGTGACCTGGTCGAAGGCCCGGACGAGTCCCTCGGGGTCACCGACGCCGCCCGCCCGCATCACCCGGCGCAGTCCCTGGGCGTGCATCAGGCCCACGGTGATGCCCCGCCCAGCAGACGGGTTGGTGCACGCCCAGGCGTCGCCGACCGCGACCACGCCCGTCGCCACCGGCACGTCGTCGACCACGAACCGCCGGTAGCGGTCGAGCACCCCGGCCATGGTGAGGACGTCGGTGATCGGCTCCCCCCGCACCCAACCCCGCCTGCAATGGGCAGGCCTTGACCACGCGGGTGAAGCGGTCGGCGTCCTTGAGCCCCCGCAGGGCGGTGTCGGCCGAGGCCGCCCACACCGTCACCGACCACGTGCCGTTGTCGCCGGGGATGGTGAGCAGGGAGATGGTGCCGATCTCGGAGACCGGGCGCCGACAGCGTGCGGGGCAGCCTCGGACCTGTGAAATAGCGGGTGTGGTACACGAACCCGGAGTCCTCCGACTCGACGTGGGGCGGACGGGCGCCCACCGCCGCCAGCCACTCGGCCAGCCGGGTGCGGCGGCCGGTGGCGTCGACGACCAGGTCGGCCGCCAGCTCGTCGCCCGCGGTGGTTCGCACGCCGACCACGTGGGGCACGCCCGCCGCCACGTCGGCCCCGCTCCCGGTGAGCAGCCGGGCGCCGGACACGCCCCGCCGCACGTCGACCCCGTCCTCCGCTTCGGCCGCCTGGGCCAGCACCGCCTCGATGACCGGCCGCCGCCCGGTGACGAACCGGAACCGCTCGTCGCCGTCGTGCGGGGTCTTGTCGAGAGACGGAGGGGCCATGGCGATGGGGTCGATCCAGACGCACCCGGCCTCGACCAGGCCGTCGACCAGGCCCGGCAGCTCCTCGTCGAGGACGAGCCGGGCCCGGGAGAAGAGGTTGTGGGGCTGGTGGAACTGGGCCACGCCCGGCCGGGCCCACCCGTCCCACGCGTCGGCGGGGGCGCCCGTCGGCGGAGGCGCGGCGTCCCGTTCCAACACGGTGACGCGGTGCCCGTCGCGGGCCAGCATCATCGCCGACGCCAGCCCGATCACGCTCCCCCCGCACACCACGATCGACGCCATGCCGACCACGCTATGGGTCAGCTGCCCTACAGCGGGGGCAGCTTCTGCTGACGGCCGATCAGGGGGCCCAGGGGGTCGCCCTCCTCGGCCAGGCGGTCGAGGACGGTCCGGATCGTCCACCGGTCGGGACGGATGTCGTCGTCGTCGAGCTCGTCCCACCGGATCGGCACCGAGACCGGCGCCCCTGGAGCGGGACGGGCGCTGAAGGGGGCCACCAGGGTCTTGTTGATCGCGTTCTGGGTGTAGTCGAGGCGGGCCAAGCCGTGGCGGCGGTGGGTCTCCCACTCCCAACTGACCAGCTCGGGGACGGTCGCCCCCACCGCCCGCGACACCTTCTCCACCCACTTGCGGGTGTCGGCGAACGAGTACCCGTCGGCGATCGGCACCCAGATCTGGATGCCCCGCTTGCCGGTGACCTTGGGCATCCCGATCACCTTCAGGTGCTCGAGGGCGGTGCGGTAGAGCCGGGCCAGGACCATGACGTCGTCGAAGGTCACCTTGGGCCCGGGGTCGATGTCGATGAGGGCCCACGTCGGCTGGTGGACATCGGGCAACCGCGACGTCCACGCGTGCAGCTCGAGACCCCCGTAGTTCGCCATCCAGGCCAGGGCGGGGACGCTGTCGACCACGAAGTAGAGCGCCGTCTCGCCCGGGTCGACGTCCTCCCGATGCCACCGGGTCAACCACTCGGGGGCGTGGCTCGGCACCTCCTTGTGCCAGAACCCGGGCTTGGCCGACCCGTCGGGGAACCGGTTGAGGTTGATGGGCCGGTCGTACAGGTAGGGGAGCATGAACGGCGCCACCCGGGCGTGGTAGCGGATGAGCTCCCGTTTGGTGACCGGCGTGTCCGCATCCTCGCCTTCTCTGGCCCGGCCCGGGAACAACACCTTGTCGAGGTTGGTGAGCTTGAGCTCCCGACCCTGCAGGGTCCAGGTGCCGGCCTTGCCCAGGGCGTCGAGGGCGGCCAGTTCGTCGTCGGTGGGCGGGTCCCACGTGGGCGGGGGGCCGCTGCCCAGCTGCACCGCGGCTTCGGCTGCGGGCCGGTCGCTGTGCCACTCCACGTCGGGGGCGGCCAGCACCTCGTCGTTGGTGCGCCCCGTCTTCACCGAGCGGGGGTGCTCCTCCGGGTTCCATCCCGGCTGGGCGTGCTCGTCCTTCTTGTGCAGGAGCAGCCACTGCTCCTTCGTGATCCCCGGCCCTTGTCCCCGTCCCTGTCCGTGCGGACGAGCACGAAGCGGCCGGCCAGCTTCTCCCCCTGGAGGTCGAAGTGGAGCTCGCCCTGGTCGATGGCGGCGGCCGCGTCGGCGTCGGCGGGACGGGACGGCTCCCACGTCCCCCAGTCCCAGACGATGACGTCGCCCCCGCCGTACGACCCCTTGGGGATGACGCCCTCGAAGTCGAAGTACTCGATGGGGTGGTCCTCCACGTGGACGGCCAGCCGGCGGATCTTGGGGTCGAGCGTCGGCCCCTGGGGCACGGCCCAGCTGGCCAGCACCCCGTCCACCTCCAGGCGGAAGTCGTAGTGCAGCCGGCTGGCCCGGTGGCGCTGGACCACGTACCGCCGGGCCGGCGCGGCCGCGACCACCTCCGATGCGGTGCCGCCCGCCTCGTCCCCCGCCGGCTCGGCGGTGACGGCGAAGTCCCGCTTGGCCCGGTAGGTCTTCAGCCGCTCCTGGGGGTCAGCCATCCCCGCCTTCCTACCCGAACCGGTGACGGAAAGCGCCCTCTCAGGGCTGTAGGCGTCACCAGTTCGCCGATCTGGCGCACGACAGCCGAACCGGTGACGGAAAGCGCCCTCTCCGGGCTGTAGGCGTCACCAGTTCGGGGTCAGGCGGGCGACCAGGTGGGGTCGCGGCCGGTGAGGCCGATGACCCGGTCGAGAAGGGGGGCCGAGTCGTCCACCGCCACCGGCGGCCCGAACAGGCCCTGGCGGCCCTCCTCGCCCCCGGCCGCGACCTCGGTCACGAAGCCGTGGACTGCCGCCAGCGCGTCCGGGTCGCAGTCGTAGGCCTGGCCGCTGGCCCGAGCCACGTCCCATCCGTGGATCACGAGCTCGTCGAGGGCGACCACGCCCGCCACCTCGCCCGGCAGGTCGACGCCCCCGGCCCGGGTCATGCCCTGCCAGGCGTCGGGGTCGTGCCAGGCCTCGGCCATGGCCGCCAGCTGGCTGGGGGATCCGGGTCCGCCAGCCGTCGGCCAGCCGGTTCCCGTCGCCCGCCGGCGCCCCCTCGGTGAGCGCACCGACGTCCTTGGCCGCGGCCGCGGCGAAGGCGAGCGAGAGCCCGTCGACGTGCTCGACCAGGTCACGCAGCGAGTAGTCGGGGCACGGCGTCGGCCGGTCGAGGCGGTCGTCGGGGAGGTTGGAAATCAGCTCGGCCATCCGGCGGGCGGCCGGTGCCAGGTCGACGGAAGTCATCAGGGCGCGCTCCTCAGAATTGGGTCCTCCCGAGTACGACGAGCCGGAGGCGGAGAACTCGTCGGTATCGCTACCCGCCCCGGCTACCCGCCGTCGGTCAGGCTCGGCCAGCGCCGGCTGGAGCTGCTCCGACCAGAAGCGGAAGAACCCGTCCTGGTCGGGGCCGATCTGGTGGAAGTAGAGGTGGTCGTAGCCGGCGTCGAGGTACATGCGCACCGACTCCACCACCGGCTCCACGTCGGGCCCGCACGGCACCGACTCGGTGGCGTCCTCCTCCCGCACCGTCTGGGCCGCCTCCTCGAAGTGGGTCCATGTGGGCAGGTCCTGGGAGAGCTGCCCCGGGACGCCCCCGTTGGGCCACACCTGGTGGACGGTCTTGCGGGCGGACTCCTCGTCCTCGGCCCAGCACAGGTCGAGCTGGGCGTAGCGGGGACCGGTGCCGCCACCCTCGCGGTAGCGCTCGATCAGCTCCCGCTCGGGGGCGTTGCCCCAGTAGCCGTCGCCGATGCGGGCGGCCAGGGCGATGGCCTTCGGTCCGAAGGCGGACACGACGATCGGCGGGGCCTCGGTGGGAGGGTCGAAGAGCCGGGCGTTCTCGACCTCGTAGTACGTGCCCCGGTGGTCGACGGTCTCGCCCGTCCAGAGGTCCCGGATGACCTCGACCGCCTCCTCCAGCATGGCCAGGCGCACGCCCGGCGGCGGCCATCGGTCGCCCAGGATGTGCTCGTTGAGGGCCTCCCCCGACCCGACCCCGAAGAAGAAGCGGCCCTCGAACAGCAGGGAGGTGGTGGCGGTGGCCTGGGCGATGATCGCGGGGTGGATGCGAATGATGGGGCACGTCACGCCCACGCCCACCCGCAGCCGCTCGGTGGTGGCCGCGATTCCGCCCAGCACCGACCAGACGAAGGGGCTGTGGCCCTGGGCGGTCACCCAGGGGTGGTAGTGGTCGGAGATGGAGGCGAAGTCGAAGCCCACCTCCTCCGCCCGCTGGGCGTTGCCGACCAGGTCGGACGGTCCGTGCTCTTCGCTGGAGAGGGTGTAGCCGAAGGCGACCATCGTCGGCGCCTCAGCCGCGGGGGCGGCGGTCGAACGTCACGGATCGGACCCCGTCGTCGGGCTGCATCGCGATGAGACCTCCTGTCGCAGACGGTGGTGGCGGCTGCGAACCCGTCCCTACCCGGGCGTCAGGTCACTCAGTCGCTTCAGGGCCCCGAGAACCGAGGAGGACACACCGCTCGGGGGACAGGCTCGAACCGTCGATGCGGACGTCTCCCGGGTCGAAAGCTCCGTTCCGGAGGATGCCCAGCGACCGGATCAGGGCGGCCGCCTTCAGCAGGGTCTCGTCGAACTCGGACGCGGGATCGGAGAGCGACACGATGGCCCCGCCCACGCCGATGGACGTGCCCGTCGGCGTGGCGACCGCGGTCCGGATGACGACGTTGAGCTCGGCCCCCCCGTCGAGCCCGAACCACCCGATGGCGCCCGAGTACACGCCCCGAGCCCCCGATTCGAGCCGGTCCAGGATCTCCACCGTCCGGTGTTTGGGGGCCCCGGTCATCGACCCGCCGGGGAAGGCGGCCCGCACGCAGTCGACGGCGCCGACGTCGGGCCGCAACTGCCCGGCTATGGTGCTCACCAGCTGGTGGACGGTGGCGAAGGACTCCACGTCCATGAGCGCCGGCACCTCCACGCTCCCCAGCTGGCAGACCCGACCGAGGTCGTTGCGGAGGAGGTCGACGATCATGAGGTTCTCGGCCCGCTCCTTCACGCTCGCCGCCAGCCGGTGGCGGGCGGCCGCGTCCTCCTCGGGACGGCTGCTCCGGGCGGCCGTGCCCTTCACCGGCTTGGCCGTCACCTCTCCTCCGGCGGTGATGCGGAGGAACCGCTCGGGCGACGAGCACAGCACCGAGGTCGACCCGAGGCGAAGGTAGGCGGCGTAGGGGGCGGGGCTCTCCGTCCGCAGGATGCGGTAGAGGTCGAGGGGATGCTCCACCGGGTCGGTCGAGATCATGTTGGTCAGGCACAGCTGGTAGCTCTCGCCCCGACGGATCTCGTCCTGGCACAGTCGGATGTCGTCGAGGTAGCCGGCCTCGTCCCGCCGAAGGGTGAGGTCGACAGGGGTCCGGACGGCACGCGGCTCCGCCCGCCGCGGTGAAGGCGGGAGGCGACCGATCTGTGCCTCGGTCTCGTCGAACCACCGCTCGCTGTCCTCGGGGTCGTCGACGGCGGTGAGCGCCACAAGGTAGAGCCGCCCGTCCTCGTGGTCGAAGACGATGACTCGGTCGGCGAAGACCAGCCACCCGTCCGGCAGGGGCGAGCGGTGGGCGGCGGAGAAGCCGAGGTCGCCCTTGAGCTCGTAGCCGAGGTAGCCCACATAGCCCCCGACGAAGCCGAAGGGAAGCTCCTCGTCGATGCGGGGCGGGCCGGCCGTGGCGAGCTCCCTTTCCAGGTACTCGAAGATGTCGCCCTCTGCGCGCCGGGTGCCGTCGGCGTCGGAGACGGTGAGCGACCGACCGTCCGAGTCGTAGGACACCACCGCCGACCGGGGACCGCCGCCGCCGCCCATGTAGCTGAACCGGGCTCTCCCCGGTTCGGCGAGGCTGGAGTCCAGCCAGAACGCGGCGTCGCTCCCGCGGAAGAGGCCGGCGAAGGTGGCGTCGGCGTCGGGCAGGAACGGCAGCACCCGGGTGCGCACCCGCAGCGTCGGCGACCGGGGCTCACGGGCGGCGGCGGGGGCGGTCGCCGGCGCCCGTTCCCGCACCACCCGGACCTCCGACGACGCCGCCGCCGCGGCCAGGTCGAGGAAGTTCCGCACCAGCCGGGCCCCGCCCTCGGTCCCGATCGACTCCGGGTGGAACTGGATGCCCCAGAGGGGACGGGTCCGGTGCCGGATCCCCATCGTCACCCCGTCGTCGGTCCACGCCATCCGGGCCAGCTCGTCGGGCAGCGGTCCCCACACCGCCAGCGAGTGGTAGCGGACGGCCCGGAACCGTTGCCGGATGCCGGCGAACAACGGCGACCCGTCGTGGGTGATCTCCGACGTGCGCCCGTGCATGACTTCGGGGGCCTCCCGGACGTCGGCCCCGAAATGGGCGGCCAGCCCCTGGTGACCAAGGCACACGCCGAGCAGGGGGACGTCGAGGTCGGCGATCGCGGACTTCGACACCCCGAAATCGCGCGCCCGACCCGGATGTCCCGGCCCCGGCGAGATCACGACCGCGTCCGGACGGAGGCGGGAGAGCTCGTCCGGCCCCAGCTCGTCGTTGCGCACGACCCGGGGAGCCTTCCCGAGGATCGAGCCGATGAGCTGGAAGAGATTGAACGTGAACGAGTCGTAGTTGTCGATCAACAACACGTCCATGGCGGTCCCCCGATGGTAGGACCCCCGGGCAGCCACCCCCGCCGGAGTCGCGGAGCGCCCCTGACCAGGACTTTTGTCGAACTACAGGCGCCGCGGCCGCTTCTCTCCAGAACATCGCGGCCCGCGGGCGCGGGAGGGTCGCCGTCTCGACTACCAATGGCGCAGACGACGAGAGAGGGGCATGACGATGTCAGTTCTGATCAACCAGACCGCGCCCGACTTCGAGGCCGACACCACCCAGGGCCGGATCAGCTTCCACGACTGGATCGGCGACTCGTGGGCCGTGCTGTTCTCCCACCCCAAGGACTTCACCCCCGTGTGCACCACCGAGCTGGGCTACATGGCCAAGCTGAGCCCCGAGTGGGAGCGGCGCAACGTGAAGGTCATCGGGCTGTCGGTGGACGCGACCGGCGACCACGAGCGGTGGGCGGACGACATCGAGGAGACCCAGGGCGCCCGCCCCGACTACCCGATCATCGGCGACGCCGACTTCAACGTGTCGAAGCTCTACGGCATGCTGCCGGCCGAGACCACCGGCGACGCCAAGTCGCGCACGCCGGCCGACAACCAGACCGTGCGCAACGTCTTCGTCATCGGGCCCGACAAGAAGATCAAGCTCATCCTCGTCTACCCGATGACCACCGGCCGCAACTTCGACGAGGTGCTCCGGGTCATCGACTCGCTCCAGCTGACCGCCAAGCACCGGGTCTCCACGCCCGTCAACTGGAAGCAGGGCGAGGACGTGATCATCGCCGGCTCGGTCTCCAACGACGAGGCCAAGGAGATCTTCGGCGAGTGGCAGTCGCCCAAGCCCTACATCCGCATCGTCCCCCAGCCGACGTAACCGCGCCCGGCGGGGTCATCCCCCAGGGGTGGCGTCGCCTGCCTTCTGGGTGATGCCGACCACCCCGTTGCCACCTGGCGGACCGGCCGACCCCGCCGACCGACGCGAGAACGCCTGGCGGTGGTCCCAGGCGCCGGGGTCGGAGGTGGAGGTCCAGGCCGCGGTCTGCTCGAGCGCTCGTGCCCGCAGACCCATGGCCATGCTCGCGAGCAGTTTCGACGGAGCCCGGAACCATGGAACTGATCCCAACTGATTAGCTGTCACGTTTGTCGAGCTATCAGTTAGCCGCCAGTTGTCGGCGCGGTGGCCGAGTTCAGTGAAGTGCTGTTGCCCGGCGGCTCTCGTCTCTCGCGCCGAGCACAATTGCCGGGCACCGGGTTCCTCGGCGGCGTTGGGGGAGGGGAGCGGGTGCCGTACCGTGCCGAGTGGGGGTCCGCGCCATCGATCCCGACCTGGACGGCTCGGAGCCCGTGGGTGGAGCTGGTGACCGTCGGCGGCACTGGTTCCTCGCGGCAGGCCTACCTCCCGGGCTGTACCTCGTGCGGAGCCTCCCTTGGCCTTTGGTTCATGGCGGAGGGCTGGTCCTGGGGATCATCGGTGGGATCGGGGCGGTGGCGGCCGTTGGGTTTCGGAAAAGGCATCGAAGTCGCGAGAATCGTGCTGCGGGGTGCCGTGGCCCTGGTCGGGTTCGGCTTCGTTGCGGGGGCCATGCACCGTGACGCCGCTCCGGCCGACCGCCACGGACGACTGACGACCGGCTTGCTACCAGATGGTCTCGACCAGGTCGGAGTCTCGGATGGCGCTGTCGCGTGTCACCAGGGGCAGATCGAGCGCCTTGGCCGTCGCCACGATGAACCGGTCCCACGGATCGGTGAGAAGTGTGCGGGGGATCAGGGTGAAGGCGTCAGCTACGGCAACGTCGACACGTAGAGGTCCACGTTGGCCGAGGCGTCGAGTTTCGCCCGCAACCGGGTGAAGTCGTCAGCACTCACGGCCTGCGTGGTCTGGGTGACGTACCAGAGGTCTACCAGCGTGGCGACCGACACCACGATGCCGTCGCTCTGCTCAGACTCCGCCAGCGCTGCCTTGCCAGTTTCAGAGAGCCGGGACGAGCCCTGGACGTACCAGACGATTGCGTGTGAGTCAGCGACGGCCCTCACGTAGCGGTGAGGTCGCTCCGAGCCAAGGTGCTGCCCCGCTCGAACGCTTCCCAGTCGAGATCGGGAAAGTCCGGTAGCGATCCAGCGAGACCGTTCGGCTCGCCAACGGCAGGATCGGTCTCGATCACCCGGAGATGGGCGCCGGGACGAAGGCCGAGACGGGCGATCTGTTCGGCCGGAATGCTCCCGTCCGCCGCAACGACGAGATCCTTCCCGACGATTCGATCCGTGGCGCTCACGGACTCGATTGTACGCGGCGCCGCGAGTCCGAGGGCCTGCTCCACGATGGACCGCGACGGCATCGACGGTGGCCGCAAGTCAGCTGATGTCGTTTGAGAGCGATTCGTTGTGGCCCGTTCGTGGCCCACAGCCACGTCGGAGCCGAACGGGAGGCCGCCGCAGCGGTCGCAAAAACGCTCCTGATCAGGACTCTTATTCGAGAGCGTGCGACGGGAATCGAACCCGCGTTCTCAGCTTGGGAAGCTGAGCGGAGGGGGTTTCGTGACCTGCTCGAATCCGCGAAAGTCCTGGTCAGAGGCTATGTCGGTTGTCCGCCAGTGACCGCTGGAACCGCCCCGTGACCGTGAGTTAGGTCACGTTTAGGTCACGCCAGGCCCGACGGCGGCGCCGGCTGGCATCATGGAAGGGTGCCTCGCTACTTCCACCTCGAGCGCTACCCCGGCAAGTTCGTCGCCATCGACATGGCCACCGACGAGGTCGTCCTGACGGCCGACACGCCCGAGGAGCTCCACGAGCAGATCCAGAAGCGCGGTCTGCGCAACGTCGCCGTGATGCGTGCTCCGAGAGAGGACGAACCCCTCTTCGTCGGCCTGAACTGACCCGGGGATGGCGCGCAGCCTTCCCTGGGGTTGTTCGGGCTCGCCGATCTGGCCTGGCATCAACCTTGACGACCCACAGAGCGGTGGTCGACATCGTTGGTCAGATTGCAAAGTGGTCTTCGCCGAGGTCGAGCTGCGGCTACAACGTGTTGACGCGGCGTCCGACTTCATTTCCTGGCGCGCCGAGCCGCCGCGTACGGGCTCTCGCCGCCTGTTTCATTCGGGCGGCGTGATGCAACTCGCGCCGATACATGCCTGGTTGGCGTAACCCCGAGGTGCCCGCTGTCACTGGCCACCGAGTGTGAGCCGGGGCTTCCACCCCTCGGAGGTCATGTCATCGTAGGAGAAGGTCGGCCCATCGCGTTGTCCAAGCTCAATCTTGTAGAACTTGGTCTTGGGTACGTTGCTGGCCATAAAGGGAAATATGCAACGGCCGGGGAGCTGCGGGCCTTCGCCGTTCATGTCGACCACCATCTCGATGTCAGTAAGGCCACTTCCCGTGATCGTGCCGTCAGCGATGATGCCGTTGTTTCCGTCGCGAATAGTGACCTCCGTACCCTCAACGATGTCCTTGTATCTAGACCCAGCGACGCAGGGTGACCCTTGCGGTAAGAGCTTTCTAGCGGCGTCGGGGACTTGGACGTTCAGTTCGACCAGCTCACCGGGGGCGAACACAAATTGTTCGAGCGCGACGGTGCCTTGCAAGTTGTGAACGACGTTCCCATCAGGCCGGAGGACGACGGCGACGATGACGACGACCGCGACTGCCGAGATGAGGATCAATGCCCGGCGGCCTGGGAGATTGAATCGGCTGGGAGCGGGCAGCCGGTCCATACCATCAAACAGGGCGTCTTCGTCGAAGGTCATCTCGGGCATCAGAGTGTCCTTTGAGGGCGGCTGCGCCCATCACCAAGAATGGACTGGAGAGTCCAAACACACTGTATCGACACTCCGACCTCACAACTTGACCCGAGGAGGAGTGAAGACCTCGCCCTCGGCGGCCCGGAGATGCTCGGCGGCGGCGCGGGCGCCAGAGCCTTCGGCGTCGTCGATGACAGCGCGTAGGCGGCGCCGGCAGCGCCTCGAGCCAGTTCGTAGCGTGAAAGCTGCAGTCTGCTGACCACCCGATGCGCTCGACGGCCGACGACACCGTCGACTAGGACACGGCCAAGCCCCAGGCGACGGAGGCGGGTGTGCCCCTCGACGGACTCCACCCGGCCGGTGGGCCCACCGCCGCCGCCCTGGTCGTCAGCACCCGTCGGGGATCGGCGAGTCTCGGCCCGAGGTCCAGGTGTTGACCTCGCAGTCGGGCTCCGAGCAGCGCCAGACGCGCTTGGCCACGGCACCCGCACCATCTCCGCCCCGCCGGCACGTCCCGCAGGGTGATTCCACCGCTGGGCCTTCGGGACGGCTCTCATCCCCGCAGCTCGAGCAGCACACGAGCCGCCGGGTGGTCTCAGCCTCGATCGCCAGTTCGGTGCCGTCATCGACGACCTCGAGGACCTCGAAGTCGGCCGCGCCGAACACAACGCACGACCGTTAACCACCAGGGACTCCTGCATCTCGGACCGTCAGACGTCCGAGATTCGTGGAGGCCCCTCCTTCAGTGGGTGACCCTCACCGCCCAGTCATCCCAGCTTGGACGCGTAGGTCACCAATCCGGGCACTGGAGCTGGTTACCGCAAATCTCAGCGGTCCCTGGTGCAACGACGAGCCGCCAATGGTGCGGGAACATTATGAAGGTGGACTCGGCCGTAACAGCTCGGCTAGGGCAAGCAGTCGATCCGGTTCGTCAAGGCCCCCGACCATATGGGCAAAGAACTGAGGCGTGCGCTCCTCGCCGACCTCCTCACTTAGGCCGCTCCGTAGCATCTGGGCCAATGTCGGAAGGGGATCCTCCAACCCCGTCTGCTGTGCTGCCGCTCGGGCGCCTTTGAGGAGCAGCGGAAGAATCGCAGGCCTGCTGCCAGCATGCAGAAGACCACTCAATACCAAGGTTGCGACCGCATTCAGCCGAAGGTGAGGGAGGATCGACCTTCCCGCGCCAAGACACGCCGCGTAGGACCAGTTGGGCAAAGCATCGGGAGCGACCCGATGACTCTCGACGACACAGGTGCGGTAAACCTCAACAACCTGTTCGGCGGCGTCGGCCCAGTTGACCGGGCGTGAGAGCGGCCATGCTGCCGCACCTCCGACCCATCCCTCCTCCTCGGCGAGTTGCAGGACAAGTTCCGCATCGAAGGGCAGGTCCACAAGGGACGACCGCGCCATCTCGAGATGCACTTTCCGCACGTCGGCCCTTGACATGGCCTCATTCAGTACGAGTGCCTCCAGCAGGGCGAGAGTACTGAAGACCATCAATCCCTCACTGTGTGCCACCTGTCGAAGTGCTGGATCGTCACTCCACAGCGCACAGCGTTCTCGGCGAGCGAACTCCATTGGCGCTAAGACAACCTCAAGGCGGGCGTCATCACTGCCCGAGTCCGGCAGTACAACGTCGCGAACAGTGCACTTCCGCGCTCTGATAACCAACTCATCGGCGTCCCGAGCCCACGCATCCGCTTGAGCCTCATCGATCTCGAGCAAGAATGGTCGATCAGCATGCGGGTCCCAACCCATTGTGGCGGTGGACTTGAGAGCAAGGGAGTCAGATCCCGCCATCGCATCGTCGAGAGTCTGACGTGTCACAATGACTCGACTGAAACGTGACAGCAGATCCGCCGCAGGCAATCCGGTGTGGCCTAGCGCGTGCAGCGCATTCGTATCGACTACTACCTGACCGTCCAGCGCTGCAATTGCGATCTGAAGTTCACATTCGCGCTGCACAGCATCGACCGTCCCCAATGGAATGCATCCCAGGCCTCGCGTAATCAGTAGCGCCGATAGCGTCCGACCTCTCACGGCGGCTGCAAGTCCATACGGCAGGTGCCCAAGTACCGCCTTTGCCACGAGCTCTTGGAGCTCGTCAGCAGCTCGACCGAAATGCTCTCGCATGTACTCGATCAGGTTGTCCAAATCAGAGACATCAATTCTCGTCATGATCTTGCTGTCGGGCCAACGTTCGAAGAACGTTTCTGAGATCGGCTGAAACCGAGTGGCTAGATCTGCCGGAAGCCCGGCCTCACGAGACATCTCAAGCACGGCCATGTAGGCGCCAGCAGTAACCATCTCGGAATCCCGATAGGAGTCGGCGACATCGAGAATGGCTACCACGGCGCGAGACGATGGCTCGCCTGTGCGAAGAAGTTGAATCGCAAGCAGCGCCTCCTCTTCGCTCCGAGGCGCGAGTCTCGCAGCTACCATCTCCTGGCGCGCTGCATCCACGCTCCGAACATTAAATAGCCCACCGACGAGAGCCCATGCCGTCGAGTCGGAGGAGTCTCCATCCGCTATTGCAGCGCGGGCGTGCTCGACCATCTCTATCCACCGACGGAGGTTTCCGGTCAAGCGCATGCACATTTGCCGCAACTCGGTGTGAAGATGCGTGCCGCTAGGCACGTGAGCCAGCGTCGAGGACGCGACGTCCAATGCCTCTGGCAATCTGCCGACTGATGCCAAGAGGGCAGCTGCCTGCAGGCGGTAGTGCGGTCTTCCGAGCCGCTCGGCGGTACCCGAGAGGGTAGCGACTGCATCGTCGATACGACCTGCCTCCATGTACGCGTTCACCAACAGAGACAGCGCAGGCTCGCCATCGATCTTGCGCAGGCGCAGGGTTGCGCATCGAGATTTCCGCCAACGATGTCCGCTTGAGCGCGTACTAAGGCCCCGAGTTCAGGATCACGTGTTTCAAATTCGTCAAGTCCCGCAAGTGGCCACTCGCCGGCACCCGCAAGAGCCATGTAGGCCGCGCTCGCTGCCCATCGTTGGCCGAATGCTGAAGGGCCTCTTTCAGAAGCCGCACCGATTCCTTTGCAGCGCCATCGATATCTGCACATCGCGCCTCGACTAGGCGACGTTCCGCAATGCTCGAGATTCTCTGGGCAAGTGTCCTTGCTTGGTCGCTCCATCCTGCGATTACCGCCGCATTAGACGCCATCACGATGAGCTCCTGATGGTTCATCTCACGCTCAGTCGCTTCGCCATCAGGCGGAGGAGAAGCCAGTCGGACGACTGCGCCGAAATCGCGGGCGGCCGCCGCCGCCTGTGCCGCCATGGCAGCAGCGTCCTCGCTCGGACCTCGCCACTGGCGACGCCAGTCGCGGACCTCAAGGGCTAGCTGGCGTGCTTGGTCAGCGTATTGAAGCCGGCTTCGTCCGACCCCCTCCTCCTCGCTCCGACTCAACAACTGTCGTGCTGCCTCGAGTACCAATCCTCCCACCATGGACCTGTTGGGGTGATCGCGAACCGCATTCATTGCAGCATTGGCGGCCTCATCGACCCGCCCGAGCAATGACAGCGCTCGCGCACGCATCACCTCTACCAGAGCGTCTACGCCAACGTGCCGGCTGGCAGCATCGATGATGCGCTCGGGGTCCTCGTCTACCGCCGCCGCCATAACTTCAACGAACGTCGCTTGATCTTCGGATGTTGCTGCGTGTTTCGCCGACACCAGAATCGTTCTGGCGCGATCTGGGTCCCCCGCTGCGGCTGTTTCCAGCGCTGCCCTCGCGAGCCATCGCCCAGCGTCGGGACTAATCGGCGCTGCCTCCGCGAAAGCTCTCGCACTGTCCTCGTGAGCGCCGTGTGCTGCGGCAAACTCTGCGACAGCCAGCCAGAGATCGGCGGATGCGGCCCGGTTGAGTCGATTGCCCACGAGGTCGAAAATCTGACTGAGCACTCCCACCGGCGACAACTCGGGCGCCGCCATGAGGCGAAGAAGGGTCAGTCCCAAGTCAGGATGGGACGCCGCTCGCACGATAGCGGCAGCAGCGAGGGGCGGAATAGTACTCAACAACTCCGCTCTCTCGTTAGAATATGGCGGTTGCGGTGGCCGAAGGTTAAGATCGCCAGGGTCAGCTGCGGCGAGCAGAGCGAAGGCGAAGACGCGCCGCATTCTGCGAAGCTCGTGGCTGCCACAATGCATCACGATCGGGCACCTTGTCAGCGACCATGTCGGAGATACCCCGAATGGCGAGCACCGCCATGCCACCCGCCCTATGAGCCGCCTCGTACATTCCGGCGCTCTCCATGTCGACAGCTACCGCGTCGTTATAGTTCTCGTGTAGGAGCCAAAATGTCTCCGAGGAAGTAGATGCCACAACTACTTCACCGGCTGCGATTGGCTTTAGTTCGACCAATGGCCGAGGATCGGCATCGCTCCAGTTCGACTGTCGTACCTGCCGAACGAGTTGTTCGAGACCGTGCCAAGTCGGAAAGGTGAGGGGTCGTGATAGAAAGTCATCTGCCGCCTTTCCGCTCTGGTAGCGATAGACCTTATTGGCGACTACAACGGAACCGTGTATCACGTCGCTCTTCAGGCTTCCAGCAACCCCAACAAACAGCACCACATCGGGATCGAATGCCTCGATAGCCCGAGTGGTCTCGGCGGCTGCAGTGAGATTGCCCTCCCCGATCTCAGCGAGCGCGATTGTCCATTCGATTGCAGCGCCCGTGAGCAACCCGAGGTGGTACCGGGTGCCGTTGGACAGGCGGCGCACCTCAACGTCTCCGAGCTCGACCCGAACTGCTGCGAATTCGGTTTGTAGTGCCGTCAGGATCACCGCGGTCGCTCGGGGATCAGTGCCTTCAGGGGTGCCGCTTGACAGCGCACCGAGCGATCGGCGCACTTCGTCGATGTTGAAGCGGCGATGACCCCCGGCCGTCATCACGAAGGGGATCCTTCCGTCCCTCGCATACCGCTGGATCGAGGCTGGCGAGAGACCGAGCGTGAGGGCGACATCCGCCGAAGTTGAAGTTCGCTCCATCCGTGTAAGCATAGCACAAGCACGGTTTACACGGTTTGCCGGGGGAGAGGTCCTTTCTGTCGAGCCGACAATCATGGCGCTCTACGATTCCGACGTGAGTTCCGTCACCTCACCCGAACGGGCGCGTGCCGAGCGTCGATGGCGGCGGGCATCCTGGCGGCGGCCGAGAGTCTCTGAGCAAGGTACTGGGCCGGGTCTCGTTGCTCAGGCGGGAGGTGCTCGCCTCCGTTGCTCTCGGCCATGACGAACACCCGATTCCGGAGCCGGCCCCTCGTCAGGGCGGTGTAGCCGGACTCGGCACCGAGGTTCTCGCCCCAGAGCAGGGCGACGTCGCAGGTGGCGCCCTGGGCCTTGTGGACGGTGAGGGCGTAGCCGTGGCTGAGGTTGCCGGCGGCCAGGTAGGTCTCGGGTAGCTCGACCTCCCCGTTGTCGAGGGTGACGATGAGGCCCTTGTCGCCGACGCCCACGACGGTGCCGACGTCGCCGTTCACGACGCCGAGGCGCTTGTTGTTCCTGGTGCAGACGACCCGGTCGCCGACGGCGAACTCGACGTGGCCGACCTGGGCGACAACGGCGCCGAGCGATGCCTTCGGCCTCCATGCGCTGACGGGCCCGGGCGTTGAGCTCGGCGGCGGTGTCGCGGGTGGGGGCGAGCATGAGCACGTCCTTGCCCGCCTTGGTCGCCGCGGACCAGTCCTCGACCATGGCGTCGGCCAGGGCGTCGGCGTTGGCGAACACGGCCATGCCGCCGAGGCGGCGGAGGCGCTCGATCGCCCGCTGCACGTGGCCGTCGCGCAGGTCGGCCACCACCGCCCGCTCGCCGGGATGCTGCTGGCGCCGGTTGCCGGTGAGCTGCGTCGTCCCCAGCCGGGAAGCGAGGGCCTCGAACAGCCCCCCGGCCTCGATGGCCGGAAGCTGCTTGGGGTCGCCGACGAGCACCAGCTTGGCCTCGGCCCGGGCGCAGGCGTCGACCAGGCGGGCCAGCTTGCGGGTCCCCACCATCGCGGCTTCATCGACCACCACGATCGTGCGCCGGTCCAGCGACTCGTTCCCCGCTTCGAGGTCGAGGAGGAGGCGATCGATGGTGCGGCTGGTGATGCCCGAGCCCGCCTGCAGGCCCCGGGCGGCCCGGGCGGCGAGGGCGCAGCCCAGCACCCGGGAGCCGCTCGCCTGCCATGCGGCCCGGGCCGCGTCGAGGGCGAAGGTCTTGCCCGAGCCGGGAGCGCCGACCACCACGTCGATCTGGTCGCCGCTGGTGGCGATCCGCCGCACCATCGCCACCTGCTCGTCGGACAGCGACGGCCGGGCACTCAGGGCCTCGTCCACGCTGCTCGTCATCGGCGACTCCGAACCCGCCGGCCCGACCACCCAGGGCGATGGCGACCACCCGTTCCTCCAGCGCCAGCATCTCGGTCGTCGTCCACCGCCCGTCGGCCACCTCGACGACGAGGGGACTGGCCAGGAAAGCCTGCGCCCGCTCCTCGATCTCGGCCAGCTCGCCGCCGTCGGGCATCGAGGCGGCCACCGCCCACACCGCCTTGGCCGCATCGAAGGTGGCCTCGTCCAGGGTGACGAGACTGGCAAGAGCCTCGTCGGTGGGCAGGGCGGCGAAGGATGCGGCCGGGCGAACGGGGGACGGACGCCGGGTCGAAGCCGAGCTGTTCCGCCTCCTGTCGCCATCCGATGCGCAGGTCCAACTCGGAGACCGAGTGGTCCTTGGCCTGGCGGGTGGCCAGGGTGGCGACCTCGGCCGCCCTCGGCCCGGACGTGCCCTTCTTGCGCATGTGCTCGGTGATGGCGGCCCGGCGCTTGCTGAACCGGGCCCGCACCTCGGCCGGGACGCCGACGATGTCGCCGGTGCCGTCTCCCGACAGCTCGAAGCTCACCCCCAGCCTCTCGACCAGGCCCCGACGCAGGAGGGCCTGGTACACGGCGGTGGCCGCCTTGGCGTGGGCGAACAGGCCGGCGCTGTCGATGCCGGTCCACCGGCCGTCGGGCCCGGGGGTGGCGTTGGCGACCAGGACGTGGGTGTGCAGCTGGGGGTCGCCGGCCCGGCTGGTGTGGTGGACGAAGGCGGCCGCCACCATCCCTCCACCGACCTCGAAGCGCACCCCTCGGCCGTGGATGCCTCCCCGGCGCACCCGGCAGGCGTGGGTCTCCAGGTACTCAAGCGCTCCTGCCACCGCCTCGTCGTGGGCGGCGACCACCGCCCGGACGTCGTCGCGGTCGCCCAGGGCGAACAGGACCGAGACCGACTTGGGGGCGGAGAAGGTGGCGTCGTAGCCGGGGCGCAGCACCCAGCCGTCGCGCAGGTCGCCGCCGTCGGGCCGGCGGCCGGCGAGCAGGGACCGCAGGTCGTCGGCATCGACGGTCCCCGACAGGCCGAGCCCTTCGGAGCAGCGCCCGAGCCAGCGGCCGGGCACCTCGCCCCGGCTCAGGTAGTACTCCTCGGCGCCGAGGGAGACGGCCTCGATGTAGTAGCGGGCAGGGTCCGATGTTCGCAGCGGGAAGATGCTCAGCATGTCCAACTAGGCCCGCAGAGGCCTCGGAATCTCGCGTCCCGCGGCGCGGGACGGCCGATTGCACCCCTCGGGGTGCCAGGGTGTGCTCGATCTGCGGGACGGTTCCGACGCTGGTGGCGGGCAGTTCGGAGGCCGGGACGGGTGCGGGTGGGGCCGAGCGGATGCGGGAGATCGAGGCCGGTTGCTCGCGAGATCTGGAGGTCTTCGATGGCCTAGTTGCGTGCGAGGTTCAAACGACTGAGGAGGTTGTCGTGGCCGCAACGAAGAACTCGGCTGTCATCGAGCAGGTACCGCTCATGGACATCGAGGCGGTGGCTCGCCGGCTCGGGGTGCCCGTCCGTCACGTCCGGCGACTGGTGGCCGAGAGACGGATTCCGTTCCTGAAGTGGAGCCACCTGCTGCGCTTCGACCCGGCTGAGATCGAGGCCTGGCTCGACCAGGCACGCCGGGGCTGATGCAGATCCGCCGCTAGCGGTACTTTGGCGTAGTCGCCGGCGCGCCGGACGGCCTTGCGGCGCAACGCCGCCTCATCACCGACAGCACCATGGTGAAGGAGGAGGCTCGTGGCCACCCGGCGCCGACAGCTCGGAGGTGTCGATCGCCTCCCGTCCGGTCGCTACCGCGTCCGCCTGACCGACCCGGCAACCGGGGCGAGGGTGAGCGCGGGAACGTTCACGAACAAGGTCTGACGCCGAGAGGGCGTTCGCCGTCGGCGGTGGCGGCCCAGGACCGAGGCACCTGGGTGGCACCCCGGACCACGCTCACCCTGACCGACTACTCGGCGCAGTGGCTGGAGTCGAGGCTGACGAGCAAGGGCGCGAGGCTGCGGCCTCGGGTCCGTGAGCTGTACGAGGGGCAGCTCCGGCTTCACATCCTCCCGACACTCGGACGGGCGCCGGTGGCGAAGCTACGCCCGACGACGGTGCGGTCGTGGTACACGGCGCTGGTCGACCACGGGCCCGGGTCCATCACCGCGGCCAAGTGCTACCGGCTGTTGCGGGCGATCCTGAACACCGCCGTCGAGGACGGGCTCATCGCCGTCAATC
Organism: uncultured Acidimicrobiia bacterium; assembly: GCA_963829165.1. Taxonomy (GTDB): domain Bacteria; phylum Actinomycetota; class Acidimicrobiia; order Acidimicrobiales; family AC-14; genus JAXDMK01. The sequence continues at coordinate 106,745 of CAWHIC010000025.1, read as the reverse complement.
CCTGCACCATCCGCGGTGCCGGCGCCGAGCGATCGCCGGAGCGCGTCGATTCCCACCATCGCCCAGGTCGTCGAGCTGGCGGACACAGTCGATCCCCGGTATCGGGCCCTGGTGCTCCTCGCCGCGTACGGGGGACTGCGGCGGGGCGAGCTGTTCGGGCTGCGGCGCCGGCACGTCGACCTGGACGCGGGGCCTCGTGACCGTCGAGGCCCAACGCCAGCAGCTGGCCCACGGCGAGCTGATCGTCGGCCCGCCCAAGTCGGACGCCGGCCGGCGGACGGTTGCGTTGCCGCCGCAGGCGATAGTCGCACTCCAGTCACACCTCGACCGGTGGACAGGTCCGGCGGCCGACGATTGGGTCTTCACCGGCGCCAAGGGCGGTCCGCTGCGCGATGCCGTCTGGCAGCACCAGTGGGACGTCGCCCGTCGGAGCGTCGGCCTTCCCGACCTCCACTTCCACGACTTGCGCCACGTGTCCGCCACGCTCACCGCCGCCACCGGTGCCGGTGTGAAGGAGATCATGCACCGCCTCGGGCACTCGTCGGCCCAGGCCGCCCTCCGCTACCAGCACGCCACGCCAGAGCGCGACCGGTCGATCGCCGACGCCATCTCCCGCCTCATCGAGGCGGCCAACACCGCCAATCGGACCCGTCGTAGGCACGGGGGTGGTGTTCAGGTAGGCGGGTCGAACTGGCGCACCCTCCGGGCGTCGACCACCCAGAGCTGCCTCGTGGGATCGCCAACCTCCAGGGCCGCGCTCAATCGCGCCAACACGGCGTCCAACTCAACTCTGCCGGGGCGGTCGCTGACCCGAAGCACGACGATCCCCGCCGTTGCCTCCGGAGGGAACCGGAACGGGTTGGAGAAGTCGAGGTCGAGCGTGACGAGGGCCCGGTTCGCGCCGGCGGCGGCAGCGAGCACGTCAGCGTCGAACGCTCCGCCCATCCCTTCGTCGGAGACGGTGTCGACGTCATGGCCACGGTCGCGGAGGCCCTTGATGCAGGTGGCGCCGAGGTTCTCGTCGAGCTTCAGTCTCACGCCACGTCGACGAAGCGCGCCGTGGCCAGCATGGAGCCGTAGGCGAGGCAGGCATGCACATCGTCGGCGACCAGCTGGGGGTACTCCTGGAGGACGTCCTCCTTGGTCGCGCCGTCGGCGAGCAGGCCGAGCACGAGGCCTACCCAGATGCGCGTGCCCCGCACGACCGGCTTGCCGAAGCAGACCTGGGGGTCGATGACGATCCGGTCGAGGAGGGCCTCACGTGGCACAGCGTCATCGTACGGGAGCCGGGAGAAGAGGGCACTCAACGTTGCCTGGGAGCGGCCGGCGCTGCCCGTCCCGACCCCTCGTGACCCTCTCGTGACCGGAATCCTAAGGTCACGCCAAGGTCACGCCGGCCCTTGGAGCCCGTTCCGGAGCCCTCGTCCAGAGCCAGGAAATAGGCCCTGACCTGGGCTTTTGTCGAGAGCGGGCGACGGGAATCGAACCCGCGTTCTCAGCTTGGGAAGCTGATGTTCTGCCGCTGAACTACGCCCGCAAGGCGGGGGTCAGCTTACCGCCCGTCGGAGCGGCCGGCTCAGTCGGGATGTCCGGCGTAGAGGGCGTTGAGGGCGTCGAGGTCGTGCTGGTCGAACCAGTTGGCCTGACCGTTGAAGTTGGAGTTGGCGTGCATGACCTTCCCTGCCTCCGGTCGGTGGGAGAGGCCGAAGACGTGGCCCATCTCGTGGGTGATGGCGGTGAAGAGCTGCCCGTAGTTGAGGATGCCGGGTCGCACGACGACGTAGGGCGTCATGATGTGGGCACCGCTCCACTGCAGCGACGTCACCCCCGTCGTACCGGGGTCGCCCACGCAAAAGGTGGTGAAGGAATAGCCGGGCCAGGCGAAGTTCTTGCACTGCCCGACGTTGGCGTCGTCCTGGTGGTAGTAGATGCCGGGGGCGCCCTTCACGTTGAGGTTGCGCTGCCCGTTCCACGACTGCACGAACTGCTGCAGAGCCTGGTGGACCGTCGGGTTCCCGGACCGGTCGAAGAGCCAGAACATGCGCTCGGTGGACGCCACATTGTTGGCCCACCGGTACCGTCCCCAGTGGACGCCGCCGTTCTTCGTCTGGTGGTCGGCCGAGGCGGATCCGGTCGTGAGGCATGCGAAAAGCACTACCGCTACGACCGCGATGGTCGCCCGTCCGCCTCCTTTCGAGTGTCGGCTCCGGATCATGGAGGTTTGGTCGGCTCCGAACCGGGGAAGGTTGAGCGTTTTATGTTGAGTCGTTGATGACTTGGCAGGCGCGGGTTAAGAGACGGGAGTGGACCGAGTGGGTCGCGGCCCCGGCTCACCGACGGGACGGCAGGCGGTTCGGGGGCGGCCAAACCGCAGAGGTTCATCGTCGGGAAACACGGCCGCAATACGGCGCCCCTACGTTCCTCTGGCAATGGAGTCCAACCCGTGGAAGTGACCCTCCTGCGGTGGCCGGACGAGGACGCTCGGCGGGCGCGGTTGAGTGTGGCCGGCGATCCCCGGCTGCTGCTCGTCGAACAGGGCCAGGACCCCCCACCCGTCTGTGACTGCCTGGAGGACTGGATCCGGGTGCCGGCGGCCGAGGCCGACGTGCGGGCGCGCGTCGACGCCCTCACCCTCCGCAGCCAGGCCCACCGTCACGACGCGCCCGGGCTCGACCTCCATGGCGTGCTGCGCTTCGGTGGGCGGTGGGTGGCGCTGCCCCCACTCGAAGCCCGACTCACCGATGCCCTGGTCGCCCGCTTCGGCGCCGTCGCCAGCCGCGAGGCGCTGGTGCGGGCGGGCTGGCCCGAGGGCGCCCCCGGCCGCAACGCCCTCGACGTCCACGTGCTGCGCCTGCGCCGGCGGCTGTGGCCGTTGGGCCTGGCCATCCGCACCGTCCGCTCCCGTGGCTACCTCCTGGAAACGGCGCCCCTCGAACGAGAGGCATGACCGACGTGGATGACCCTCGGTGGTCCTCCATACCGACGGTGACTGCTCCCGTGAAGACGGGGTTTCGTCGTCCATGGACGCCGACCATGTCGGGGCGGACGAATCCAACGTTTTCGGTCTTGGTTCGTCCCCCTTTTTCCCGTTTGCTTCCCGTCCATTCGGTCGGGGCGCGCAGGCGGCGGCCAGCTCCGCGTGGCCGGTGGTGCCTGCGGAGCCCGGGTCCGGAGGGGAATCCGTCCCCGCCGAGATCCAGTGGGCAGGAATGGACGTGGCTGAGATGGGCTGATGGCAGCTCGCGAGTGCGTCGGCGCCCCGAGAAATCGAGGCTACGACGATGCCGTTCCGGTCTCTGTCACGGCGGCCTCATGCCGGGCAAACACCGGTGAGGATCGTCCGGCAAACGATCGCATGGAGGAGCCAGTGGACCCGAGCCCCGCCGGTTCCCCGTGCGCCTTTCTCGGGCCGCCCCTTCCCCAGCCACCCCTCCCTCTGTCCTCGTTCCGGGCTGGCTTCTCTAGGCTGACGACGTGACTCTCGACATCGCATCCCTCGTCCAACCCTCGCCCGGCAAGATCGTGCTGGTGGTGCTCGACGGTCTGGCCGGATTCGCCGGTCCCGATCGGGGAACCGAGCTGGAGGAGGCCGACACCCCCAACCTCGACGCCCTGGCCGCGGCCGGCAGCCTCGGCCTGCACGACCCGGTGGGCCCCGGCATCACCCCCGGGTCAGGACCGGCCCACATGGCCCTGTTCGGCTACGACCCGGTCGAGTACCAGCTCGGGCGGGGCGCCCTGTCCGCCGCCGGCCTCGAAGTCGAGATCCGGCCGGGCGACGTGGCTGCCCGCGGCAACCTGGCCACCCTCGACGGCGCCGGCCGCATCACCGACCGCCGGGCCGGCCGTCTGCCCGACGACGAGGCGGCGGCGGTCGTCGAGCGCCTGCGGGCCGGCATCTCCATCCCCGGCGTCGAGATCATCCTGGCCCACGAGGCCCAGCACCGGGTGCTGGTCGTGTTCCGGGGCGAGGGCCTGAGCCCCCTGCTGGCCGACACCGACCCCCAGAAGGTGGGAGTGCCGCCCGCCGCCCCCCTGCCCGACAGGCCCGTCGCCGACCACACGGCCGAGGTGGTGGCCGAGTTCGACCGCCAGGCGCGGCTCCTGCTGGCCGACCACCCCCGGGCCAACGTCGTGCTCCTGCGGGGTTACGACTCCCAGCGCCAGCTGCCCTCGATGCTCGAGCGCTACGGGGTGCGGTCGGCGGCCATCGCCGTCTACCCCATGTACCGGGGCGTCGGCAGCCTGGTGGGGATGGATGTGCTCCCCCGGCCGGCCAACCTCGACGAGGAGCTAGCCCTCCTACGCAAGTACTGGGACGACTACGACTACTTCTTCTTCCACCACAAGCCCACCGACTCGGCGGGCGAGGACGGCAACTTCGAGGCCAAGGTGGCCGCCATCGAGGCCCTCGACGGGGCGATGCCCGAGATCGCGGCCATGGGCCCTGACGTGTTGCTCGTCACCGGCGACCACTCCACCCCCAGCCAGATGGCGGCCCACTCCTGGCACCCGGTGCCGGTGCTCATGTGGGGCCCGAGGGTCGGCCGCGACGACCAGACCCGCTTCGGCGAGCGCTGGTGCCTCCACGGCGCCCTCGGCCGCCGCCCCGGCCAGCAGCTCATGCACATGGCTCTCGGCGCCAGCGGCCGCCTGGCCAAGTTCGGGGCCTAGGCGAAAATCCCCGGACTCGGGTCGAGGGGCCTGAGATGGCGCGGGCTGTCATGAGTCGACCGTGAGCCTTCTGGCGGTGGCCTCGGGCTCGCTCCTGCTCCTGCTGGCGGCGTGGGACACCGTGCTCACGTTGCTGCACCCCACCGCCCGGGGGCCGCTGAGCTACGTCGCCAACCGGGGGACGTGGCGGGTGACCCAGACGCTGTCGCGGCGGCTGCTGCGGGGGCGGGGGCTGAGCTACGCCGGGCCGTTGGCCGTCGTGATCAACGTGCTGGCGTGGGTCGTCGCGCTGTGGCTGGGATTCGCCCTGATCTACCTGCCGTTCGTGGACTCCTTCGCCTTCGCCCCGTCGACGCCGTTTCAGGGGCGGGGATTCGGCGAGGCCCTGTACATCAGCGGCACCGCCCTCACCACGGTCGGCTTCGGCGACGTGGTGGCCACCGGCATGGTGTTCCGGCTGGCCACGATCGCCGAGGCGGCCAGCGGTTTCGGCATCCTGTCGGGGGCCATCGCCTACGTGCTCTCCGTCTACCCGCTGCTCAGCGACCTGCGCAGCACCGGGATCCAGATGGCCGATTCGGGCGCGCTGGAGCTCGACGGTGCCACGCAGGTAGTGCGGAGCGCCGGTCCGTCGGAGCTGGCGGCCGTGGTGCGTGAGCTGACCGAGAATCACGAGCATCTGCGGCGCTTCCCGGTCCTCTACTACTTCGAGTCGGGCGACGCCGAGGAGTCGCTCAGTGCCTCCGTCCGGGGAGGCGCCATGCTCCTGGTGGCTCTGCGGGGCGCGTCGGCCGAGGAGGTCGGCCACGCCGCGGTGTACGCCATCGTTTTCGAACGCATCCTGGGCCGGTTGCTCGACGACCTCGAGGACGACTTCCTCGGCGGCCGGCATCGGGCCCCGGACCGGGGCGGCCAGGGCCCCGAGCGGGAGGCGGCCCGCTTGGACGCGATCTGCGGAGTCCTCGTCGCCCGAGGTTGCCTCGACGCCGGGCTGGGGGCGCTTCTTGCCCGGGTGGAGTCGGTGCTGGAGGGTCTGGCGGAGGAGCACGGCCACACCCCCCGGCCCCTCTTTCCGGTCGACGATGGCACCGGCGGAGGGACGGCTATGCCGGCGGGGCGGGGTTGAGGTTGCCGGTGCGGAAGCCCTCGAGGTCGACTGTCACCCGTTCGTAGCCGGCGGCCTTCACCGCTTCGACGACCTCCCGGCGGCGGTCGATCGCCGCCGGCAGGTCGCCCACTTCGAACTCGAGGCGGGCGACGTCGCCGTAGTGGCGGACTCGGACCTGACGGAAGCCGAGGTGGTGGAGGGCTGCCTCGGCCCGTCCCACCCGGTCGAGGACGCCGAGGGTGACGGGCGTGCCGTAGGGCACCCGGGAGGCGAGGCAGGCGGCGGCCGGTTTGTCCCAGGTGCGCAGACCCAGGGCGCGGGACGCCTCCCGCACCGCGGCCTTGGTGAACCCGGAGTCGACCAGGGGAAAGGCCGCCCCCCGCTCGGCCGCCGCCGCCTGGCCGGGGCGGTGGTCGTCGAGGTCGTCGAGGTTGGTGCCGAGGACGATGGTGGCGGCCTCGGCCTCGGCCCGCGGCGCCAGCGCGTCCATCAGCTCGGACTTGCAGTGGGCGCAGCGGTCGGTGTCGTTGGCCACGTAGGCGGTCCGGGCCAGCTCGTCGGTGGCGACCGTCGTCCACCGCAGGCCCCACTCCTCGGCCAGGGCGGCGCAGTCGGCGGCCTCCTCGCCGGCCAGCGAGGCGGACACGGCGGTGACCGCCGAGCACGCCGACCGCCCCAAAGTGTCATTGGCCACCCACGCCAGGAAGGCGGAGTCGGCCCCGCCGCTGAAGGCGACGACCACCCGCTCCAGCTCCCGCAATCGCCGCCGCAGGGCGTCGAGAAGGACGGTCTCGGCCACCGGACAGACGTTACCGCTACTGTTCGACGGTCGAGCCCGGCAAGGAGGATGCAATGGTCCTGACGAAGCGACGGTCCTGGCGAACGCTGACCCTGGCCATGGTGGCCGTGGTCGCCCTGGCTGCCTGTGGCAGCGACGCCGAAGAGAGCGGAGGCGACGATAGGAAGGTCGCCCGGATCGGCGTGATCGTGCCCCTGCTGGCCGGTTCCACGTCGTTCGGCCTCGGAATCCGCAACTCGGTCGACCTCGCCATCAAGGAGGCGAACGACGCCAACAAGATCGACGGCTGGCGTCTGGACATCGCGGCCGAGGACGACAGCGGCAAGCCCGACGTCGGGGGGCGGGCGGCCAGCAAGCTGGCGTCCGACAGCTCGGTGGTGGGTGTCGTCGGCACCTTCAACTCGTCGGTGGCCCAGCAGACCATCCCGATCCTCGACAACGCCAACATCGTCCAGATCTCGCCGGGCAACACCAACGACACCCTGACGCGGGGCGAGAACTTCGCCACCGCCCCCGTCCGGCCCCACAAGAACTACTTCCGGACGTCCACCCTCGACTCGCTCCAGGGCGGGTTCGCGGCCGACTACGCCTACAAGGACGCGGGCAAGCGGTCGGTGGTGCTCATCCACGACGGCAAGACCTACGGCAAGGGCCTGGCCGAGTCGTTCGCGGCCCGGTTCACGGCCAACGGCGGCACCGTCCTGGGGGAGACCCGGGTCATCGCCGAGGACACCACCGACTACTCGAGTGACGTCACCAACGTCGCAGCCGCTGAACGCCGACATCATCTTCTACGGCGGCGAGTACACCGCCGGCGCCCGGCTGACCAGCGAGCTCAAGAAGCAGGGGGTCACCGTCCCGGTGATGGGCGGCGACGGCATCGTCGACCCGAGCTACATCGACAACGCCAAGGAGGCGGCCAAGGGCGACCTCGGCACCTCCATCGGCGCCCCCGCCGAGCAGCTCCCGTCGGCCAAGGGCTACGTCGACGGGTACGCCGCGGCCAGCTACAAAGAGCCCGGCTCGGCCCAGGGCGCCCTCGCCTACGACGCGGCCAACGCCATCATCAACGCCCTGGTCAAGGTGCTCCCGGGCAAGGACAAGATCGACGCCGACGTGCGGGCGGAGATCGTCGCCGCGGTCCAGGGCACCGACTTCGCCGGCGCCACCGGCCGGGTCGCCTTCGACCAGTACGGCGACGCGGTGACCAAGGTCCTGACCGTGAACGAGGTCGCCGACAACGCCTGGAAGCCGATCAAGACCGGCGAGTTCGTCGCCTAACCCCACGAGGGGGATCGACTTGGACTGGGGGGTCGCCGCCGCAGCCGTCTCGGGGGGAGGTCCGGAGGGGGGCCTACCCCCCTCCGGGTAGATGCGGCAGTTCCTCCAGCAGGTCGTCAACGGCACGGTGCTGGGGGCCACCTACGGCCTCATCGCGCTGGGCTACACGATGGTCTACGGGATCATCCAGCTGATCAACTTCGCCCACGGCGAGATCTTCATGGTGGGCGCCTTCGCCGGCCTGTCCGCCCACCGCTGGCTGCTGCCCGACTCCCTGGCCGCCAACCCGGTGGTGGCCCTGACCGTGATGGTGCTGGTGGCGGTGGCGGTGGCGGTGCTGACGGCGGTGCTGATGGAGCGGTTGGCCTACCGGCCCCTGCGCAACGCTCCCCGGCTGGCGCCGTTGATCACCGCCATCGGCGTGTCGATCTTCCTGCAGGAAGCGGTGCGCATCTTCTTCCCGTCGGGAAACCGGCCCCAGCCCTTCCCGGCGGTGATCACGTCCGGTGCCTTCCAGGTGGGAGGAGTGCGGGTGGCGTGGATCTCGGTGTTCGTGGTGGTCACCGCCCTGGCGGGGATGGTGGGCCTCCAGACCTTCGTGCGCAGGACCAAGACCGGCAAGGCCATGCGGGCCACGGCCCAGGACCCCGACACCGCCCGCCTCATGGGCATCGACACCAACCGGGTGATCGTGATCACCTTCGCCCTCGGCGCGGCCCTGGCCGCGGTGGCGGGGGTGATGTACGGGATGCGCTTCGGCCAGATCGACTACCGCATCGGGTTCGTCACCGGGCTCAAGGCGTTCACCGCAGCCGTCCTGGGCGGCATCGGGAACATCTCGGGCGCCATGCTCGGGGGCTTCGTCCTGGGGATGGTGGAGGTCATGGCGGTGGAGTACATCCCCCACGGCTCGGCGTGGCGGGACGCGTGGGCCTTCGCCGTGCTCATCCTGGTGCTGGTGTTCCGTCCCGCCGGGCTCCTGGGCGAACGAGTGACGAGTCGATCGTGAGGGGCACTGTCGTCGACCGGGTGCGTGACGCGGCAGGCCCGGTGGTCGCCCGGGTCGTCTCCCGGGTGCCGTCCCTGCCCGCGGCCGTCGCGGGGGCGGTCCTGCTGGTGGTCGGGAGCCTGTCGCCGTGGGCCACGTTCGGCGGGTTCCCGGGGAAGATGTCGTTGTCGGGCTTCCCGGGCGGGGCCCGCCAGTTCACCCTCCTGCTGGCGGCCGCGGCCGTGCTGGTGGTGGTGCGGTTGCCGGGCCGGCGGCGGGCGGGGCTGGCCGCGGGGGTGGGCGCGCTGGCAGTTGCGGTCTACAACGTGGTCGCCATCGCCGGTGAAGGCGGGGGGCTGGGCGGGGTGGCCTTCGGCGCCTGGCTGGCGGTGGCGGGCGGCCTCCTCCTGGCCCTGGCCTTCGCCGCCGTGCCGGTCGAGGACGAGCGGGCGCTTCCCGACGAGTGGTCGCGGCTGCCCACCGCGGTCGAGAACCTGGCGGTGGCGGGAGCGGCGGCGGCGGTGCTGTTCGTCACCGTCTGGGGGCTGGCGATCGACGAGTCGAGCCGGTTCGCCTCGTGGGTCGGGTTCGTGATCGCGGCCTCGCTCACCCTGGCTCGGCTGGGACTCTTCGCCTGGCTGGAGGACGTGGTCGGCCGCCACCGGGCGGTGGCCCTGGGTGCGGCCGCGGTGGCCTCGATGGCCTTCCCCTTTACCCAGGACGGCGACGCCTACTGGATCCGGGTCTTCGCCTCCATCGGCGTGTTCGCGGCGGCGGCCCTCGGGCTCAACGTGGTCGTGGGCCTGGCCGGGCTCCTCGACCTCGGTTACGTGGCCTTCTTCGGTGTCGGCGCCTACGTGGGCGCCCTGTTCGCCAACGCCACCCTCACCACCCTCCACGTCCACCTGCCCTTTCTCCTGGTCGTGCTCCTGGGAGCGGTGATCGCGGCCTGCTTCGGCGTGCTCCTCGGTGCCCCCACCCTCCGATTACGGGGGGACTATCTGGCCATCGTCACGCTCGGTTTCGGGGAGATCTTCCGCATCGCCGCCTTCAACCTCGACGGCGTCACCCGGGGCCCCAACGGGATCGCGGGCGTGCCCAACCTGGCCGTCGGCGACTACGACTTCGGGGCCAGCCACCAGCTGTGGGGCGTGACCCTGCCCGGGTTCGCCAACTACTACTTCATCGAGCTGGTCCTGCTCGCCTTCGCCATCCTTGCCTTCAGCCGGCTCAACCAAAGCCGCATCGGGCGGGCGTGGGTGGCCATCCGGGAGGACGAGGTGGCGGCCGCGGCCATGGGCGTCGACACGGTCCGGCTCAAGCTGCTGGCCTTCGCCATCGGCGCCTTCATGGCCGGCGCCGCGGGGACGGTGAACGCCCACGTCACCACCCAGGTGTCGCCCGACTCCTACACCTTCCTGGAGTCGATCCTGCTGGTGGCGGCGGTGGTGTTGGGCGGGATGGGCAGCATCCCGGGGGCGCTGCTGGGCTCGGCCGCCCTGTTCGTGATCCCGGAGAAGCTGCGGGCGTTCCAGGACAAGCGGCTGCTGCTGTTCGGGGCGGCCCTGATCCTGATGATGCGGTTCCGGCCCGAGGGCATCGTCCCCAGTCGCCGCCGCCAGCGGGAGTTCCGCGACGACGAGGGCGGGGCCGACGCCACCGGCGCCCCCCCGGGCTCGGCCATGGCCGGGGCGCCATGAGCCGGCCCGTGAGTGCTCAGACCGTCGAGGTGCCGGCCGGCGGGCCCATCCTCCAGGCGAGCAAGGTCACCAAGCGCTTCGGGGGGCTGGTGGCGGTGCACGAGGTCGACCTCGAGGTGGCGGAGGGCGAGATCGTGGGCCTCATCGGGCCCAACGGGGCGGGCAAGACCACCTTTTTCAACTGCCTGACGGGTCTGTTGGAGCCGACGTCGGGCCGCGTGGTCTACCGGGGCCGGGAGCTGCCCGACAACCCGGCCCGGGTGACCAAGGCGGGTGTGGCCCGGACGTTCCAGAACATCCGCCTGTTCCCCCAGATGAGCGCCCTGGAGAACGTCCTCGTCGGCCGCCACTGCCGCACCCGGGCGGGCGTGTTCGCCGCCATCGGCCGGGGGCCCGCCTTCCGCCGGGAGGAGCGGGAGTCGGAGGCCCGGGCCACCGAGCTGCTGGCCTTCGTCGGCCTCACCCGCCACCGCGACACCCTGGGCAAGAACCTCCCCTACGGCGACCAGCGCCGGTTGGAGATCGCCCGGGCCCTGGCCACCGATCCCGGCCTCCTCCTGCTCGACGAACCCACCGCGGGCATGAACCCCAACGAGACGGCGGCGGCCATGGACCTCGTCCGCCGGGTGCGCGACCAGGGCATCGCGGTGGTGGTCATCGAGCACGACATGCGCTTCATCTTCAACCTCTGCGACCGGGTGGCGGTGCTGGTGCAGGGGTCGAAGCTGGTGGAGGGCACACCGGCCGAGGTCCAGTCCGATCCCCGGGTCATCGAGGCCTACCTGGGCGCCCCCGCCACGTGAGCCTGCTCGAGGTCCGGGACGTGCGGGTGTCGTACGGGCGGATCGAGGCGGTGAAGGGCGTGTCGTTCTCGGTCGACGCCGGGCCGGCTGGTCACGCTCATCGGGAGCAACGGGGCGGGGAAGACGACGGTGCTGCGCACGATATCGGGGCTGCTCTCGCCCACCGCGGGCGAGATCCACTTCGACGGCGAGCGCATCGACCAGCTGCCGGCCCACGAGATCGTGGAACGGGGCATCGCCCACGCCCCCGAGGGCCGGCGCATCTTCCCCCGCATGAGCGTGCAGGAGAACCTCGACCTGGGCGCCTTCACCCGCACCGACGGTCCCGCCGCCGTCGCCGGCGACCTCGACGGCGTCTACCAGCGCTTCCCCGTCCTCGGCGAGCGCCGGTCGCAGGCCGCCGGCACCCTGTCCGGAGGCGAGCAGCAGATGCTGGCCATCGGCCGGGCCCTCATGTGCCGGCCCCGGCTGCTCATGCTCGACGAGCCCTCGATGGGGCTGTCGCCGATCATGATGCGCCGCATCTTCGACGCCCTGGGCGAGCTCAAGGGTGGCGGCACCACCGTGCTGCTGGTGGAGCAGAACGCGTCGGCGGCCCTGGCCCTGGCCGACGAGGCCCACGTCCTGGAAACGGGCCGCATCGTCCTCTCCGGCACCGCCGCCGACCTCCGGGACAACGCCCAGGTCCGCAAGGCCTACCTGGGCGAGGACTGAACCCGTCCGCTGCCCCAGACGCTGAACCAGTTCGGCGTACGGTGCGGGTCCCGCACCGGCTAGCGTCCGCGCCAACGGCGAAAGGCGGGGACATGACGGCATGGCGGCGGCAGCGGCGGGGAGCGGGTCTGGCGACCATGGGAATGGTCCTGGTGGCAGGGGCGCTGTCGGCGACCGTGGCTCAGGCGGACGTGATCGCGGTCGGTGGGAGCGCCCTCGGGGTATCCGCCCAACCCCTCGTCGGGCCGCAGCCACAGGTTTCCTTCACCAACCCCTCCGACGGCCCCGGGCCGTTCACCAACAGCCTCGCCACCTACAACGCGCCGGCTACCGGTCAGAACCCGGGCAACGTCTATCGGGCGTCGGGGATATCGGTGAAGACCGGACAGGTCGGTGCCCTCGGGAGCGCCGGCGTCAACGCCCAGAGCTCGGCCACGGTGGGCCATGGCGCATACCTGGTCGACGTCATCGTGGCCGACAACGTCCACAGCGAGTGCACCGCCGACCGCAACGGCGCCTCGGCCACGACCTCCTTCGGCTCCCTGTTCTACGACGAGAACCAGGTCACGCAGGTGAAGAGCGCCTACACACCCCCGCCCAACACGACCGTCAACACCGGCTTCGGTGAGACCGTCGTGTTCAACGAGCAGGTGTCGCTCACCACGGGGAACACGAAGGGGATCCGGGTCAACGCCATGCGGATCCACCGGGGTTCGCTCGACATCATCGTGGGCCAGTCGGTCTGCACCGCGGAGGACGTTCCCGGCGTCGTCCACACGACCCTCACCGTGACCCCCATCTCCCCGACGGGCTTCGTCGGCGTGCCCACGGGCTACACCTACACCGAGACGAACGACGGCACTCGGCCGCTGACCAACGTCACCGTCACCGACGACAACTGCTCGCCCGTGGTCCGGGACTCCTCGGACGGCAACAACGACGCCATCCTCGACCCGGGCGAGACATGGACCTTCAGCTGCACCATGGTCCCCAACTTCCCAGGCACCCTGACCAGTCAGGTCACGGCCATCGGCACTGACCCCGTCACCGGCCAAGCCCATGTCGAGCAGGCCACCACCGACGTCAACGTGCTCAACATGCCCATTTGGGACGACCTCACTGGGACGTGGATCGACCCGAGTGGCACCACCTGTCCCTCGGTTCGGGCCCGGGTCACCCTGTTCCGCTCGGCGACCCCCTCGGGGACCTTCCAGCAAGTGCCGGCGGGCTCGGTGATCATGTCCCCCGACAACCGCGACAACCCCGACACGGTCGCGGCCGACGGCTCGTTTCGCTGGGACGTCGTCGCTGGCTTCTACCGGGTCCGGCTGACGTCCCTCGACACGGGGCGTTCGGTGGAAACCGCCACCTTCCAGATCCCGCCGCCGGTCACCGATATCGACCTCTCCCTGCCGTGCCCGACCCAGAAGCGGGCGCCGCTGGACCGCACCGGTTAGGGGCTCTCAGCCGACCCGACCCGGCTGTCACCGGCCGAACTGGTGACAGTGCGCCACACCCTGGTGGGGTGAAGTGTCACCAGTTCGGGGTCAGGCGACCCCGACTCGGGCGAGGATCTCCTCGACGGGGGCCACCAGGCCGGTGATGAAGGGGCCGAACTCGGCATAGACGGCCGACGCCTGGTCGAAGCGCATCTCGTGGACGCACTCCTTGAGGGCCAGGGGATCGGCGGCGAAGAGGGTGACGGCCCATTCCCAGTCGTCGAGGCCGGTGGAGCCGGTGATGAGCTGCACCACCCGTCCCGCGTACGTGCGGCCGACCCGGCCGTGGCCCTCCATGAGCGCCCGCCGCTCCTCGAAGGGCAGGGTGTACCAGTTGCCGGTGAGGTCGCGCCGCTTCGACATGGGATAGAAGCACAGGGCCCGCTTGCCCTCGGGGGGCAGCACCGGGTGGAGGCGGGATTCGAGCATGTGGGCGGGCATGCCCTGGGCGTACTCCGACACCTCGGTGAGCGACACGTAGGAGTCGGCCATGACCAGACCGGCCGCCGACAGTTCAGCCTGCAGCCGCTGGAGGCGCCACAGGTCGGGGCCGACGGCCATGAACCCGAGGTCGGCCTTGTGGCCGAGGGCGGCGAAGGTGATCACCTGGTGGTCGTCGCCCTGGGCCGACTTCACCGCCGCCACCACCGCCTCCCGGTCGACCCCACCTGCGGGCGCCTTGCAGAACAGATGGAGCACGCCCCACCCCACGGACGGGACGATGGGTGCGGTGCCTGAGTCCTGGGTATGGGCGGCGGGCGTCTCTTCGGTCACGCCCGCCATTCTACGGACGGCGGGCCCGGTCCTAGTCGGCGGACAGGAGCACGACCACGGCGACAACGAGGACCGTCCCGTGCAGAACCCAGACGGCCGGCCGCATGAGGGCCTGGACGAGGTCGGCGGCGGTGGGTGGGCCCGCCTTCATCCCCCATTCGGTGTCGGGCTCGGTGACCGCTTGGGCGTAGAACGTGCGGTAGATGCGCTCGAGGGCGAGGTAGTAGGCGTCGAGGCCGGCGAAGGCGATGATGGCGTAGATGGCCAGCAGGGCGAAGGCGCGGTCGGAATCCTTGGCCGAGAAGCCGAGGAGGGCGACGGCGACCGTCACCGACCACCCCTTCAGGCTGAACGAAGCCCGCGACATCCGGTCGATGACCGACTGGATCATCTTGAGGCGCTCGACGTTCGGCATGTTCGGACCCTCCGCGTCAGGTCGGCCAGGACGTGTCCATCATCGTCCGGTTGGACGACCCCTGCCCGGACGCGACGAAGGGGCCGGGTGGACCGGCCCCTTCGTTCGAGAGTTGCTGACCGGGTGGCGACTTAGAAGTCGTCCATGCTCCCGGGGACGTCGTGGTGGCCTTCGTGGCCGGGGATGGGCTTGTCGACGATGACTGCCTCGGTGGTGAGGAAGAGACCGGCGATGGAAGCCGCGTTCTGCAGGGCCGACCGGGTGACCTTGGCTGCGTCGATGACACCGGCCTTGAACAGGTCCTCGTAGTCGCCGGTGGCGGCGTTGAGGCCGTGGGCGCCCTCGAGGTTGCGAACCCGCTCGACGACGACACCGCCCTCCATGCCCGCGTTGACCGCGATCTGCTTCAACGGCTCCTCGAGCGACCGGGCCACGATGCGGACACCGGTGGCCTCGTCGCCGACCATGTTGTTGGCCAGCTCGTTGACCCGGGCCTGGGCCCGCAGCAGGGCGACGCCACCGCCGGGCACCACACCCTCCTCGACCGCAGCCTTGGTGGTGCTGACCGCGTCCTCGATGCGGTGCTTCTTCTCCTTGAGCTCCACCTCGGTGGCGGCGCCGACCTTGATGATCGCCACACCACCGGACAGCTTGGCCAGGCGCTCCTGGAGCTTCTCGGCGTCGTAGTCGGAGTCGGTGTGCTCGAGCTCGGCCCGGATCTGGTTGACCCGGCCCTTGATGTCGGCCTCGTTGCCGGCACCCTCGACGAGCGTGGTCTCGTCCTTGGTGACGGTCATGACGCGGGCCCGACCGAGCATGTCGAGGGTGACGTTGTCGAGCTTGAGGCCGACGTCCTCGGAGATGACCTGGCCACCGGACAGGACGGCGAGGTCCTGCAGCATGGCCTTGCGGCGGTCGCCGAAGCCGGGGGCCTTGACGGCGACCGACTTGAACGTGCCCCGGATCTTGTTGACGACCAGCGTGGCCAGGGCCTCACCGTCGACGTCCTCGGCGATGATCACCAGCGGCTTGGCCGTCTGCATGACCTTCTCGAGCACGGGCAGCAGGTCGCGGACCGCGGAGATCTTGCCCGAGTAGAGCAGGATGTAGGGGTCGTCGAGGACCGCCTCCATGCGCTCGGGGTCGGTGACGAAGTAGGGGGAGATGAAGCCCTTGTCGAGGCGCATGCCCTCGACCAGCTCGAGCTCCATGCCGAAGGTCTGCGACTCCTCGACGGTGATGACGCCGTCCTTGCCCACCTTGTCGATGGCGTCGGAGATGGTGTCGCCGATCTCCTGGTCGGCGGCGGAGATGGACGCCACCTGGGCGACCTGCTCCTTGGTCTCGACCTCGACCGAGATGTCCTTGATGCCCTCGACGGCCCGAGCCACGGCGGCCTCGATGCCCTTCTTGAGCGACATGGGGTTGGCGCCGGCGGCCACGTTGCGCAGGCCTTCGCGGACCATGGCCCAGGCGAGGACGGTGGCGGTGGTGGTGCCGTCACCAGCCACGTCGTCGGTCTTCTTGGCGACTTCCTTGACCAACTCGGCGCCGATGCGCTCGTAGGGGTCCTCGAGCTCGATCTCCTTGGCGATGGACACACCGTCGTTGGTGATCGTGGGTGCGCCCCACTTCTTGTCGAGGACGACGTTGCGACCCTTGGGGCCGAGCGTCACCCGTACTGCGTCGGCGAGCTGGTTCATACCGCTCTCGAGGGCCCGGCGGGCCGTCTCGTCGAACGCGATCATCTTTGCCATCAGGTGTGCTCCTCCGTGGAACCGTTAGCACTCTCTTGGTGTGAGTGCTAACAGAATACCCACGGTTCGGAGTGGTTTGGCAACCGGCGGCGCGAGAGTGCCAGCCGCGGGACAGTCGACAATGGTCGACGACGGACCTACTGCGGAGCGTCCTCCTCGGCTTCGCGGGCGTGGAAGGCGTCCAGCAGCGCCATCAGGGCCGACTTGCTGTCGGCGTCGAGTGACGTGTCGATCGTGGAAGTAAAACGCCTGGCCCCCACCCTTGTTCGAAGCTCGTTCAGCTTCGCCAGGTTGTTGGCAGCCTCTGGCACGCCGACGCGGAGACGTAGTCCAAGTGATGTCACATGCAGAGCGATAGCCGCCTCAAGCTCCTCTCGATCGGTTCGGAGCTCGCCGAGGCCGCTGTAGGCCATGGCCATCCCTGAAAGGTCACCCAGGCGTTCCTGAATCTCGAGGGACTGGCGGTAACGGGCCTCGGCGCCGTCGTAGTCGCCCCGGACCCGGGCCATGGTACCGAGGTTGCCGAAGCTCGTGGCCATCCCCGCTTGGTCGCCCAGGCGCTCCTGGATCTCAAGGGCCTGGCGGAAACGGGCCTCGGCGCCGTCGTAGTCGTCCCGGTGCTGGGCCACAGTGCCGAGGTTGCCGAAGCTCGTGGCTTTCCCCGCTTGGTCGCCCAGGCGCTCCTGGATCTCAAGGGCCTGGAGGAAACGGGCCTCGGCGCCGTCGTAGTCGCCCCGGTGCCGGGCCACAAGGCCGAGGTTGCCATAGCTCATGGCCATTCTCGGCTGGTCGCCAAGGCGCTCCTGGATCTCGAGGGACTGGCGGTAACGGGCCTCGGCACCGTCGTAGTCGCCCCGGAGCCGAGCCATGGTGCCGAGGTTGCCGAAGCTCGCGGCGATCCCCGCTTGGTTGCCCAGGCGCTCCTGGATCTCGAGGGACTGGCGGTAACGGGCCTCGGCACCGTCGTAGTCGCCCCGGCGCTGGGCCATGGTGCCTAGGTTGCCGAAGCTCGTGGCTATCCCCGCTTGGTCGCCTAGGCGCTCCTGGATCTCGAGGGCCTGGCGGAAACGGGCCTCGGCACCGTCGTAGTCGCCCCGGCGCTGGGCCATGCTGCCTAGGTTGCCGAAGCTCGTGGCCATCCCCGCTTGGTCGCCCAGGCGCTCCTGGATCTCAAGGGCCTGGCGGTAGCGGGCCTCGGCACCGTCGTAATTGCCCCGGCGCTGCGCGATGGTGCCGAGGTTGCCGAAGCTCGTGGCCATCTCCGCTTGGTTGCCCATGCGCTCTTGAACCTCAAGGGCCTGGCGGTAATAGGCATCGGCGTCGTCGTAGTCGCCTCGGAAGACGGCCAGGCCGCCCAGATTGCCGTAGCTCCTGGCAATCCCCGCCTGGTGGTCGAGGCGCTCCTGGATCTCAAGGGACTGGCGGTAATACGCATCGGCGTCGTCGTAGTCACCTCGGCGCGCAGCCAGATTGCCGAGATTGGTGTAGTTGGCAGCGGCATTGTGGTCGTCGCCGACACGCTCCTGGATGCTGATGGCTCGCAGGTACCCCACACGAGCAGTCTCGTAGTCGCCGCGATCTTCAGCAACAAGGGCGAGGTTGGCGTAGTTCGTCGCCGCACCGACCTCGTTGTCGAGCGCTTCAAGGATGCTGATGGCCTCTCCGTAGCGGGCCTCCGCGAGCACGAGATCACCGCGCACGTATGCCAGTACACCAAGAAGGCCATGCAACTCGCCTGCTTCACGGGAGCCCTCGGTGACCCAGCCCAAGGCTTGTCGGCACAGCTCGGCTGCCCTTCCATAATGTCCCGACGTCCGGAGTTGGCGGACAATAGGATCAGTGAGAGCGACCGCGCCAGCGCTGTCGCCAGCGGCAAGGTGGTGGAATCGGGCCTCGATGAGTTGCTCGATGTCCTGCTGTCCGCTCTGAGGGATGGTGTCGACCCGCCACCTCCAGAAGCGGGCGGCCTTGGCATGGGCGGCGCGGACCATGGCGGGCTCCATGTCGCCGATCGCCCTAGCGGTCCAGCGGTGGACGAACAAAAGGGGAGGTTCGTCCCCGCGTGTTGCCGGCGAGAGCAGACCCGCCGACGCAGCGGCATCCACGGCCTTCTCGATTCCGATCGGCACTTGTAGCGGCGGCCGGGTTTCGTCAGCGATATCGGCCGTGTACTGCGCTACCTCGTACGGTGTCAAGCCCAAGCTCTCGATGGACTGGTCGAAATCCTTACGCTCGATAGCGGCAGCGTAAACAATGTGCACGCGTTCGATTCGAGCCCGGCGGGCAGGGTCAGGAGGAGACTCCACCTCCACACCCAATTGCCAGGCGAGAGCAGTTTCGTCTACCGGATGGCGGTACACGGAAGCGCCGACGACCAACTCCCGAGCCAGTGGGGTTTGTGACAGCTGCTCGAGTAGGTCCCTCAGGACGACATCGTCGACGGCGAAGGTCACGGCCTCAGCCAGGGACGTGTTGAGGCTGCGGTTTTCCGAGCCGAGCCAGGCCTGGGGATCCATAATTCCACGCTCAGTGAGTTGCCATTCCATCCGCTCGGCCACGTCCTCGAAGCGGGCGTCACCTCCACGGAGGAGGGCGTCGAGGTATTCGAGGGTGCGGGGATGGCCGCCCACGTCCTGGTAGGCGCGAGCACGATCCTCAGAGGTAAGGGCGTCGAGGCCCGGGAGCTGCCACATGAGCTTTGTCGTCTCTGCCGGCGAGAGCGGGCCAAGGTGGAGAGTGGCCAGTCGGCGCTGGGCGTCGCTGGGAAGGGTGAATGGGTGGCGACTGGTGAACAGGAGCTTCGAGTCACCGGGGAATCTGGTCCAGCGTCCGAGCAAATCGGCAACCTCTGGATCGCGGAGCCCCCATTTGCCCTCGACGAAGCTCAGGTTGTCCTCGAAGTTGTCCAGCAGCACGAGCACCGGAACGGCTTTGAGGATCTGCGACAGCAGGCTCCAGCGGTCCTCCCAGTCGATCTCGGACCGACGCAGGTCCTGGGCAGCCCTCGCCAAGTCCTCTCCCGGCGGGCCAGCGTCACGAGCGAACTGTCCGAGGCGCATCCCCACTTCTTCAAGGAGGGTGTCGATGCCGATCCCGCCGGCTTTGGAAGCCACCACCATGCCTGACCCGATTTCGCGTACTAGCTCGGCGGACAGGGTGCTCTTGCCGACGCCGCCGATGCCGTGGATGACCAGGCCGGCCTTGGTCGATGTCAGAGCCCGCCGGGCCTCTCGTTCCTCTTGTCGGCGGCCGACGAACTCGCCCACACCTCGGACTACAACGCCTTCGGCTAGGGCCGGCTCGCTCGATATCCGGATCGGGCCCGAGGCCTCGTCACGGTTGTAGAGGGGCAGGCGGGGACCCCGTACGAGTAGCGCCGGTGTGGCCCACTCCGGCGAACCTCGCCGGGGTGATTCCGGCGGGAGCTTCTGGCGACGCCGTTCGCAGGCGCGTCGGGCCTCGGCCAGGGCCACCAGGGTGTCGGTGTCCTGGGCGGTTGCCAGCCAGCGGTAGAGCTCGCCGGCCAGCTCTGTGGCATAGAGATCGCTCACGGGAGCCTGCATGGCGAGGACCTGAGGTACTCCCCGGCGGGTCAGGTCCTCCGCCATGCTGACCAGCGCGGCCTTTCCCTCGGTGGCGGGCACCTGGAGACCGGTAGCGCACCCGGCGAGCATCACCAGCGGTAGATCGCTGCCCGCCGGCACACCCTCATCGACCAACCGGGCCGCGGTCACCCTGTCTTCCTTGCCGTCCTCGTCCTCGAGGATCAGCACGCCGGGGCCGGCGTGGCACGACAGGTGGAGGACGTGGAAGCCCTCGGGGTCCTCGGCCAGGGCCCGTTTGATGGCGGCCAGCGTGCCCCTATGGAGGACTCGCACGTAGGCGCTGCCGCCCCGACGGGCGTCCTCAACGGAGCGGACGATTCTTGCTAGTTCGGCCTCGTAGTTCAGCAGCTCGCCGGCCTGATTCTGGGACTCTGGGCTGCCGATAGCGACGAGGATTCGCAGGGGACCTCGCACCTTGTAGGCCGGCGTCGGGCCCAGGCCCGAGACGGCTCGGTAGACCGCGAGGTTGTGATGGAGGACGAGCGCTGAGCCTCCGATGTCAGGCACGGTGCCGTCGGGGCCGGGTAGGACCAGCGACTCCCACGGTAGGTCGGTGAGCTCGGCCTCGACGTCAAGACCGAGCTCAGCGCGCTCGCCGAGGGACTCGACTTGCGCCACTCGGGCGGCCAGGGCCTCCCCCACAGCTCCGCCCAGGAAGTCCGCGGTCAGGCGTCGCCCGACATCGGCCAAAACGCCGTCGACTGTCTGGCCGGTCGGGCCGCGGTGGACGACGGCGGCGTCCGCATCGTGGCGAGATCGCAGCCGGGCAAGATCGAGCACCGCATCTCGAGTGCCGCGCTGGAGACCGCGTGGTCGTTGGGTGACCTCTTCGCCGCCACCCGTAAGGGTCACCGCCGTGCGTGACAGCTGCAGCGTCAAAGACATCTGTCCTGCGGGGCGGACCCTTCCCGAGGCCGAGGCCGGCCATTCGCGGCTGCTGGCCCGATCGGGGCGCTCAGCCTCCGACTGACCCCGCAGGCCTCGGATGAGTTCGGCCAGGGCGGCGTTGTACAAGGCCTCGGTCGTCGCGCTGCGGAAGTCCACCCACCGCCGGTTCGCCAGGAACGGAGGGAGCTCAGTGTCGGCCATGAGTACCGGGATAAGGCGACGGCTCGGTTCTTGCACCGCTTGGCGCAGCAACACCTCGTATTCCTCGATCACCCATGGTCGGGCTAGAGCCTCGGGGCTGCACACGAGGATCCCATTCCGAGAGTGGCGGAGGCCCTCCTCCAAACGTCCCGTGACCCGATCGCCCCCTCCGACCTCCCAGATGTCGAGGAAGATCTCGAAGCCCTCGCGGTGGAGGTTGGAGGCCAACACTCGGACCCATTCGCCGTCGCTATGGCCATAGGAAATGAACGCGTCCCACCGCCGCCGTTCGTTCATTTCCTCAAGGTTATCGAGCGGCCTCCGGAAAAGGAGGCGTCCGGGTCAGCCGCCGGCCACCGCGGGGATGATCGAGACCGTCTGGCCGTCGCCGACGGCGGTGTCGAGGCCCTGGGCGAAGCGGATGTCCTCGTCGGCCACGAAGACGTTCACGAAGCGTCGGAGCTGGCCGTCGTCGCCGAAGAGGCGCTCCTTGAAGCCGGGGTGGGCG
Organism: uncultured Acidimicrobiia bacterium; assembly: GCA_963829165.1. Classification (GTDB taxonomy): domain Bacteria; phylum Actinomycetota; class Acidimicrobiia; order Acidimicrobiales; family AC-14; genus JAXDMK01. The sequence continues at coordinate 85,031 of CAWHIC010000025.1, read as the reverse complement.
GTCTCCAGGGCGCCGAGGATCTGGCCCACGGTGGTGCCGTCGACCTTGACCTCGCCCTCGCCCCCCGACAGGGTGCGCAGTTGGGTCGGGATGCGGACGGTGGCCATCTCAGCCGATCTCCTCTAATGGGCCCATGGCTGCCTCGAAGGCGGCCATCGTGGGGGCGATGGTGACGGTGGGGCTGACGAGGGGGGCGATGGCTTCCAGCGTCTTGAGCCCGTGGCCGGTGATGTAGGCGACCACCCGCTCGTCGCTCCGGACGACGCCCGAGGCGGCCAGCTTGGCCAGGGTGGCGACGGTGACGCCGCCCGCGGTCTCGGCGAAGATCCCCTCGGTGCGGGCCAGCAGCAGGATGGCGGCCCGGATCTCGTCGTCGGTGACGGAGGTGAGCGCCCCGCCGCTCGCCCGCACCGTCTCCAGGGCGTAGAAGCCGTCGGCCGGGTTGCCGATGGCGAGCGACTTGGCGATGGTCTTGGGCTTGACCGGGCGGATGAAGTCGTGGCCCTCCATGAAGGCGGTGGCCACCGGGGAGCAGCCCTCGGCCTGGGCCCCGGAGATGCGCACGTGGGGCTCCTCGTCGAGCAGTCCCACCTTCCACAGCTCCTGGAAGCCCTTGGCGATCTTGGTCAGCTGCGAGCCGGAGGCGACGGGCACGACCACGTGGTCGGGGGTCTCCCAGCCCAGCTGCTCGGCCGTCTCGAAGGCCAGGGTCTTGGAGCCCTCGGCGTAGTAGGTGCGGAGGTTGACGTTGACGAACGCCCACGTCGGCCGCTCGGAGGCAAGCTCGGCGCACAGCCGGTTGACGTCGTCGTAGCTGCCCTCCACCGCCACCAGGTTGGGGCCGTAGACGGCGGTGGTGATGACCTTGCCCTGCTCGAGGTCGGCGGGGATGAAGACCACGTGGCGCATCCCGGCCCGGGCCGCGTGGGCCGCCACCGAGTTGGCCAGGTTGCCGGTGGACGCGCAGGCGGCCACCTTGAAGCCCATGGCCCTCGCCCGGGCCAGGGCGACTGCCACCACCCGGTCCTTGAACGACCCGGTGGGGTTGAGGGTGTCGTTCTTGAGCCACAGCTCGCCCAGGCCCAGGTGGGCGGCCAGGCGGTCGGCCCGGACCAGGGGGGTGAAGCCGGCGCCCAGGTCGACGGCGCCGTCGTTGACGGCGGGGAGCAGGTTGGCGTAGCGCCAGATCGACGTCGGCCCGGCCGCGATCGACGCCCGGGTGGTGACGGCGGCGATGGCGTCGTAGTCGTAGCTGACCTCGAGCGGGCCGAAGCACCAGTCGCACACGTGGAGCGCCTCCGCCGGGAAGGCGCGCCCACACTCACGACATCGAAGACCCTCGACGAAGGACATGTTTCTCTCCTGATCATCGTTCCGGGCGGTGGCACCTGGTCGTTTCCCGCCGGGTGGCGGGGCGTACTGGTTGTCGCGGTTTCGTCGGGCCCGGTCCCTCGACCGCTCTGGATGAGTTGCCATCATCATAGGGGAGGCGGGAGCATGCCGTCGTGGCCCCGATCCCAGTCCTTGGCCGCGTTTCCGTGTGCCTGCCGGCGCGCGACGAGGAGGCCACCGTCGGACCCATCGTGGCCGCCGTCGTGCGGGAGCTGGTGGAGCGGCGGGGCGTGGTCGACGAGGTGGTCGTGATCGACGACGGGTCCACCGACGGTACGGCGGCGGCGGCCGCGGCCGCGGGGGCGGTGGTGGCGGCGGCGGACGACGTGCTGCCCTCGGTCGGGCCGGGGACGGGCAAGGGCGAGGCCCTGTGGAAGGCGCTCCACGTGGCCTGCGGCGACCTCCTCGTGTTCCTCGACGCCGACCTGCTCCGTTTCGACCCCGACTTCGTGACCGGGCTGCTGGCGCCGCTGGCCCGGGACCCCGACGTGGGCCTGGTCAAGGGCTACTACGAGCGTCCCGGCGGGGGTGGGCGGGTGACGGAGCTGGTGGCCCGGCCCATGATCCGGCTCTTCTTCCCCGAGCTGGCCTTCGTGCGCCAACCGTTGGGGGGCGAGTTCGCGGCCCGGCGGGAGGTGTTGGAGCAGGTGCCGTTCGTGCAGGGCTACGGCGTCGACCTGGCCCTGCTGGTCGACGTGGCCGCCCGCTTCGGCGCCGGGAGCATCGCCCAGGCCGACCTCGGCGTCCGCACCCACCGCAACCGCCCTCTGGACGAGCTGGGGGCCCAGGCCACGGCCGTGCTGCGGGTGGCGTTGCTGCGGGCGGGCGTGGAGGACCGGCCCGGATGGGACCCGGCGGGGGTGGCCGAGCGGCCGCCCATCGTCGAGGTGGAGGAGTACCGGGTGGGTCGGGCCCGGCCCGTCACCTGCCCCTAAGAGCGATTACCGGCGGGCGAGCTCGGCGGCGACCACCGCGTCGACGCAGCCGATCGGGTCCCACGTGGCCTCCTCCAGTCCGAAGCGCTCGACGAGGGACACGACGGTCACGTCCGGCGGGAGCAGGTGGGCCGGGACCTCGTCGTGCTCGACCCCGCCCACCACCACCAGGACGGGCACGCCCGCGGCCGCCGCCAGGCCGATCACCCCGCCCACCGCCTTGCCCGCGAAGGACTCGGCGTCGAGGTGTCCCTCGCCGGTGACCACCAGGTCGGCCCCGGCGATGCGGTCGGCCAGATCGAGGCTCTCCGCCACCAGCTCGAAGCCGGGGACGAGGATCGCGCCCGCGGCCGCCAGTCCTCCGGCCAGGCCGCCGGCCGCGCCCGACCCCGGTAGGTCACGGACGTCGACGTCGTAGTCGCGCATCGTAGACCTCGGCCAGGCGTTGGAGGCGGCGGCGGAGCAGGGCCACCTGGGCCGGGGTGGCGCCCTTCTGGGGACCGAAGACCTCGGCCGCGTCGACGAAGCGGGTGGTGACGTCGCACGCCACCAGCACCTCGACCGCTCCCCGCAGGCGGCGGGTGGGGTTGATGGCGGTGAGGGCGGCCAGTCCGCCGTCGGTGGTGGCCGACCCGCCCACGCCCACGATCACCCGGGTGGCGCCGGCGTCGAGGGCGGCCGCGATGAGCTCGCCCGTGCCCCGGGTCGACGCCCGCAGGGGATCGTTGAGGTCGGGCCCGCCCAGGAGGTCGAGCCCCGACGCCCGGGCCATCTCGACCACCGCGGTGCCGTCGGCCTGCATCCGCCACTCGGCGTCGACCAGCTGGCCGAGCGGTCCGTGGACGGTCGTGTGGCGAGGCGTCCCGCCGAGGGCCTCCAACGTCCCCTCGCCGCCGTCGGCCACGGGGGCCTGGTCGCACGTCCACCCGAAGCGCTCGGCGACGTGGGCCACGGCCGTCGCCACCTGGGCCGCGGTGGCCGTCCCCCGGAACTTGTCCGGCGCGGCGACCAGTCTGGGGGGCGTTCCCACGGCGTTATCGTGGCCCATGGGCGACGCCAACCCGCCGGCCTCGCCGCCTCCGGCCCATTCGGCCGCTCCGGCTCCCGCCCATCCGATCGTGATGGTCTCCAACCGGGGGCCGCTCTCCTTCTCCCGCGACGACGACGGCGACGGCGACCTGGTCGCCAGCCGGGGCGGAGGGGGGCTCGTCTCGAGCCTGGGGCCGATGGTGCGCGACGTGGGGGCCACGTGGATCGCGGCGGCGATGAGCGACGAGGACCGGGAGGCGGCGGCCGGGGGCGTGGTCGACGCCAAGGGGTTCCGGGTCCACACCCTCGCCGTCGACCCCCACGCCTACCGCATGGCCTACGACGTGGTCTCCAACGCCACCCTGTGGTTCCTGCACCACGGCCTGTTCGACCTGTCCCGGCGTCCCCGTCTCGACCGCCGGTGGGCCGAGGCGTGGGCCGCCTACCGCGACGTCAACCACGCCTTCGCCCGGGCCGTCATCGACCAGGCCGAGGAGGGCGCGGTCGTCCTGGTCCAGGACTACCACCTGTCGCTGGTGGGCACGTGGCTGGCCCAGGAGCGCCCCGACCTGCGGGCGGTGCACTTCACCCACACCCCGTTCTGCAACCCCGACCTGCTGCGGGTGCTGCCGGGGGCCGTGGCCGAGGAGCTGCTGGGAGGCATGGCCAGCCACACCGCCTGCGGGTTCCACGCCCAACGGTGGGCCGACAACTTCGGCGCCTGCTGCTCGGAGGTCTTGGGGTGGACGCCGACCACGTTCGTGTCGCCCATCGCCCCCGACCAGGCGGAGATAGCGGAGGTGGCCGCGTCCGATGCGTGCGCGGCCGAGGTCGCCCGCCTCGACGAGATGCTGGCCGGTCGGCTGCTGATCGCCCGGGTCGACCGCATCGAGCTCTCCAAGAACCTGTTGCGGGGCTTCCTGGCCTTCGACGACCTGCTCCGCACCCGGCCCGAGTGGCGGGGCCGGGTGGTCTTCCTGGCCCAGGCCTACCCGTCCCGGGAGTCGCTGCCCGAGTACCTGGCCTACCGCCAGGAGGTGGAGGGCCTGGCCCGTCTCCTCAACGACCGGTGGGCGACGCCGGGCTGGGACCCGATCGTGCTCGACACGTCGGACAACTACAGCGCGTCGGTCGCCGCCCTCGTCCGCTACGACGTGCTGCTGGTCAACCCCGTGCGCGACGGCCTCAACCTGGTGGCGAAGGAGGGGGCCCTCCTCAACCGCCACGACGGCGTCCTGGCCCTCAGCCGGGAGGCGGGGGTTTGGGACGAGCTGGGCGGCACCGCCCTGGAGGTGAACCCGTTCGACGTGGCCGGCACGTCCGACGTGCTGTCGATCGCACTCACCATGGCGGCCGGCGAACGGGCCGCCCACGCCGCCGCCCTGCGCAAGGCGGCCGAGGCCCGCGTCCCCCGGGACTGGCTCGACGACCAGCTGGCGGCGGCCGCTACGTCCCGGTCTGAGTTTGGGTCTCGGTCTGGGTCGCGGGGGGCGGCGGGGCGCCCACCGGGGCCCGATCCCCGGCATCCTTCGGGGCCAGGGCCTGGAGCAGGCTGAGAACGCCCTCCGGGCCCTCCACGACGACGTCGGCCCGTTCCAGCAGCTCGGATGGGGCCTCGGAGCTGCGCACCGCCACCCGGGTCACGGTGACGTCTCCTTCCGCGGCGAGACGGTCGAGGGCGTCGAAGGCCTCCAGGTCGCCCCGGTCGTCGCCTGCGAACAGGACGTGGGTGAGCCCGGCCGCGGCCTCGGCCAGCACCAGCCCCTTGTCGTGGGGGAGCGGGGGGCGCAGCTCGAACGACATGCGGGCCGGGTGGACGGCGAGGCCCGACCGGGCCGCGGCCTCGGTCGCCCACTCCCTCGCCAAGTCGGCGTAACCGGGGGAGACCCGGAAGTGGATGGCCACCGACAGGTCCTTGCGCTCGACGCCCAGGGCGGGGGGCAGCTCGGCCTCGGCCCGGGCCGCGACCTCGTCGACCACGCTCCGCCAGCGCTTGGCCGCCGCTACCGGTCGCACCCCCTCGGGCGTGACCACCTCCAGCCCGTACAGACCGGTGAGGGAGAGGCCCCGTCGACCAAGGTGCTCGGACAGGAAGGCGCCGGGTCGGCCCGAGATCACCCCCACCCGGGCGTAGCCCCGAGCGAGGGCGGCGAGGGCGTCGGCCGCGCCGGGAAGGGGGCGGGCCGACGTCGGATCGTCGACGATGAGGGCCAGGGTGCCGTCGAAATCGGAGAACACGCCGGCCGACGCGGCGTGGTCGCTGAAGTCCGCGATCACACCCCGGACGTCACGCGACCTGGCCATACCGGTATCTTTGCCGCGGTGCCCCGTCCCCACCGGTATTCCCGGCCGCTCCTCCTGCTGGCGGGGGCTCTCCTGCTCGCCTCCGCCCTCACCTCGTGCAGCCACGACAAGGTCCAGGTCGCGTTCCGGCCGAAGGTGGGTGACAGCTTCCGCTACGAGCTCAAGGTCAAGTCGACCACCGTCACCAAGCTCGGCACCGCCGCCCCCGAGCGCTCGGTCGACGAGGCCACCCTGGAGGCCACCGACACGGTGTTGGAGGCGGGGCCGGAGGAGGTGAAGCTGCAGGTGGTCCTGCGCCGGGCGGGGTCGCCCGACCGCAGCTTCGTCGTCCGCTTCGACCGGGCGGCCCAGCTGTCGGGCGTGGAGACGGTCGAGGGCCTGCCGCCGAGCGTGCTCGGTCCCCTCGCCTTCCCCGAGTTCCTCCCCGCCGCCGCGGCCGCGCCGCCGTTGAAGATGATGGCGCCGGGCGAGAAGTGGAAGATCGACACCACACCCGTCCTCCCGGGGGGTGTGGAGGCCCACTTCGAGGGCACCGGCAAGCTGGTGAAGGTGGGCTCGTCGGGTGGGCGCAAGGTGGCGTCGCTCCAATCCGAGACCCGGCTGCCGCTGGTGAGCTCGAGCAAGGTGGGCAACATCACCGTCGCCCTGGAGGGGGTGGAGACGACCAGCGCCTCCGCCACCCGGGCCTTGTCGGACGGCTCGGTGCAGAAGGCCTCGTCGCTGACCAAGGGCGATTTCCAGCTCACCCTCACCGGTCCCGGGGGCGACGACGCGGCCCCGGTGACGGGAACCATGACGGTGGAGATCCGCTCCGAGACCCGCCGGCTGGAGTAGCCGCGCCGGCCGCCTGCGCCCTGCGCCGGCCGACGGCGGCGCCCCGGCGGGGTGACTCAGGCGACGGTGGTGGAGGTGGTGGTGGCGACGCCGCCGGCGATGTTGGCGCCCAGCAGGACGACGACGTTGGCGCCCTGGGTGTCGGCGACGGCGGGGGAGTTGAGCGGCTGGGCGGCGGTGCCGGGCAGGCCCAGGGTGAGCGCGATGGCCGCGGCCTCGGTCTGGTAGCCCTCGGCGTACTGGACGCTGGTGGCCTCGAGGGCCTTGGTGGCATCGACCGCGGTCAGCGTGTTGTAGCCCAGGGTCCTGAGCTGGTCGGCGGTCTGGCTGCCGAGCCCCTTGATGCCCGCCCCGTTGGCCACCAGGACGGAGACGTCGGCCGGGGCCCGGCGGGCGATGCCGCTGGTGGTGGGGGTGGTGACCCCGGAGGGGACGGTGGAGCCGGTGGAGCCGCCGGCGGGGATGGTGGTGTCGCCCACGTCGATGCCCACGCCGCCGCCGCCGTCGAAGTCGGTGTCGAAGGCCTGGAGGAGGACGATGCCCAGGATGGCGGCGACGACCAGCAGGAAGGCGCCTTTGCCCCCCGCGCTGCCGCCGGCGGATGCGGGCCGGTTGGCGGGCTGGTTCACTGCGGGAAACCGGGCGGGGCAGTCACGGGGAGAGTGGAGGTCATGCCGCCGCCGGCAGGGTCACCCGGTCACCGGGACCGGCGTTCGGCGGGGCGGCCCTCGATGCGGGCCCGGCGGCGGTCGACCCGCAGGCGCCGGAGCCGACGGACCACCATCGGGTCGTAGGCGAGGGCCTCGGGCGAGGTGAGCAGGACGCCGAGCACCTGGTAGTAGCGGGCCGGGGACAGCGCGAACCGATGACGGATGGCCGCCTCCTTAGAGCCCTCCTCCTGCCACCAGGCCCGCTCGAAGTCGAGGATCGCCCGGTCGCGGTCGGAGAGTGCCATTGGCAGTCAGGCTGCCCTCCGGGAGACCCAAGATCAAGCACCCCCGCGATCCCACCGGTGGGCGCACCGACCGCGGTGGCGATCGGGGCCGCGGGGGGTCGGCCTCGTCGCACCCCGTCAGGCTATCCGGCCATCCCCCCGCCGGCCCTTCGGTAGCCTGGGCGCTCCGGCCGGTGTGGCGCAGTCCGGTAGCGCAGGCGATTTGTAATCGTCAGGCCGTCGGTTCGAATCCGACCACCGGCTCGTTTCGTAGGCGGGCGGCTCCGATCAGGCGACGGCGGGCGCGGCACCATCGGAACTGTCGGCCCGCCGCAGGGCGAGGTGGGTCTCCAGCTTGCGCTTGACCCGCTGGATGGCGTTGTCGATCGACTTCGTCTCCCGGCCCAGGCGCTCACCGATCTCCAGGTACGACCGTCCCTCGACGTAGAGGGTGAGAACGTCGACCTCCAGCTCCGACAGCATCCGGGCCAACGACGCCTGCATGTCGGCGAAGGCCTCCGACGACACCAGCTCGTCGGCCGGGTCGGCCACCTGGTGGTGGGGCAGCTCCTCGACCAGGCGCTCGACCGGGTCGTCGACCACCCGCAGGCCCCACAGGGACACGTACTGGTTCAGGGGGAGGTGCTTCTGGCGGGTGGCGGTCTTGACCGCGGTGATGATCTGGCGGGTGATGCACATCTCCGCGAAACCCCGGAACGACGCCTCCCGCTCGGGCCGGTAGTCGCGGACGGCCTTGAACAGCCCGATCAGGCCCTCCTGCTCGAGGTCGTCGAGGTCGCCGCCGGCGATGAAGTAGCCCCGGGCCTTGCTGTGGGCGAAGCGCCGGTAGCGCTCGAAAAGGAGGTTGAGGGCCTGCTCCTCGCCCCGCTGGCAGCGCTCCACCAGGGTGTCGTCGGTGGCTTCCCCGAGAAGTGCGGCTGGGTTGCGGGGGACAGCCAATCGTGCTCCTGCCGGGAAACGACGCCTGGTGCGATGACGGTGTGCGTGACGATTGTCTTGCGCGGACGTGAACGATGCAACCCCTCCCCCGGATATCTTCAGGCGGGCGCGGCCCTCCGGCGGGCGACTTCGTAGAGGGCAAGGGTGCCGGCGGTGGCCACGTTGAGCGACGGGAGGGCGCCGGCCATGGGGATCGACGCCACCACGTCGCACCGCTGGCGGACGAGCCGGGACAGGCCGTCACCCTCGGAACCGACCACCAGGACGAGGGGTTCGGTGGCCAGGTTGAGGTCGAACAGGCTGAGGTCGCCGTCGTCGGCCAGGCCCACCACCCAGCAGCCGAGCTCCTTGGCCCGGACCAGGGCCGAGGGGAGCCCGGGCACCACCGCCAGGGGGACGTGCTCCACCGCGCCGGCCGCGGCCTTGGTGACGGCGGCGGTGACGTGGGCCGACCGGCGGCGGGTGAGGATGGCGCCGGTGGCTCCCGCCCCGTCGGCGCTGCGCAGGAGGGCGCCCAGGTTGCGGGGGTCGGTGACCCCGTCGAGGGCGAGGAGGAAGGGGACGACCTCGGCGTGGGCGCCGGCGCCCGATGGCCGGCACAGCTCGTCGAGGTCGGCCTCGTCGAGGGGTGCGGCGTGGGCCAGCACGCCTTGGGGGGCGTCGGTGACGGCCTCCCGCTCGAGGACGACGCGGGCCGTGTGGCGGATGGGAACCCGTCGCCGTTCGGCGTCGGCCACGATCTGGTCGAGGATCGGCGACTGGTCGACGCCCTCCGCCAGCCACACGTCGTAGACCTTCCGGCGACCGGCCCGGAGGAGCTCGGCCACCGCCTGGCGACCCTCCACCTGCTGCCCGCCGACGCCGTCCTTCTCGTCCCGGTCTCGGGTGACGGGCCGCTCCCTGTCGCTGGTCTTGGCCGCCGGCCGGGGGCGCGGCGCTCGATCGGGGCGCGGCTGTCGGCTGGGAGCGGGAGCGGAGCCGGGTTTCTGGCGGCGCGGGGGCGTTCCTCGCCCGGGAGCCGGAGGGCGAGCTACGGGAGCGCCCTTACGGGAGAGCCCTTCACGGAAGTGCCCTTTACGGAAGAGCCTCGTCGAGCTTGGCCTCGGCCTCTTCCTCGGTGACGCTGAGGGCGAAGGTGAGCTCGGACACGAGGATCTGGCGGGCCTTGGTGAGCATGCGCTTCTCGCCCGCGGACAGGCCCTTGTCCTTCTCCCGGATGGAGAGGTTCCGCACCACTTCGGCCACCTGGTAGATGTCGCCCGACTTCAGCTTCTCGACGTGGTTCTTGAACCGCCGCGACCAGTTGGTGGGCATGCGCGCCTCCTTCTTGCGAAGGACGGCGAACACCTCCTCGACCTCTTCGTCGTTGATGACCTCCCGCAGGCCGACCTCTTCGGTGTTGTCGGCCGGCACCATGAGGGTGAGGTCGCCGTAGGCGAGGCGCAGGACGAGGTACTCCCGATCGGCGCCGAAGGCATCCCGACGTTCCCGCCGCTCGATGACCGCGGCCCCGTGGTGGGGGTAAACGACCTTGTCACCTACATCGAAGGGCATACGGCTCCCGGAGAGAAAAGTGCTGGTGGGGACAACTCAAGAGTGCCAGGGAACGCGCCTGTACACCAACTGACCCGCGTTTTGCGAGCCCGCGGTCATTCATTTGGCCAATGCAGGGCTCATGCATCGGGCTCATCCATAGCGGTCGAGGACGCTGGCCTCGGCCAGGCGGGACAGACCTTCCTGGATGGCCCGGGCCCGGCTCTCGCCCACGCCTTCGACCTCGTCGAGGTCGTCGACGGTGGCCCGCAGGATCTTGGGCAGGGTGGCGAAGCGCTCGACGATGCGCTCGACGATCGCCTCCGGCAGCCGGGGGATCTTGTGCAGCAGGCGGTAGCCCTTGGGCTGGAGGCCGGCGTCGAGCTCGGCCGCGTTGCCCGACAGGTGCAGGACGGCGGTGACCGACTTGAGGTCGAGCAGGTCCTCGGTGCTGAGGTCGGCCAGGCCCTCCATGGCGTCGGCCAGGTGCCAGCCGGCGTCGGCGTGGAAGTAGTCCTTGATCACCAGCCGGCGGTCGTCTTCGACTCCGCCCAGCAGCTCCTCCAGCTGGAGGCGGATGAGGCGGCCGTCGGTTCCCAGCTCGAGGATGTGGCCGTGGATCTCCTCCGCGATGCGCCGCACCATCTCCGTGCGCTGCAGGACGGTGACCACGTCGCGCACCGTGACCAGGTCTTCCACCTCGAGGGCGGAGAGCGAGCCCGACACCGCGTCGAGGCGGTTCTTGTAGCGCTCGAGGGTCTGCAGGGCCTGGTTGGCCCGGCTCAGGAGGCGGGCGCTGAGCTCCAACGGGTGCTTGGTGGTGGCGTAGTAGACGGCGATCACCGACTGGTCCTCCGACACCGAGATCACCGGCACGTGGATGGAGCGGGCCACCCGCTCGGCCGTGCGGTGGCGGGTACCGGTCTCCGACGTGGGCACGTTGGGGTTGGGGACGAGATGGACGTTGGCCCGGGCGATGCGGCTGGCGTCGGCGGCGAGGATGATGGCGCCGTCCATCTTGGCCAGCTCGGAGAGCCGTTGGGGGCTGTACTCGGCGTCGAGCAGGAAGCCACCGGAGCAGATGGCGAGCACCTCAGGACCGTCGCCCACCACGATCAGGGCCCCCCGGTTGCCCTGGAGGATGCGGTCGAGACCGTCGCGCAGGGGGGTGCCAGGGGCGACCATGGCCAGGGCATCGATGAGGGCGACGTCGCGCCGGATAGGCATTATCGCGCCCCCAGCCGTGGACTCACGGACGCATTCTACCTGCTCAGACCCACCCGACCCATGGCCTCGACGAGGGTGGCGGCCCGTATCGCTCGCACCCCGGGGGGCGGGTCGGGGGCCGATGCGGGCACCACCGCGGTGGTGAAGCCGAGGCGGGCCGCCTCCGCCAGCCGCCGCGGCGTCTGCCCCACCAGGCGCAGCTCGCCGCCCAGGCCGATCTCGCCGCACGCCACCAGATCGCCGGGCAGGGCCTGGTTGTAGGCGGACGAGGCGACGGCCAGGGCCAGGCCCAGATCGGCTCCCGGCTCCACCACCCGGACGCCGCCCACGGCCAGGGCGAAGACGTCGGTGGTGGCCAGGCTGAGGTGGAGCTCGCGGTCGAGCACGGCCAAGAGGAGGGCCAGCCGACCGCCGTCGACCCCCTGGGCCGACCGCCGGGGGTTGGGGATGGTGGTGGGCGTGGCCGCCACCAGCGCCTGCAGCTCGACCAGGAGCGGCCGCTGGCCGTCGAGGGTGGGGACGACGACCGAGCCGGGGGTGCCCGGGCGGCGGTCGGCGAGGAAGAGGGCGCCGGCGTCGGGCACACCTTCCAGCCCGGTGCCGGTCATCTCGAACAGTCCCAGCTCGTTGCTCGACCCGAAGCGGTGCTTGGTGGCCCGCAGCAGGCGCAGGGCGTGGTGGCGCTCGCCCTCGAAGGAGAGGACGGTGTCGACCACGTGCTCGAGCACCCGGGGCCCGGCCAGGCCCCCGTCCTTGGTGACGTGGCCGACCAGGACGATGGCCAGGTTGCGCTCCTTCGCCACCCGTACCAGGCGGTGGGCGCACTCCCGCACCTGGGTGACGGTGCCGGGGGCGGACGACAGGTCGGGGTCGAAGACGGTCTGGATCGAGTCGACGACCACGATCGCGGGCGCCACCTCGTCGAGGGCGGTGATGATGGCCGGCAGCTCGGCCTCGGACAGGAGCCACAGCCGGGGGTGGAGGGCCCCGAGGCGCTCGGCCCGCACCCGCACCTGCTGGGCCGACTCCTCGGCCGACACCAACAGGCACCGCTGGGAGGCGCCGGCCATGGCCGCCAGGGCCTGGAGGAGCAGGGTGGACTTGCCGATGCCCGGCTCGCCGCCGATGAGGGTGACCGAGCCGGGGACGAGCCCGCCGCCGAGCACCCGGTCGAGCTCGGGGATGCCGGTGGCCCGGGGCTCCCAGGCGTCGACGTCGACCTCGGAGATCGGCATGGCCGTGGCCGCGGGGGTGACCCGCGGCGGGCGGGACCGGGTGCGGGCCGGCCCGCCGTCGTCACCCGGCGGGGCGATCTCCTCGTGCATCGAGTTCCAATTGCCGCAGCCGGGACACCGCCCCGACCACTTGGCCGCCTCCGCCCCGCAGTCGGAGCACCGGTACGTCGTCCTCACCCGTCCCATGCCACCGCAACCTACCGAGGGGGTGCGACAGCGACGAGGATGCCCCCCCGGACGGCCGGCGGGCCGGGCTATGCCGGGCGGAGGCGGGCGGACGCCACCACCAGCCGGAGAGACTCGGGCAGCGGCATGTCGGCCGCGACCGGCTCGAGGCGCAGCACGACCGTCGCCGTGCGGTCGGCGGTGGCGAGCTGGCGGACGGCTTCGTCGGGCAGCCGGAGGGCGAACTGGCCGGGCGCGTCGACGGGGAAGGTGCTCACCTCGCCCAGACCGTAGGTGGAGCGTTCCCCGTCGACCGTCTCCAGCTCCACCCGGACCCGGAAGCCGGCCCGCGTGGGGTTCACGACCGGGCCGATGAGCAGGTCGAGCACCTCCGCCGCCCCGGAGATGGTCGGCTCCAGGCGGACCTCGGGCGTGGTCGGCGTGAGGGCGACGGTGGGGCGCACGGAGGAGGTGGTGGTGGCCGGCGTGGGGTCCGGTGGATCGTCGCCGTCGTCACCGCAACCGCCGATGGCGGCCAAGAGGACAACCGCGACCAGCCTCGCCGCCGTCCTGCCGGCCAACTACCGCTTGACCACGGACTTCGCCAGGCTGAGGCCGACGGCGCTGAGCCCGACCCCCGCCGCCCGCGGCTGGCGACCGTCGATGGGGACGACCACGAACGTGACCCGGGGCGCCCCCTTCTCCTCCACGTTGCGGAGGGCCGAGGTGACGTTGAAGCGGAACTGGAGCTCGGTCTTCTCGCCGCTGCCGATGTCGCACACGAAGCTGTTGGCGTCGACCCGCTGGCAGAAGAAGGCGAAGCTGCCGACGTAGTGGGAGTCGCTCAGCAGGGTCTTGGCGTTGGCGTCGTCCTTGTTCAGGAAGACGTGCACCATGCTCTCGGTGGCGGCCTCGACCCGGTCGACGTTGACGGTGAGGAACACCTGGTTGTCGTCGGCCTCCTTGATGCGGCTGCTCAACTCCGGCATCTCCACCCGGACCGGCACGGAGACGGGCTTGTCCAGCGCCGCCGTCACCCCGGCGGCCCCCTCGAAGCGGTCGATCTCCTCGATGCTCGTCTGCGCGCCGTCCTCGAGGAAGCGTTTCAGGTCCTGGGCTTCCTTCTCGGTGGTGGGTTCGCCTTTGCGCGTCGCCTGGCCCATGTTTACGGCACCCCCAGAGCTGGGTCGTCGAACCGGTAGTTGAACAGAGGGAACAACGTGGTCGTCAGGGACGTGACCGACACCGGATTGCCGTGACGGTCGACGAACTCGGTGAAGGTGTGGTTCCAGGCCGAGTTGTTCGTGTTGGGATTGTTCCGCTTGATGTTCCAATCGACCCAGATGGCATCGATGATGTTGTGGTGCGTCCAGAAGATCGCGTCGCGAGGTGATTGGAACGTACCCATGATCCCTCCGACGAAGCCATGGGTCGAGTTGTGGGGGCCCGACTCGAGCGGACCCTGGGGGGCGGACGTGGTGTGGGGATTGGCCCCGGCGGCGATGGCGGCACTGGCGAACACTTCGAAGTTGGTCTCGTCGAGGATGTTCTCGATGTAGCTGGGTGCGTACACGCCGGAGACGATGGTCGATGATGCGGTGGCATTCCGATCCGACTCGAAGAGGGGGTTGGATGCTCCACCCCAGAAGGCGGCCGGGATCTGCCGGTCGTTCTGCCAGTTCCAGTAGGGCAGGGCGAACTCGTTGTTGCCCGACAGCTCCCGGCAGATCTCCTCGAAGTACCAGAGGTAGGCCCGGTGCCACGCCAGGAAGTGCCAGTTGCCGTGGGGGCAGAAGTTGTCATGGATGTTGGCCTGCGCCTGCCAACTCCGGGGGTTGCTCTCCGGCAACGCCTTCATGGCCGCCACCGCCGCTCGGTACGACACCAGCATCGGGTCGCTGTCGGTCATGGTGTTGATGTTGCGCCGCACCGGCCGGTTGGCGATGTTCTCCAGGATCTCGTCGAGCTGTTCCTGGGTGCAGCCGGCAAGGGCCAATCCGGCGGCCCCCACGGCCGACAACTTGAGAAAGTCTCGACGGGAAAGTTCGGCGATGTCGTCGAAGGTGGCCCGTCTGCCCATACCGAGCGCCGTGCCGACGCGCGTGAACAGATCCAAGTTTCTGCCCTCCGCTCTGGGTGAAATCGATGTGCCCTCGCAGGGCCCGAAACTCAACCAGGCCGCCAACTTCCAAGACTAAGCCCGAACGGGAAAATGTCAAGCGTTCGCCGGGCGAGGGCGCCGGTCAGGTGAGCGCCTCCAGGCCCGAGGCCTTGGGCCCGAGCAGGCCGAGGGCGAGGCAGGCGGGGCAGCAGGCTTCGGCCGAGGCCTGGACGCCCTTCCGGCGGCCCCGAGCGCGGATCCACAGGGCGACCCCGGCCGCGCCCGCCCCCGCCTCGGCGGCCACGACCCACGACGACCCCCCTCGGCACGGGCCGCGCTCGCCGATCGCTAGTGGCGCACGGCGGCCAGCAGGCGGTCGCTGGTGGCGGTGATCTCGGCGACCGCCCGCTGGAACGCCTCCTGGTTGGCCTTCGAGGGCTGGCGGAAGCCGCTGATCTTGCGGACGAACTGGAGGGCGGCCGCCTCCACCTCCTCCGGGGTCACCGTCTCCTGGGTGCGCAGGGTCTTGATGCTTCGGCACATGCCCAGGAAAAGTACCGGGAAATTACCGCCGGGCCAGCCTTCTTCGCTGGCGGGTGCGCAGGACGACCGCGGCCAGGCCCAGCGCCGCTACCACCAGGGCGAGCGAGCCGTACACGAGGGGGGCCAGCCGCCGGAGGTCGCCCTGGGCCACCAGCTCGATGCGCTCGCCGGGAGCGGGGGTCCACACCGCCCGCCCGTCGTCGACCGTCGCCGTCTCGGCCTCGATCTTGCCCGGCAGCTTGACCGACACCTCCACCTTCACCCGGTCGCCCAGGGCGTCGCCGAACCGCCGCTCGAGGCCCTCCACGTCGAGGCCGAGGTCGAAGTCGTCCAGGGCCGCCTGCAGGTCGGCGTCGCTCAGCCCGGCCAGGCCGGCGGTGAGGTCGGCCACCCCCGTGAACGACGTCCGGGTCCGGAACAACGACCGCTCCCGGCTGACCTTGAAGTCGCGGAAGGGACCGTCGGGGCCGCTCAACTGGGCCGCCACCACCGCCGCCTCCTCGGGATCGTCGAAGGGCCGGGACGCCCGCAGCCACGTGAGCCCGTCGTCCTCCTCCGCCGGGCCCACCACCTCCCAGCCCGCGGCCCGCAGGTCGTCGGCCCGCAACGCGGCCGCCAAGTCGCCGATCTCGGCCAACGCCTCGTCGTCGAAGCCCACCCCGGCCCGGATGGTGCCCGACCCGTCCGCCTTCAACTCGATCCCTGCCGACAGGGTGACCTGGCAGCCGGTGCCGAAGAGGGCCAGCACCAGCACCAGGACGGCCAGGCACGTCCGGCGGGGCATCCGTCGACCGTAGCGGCGAGTCACGCCCCCGGGCGCGACGAAGGCCCCGGAGCGCTCACCCCGGGGCCTTCGGCAGAAGCTGGTGGAAAGACCTGCGTTACTCGGCGGGACCGGCCTCGACCATCTCGACCGGGGGCGGCTCGCCGATGCCCTCGATCGACCGGAACACGATCTTGTCCTCCTCGGCATCGACGATGATCGTCTCGCCGGCCCGGAACTCCTTCCACAGGATGCGCTCCGACAGGGCGTCCTCGATGTCGCGCTGGATCGCACGACGCAGGGGACGGGCGCCCAACGAGGGGTCGTAGCCCTTCTCGGCCAGGTAGTTCTTGGCCGCATCGGTGAGCTCGAGGGTGAGGCCCTGGCTGAGGAGCTGCGTCTTCAGCCGCTTCATCATCAGGTCGACGATCTGGACGACCTCGGGCCGGGTCAGCTCGTGGAACACGATGGTGTCGTCGATCCGGTTCAGGAACTCGGGGCGGAAGTGCTGCTTGAGCGCTTCGTTCACCTTCTCCTTCATCTTCTCGTACGTCACCGCCTCGCTCGACTTCTGGAAGCCGACGGCAGCCTTGCGGAGGTCGGCCGTGCCCAGGTTGGACGTCATGATGATGACGGTGTTCTTGAAGTCGACGGTGCGGCCCTGCGCATCCGTCAACCGCCCGTCCTCCAGGATCTGGAGCAGGGCGTTGAAGACGTCGGGGTGGGCCTTCTCGATCTCGTCGAAGAGCACCACCGAGAACGGCTTGCGGCGGACGGCCTCGGTGAGCTGGCCACCCTCCTCGTAGCCCACGTAGCCGGGGGGCGAGCCCACCAGCCGGGACACGGTGTGCTTCTCCATGTATTCCGACATGTCGAGCTGGATGAGGTGGCTCTCGTCGCCGAAGAGGAACTCGGCCAGGGTCTTGGCCAGCTCGGTCTTGCCCACGCCCGACGGGCCCAGGAAGATGAACGAGCCGCTGGGGCGCTTGGGGTCCTTGAGGCCGGCCCGGGTGCGGCGGATGGCCTGGGAGACGGCCTTGATGGCGTCCTCCTGGCTGATGACCCGCTTGTGCAGCTCCTCCTCCATCCGGAGCAGCTTGGCCGTCTCCTCCTCGGTGAGCTTGTAGACGGGGATGCCCGTCCACATGGCCAGCACCTCGGCGATGGCTTCCTCGTCGACCTCGTCGAACAGGTCGATGCCCTCGGCCTTCCAGTCCGACTCCTTGGCCACCTTGCGGTCGAGCAGGGTCTTCTCCTGGTCGCGCAGCTTGGCCGCCTGCTCGAACTTCTGGTTCTCGATCGCCGCTTCCTTCTCCTTGCGGACGGTGGCGATCTGCTCCTCGAGCTCCTTGTAGTCGGGGGGCGTCTTCATCCGCTGCATCACCATGCGGCTGCCGGCCTCGTCGATGAGGTCGATGGCCTTGTCGGGCAGGTGACGGTCGGAGATGTAGCGGTCGGAGAGGTTGGCCGCGGCCACGATCGCCTGGTCGGTGATGGTGACCCGGTGGTGGGCCTCGTAGCGGTCGCGGATGCCCCGGAGGATCTCGATCGTGTGGGCCACGGTGGGCTCCTCGACCTTGATCGGCTGGAACCGGCGCTCGAGGGCGGCGTCCTTCTCCAGGTGCTTGCGGTACTCGTCGAGTGTGGTGGCGCCGATGGTCTGCAGCTCGCCCCGGGCCAGCATGGGCTTGAGGATGGACGCGGCGTCGATGGCGCCCTCGGCCGCGCCCGCACCCACCAGGGTGTGGAGCTCGTCGATGAACAGGATGATGTCGCCCCGGGTGCGGATCTCCTTGAGCACCTTCTTCAGGCGCTCCTCGAAGTCGCCGCGGTACCTGGAGCCGGCCACGAGGGCGCCCAGGTCGAGGGTGTAGAGCTGCTTGCCCTTGAGCGTGTCGGGCACGTTGTTGGCCACGATGCGCTGGGAGAGGCCCTCGACGATGGCGGTCTTGCCGACGCCCGGCTCGCCGATCAGGACGGGGTTGTTCTTGGTGCGGCGGGACAGGACCTGCATGACCCGCTCGATCTCGCGCTCCCGGCCGATGACCGGGTCGAGCTTCTTCTCCCGGGCCAGCTGGGTGAGGTTGCGGCCGAACTGGTCGAGGACCAGGGAGCCGGTGGGGGTGGCCTCGCTGGTGGGACCACCGGTGGTGGCGCCCTCCTTGCCCGCGTAGCCCGACAGCAGCTGGATGACCTGCTGGCGGACACGGCTGAGGTCGGCCCCCAGCTTGACCAGCACCTGGGCGGCCACGCCCTCGCCCTCACGGATGAGGCCGAGGAGGATGTGCTCGGTGCCGATGTAGTTGTGGCCCAGCTGCAGCGCCTCGCGGAGCGACAGCTCGAGGACCTTCTTGGCGCGGGGAGTGAACGGGATGTGCCCGCTGGGGGACGAGCCACCCTGGCCGATGATCTCCTCGACTTGGGTGCGCACCGCCTCCAGGGAGATCCCGAGCTGCTCGAGGGCCTTGGCGGCCACCCCTTCGCCCTCGTGGATGAGTCCGAGCAAGATGTGCTCGGTGCCGATGTAGTTGTGGTTCAGCAGGCGCGCTTCTTCTTGCGCCAGCACCACAACCCGTCGGGCTCGGTCTGTGAATCGTTCGAACAAGGTGGACCCCCTCCCGGGGACAGCGGGCTCCTGACAAAGAAGTCTATAGGCGACCATCCGGCAAGCGGTACCGGAACGTCGGTGGTGCGGCCCGTGGTTCCTTCCCCAACGCCACCGATTCCACGGCGATTCCGCTTGGCCGTCGCCTCGGGTTCCCTGCGACGCCCGTCGTGGCGTACCGTCGAGGCGTGGTGAGCCCCGCGCCGCTGCTGCTGGTTCCCGGCCTGGAGGATGATCTTCAGCGCGTCGAGAAGGCGATGGTCGACAGCGTCAAGGCGGGCGACCCCTTCCTGACCGAGGTCGCCAGCCACCTCATCAGCGCCGGCGGGAAGCGGCTGCGGCCGGCCCTGGCGGTGGCGGTGGGCCGGTTGGCCCCGGGGTGCGACGGCTCGGTGAGCGACGACGTGATCATGGGCGGGGTGGCGGTGGAGCTGGTCCACCTGGGCTCGCTCTACCACGACGACGTCATGGACGAGGCCCGCACCCGCCGCAACGTGGAGTCGGTCAACGCCCGGTGGGGGAACCTGGTGGCCATCCTGGCCGGCGACTTCCTGCTGGCCCGGGCGTCGGAGATCGCGGCCTCGTTGGGGACGGAGGTGGCCGGGCTGCTGGCCGCCACCATCGGTCGCCTGTGCGAAGGCCAGGTCCGGGAGCTGGCCCAGACGTTCGACGTGAGCCGGAGCGAGGAGTCGTACCTGGCCTCCATCTCGGGCAAGACGGCGTCTCTGATGTCCACCGCCTGCCGCATCGGGGCGTTGACGTCGGGTTACTCACGGGAGGGGGTCGACGGGTTCACCGCCTTCGGCCAGCAGGTGGGGATGGTGTTCCAGATCGTCGACGACATCCTCGACGTGGTGGCCACCGACGAGGAGCTGGGCAAGCCCGCGGGCAAGGACATGATGGAGGGCGTCTACACGCTCCCCGTGATCCGGGCCTTGGCCGCGGAGACGAACGAATCGCTGCGCAAGCTGCTGGGGAACCCGCTGAGCGCGAGCGAGGTCGAGCAGGCCCGGGCCCTGGTGAAGGCAAACGGGGCGGTGGGGGCGGCCAAGGCGGTGGCCCGGGGCTACGCGGCCGAGGCGGCCCAGGCGTTCGACCGGGTGACGGTGGTGGCGGGTGCCGGCCGTCCGGTGGCGGCCGCACTGCGCTCGCTGGGCGACGACCTCATCGAAAACCTGCCCGCGTAGCCGTCGCCCGACCTGTTCGGCGACTGAGGCTGGCGGGGTAGGACGGTCGGCGTATGCCTGCCGCCGCCCGTGCCGCCGCCCGTGCCGCCGTGTTCGCGCCCGCGCCCGTGCTCACCGTCACCGTCGAGGCCCGGGGGGACGAGTCCGAGATCCACTTCCACGCCGGGGGCCAGGGCTTCTGGCAGGCCCGGATGATCGCCGCCCTGGGCGTGCGGGTGACCCTGTGCGGGTCGTTCGGGGGCGAGAGCGGCTTCCTGGTCCGGCAGATGATCGGGCAGGAGGGGGTCGACGTCCACCCGGTGGAGGTGGCGGGCGACAACCCGGCCTACGTCCACGACCGGCGGGGCGGGTCCCGGGAGCCGGTGGCCGAGACGACGCCCGTGCCTCTGTCCCGCCACGAGGTCGACGACCTGTACGGGTCGATGCTGGTGGAGGGCCTGGAGGCCGACGTCTGCGTGCTCGGGGGCACCACCAAGGCGGGGGCCGCCGTCGACCCCGATACCTACCGGCGGCTGGCGGTCGACCTGGCGGCCAACGGGCGCACGGTGGTGGCCGACCTGGCGGGGGACTACCTGGAGGCGGTGGTGGAGGCGGGCGTCACCGTCCTCAAGGTGAGCGACGAGGAGCTGGTGGCCTGCGGCCGGGCGAAGTCGGACGATCTCGACGACGTCCTGGCCGCCATCGACGACCTCTGCCACGGGGCCCGGCTGGTGGTGGTGTCCCGCGCCGGCGAACCGGCGGTGGCGGCGGTCGACGGCGGGGTGGTCGAGATCGTCGGCCCCCGCCTGCAGCCCTTCGACCATCGGGGGGCAGGCGACTCGATGACCGCCGGCATCGCCGCATCCCTCGCCCTCGGGCGCGACCCGTCGACCGCCCTTCGGGTCGGCACCGCCGCCGGCGCCCTCAACGTCACCCGCCGGGGCCTGGCCACCGGCGACGCCGACGAAATCCTGCGCATGGCGGAGCACGTGGAGCTGAGGACGCTCCCGAAGGTGCGGAAGGGCTGACGCCGGTGCGGGCGCTGGTCACCAACGACGACGGGATCGGGTCGGAGGGACTCCGCCAGCTGGCGCTGACCGCGGTCGGCCTCGGCCTCGACGTGGTGGTGGCGGCGCCCTTCCACGACACGAGCGGTGCCAGCGCGTCGCTCCTCGCGGTCCGGGACGACGACCGCATCGTCGTCGAGCAGCGCCGGCTGGAGGGCCTCGACGACGTGCCGACCTACGCGGTGGCGGCGGCCCCGGGGTACATCACCCTGCTGGCGGTGCGGGAGGCGTTCGGGCCGCCGCCCGACATCGTGCTCTCCGGGATCAACCGGGGGCTCAACGCGGGCCACGCCATCCTCCACTCGGGCACGGTGGGTGCTGCCCTCACCGGCTCCACCCTCGGCCGCCCGGGGGTGGCGGTGTCGCTGGAGACGGGGTGGCCCCAGGAAGCGGCGGTGCTCCACTGGGAGACGGCGGCCCACGTGGCGGCCCAGGTCATCCCCTGGGTGGTCGATCCGTCGGGGCTCGGCTCGGGGGAGCCGCTCGTGCTCAACGTCAACGCGCCCAACGTGGAGGTGGGGGACGTGCGAGGGCTGTGCCGGGCCCGGCTGGCCGCCTTCGGGGCGGTGCAGACCAACGTCGAAGAGCGGGGAGAGGGATGGGTGCGGGTCACGGTGGCCGACGTCGGCGCCCGGCTCGAGCCGGGTACCGACGCCGCCCTCGTCGCCGACGGCTACGCCTCGGTGACGCCCCTGCGCCCGATCTGCGAGGCGGCCGACGTGGATCTGCCGATCCCCGGAGGGAGCGGACCAGGGTCGCGGGAGGGTCTCGGCTAGAGCCGTTGGCGCTGGGGGCCGACGGTGAAGGCGGGGTCGACGGCCGACTCGATGCCGGCGTGGAACACCGCGAAGCGCTGGGCGGCGGCGCCGACCAGCACTAGGAGGGCGCCGGCGAGTTGTGGGAGTCGGCGGCGGCGGCCGGCGGTGGCCAGGACGGCCGCGCCGGTGGCGGTGGCGGCGACCGAGAGCCGCTTGAGCCGGGGGGCGGGACCGCGGTGGTACGCCTCGCCGACGTCGCCCAGACCGCGTTCGAGGGCCTCGGCCGCGGCCAGCTCGACGACCGCCGCCCCGACGGCCAGGCGCCGGGCGGCGTCGGCCTCGGGAACGAGGATCACGGCCAGGGCGCCCGAGCTGGCCGCCGCGCCCGCGCCGAAGACGAAGGGGAGCTGGTGGCGGGCGTCGTGCCAGGCGGGGACGGCGGTGTCGGCGATCAGCACCGCGGTGTAGGTGGCCATGGCGGGGGCGAGCACGGCCGCCACGCCCTCCGCCACCCGTCCCGCCCGCCGGCCGACGCCAAGAAGCTCGCTGGCGGTGGCCGCCACCACCGACGTCCCGAAGGCGGACAGCAGCCACGTCCCCACGCTCATGGGGGACGTGACCTTGGCCACCCGCAGCATGTTGAGGAACCGCCGGGGCCGGCCGAGGTCGGCCACGAGGAGGACGCCACTGACGGCGACGGCGGTGGACGACGAAACCAGGCAGCGGCGGGCCAGACGGTGGTCGCCGGTCAGCCGTCCTCCGGCGGCCAGCAGGGCGGACCCCCCGGCGATGCCCCCCGTGAAGAAGTAGGCCGGGATGTACCACTTCCACACCGGCCGCTTGAGCACGGACCGCCCGTAGTACGTCCGCACCGGCGCCGTCGCCAGCGGTTGGACCGTCGTCATCGGCGGCGGCCGAGGAAGGCGGCGGCGACGCCCACGGCCAGGGTGGCGGCGGCCGCCGCCGCCGAGCGCCACATCCCGGGGAGGTCGCGGGTGGTCACCACCGGATCGGGGGGCAGGCGGTAGACCTCGGGGTCGTCGAGGAGGAGGAAGAAGGCGCCCATGCCGCCGACGCCGTCGTCGGGGTCGGCCCCGTACAGGCGGGCCTCGGTGGTACCCGCCGCGTGCAGGGTGTCGACGCGGGCCGCGGCCCGGGTGCGCAGCTCGTCCAGGGGTCCGAACTGGATCGACTTGGTCGGGCAGGCGGTGGCGCACGCCGGTTGGAGCCCGCCCCGGAGCCGGTCGTAGCACATGGTGCATTTCCACACCCGCCCGTCCGACTCCCGCTGGTCGATCACGCCGAAGGGGCAGGCGGGCACGCAGTAGCCGCAGCCGTTGCAGATGTCCTCCTGCACCACGACCGTCCCGAACTCGGTGCGCACCAGCGACCCCGTCGGGCAGACCTCGAGGCAGGCGGCGGAGGTGCAGTGCTTGCACACGTCCGAGCTCATCAGCCACCGGAACCCCTCTTCGCCGGGACGCTTCTGCTCGATGAAGGCCACGTGGCGCCACGTGTCGGCGCCCAACTCGCCGGTGTTGTCGTAGGACTGGCCCAGGAACTCGAACCCCCCTCCATTCCTGTCGGCGGCGGGGACGCCGTTCCACTCCTTGCACGCCACCTCGCACGCCTTGCACCCGATGCAGATCGAGGTGTCGGTGAAGAACCCGACCCGCTCAGCCACCGGAATCGGCCTCCAGGCCCGCCCGCCGCCGGTAGTCGACCACCAGCGCGGGCAGGGCCGCGCCCCGGGGTCGCCGGCCAGGCCGGACGTCGCACGTCCCCGCCTTCGATTCTTGGATGACCACGTTGGGGTCGAGGGCCAAGCCGAGGAGGTCGTTGGCCGAATCGCCGGTGACCAGGCCTTTCGTCCCCCAGTGGTAGGGGAGGCCGACCTGGTGGATGCGGCGTCCGCCGAGGGTGAGCGCCGGCAGCCGGTCGGTGACGAGCACCCGGGCCTCGATGGCGCTGCGGGCTGTCACCACCGTGGCCCACTCCCCGTGCACGAGCCCCCGCTCCGCCGCCAGCTCCGGGCCGACCTCGCACAACGGCGCCGGCTGCAGCTCGGCCAGGTAGGCCAGGAACCGGCTCATCCCGCCCGCGGTGTGGTGCTCGGTGAGGCGGTAGGTGGTGACGACGTAGGGGAAGACGTCGGCGCCGGGCTGGCCGGCGGTGGGGTTGGAGCGGTTGCCCCGACGCCGGATCGCCTTGCGGGCGGGGTTGGACTGCTGGCCGTAGAGGGGGTTGGCGATGGGCGACTCGTGGGGCTCGTAGTGGGTCGGCAGGGGCCCGTCGACCAGTCCGGTGGGGGCGAACAGCCAGCCCACACCGTCGCCCTGGGTGATGAAGGGGTCGGTGCCGGAGATGGCGTCCTCCGCCGTCGCCCCGTCCGGGGGGCGGTAGTCGGGGCGCGTGTCGGGCGGGAAGTCGGGGACGTCGGGACCGGCCCACCTTCCGGAAGCCTCGTCCCACCACAGGTACTTCTTGCGCTCCGACCACGGCCTCCCGTCCGGATCGGCCGACGCCCGGTTGTACAGGATGCGCCGGTTGGCGGGCCACGCCCACGCCCACTCGGCGGCCACCCAGTCCTGCTCCCCGCCGGGCTTGCCGGCGGGCGGTCTGGTTGACCCCGTCGGCGTAGCAGCCGCAGTAGATCCAGCACCCGCACGAGGTGGAGCCGTCGGCGGCCAGTTGGGTCGACCGGGACAGAGGCCGTCCGTCCCCGTCGAACCCGTTGACCTCCATGCAGCACGGCCGCCGCGCTCGGCTCGGCGTGGGGCCCCTCGACCGGATAGTCCCAGGTCAGCTGCAGTAGCGGGAGGTCCCGGGGATCGTCGGACCCGGCCAGCTTCGACCGGATGATCCGGCCCAGGTGGTAGGCGAACCACAGGTCGGAGCGGCAGTCACCCGGCGGCTCCACTGCTTTGTGGTGCCACTGGAGCAAGCGTTGGGTGTTGGTGAAGGTGCCGTCCTTCTCGGTGTGGGCCGCCGCCGGGAGGAGGAACACCTCGGTGCCGACGTCGGCCGTGACCAGCTCGCCCGTCTCGATCTCGGGCCCGTCGAGCCAGAAGGTGGCGCTCTCGATCTCGACCAGGTCGCGCACGACCAGCCAGTCCAGCTCGGCCAAGGCCAGGCGGTGCATCCGGCTGTTCGACGAGCCCACCGCCGGGTTCTGGCCGAAGAGGAAGTACCCCTTCACCGTGCCGTCGAGCATGCCCAGCATGGTCTGGTAGGCGGAATGGTCGCCGGTGATGCGGGGGAGGTGGTCGAAGCAGAAATCGTTGTCGGCGGTGGCGTGGTCGCCCCACCACGCCTTGAGCAGGCTGACCAGGTAGGCCTCGACGTGGGCCCAGGCACCGGCGGTCTTGGTCCGGGCCTGGACGTAGGTGGCGAGGTCGTCGTGGAGGGCGGCGTGGGGCATGGCCAGGTAGCCGGGGAGCAGGTCGTAGAGGGTGGGGATGTCGGTCGACCCCTGGATGCTGGCGTGGCCCCGGAGGGCGAGGATTCCGCCGCCGGGCCGGCCGATGTTGCCCAGGAGGAGTTGGATGATCGCCGCGGTGCGGATGTACTGCACGCCGACCGTGTGCTGGGTCCACCCGACGGCGTAGCAAAAGGCGGTGGTGCGCTCGCGGCCCGAGTTGGCGCACAGGGCCTCGGCCACCTCCAGGAACTGGTCCCGGGGCACCCCGCACACCTCCTCCACCACCTCCGGCGTGTAGCGGGCGTAGTGGCGCTTGAGCACCTGGAACACGCACCGGGGGTGTTCGAGCGTGGGATCGGTCTCGGGCGCCTTGCCCCCGTGGGGGCGCGATGCATTTCATTGGGCGCCCCGTGCTGCTGGCCCTGGGGCCCGACCTCGTCCGCGCCGGGGTCAGCTTGGCCCGCGTACTGCCAGGTCGAGTTGTCGTAGGAGCGGGTCTCCGGGTCCCAGCCGGAGAAGAGGCCGTCGAGGTCCTCCGTGTCCTGGAAGTCGTCCCGCAGGATGGCGGAGGCGTTGGTGTAGGCCACCACGTAGTCCCGGAACTCGCGGCGACCCTCCAGGATGTGGTTGACGATCGCCCCCAGGAAGGCGATGTCGCTGCCGGCTCGGATGGGGACGAACACGTCGGCCACCGCGCTCGTCCGGCTGAAGCGGGGATCGACGTGGATGACGGTGGCGCCCTTGAGCTTGGCCTCCATCACCCACTGGAACCCGACCGGGTGGCACTCGGCCATGTTCGAGCCCATGATCAGGATGCAGTCGGAGTTGGCCAGGTCCTGCTGGAAGGTGGTGGCGCCTCCCCTACCGAAGGATGTCCCCAAACTGGGGACGGTGGAGGAGTGTCATATGCGGGCCTGGTTCTCGATCTGGACGGCCCCCAGGGCGGTGGCCAGCTTCTTGATGAGGTAGTTCTCCTCGTTGTCGAGGGTGGCCCCGCCCAGGCTGCCGATGCCCATGGTGCGGCGGACGGGGCGGCCGTGGTCGCCCTCCGTCTCGTGCCACAGGTCCTGCCACGTCTCCCGGCGGGTGGCGATGACCCGGTCGGCGATCATGTCCATGGCCCGGTCGAGGGGGAGGTCCTGCCACCCGCTGGCGTGGGGCGGGCGGTATTTGACCTTCGTCTCCCGGGACGGGCCCGTGACCAGGCTCTTGGTGGCCGACCCCTTGGGGCACAGCCGACCCCTGGAGATGGGGCTGTCCGGGTCGCCCTCGATCTGGGTGATTCGCCCGTCCCTGACGAAGACCCGCTGGCCGCAGCCGACGGCGCAGTAGGGGCAGACGGACTGGACGACCTTGTCGGCGTCCTCGGTGCGGGGGTGCAGGGCGTCGGTGCGGTCGGACCGGACGGCGGCTCCGAGGCCGAGAGGGTCGCCGTCCGTGAACTGGCGCACCACGGGCCACTTCTCGAGCAGGCGCCGCAGCTCCGACACAGTCGTCAGTCTGCCCGCTGTCGGACCCCCTCGATAGGCTTTCGCTCGTGGCACTCCGGACCCGTCTGAGTATCGAGGAGTTCCTTCGCGGCGACTGGCCGCCTGGCGCGCAGCTCATCGATGGCGAGGTCATCGTGAACGACCCGACGCTTCAGCATCAACGGATCTGCAAGCGGATCCTCTTCGCCCTCGAGATGTGGACGCGGGATGGCGAACGTCGGGGTGAGGTGGGTTACGGGGGCAACTGGGCCGTCGCTCCGGGGCAGCTCTACAAGCCCGACGTGTGGTGGGTGCCTGGCGACCGCACCCTCGACGAGCTCGCCCCCCGCCACGACTCGCCGCCCGCGCTGGTCGTCGAAGTCCGTTCGCCGGGCACCTGGCGCTACGACGTGGGCCGCAAGAAGCAGGTGTACGAGGCGGCGGGGGTGCGGGAGCTGTGGCTGGTCGACACGCCGGTGTCGACGGTGCTCGTCTTCCGCCGGGGGCCGGTCGAGAGCGTCGGCTTCGACGAAGACGCCGAGGTCGGCCCCGGCGACGCCGCTGGCGTCGCCGCTGCTGCCGGAGTTCGCGCTCGAGATCGACGAACTCTTCGCCTAGGTCGCCACGGCCAGCCATGCGATCTGGCGACACTTGAGCCGACCCGAGCGGTCGAAGTGTCACCAGTTCGGTCCGCGGGCTAGGCCTCGGGGCGGAGGGTCGGGAAGAGGATCACGTCGCGGATGTTGGAGGCGTCGGCGAGGAGCATGACCAGGCGGTCGATGCCGATGCCCAATCCCGCCGTCGGCGGCAAGCCGTACTCGAGGGCCCGCAGGTAGTCGTCGTCGACGGCCATGGCCTCGTCGTCGCCGCCGAGCCTGGCCGCGGCCTGGGCCTCGAAGCGGGCTCGTTGGTCGTCGGGGTCGACCAGCTCGGTGAAGGCGTTGGCCAGCTCCCGACCGGCCACGATGGCCTCGAACCGCTCGGTGAGGTCGGGGTCGTCCCGGTGGCGGCGGGCGAGGGGCGACACCTCGGCCGGGTAGTCGAGGACGAACACGGGCCCCCACAGCTTGGCCTCGGTGGTCTTCTCGTAGACCTCGAGGACGATCTTGCCCGGCCCCCACGAGTCGTCCGGGTCCACCCCGACCGACCGAGCGACGGCCCGGAGGTCGTCGATCGCCATGTGCACGTCGACATGCACCCCCGCGTGCTCCTCCACCAGGTCGGTGAGGGTGGCCCGGCGCCAGGGCGGGGTGAGGTCGAGGTCGCGTCCGCCGTAGGTGAGCCGCAGACCCCCCGCCACCAGCACCGCCACCTCCGCCACCAGCTCCTCGGTGAGCTTCATGAGGTCGGTGTAGTCGGCGTAG
This sequence comes from uncultured Acidimicrobiia bacterium, assembly GCA_963829165.1. Lineage (GTDB taxonomy): Bacteria > Actinomycetota > Acidimicrobiia > Acidimicrobiales > AC-14 > JAXDMK01. The sequence goes on along the minus strand of CAWHIC010000025.1, from coordinate 57,226 downwards.
GCCTGGTAGAGCTCGAGCATCGTGAACTCGGGGTTGTGGCGGGGGGAGATGCCCTCGTTGCGGAACACCCGTCCGATCTCGAAGACCTTCTCGAACCCGCCCACCACCAGCCGCTTGAGGTAGAGCTCCGGGGCGATGCGCAGGTAGAGGTCGAGGTCGAGGGCGTTGTGGTGGGTGACGAAGGGCTTGGCCAGGGCGCCGCCGGGGATGGGGTGGAACATCGGCGTCTCCACCTCCACGAAGCCCCGGTCCTCCAGCCGGCGGCGGAGGAGGCTGACCACCCGGCTGCGGAGAAGGAGGGTGGCCCGGGCCTCGGGAGTGGCGAACAGGTCGACGTAGCGCTGGCGGTAGCGGGTGTCGGGGTCGACCAGGCCGTGCCACTTGTCGGGGAACGGCCGGCGGGTGGCGGCCAGCAGCACCCAGTCGTCGACTCGCACCGACAGCTCGCCCCGGCGGGTGGTCATGACCTCGCCCGTCACGCCGATCCAGTCGCCGAGGGACAGTCCCACGAAGTCCTCGAACCGGGGCGTCTCGCCCGCCCGGGCGAAGAGCTGGACCCGCCCGGAGGAGTCGGCCAGCGTCCCGAAGGCGACCTTGCCCTGGTCCCGCCGGAGCATGAGCCGCCCCGCCACCGACGCCACCTCGCCCGTCTCCACCCCCGGCGGCAGGTCGGCCCACCGCTCCTGGAGCCCGGCCGCGGTCGTGTCCCGATCGAACCGGTAGGGCACCTCCGGGGGCGAACTGGTGACGTTTTCGGTCGCCAGGGCGACCGTTTCCGTCACCGGTTCGTCGTCGGGGGTCACCGGTTCAGCTCGTAGATGAGGCGGAGGCCGTGGAGCGTCAGCCACGGGTCGTGGCGTTGGATGCACTCGGACAGGGGGGCCATCAGCTCGCCCAGGCCGCCCGTCGACACGATCATGCACGTCCCCAGTTCGGCTTCGAAGCGACGGCACAGCCCGTCGACGGCGGCCGCGAACCCGAAGAGCACACCCGATTGGATCGACTCCGGCGTGCTCTTGCCGATGACCCGCTTGGGCGGGACCAGTTCCACCCACGACAGGGCCGCGGCCCGCTCGAAGAGGGCGTCGAGGCTGATCTCGATGCCGGGCAGGATGGCGCCGCCGAGGTACTCACCCGCGCCCGACGTGACGTCGAGGGTGGTGGCGGTGCCGAAGTCGACCACCACCGTGGGCCCGCCGTAGAGGTCGAAGGCGCCCACCGCGTTGGCGATGCGGTCGGGCCCGACCTGGCGGGGGTTGTCGTAGAGGATCGGCATCCCGCTGCGGGTCCCGGGTTCGAGCACCACCGCCGGCAGGTCGAGGTAGCGGCTGGCCATCTCCCGGAGGACGGCCGTGAGCCGGGGGACGGTGGACGACACGACCAGCCCGGTGAGGTCGGCCAGCGCCGACCCCCGTTGCGACAGGAACTGGATGAGGAGCAGGACGTGTTCGTCGGACGTGCGCTCGGCGTTGGTGGCGATGCGCCACGTGTCGAGCAACTGGTCGCCGTCGTACAGGCCGATGACGGTCTGGGTGTTGCCGGCGTCGATTGCGAGGAGCATCAGGGGGCAAGGAGCATGAGGGTAGGGAGCACGGTCGGCCGCCGGTCAGCGGAGGTCGAGCCCGATGTCGAGCGCGGGTGCGGAGTGGGTGAGGGCGCCCACCGAGATGAGCTGGGCCCCGGCCGAGGCGTAGGTGGGCACGTTCTCCAACGTGACGCCCCCCGAGACCTCCACCACCCCCTGGTAGCCGGTGGTGCGCAGCACGGCCACGCAGTCCGACACCTGGCCCGGGGTCATGTTGTCGAGCAGCACCAGGTCGGCGCCGACCAGGGCCGCCACCTGGGCCTGGCGCAACGAGTCGCACTCCACCTGGATCGGACGCCCCGGGTAGAGGTTTCGGGCCTTGGCCACCGCCTCCTCGATGGAGATGCCGAACAGGTGGTTGTCCTTGAGGAGGATCCCGTCCGACAGGTTGCCCCGGTGGTTGAGGCCGCCGCCGGCCCGCACCGCCGCCTTCTCCAGGGCCCGCAGGCCGGGGGTGGTCTTGCGGGTGTCGCGGACGTTGGCCCCGGGCGAGGCGGCGTCGGCGTAGCGACGGGTGAGGGTGGCGATGCCCGACAGGTGGCACAGGAAGTTCAGGGCGGTGCGCTCGGCGGTGAGGATGCTGCCCAGCCGCCCGGTGATGGTGGCCACCGGCTGACTGGCGATCACCCGGTGGCCGTCGTCGGCCCACCAGTCGATGTGGACGTGGCGGTCGACCTGGAAGAAGGCCTCGGTGGCGGCCAGCCGGCCGGCGAGGATGCCGACCTTGCGGGGCACCAGGTCGGCGGTGGCCTTGGCGTCGGCCGGCAGCAGCGACGTGGTGAGGTCGCCCAGGGGACCGATGTCCTCGGCCAGGGCCCGGGTGACCGCCTCCCGCACCGCTCCGATAGGGGGATGCACGGCGGCTAGGCCCCGACCACGAGGATGCGCCGCTGGAAGGCGGGCGACGTTTGGGGGTGGTCGGTGCGGGTGTGGGCGCCCCTCGTCTCCAGCCGGGCGGTGGCGGCCACCACGACGGCCCCACCGACGGCCAGCAGGTTCTGGTGCTCCCAGTCCTCGGGCGTGACGGCCGCGGCCGACGGCGTCGCCCGCTCGATGACGGCCCGGGCCCGGCGGAGGGACTGGTGGTCGCGCACCACGCCCGCCTCCACCGTCATGCCCCGCTGGAGGCCGCCCCGCAGCTTGGCCACGTCGTCGTCCGCCGCCCGCCGTCCCGCCGCCGCCGGCGGCGGCGCCTGCACCCGCAACGGGCCCGCCCCTGCGGGTCGGAGGATCGCCGTCATCACCCCGGTGGCCTCGGGGGCGTCCTTGCCCCGCTCGATGGCCTCCACCACCCGGGCCGAGAACACCATCCCCTCCAGGAGGGAGTTGGAGGCGAGCCGGTTGGCCCCGTGCACGCCGGTGCACGCCACCTCGCCCGCGGCCCACAGCCCGGGCAGGTCGGTGGCCCCGTCGAGGTCGGTGACCACGCCGCCGATCGTGTAGTGGGCGGCGGGGGCGATGGGCAGCCAGTCGGTGGCCGGGTCGAGGCCGGCATCCTCCAGGGCGGCGGCGATGGTGGGGAAGCGGTCGGCGAAGCGGTCGAGGCCGGTGGCGTCGAGCCACAGGTGGTCGACCCCCTGTTCGAGCATGCGGGCGGCCATGGCCCGGGCCACCACGTCGCGCGGCGCCAGCTCGTCGACGAAGCGTTCGCCGGCGGCGTCGCGCACCAACGCCCCGTGGCCCCGGAGCGCCTCGGACAGCAGCGGCCGGGGCGCCGACGGGTGGTGGAGGGCGGTGGGATGGAACTGGACGAACTCCATGTCGGCCACGGTGACGCCCGCCCGCAGGGCCATGGCCACCCCGTCGCCCGTGGCCTGGGGCGGGTTGGTGGTGACGGCGTAGAGCTGGCCGAAGCCGCCCGTGGCCATGAGGGTGTGGCGGGCTCGCACCTCGTGGGCCGCCCCGGACGGGTCGAGGGCCACGACCCCCCGGCACCGGCCGTTCTCCACGATCAACTGGATGGCGAACCACCCCTCCATCACCGAGGCGGCGGTGGCCTGCACCGCCTCCACCAGGGCCCGCTCGATCTCGACGCCGGTGGCCGCCCCTCCCGCGTGCACCACCCGGGGGACGGAGTGGCCGCCCTCCCGGGACAGGGCCAGCTGCCCGTGGGCGTCACGGTCGAAGACGGCCCCCAGGGCGATCAGGTTCTGGACCCGCGCCGGGCCCTCGTCGACCAGCAAGCGGGCCGCGGCCACGTCGCACAGCCCGACCCCCGCGGCCAGGGTGTCGGCCAGGTGGAGGTCGGTGGAGTCGGGGTCGCCGCCGAGCACGGCCGCCACCCCGCCCTGGGCCCACCGGGTGGACGCCTGGTCGAGATCGCCCTTGGTGAGCACGCCCACCCGCAGGCCCTGGCCGATGTCTGATTGACCTGGGGCGGACATGAGGGCGGCGGCTTGGACCGCGGCCGACAGCCCCGCCACCCCGCTGCCCAGCACCAGCAGGTCGAGCACGACGTCAGACCGGCTGGTTCCGGGCGTCGACCTTCACCGTCAGGGGGGCGAAGTCGCCCAGCTCGTCGTCGCCGTAGTCGGCGTAGGTGACGAGGATCACGAGGTCGCCCACGTCGACCAGCTTGGCCGCGGCCCCGTTGAGCTGGATCTGACCCGGGTCGCCGGCGATGGCGTAGGTCTCGAACCGGTTGCCGTTGTCGACGTCGAGCACCGCCACCTGCTCCCATTCGAGGATGTCGGCCCGCTTCATCAACTCGGTGTCTATCGAGATCGAGCCGGCGTAGTCGACTTCGGCGCCCGTGACGGTGGCCCGGTGGATCTTCGACTTCATCATCCGCCGCCTCACGGGACCGTCACCCCCAGGTTGTCGATGAGCCGGGTGCCGCCCACCCAGGCCGCCACCAGCAGGCGGACGTCGGTGCCGGGAGCGACCACGTCGAGGGGGACGAGGGTGTCGGGGTCGACCACTTCGGCGTAGTCGAGGAGGGCGAGGGGCTCGGCCGCCACCGTCCGGGACATCAACCGGCGGACCTCGCCCGCGTGCCGCTCGCGACCGCCACCGGCGATGGCGTCGGCTCCCGCTTCGAGCGCTCGGATCAGCACCGGAGCGGCGGCCCGCTCCTCGGTCGACAGGTACCCGTTGCGGCTCGACCAGGCCACGCCGTCGTGGTCGCGGACGGTGCGGCACCCCACGACCGTGACCGGCAGGCCCAGGTCGGACACCATCCGGCGGACGACCGCCAGCTGCTGGAAGTCCTTCTCCCCGAAGTAGGCCCGGCTGGGCCCGGCCAGGTTGCACAGGCGGGCGACGACGGTGGCCACCCCGTCGAAGTGCCCGGGACGGGTGGCGCCCTCCAGGCCGTCGGACAGTCCGGCCACGTGGACCGTCGTGGCCGACCGTCCGCCGGGGAACATCTCCTCCACCGGCGGGGCGAACACGACCGAGGCTCCGGCATCGCCGGCCAGCTCCAGGTCGGCGGCCAGGTTCCGGGGGTAGCGGGACAGGTCCTCGCCCACCGCGAACTGCAGGGGGTTGACGAAGATGGTCACCGCGGTCACGTCGCACTCCGCCGCCGACCGCCGGATGAGGGCGGCGTGCCCGGGATGGAGGGCGCCCATGGTCGGGACCAGCCCGACGGTGCGGCCCGCGGCCCGCTCCCGGTCGAGCTCCTTGCGCAGCACGTCGCCCCGGTCGATCGACCCGGGGCAGGGGAACCCGGGGGCCGGCCCTGTCGTTGCTCACGTCGTCTCCTCACGTTCCGGCCCCGTGACACTGCTTGGGAGTGGGTGCCGTTCGTCGTCCTCCAGCCTACCGACCAGCCGCACGTCGCCGATCGCAGACGTCTCCCACCCGGCGGGGACGAGCTCGGGGGCGAGGTCGGAGAGGGGGGCGAGCACGAACCGGCGCTCGTGCATCCGGGGGTGGGGGACGGTGAGGTCTTCCTCGTCGACCACCTCGTCGCCCACCAGGAGGACGTCGACGTCGAGGATCCGGGGCCCGTCGCGCTCGGCCCGCACCCGCCCCGCGGCCGCCTCCAGTTGCTGGCCGACCTCCAGCAGCTGCCGGGCGGAGAGGTCGGTGGCCAGCTCGGCCACCAGGTTGAGGTACGACGGCTGGTCGTCGGGCCCGCCCACCGGCTCCGTCTCGTACACCGGCGACACCGCGGCCACGTCGGGCAGGCCCGCCACCGCCCTGCGCAGGGTGCCGATGCGGTCGCCCAGGTTCGACCCCAGGCCGAGGAACGCCCGCCGCCGCGCCCGGGGCTGGGGCCGGCGGGTGACGCGTACCCCGGCCGACGTGAGGTCGACGGGCAGGGGCGGGCGGAGCTTGCGGACGGAGACCGTCACCGAGCGGATCCGGGGATCGACCCCCGCCACCTCGGACGCGATCCGCTCCGCCAGTCGCTCGAGCAGCCGGAAGCGCTCGCCGCCCACCACCGCCGCCGCCACCGCGGTGATCGCCCCGTAGTCGACGGTGTCGGCCAGATCGTCGCTGGCGCCCGCCACCGCCAGGTCGGCCTCCACGTCGAGGTCGATCTCGAACGGTTGAGCCCGGTCCTGCTCCTCGGGGAGGGCGCCGTGGACGCCCAGCACCCGCAGCCCCCGTAGCTCTATGCGATCCGAGCCCACCCGATCAGCCTGCCAGGGAACGGGAGTGCCGCCGGAAAGGGGTCAGGCCTGGTCGGCCAGCTCGGTGGCGAGGGCCACCAGCTCCCGCCCGGGAGGCCCCATCTGGCGCTGGCTGATCTGCTCCACGATGGAGATGGCCTGGGGATGGGCCCGCACCAGCCCGGTGTAGACCAGGTAGGCGGCGGCCAGGCCCAGGACCCGGTCGCTCAGCTCCTCCTGGTGGAGGAGGATCTTGCCGCCCGAGGCCAGCCACGCCCGCAGCTTGGGGAACAGCTCGGCCAGCACCGCCCGGGGGTCGTCGTGGAGGGCGAAGGGGATGTGCTCCCACGCCACCCCCAGGTCGTCGTAGGCGTGGAGGTTGTGGGGCGACCCGAGCAGGGAGACGACCCGGGTGAAGCCCTGCTCCCGGATCCAGATGATCTCCTCCTGGCGGCGGATCGGGCGGTGGGCCCGGGCGTAGCCCCCGGGGCGCTCGCTGACCGCCAGCTGGTCCTTGATGATCCACGAGAAGTTCCGGGGGGCGATCCCGGTGGCCCACTTCCCCTTCATGCGCCCGCCACCGCCGGTTCCAGCAGCCGGAGGGCCTGCACCGTGGGGCGGACGTCGTGGACCCGGACCATGGCCGCCCCCTGGTCGACGGCCCACACCGCCGCCGCCAGCGACGCTTCCCGCCGGTCGCCGGCGGGTGGGGTGACCCCCTCGTCGGCCGTGACCAGCCCCAGGAACGCCTTGCGGCTGGCGCCCACCAGCACCGGCCAGCCGGTGGCGGCCAGCGTCCGGGTCGCCCGCAGCAGGGCCAGGTTGTGGGCGGCCGTCTTCCCGAACCCGATCCCGGGGTCGATCCAGACCTCTTCCACGCCCCCGTCCCGGGCCCGCACCGCCTGCTCGACCAGGAACGACCGCACCTCGGCCACCACGTCGCCGTACTCGGGCGCCGTTTGCATCGTCCGGGGCTCGCCCCGCATGTGCATGGCCACCCACCCCACGGCCGGCCCGCCGCCGCCACCGCCACCGCCAGCCGCCGGCCGCGGCCGCCACCCGCCACAGCGACGCCGACACGTCGTTCACCAGCGTCGCCCCCGACGGCCACCGCCGCCTCGGCCACGCTCGCCCGCCGGGTGTCGACCGAGACCCGCACGTGGGGGGCCAGGGCTTCGATGACGGGCAGCACCCGCCGCCGCTCCTCGTCCTCCGCCACCGGGTCGGCCCCGGGACGGGTGCTCTCACCGCCCACGTCGACCACGTCGGCCCCTTCCGCCACCAGGGCCAGGCCGTGGGCGACGGCGGCGTCAGGGTCGAGCCAACGGCCTCCGTCGGAGAACGAGTCGGGAGTCACGTTGAGGACTCCCATCACCAGGGGACGGGGCACGACGGAGAGCGTACCGGCGCCGGGTCAGCGTGAACCGTGGATGAACTGCAAAGCTTCGGCCCGGGTGGCCTGATTTTCCCGCATCAGGCCCCGAACGGCCGAGGTGACGGTGGTGGTGCCCGGCTTCTGCACCCCCCGCATCGACATGCACAGGTGCTCGGCCTCGATGACGACGAGCACTCCCCGGGGCTCCAGGCTGGTCACCATCTCGTCCGCGATCTGGCGGGTGAGCTGCTCCTGCACCTGGGGCCGGCGGGCGAAGGCCTCCACCAGCCGCACCAGCTTGGACAGGCCGGTGATGCGTCCCCCGTCGTTCGGGATGTAGGCCACGTGGGCCTTCCCGATGAAGGGGACGAGATGGTGCTCGCACACGCTGTAGAGCGGGATGTCCTTGACCATGATCATCTCGTCGTGGTCGGCGGCAAAGGTGGTGGTCAGGTGCTCCGACGGCGACTCCCGCAGCCCGGCGAAGATCTCCTCGTACATGGCCGCCACCCGCTCGGGGGTGTCGCGCAGCCCCTCCCGGTCGGGATCCTCGCCGATGGCCTCCAGGATCTCCCGGACCGCCTTCTCGATGCGCGCCCGGTCGATGCCGTCCCGGTCCCGCTCGCCGGTAGACCTCAACTCACGTACGGCTGATGGGCCGGACGTTGCCCCGGGGGCCGGAGCCGTCGGTGGAGCGCCGGGGCCGCTCGGGCACGTCGCCCAGGATCTCCATGACCTCGGCCGTGTCGAGGGTCTCCTTCTCGATGAGGGCGTCGGCCAGCCGGTCGAGGACCTTGCGGTGGGTGACCAGCACCTCCATCGCCTCCTCGTGGGCCTCGTCGATGAGGCGGCGGACCTCGGAGTCGATGTGGCCCGCCACCTCCTGGGAGTAGTTGATCTGGTGGCCGAACTCCCGCCCGAGGAAGACCTCGGTGTTCTTGGCCCCCAGCTGCTGGGGCCCGATCTCGTCGCTCATCCCGTACTCGGTGACCATGGCCCGGGCGATGGCGGTGGCCCGCTCGATGTCGTTGCCGGCGCCGGTGGTGGGGTCCTGGAAGATCAGCTCCTCGGCCGTGCGCCCGCCCAGGAGCATGGCCAGCTGGTCGAGCAGGGCCGACCGGGTGGTGAGGTACTTGTCCTCGGTGGGCAGGGCGAGGGTCCAGCCCAGGGCCCGGCCCCGGGCGATGATCGAGATCTTGTGGATCGGGTCGGCGTCGGGCAGGACGTGGCCCACCAGGGCGTGGCCGCCCTCGTGGTAGGCGATGACCCGCTTCTCCTTCTCCGAGATGATCCGCGACTTGCGCTCCGGACCGGCCATGACGCGGTCGATGGCCTCCTCCAGCTGGGGCATGCCGATCTCCTTGAAGCCCCGGCGGGCGGTGAGGAGGGCCGCCTCGTTCATGAGGTTGGCCAGGTCGGCGCCGGTGAAGCCGGGCGTGCGCCGGGCCAGCACCTCCACGTCGACGCCCTTGGCCAGGGGCTTGCCCTTGCCGTGGACGTTGAGGATGGCCCGCCGGCCGGCCAGGTCGGGCCGGTCGACCACGATCTGGCGGTCGAAGCGTCCCGGACGGAGGAGGGCCGGGTCGAGGATGTCGGGCCGGTTGGTGGCGGCGATGAGGATCACGCCCGCCTTGGTGTCGAAGCCGTCCATCTCCACCAGCAGCTGGTTGAGGGTCTGCTCCCGCTCGTCGTGGCCGCCACCCATGCCCGCTCCCCGGTGACGTCCGACGGCGTCGATCTCGTCGACGAACACGATGGCGGGGGCCGACGCCTTGGCCTGCTCGAACAGGTCGCGCACCCGGCTGGCGCCCACGCCCACGAACATCTCCACGAAGTCGGAGCCGGAGATGGAGAAGAAGGGCACGCCCGCCTCGCCGGCCACGGCCCGGGCCAGCAGTGTCTTGCCCGTGCCCGGGGGGCCGAAGAGGAGCACACCCCGGGGGATCTTGGCCCCGATGGCGATGAACTTGGCCGGCGCCTCCAGGAACTCCTTGATCTCCTGCAGCTCCTCGACCGCCTCGTCGGCCCCGGCCACGTCGGCGAAGGTGACCTTGGTCTGCTCCTTCGACACCTGCTTGGCCTTGACCTTGCCGAACTGCATGACCCGGCTGCCGCCGCCCTGCATGGAGTTCATGACGAAGATGAAGGCGCCGATGAGCAGGATGACGGGCAGGAACGTCTGGAGGATCGCCCACCACACGGGGTCCTTCTGGTGGTCGACCCGGACCTGGGGCGGCGTCTCCGCCGAGCGGAGGATCTCGCCCAGCTGCTCGGAGTCGTCGCGGACGTAGTTGACCTTGTACTTCTGGCCGCTGGTGAGCTCTCCCGACACGGTGCCGTCGCGGTCGGCGATGGTGGCGGTGCGCACCTCGCCCGTGCCCACCAGCTGCTCGAACTGGTCGAGGCGCAGCTTGCGGGGCTTGTCGCCCGACCGGGCCAGGCCCCCGATGACGACGACCGCCAGGAGGGCCAGCAGCACGTAGGACGCGGGAGAACGAAGAAGCTTCTTCACTCCCCTCAGGGTACCGACGGCTCGGGTCCCGCGTACGCGCAGACGTAGGGGAGGTTGCGGTACCGCTCCTCCACGTCGAGGCCGTAGCCGATGACGAAGTCGGAGGGGATCTCGAAGCCGACGTAGCGCAGGTCGGGATCGTGCTTCTGCAGGCCGGTGCGCACCAGGAGGGCGCACACGTCGAGCGACGCCGGGCCCCGGGAGCGGAGGTTCTTGCGGACGTAGGACAGGGTCAGCCCGCTGTCGACGATGTCCTCCACCAGCAGGACGTGGCGGCCGGTGAGGTCGAGGTCGAGGTCCTTGACGATGCGTACCACCCCGCTGGTCTTGGTCGCGCTCCCGTAGGACGACACGGCCATGAAGTCGAACTCCACCGGCAGGTCGATGGCCCGGGCCAGGTCGCTCATGAAGACGAAGGCGCCCTTGAGGACCCCGACCAGCAGGAGCGGCGACCGATCGCGGTAATCGTCGGAGATCTCCCGCCCGAGCTCGGCGATCCGGGTGCGGAGCTGCTCCTCGGAGACGACGATCGGCCCCAGGTTCGGATCGCGGTCCAGGTCGCGGCTCGGATCTGGGCCTGAAGTGGGATCAGGAGGCGCCACGTGCCCCGAAGCTAGTAGGCCCCAGGAGGGCGGATTCACCGCGGCCGGCATTCACGCCGGCGGTAGCGGTCAGGAGGCCTCGTCTCACCTGGTGTCCGGGCCGACCGCCCCCGAGATCGGTCGGTTCTCCGGCGTCAGGGTGAGGACCACGATGGTGGTCCCTGCCGCAAGGAGGACCGCGGGAGTCCACATCGAGCCGAGCGCGGCCTGGATTTGGGCCCACCCGGAGTCGTTTCCCCCCCGGTCCCATGCTCCGACCGCCGCCCACCATCCCATCAGGACCGTCGCGGCCACGGTGAAGCCGACGGCCCAGAACCACTTGGCCCAGACCATCAGGCAGGCCGCGACTGCGCAGCTGGCCCCGGCCACGGTGATCGCGTACCAGCGAATGCTCATGTCATCCCCGAAAAGCACATCCCAGGCGCTGGTCGCGACGACCGGGTCCGGGGAACCGAATGGCACCCAGTGCTTGAACATCGAAATGACACCGAACACAGAGCCGGCGAGGGCGACGGCGCCCGCCAGCCAGCCCCACAGCCTCTTCGGCAGTGGTTCCGGTTTGGAACGCTTCACGCACTTCGACCAGTAGATGGCGGCGGCCGGGAGCGAGATGCACAGGATCACGAAGTGGACGGTCCCGTTCAACCGGGGACCGAGCACCACGTGGACCAGGAGCGAGAACGCCACCAGGAATGCCCCCCGCAGCAGGGCCGCGTCCGCCGCCAGGACCAACGGTATCGCCAGCAACGTCCGCTTGACGGTACCCAGAGGCCCCGATTTCGGGGCCAGGGCCCGAGCCGCGTGCCGGGCCACCCGGACCCCGAGCGCGCTGGTCTGGCGGCTGCCCCAGATGTCGCCGAGCCGTCCGCTCGTCTCGTAGTCCCTCATGAGCTGGCGGATGTTGGCCGTCGCCTGGGGTAGTCCTCGCTCGCCCGAAGCGGGAACGGGCGGCGGCGCGGGTGGGTCATTGGGCTCGAGGGGCTGGGTGAGCACGGCGCCCGCCTCGTTCACGAAGATCTCGAGATGCCAGCGCGTCGTCACCAACTTGCGGGTCATCAAGAGGAGGTCGGGTGGACGCCCGCGGCCCGCTTCGACCGCAGCCGCGGCTGCGGCCGCCTCCAGCTCGATCTCGACAGCCGCTCCGTAACGCCGCCACAGCTCCCCACACAGGTCCGTGGCCGACGTGGCGTAGGGCGCCATGTCGTTGTCCAGCGCTCGGATGGGGCTGGTGACGATCTGCTCAACCAGGGCGCACAATGACGGCTGGCCGGGGGCGACGCCGACGATCTCCAGCAGTGGCTCGGCTGTCGCCGACCGGTCTCGGGGAAGGAGGTGATCCGGGCGCAGCAGGATGTCGACGAGGCCGGCGGCGGCGTCCATGCGACCCCACATCCAGTCGTTGGCCCGGAACCGGCGGGACAGGAAGGCGGAGAAGTTCGCCAGCTGATTCCCCGCCAGCTTGGATTTGGGGTCGATCAGACCGTCTTCGGAGAGCTCGAGCGTGGTGAACGTCGGCAGCAGGTCGGAGGCGAATTCCTCGTCGGCCAACGGGGTGGCTGCCGTTCCCGAGATGCGGATGTAATCGAGCACTCTCGGCGTCACCACCGCCCGCCCCCGGTGCATCCCGGCCAAGGCGACGTCGATGGTGAGAAGACTCAGCTCGACGCACTCCTCCGAGGGCTCGGTTCCCGAGATGGTTGATGAGGGCATCGAACAGGCTCAGTGCGCGTCCGCGGCGAGGCTGCCAGACGCCCCAGCCAGTGGAGGCGGCGAAATGCGAGCCGGCGAAATGCAGGGCGCCGTGCGACCCAGATTGGCGGAGCCAGTCGCGTGACGACGGGGCCTTCGTCGGGGCCGCAGTCCCTTCCGTTGGAGCTTCTGGCAGACCCGGTCAGCTGCTGGAGGAGCTTGGCGCTCGTCGGTCGCGTTCGCGCCTTTCCCGCCGGTATCGGGGCCCAGGTCGGCATCGTGCTCGGGGACCTGGCTCCCGCGCGAGCAGGATCAACGCCTGGCGCACGTCCCCCTCCAGCCGGCTGACCAGCGCCGGGTCCGTCCCGTCGCCTGCGACCCCCAGCTGATCGACGAGGCGGTGGAGGACTGCCGACCGCTCGGCTCGGGCGAGGGCCGATTCCAACGCGTCCTGCCGGGCGCCCGGTGCGGAGTCGAAGAACACCCGGGCCAGCGCCGAATCGAGGAGCTGCGCCACCAGGAGGACGTCGTAGACCTGACGGCGCTGCGTTTCCCAGGAGCTCGTCCTCTGCTCTTCGGTCCACCGGATCCAATCGATGGTCAGGTAGGCCAGGCGGGCCACCCGGGCGAAGGGGCGTATGACCTGGTCCCGCTCGACCACCCACTGGAGGATGTGTCCCCGCTCTTGGTTTCGCCCCCCCTCGTCGAGATCGTCCAGGGCTGACGCCGGCGGTGCCTGGCCCACGGGGATCCACGGCAACATGCCCGCCGGATCGTCGAGCAGGTCGTAAAGGCAGTAGCCGTCGACGGCCCCCAACGCCTTCTCCAAGTTCTCCCGGGACTGTTTAACTGCCAGTGCCGACTGGGCCAATGAGTACCGCTCCGTGCTTTGGAGCTCGGCGTCGTGGTTGTGGGCCTTCAGCACGTCGAGGTCGTCGAGCAACGTCTCGACCCCCCTGCGGCCGAAGATGTCCCGAACCACGGAGGGGATCGATCCCGGCGTCACCTTCAGCTTCGTCTGGGCCAAACCCGGGGTGAGGGTCGGGGAGGGGTGGAGGAAGACCACCCAGCGACGAACGGTCTCCGTCGCGGGAGCCGCCGCCGCGGCCCGGATGACCCGGGCCACGGGGATGTTGTCGACGACACCGCCGTCGTAGAGCCGCACCTGGCTCGGCGTGGCCGCGCCTTTGGGCAGGTACAGCCGCCCGCGATAATCGTGCGTCGGCAACATCACCGGCTCGAAGGCGCCCGGGAAGGATGCGGTGGCGCGTGCGGCGAGGCCGAGTCGGTCGGCTACGTCGGGGTCGACCAGATCGCTGAAGGCGGGGTGGTCCCCCAGGTGCCGGAAATGGAAATAGGCGTCGGCCCGCCGATCGGTGAGCGAGGGGTCGTTGCGTTGGGGGATCTCGACGCCTCCGAAGACGGTGGCGGCGAGGAACATCTCGACCCGGGTGGGTGTCGCGCCGGTGGTCTCGGCCGCCTCCCGGAGGCGATCGGTAACCTCGTTGAGGAAGTAGACGCCGTTGAGGACCGAACGCCGATGCTTCGGATCGTCGCCCTCCGGCGACGTCAGCAGCTTGTCGATGTCGGCCGTGTTCAGCCACGTCTCCCGCAGGTTCGTCTCCTGACCCTGGGCCATGGCCAGTCCGCCCAGGGCGGCGTTGAGGCCACCCGCGCTGGCCCCGGCCAGGATGTCGACCTCCAACGAGGTGAACCGGGTGGCCGCCAGCAGACGGCTGACGAAAGGGTCCTCTTGGCGACGGACCCGGTCGATCTCGGCGAAGGCGCCGCCGATCCACACCGCCAGGCTGACCCCACCCCTCATCGCCAGGGCTAAACGGAGGACTCCGGGCAGCGCCGGTGCCGTGTCGTCGGGAGCGTGCATCGCCGTACCGCCTTCCGCCGGACGGGCGTCCACCTATCGGGCTCCCTGTCTACTCGGGATGGCGCGGCCGCGCTCGGCCGAGCGCGGTCAGGCGGGCGGCGGTGGCTCGATGCGGAGGCGTTGGCCGGTGCGGGCCACCCGGCGGCCACGGCCGACGTCGGCCGCCTTGGCCTCGCCCCGTGCGACGGCCAGGACCCGCTCGACGGTGGCCGCGTCGGGCGGGTGCTCGCAACCGGCGGCCAGCCAGCGGCGGAGGGCCCGGCGGGCGAGGGCGACGGGCGCCGCGGCCAGGGCCCGGGCGTCGGTGGGGTCGAGGGCCGCGGCCAGCCCGTCGAGCAGCTCGGCCTCGTCCCGGAGGAGAGGGGCCTGGCGGGCGAGGACGGCGGCCACGTCCCGCTCGACGATGGCGTCGAGCAGGGGCAGCAGCTCGTGGCGGACCCGGTTGCGGCGGTGGACGGGGTCGGCGTTGGACGGGTCGTCGACCGGCGTCAGGCCCATGACCTGGCACAACGCCCTCGTCTCCTGGCGACGGAGGGCGAGGATCGGGTGCCGGGGGCCGGGGGCGATGCCGGCCAGCCCGTCGAGGCCGGCGCCCCGCAGCAGGTTGAGCAGCACGGTCTCGGCCTGGTCATCGGCGGTGTGACCGGTGAGCACGTCGGCCGGCAGCACCCGGTAGCGGGCGGCCCGGGCCCTCGCCTCCAGGTTGGGCCCCGGCTCCACCGCCACCCGCTCGCGCCGGAACCCGGCCCCGACGGCCGCCGCCACCGCCCGCACCACGTCCGCCTCCGCCGCCGACCCGTCCCGCAGCCCGTGGTCGACGTGCACCGCCGTCACCTCGCAGCCGGCGGCCACGGCCAGCACCAGCAGGGCCAGGGAGTCGGCCCCGCCCGACACGGCGCAGGTGACAGGGGTGCCGGCGGCCGCGAACGCGCACCGTCCGAGAAGATCGGCCGCCAGCCGATCGGCCGCCGAGCTAGGGGCCGGCAACCCAGGCGCCAGCGGGCCGTCCGGGAGGGGCGCGGCCTCGGGCCCCGTGGGCGACGTCAGCTGGCGGCGGCCCGCACGTCGGCCACCCGGGAGACCCAGGCGTCCGGGTTGCGGATCTCGAGCAGCGTCGGTAGGTACTCGGACCCTTCCCACAGCAGCGACACGTGGCCGGGATCGGAGAGCTCGATGGCCTCCAGGAACTCCTCGCCCTCCTGGTACTGGCGCATCTTGGCCTCCAGGCCCACCAGCCGCTGCACGAAGCGCACGGTGCCGTTCGACTGCCGGCGCTCGTGGAGGACGTCGCGGAAGCGCCCCGCACTCGGGATACGAGCGGCCGCGGCCCGGTCCATGGTGATGTCGCCGTGGCCCTCGAGCACGCTCATCAGGCCCTGCATCTGCTGGAGGACGGCCTGCTGCTCGGGGCCGGCCAGGAGCGTGACCAGACCCCCCTCGTCGAGAGGACGCCGGCCCGCCCGCAGCTCCTCGACCGCCCGCCGCAGGGCGACCAGGAACATCTTGGGGTCGGGGTCGAAGGCGTTGAGCGAGGACTCGACCAGCGACAGGAAGTAGGGCCGCAGCCAGGGGACGCCCGTGAACTGGGCCCGGTGGGTGACCTCGTGGAGGGCCAGCCACAGCCGGAACTCCCGGGGCGGGAAGGAGAAGCGCTTCTCGAGCGAGAGCACGTTGGGGCCGACGTAGTAGACGATGTCCTGGTCGTCGGGGTTCTCGTTCTCGATGACGAGCATGTCGTACTGGCCCAGCACCCGGGTCGACATCCACCCCAGGAGGGCGCCGACCTCGGCCCCCGCGATGTGGCGGCCGATGGGGGCCACCTTGGTCTGGTTGACGCGCTCGCCGATGCGGTCGGTGAAGGGGCGCAGCAGGCGCTGGAACGACGCCAGGTTGGCCTTGATCCACCCGGCCCGGTCGGTGACCCGCACCCGGGCGGGACCGTGGAGGGAGTGGAGCCCGGTCTCCAGGCCCACCAGCTCCTCCGCCTCAGCCGTGAACTCCTGGAAATCGGGTTCGAGCGAGGAGTAGTGGTACGACTCGGCCAGAGGCTCCTGGCCGGCGACGCGCACCGCCACCTTCTCGGCCGTGTCCCAGGCGATGAAGTCGAACGCGGGCGGGGCGGAACTCGCTGCGGTCACGGGTCTCCTACGTCTTGGGGTACTTGGCGGCCACTACTTTCACGAGGTAGCCCAAAAAGAAAGCGATCAAACCGAGAACGGCACTCAGCGTCAGCACGGGGGCCAGCCAGTAGGTCCAGGGCTTGGCCGCAAAGATCAGGTTCATTGGGGGAGCACTGTACCGGTGCTGGACCCGCAAACCCCACCTCGGACCCCCTCACCCGGGACGGACCTCAACTCCGCCGGACCACGGCGGGAGGGGAGGGGTGGACCGGTTGTGGCTCAGGCGATCTTGCGACCGCGCACCCGGGGGACGGACATGGGCTCGTGCTGGTAGCAGAACTTGCCGTCGTTGTAGATCGACAGCCTGGTCTCGCAACCCGCCTGGTTGCACACGCGCCCGGCCTTGAACCGCTTGGAGGGCCGGTCGTTCCCCGAGATCGGCTTGGCGCCGACAGAGGCTTCGGACATGCTCTTCACAACCGGCGAAGGGGGCGGGCTATTCCGCCGCCGGCGTGGGGTCTTCGAGCCTGCGCAGGGCCTCGTAGACCCGGGCCCGGAGCCCCTCCGGCACCCGCTCCCGGCAGCGCTGGGCGATCACCAGGCGGAGCTCGGACTCGAAGTCGAAGGCGTCGCCGCACGGGGGACAGTCGGCCAGGTGCATGGCGATGACGACTCGTCGCTCGTAGGTGAGCTCACCGTCGAGGTAGTAGTACAGCTGTTCGACTGCCTCGTAACAATGGTCATCCATGCGGCGATCCCTCCGGCACCAACCCTCGTTGCCGTCCGAACTCGTACAACCGCTTCTGCAAAGCCTTTCTTCCGCGGTGGAGACGACTCATGACGGTTCCGATGGGGATGTCGAGGATCTCGGCGATCTCCTTGTAGGAGAAACCCTCCACGTCGCCGAGCAGCACCGCCATGCGGAACTGCTCGGGAAGGGCTTCGATGGCTTCCTTGACCTCGGACTCGGTGATGTGGTCGAGCACCTCGTCCTCCGCGCTGCGGCCGGCGGTGGCGCCCTCGGCCCCGGCCAGGCGCCGGTACAGGTAGAGGTTCTCGAGGTCGTCGAGCTCGGTCTCCTCCGGGCGGCGCTTCTTCGACCGGTAGGAGTTGATGAACGTGTTGGTGAGGATGCGGTAGAGCCAGGCCTTGAGGTTGGTGCCCTCCTGGAAGCCGCCGAAGCCCGCGGTAGGCCTTCAGGTAGGTCTCCTGCACCAGGTCTTCGGCGTCGGACGGGTTGCGCGTCATGCGCAGGGCGGCGGTGTAGAGCCCGCCCATGTGCTCCATCGCCTGGTCCGCAAAGGTCGCCTGATCGGCCACGAGGTCACCGTACTCGCAGGGAGAGACAGTCCCTGACCGGCCTCGCCCGTCGGCCGCTACGGGCGGGCGAGCAGGGACAACACGGCCGCGGCCAGCTCCGACAGTCCCTCGCACTCGGGGTCGTAGCCGTCGTCGGGGATGACGGCGCTGAGCAGGTAGCGCTCTCCGTCGGGGGCGGTGACGACGGCGGTGTCGACGCAGTTGCGGCCGGGAGCGACCCCCGGCTTGCTCAGCACCGTCGCCCCCGGCCCGAGCGCTCGCTTGGCGCCGGTGGCGAAGAAGCTGCCCGCTCCGGCCAGGGCCTCGGAGAGGGAGTCGACGTCGGCCGGGCTGATGGCGAAGCGCTGCTCGGCCGGGATGGAGGCGCCGAGCACCAGCCGCCGCACCGCCTCCGACATCTCGAACAGGTCGGTGCAGTTGCCCTCGTCGGGGCAGCCGTAGTCGCCCGTGCCCTCCCGCGCCGGGACGACCACGGTCCGCCCGCCCTCCTCGAAGGTCATCTCGGGCGACCAGCGCACGTCGAGCCCGGCGTAGGACCGCTGGATCACGGTCGTGGGGAAGCCGTTGGCCGGGCTGAGGAACTCGGCGTTGAGCCGGTCGAAGCCGGCGATGCGGATGAGCATGTCGTAGTCGAGGTTGTCGCTCTGGGCGATCGCCGACTGGTAGATCTCCCGCAGCGTCCAGGTGTAGCCCTCGTCGCCGAGACCGTCGACGGCGACCGTGGCCCCGCCGCTGAATCCGAGGGACGCGGCGAAGTCGAGCGCGCCGAGGGCGGCCAGGAGCTTC
This sequence comes from uncultured Acidimicrobiia bacterium, assembly GCA_963829165.1. Lineage (GTDB taxonomy): Bacteria > Actinomycetota > Acidimicrobiia > Acidimicrobiales > AC-14 > JAXDMK01. The sequence continues at coordinate 38,790 of CAWHIC010000025.1, read as the reverse complement.
ACCGACGACGCCGGCCAGAAGTCACGGGCCAGGGCGCCGCCGCCGGCCACGTAGTCGACGTAGTGCAGGGGGCCGCCCTGGCCACCGGGGTCCCCCACGATCCGAGCTGCGTAGACGCTGCCCATGGGGGGGAGGTCGTAGCCGGCCGCGGTCAGGTCGAGCGGCTGGGGGTCGGAGAGGGGAAGGGTGTCGCCGATGCCGAAGGCCTGAGCCGCTTCGGCGGCGGGCCGCGGGACGACGGACGCAACTGCCACCGTCTGCGCCGGACCCGTCGCCGACGGCTCGGTCGTGGCCCGCAACACCCCCGTCACGCTGCCCAGCAGGAACACAAGGGCGACGGCGTGTGCCAGCGGTCGGACCTGGTCCCTGTTCATCTGCCCGGAGCCTGCCCAATCAGCGCAGGGTGAACCGCCGGGAGATCATGCGGGCGACGATGGTCAGCACCAGGACCAGGACGATGAGGGTGAGGGCCGCGCCCCACGCCCGGTTCTGGGCGCCGATGAACGGCTGCTGGGCGTTGACGAAGATCTGGGTCGACAGGGCCGCGTTGGAACCCTCGAACAGGTTGGGGTTCACCGCTCGGGCGGCACCGATGGTGAACAGCAGCGGGGCCGTCTCGCCCGCGGCCCGGGCCACGGCCAGCAGGCTGCCGCTGGTGATGCCGGGCAGGGCGGCCGGGAGCACCACCGTCATGATCATCCGCGACTTGCTCGCCCCCAGGGCCGCGCTGCCCTCCCGCAGGGCGTTGGGCACCAGCCGCAGCATCGACTCGGTCGACCGGATGACGATGGGGAGCATGAGCGCACCCAGGGCGAGGGCCCCGGCGAAGGCGGACTGGCCGAAGCGCAGGACCCAGATGGTGTAGATGAACAGCCCCATCACGATCGACGGCACGCCGGCCATGACGTCGGAGAGGAACCGGATCGCCGCCGCCAGCTTCGACCCCTGGCCGTACTCGGTGACGTAGACGGCGGCCAGGATCCCGAGCGGTACCGCCATGAGGGTGGCGGCGAGGGTGATGAGCAGGGTGCCGGCGATGGCGGGGCCCATCCCCGGGCCGGGCAGGCGGGTGACGATGGGGATGTCCTTGGTGAGGAAGTCGAGGTCGACGACGCCGGCGCCCTTCTTCACCACGTACAGCAGGACGAAGCCGAGGGGGATGGCCGCGACCAGGACGCAGAGGTAGACGAAGGCGGTGGCCAGGTGGTTGCGCAGCCGGCGGGACCGCTGGACGTTGGTCGACGTGAGGTCGAGCGGGTCTCTCACGGCCGTGTCGGTCATCGCTTGCCCCTGACCGGCGCGGCCGGCGCCGTCTTGCCGGCGATGGCCCGGGCGACCATGTTGACCACGATCGTCATGGCGAACAGGACGACGCCCATGGCCACCAGGGACGAGCGGTGGAGGCCGCCGGACTCGCCGAACTGGTTGGCGATGACCGCAGCCATGGCGTCGCCCGAGCTGAACAGGTGCAGCGTGAGCCGGGCGCTGGAGCCGATGACGAGGGCGGCGGCGATGGTCTCGCCCATGGCCCGGCCCAGGCCGAGCATGACCGCCCCGATCATGCCGCTGCGGCTGTGGGGGAAAATCGCGCCTCGCACCATCTCCCAGCGGGTGGCGCCGAGGGCCAGGGCCGCCTCCTTCTGGCCGGGCGGCACGGTGTCGAAGACCTCGCGGGTGAGCGAGGTGATGATCGGCGTGATCATCAGGGCCAGGATCAACCCTGCGGTGAAGAAGCTGCGGCCGTTGACGGGCTGGCCGAACAGGACGTTCAGCACCGGGATGGGGTCGACCGTGTCCGCGATCCAGTCGTAGATCTTGACGATCCAGGGAGCGAGGACGATGAGCCCCCAGAGCCCGAAGACCACGGATGGCACCGCGGCCAGCATGTCGATCACGTAGATCGTGATCTGCCGGAGCCGCCGGGGCGCGAACTCGGAGAGGAAGAGGGCGATCCCGATGCTGACCGGCACCGCGAAGGCGAGGGCGATGGCCGAGACGATCATGGTGCCGGAGATGAAGGCGAGCGCCCCGAAGAGGTCGATGTTGGGTGCCCACCGGGATCCGGTGATGTAACCGAGGCCCTCGTCGGTGAACGCGGGCCACGCCTTTTGCCCCGTCGACACCGCGATCAGCAGGAGGATCGCCAAAACCGACAGGCCGCTGGCCAGGGCGGCGATCTTGAACACCCGGTCGGCCAGCTGGCGCCGGTTCCCGTCAAGACCGAAGCCGGCCGGCGGAGGGCCGGCCGGCTTCAGATCGAGGGTCGGTGTGGCTGTCACCGTTAGGCGGCGGGAACGACGATCTTGTCGACCTGGGCCAACGCCTTGTCCTTCAGGCTGTCCGGCAGCTCGGCGTAGTCGACGGCGTTGGCCAGGCCCTGGCCGTCGGTGAGGATGTAGGTGAGGAAGCCCTTGATGGCCTCGCCCTTGGCCTTGTCGGTCTGGTTCGTGTACACGAGGATCCAGGTCGGGGCCGTGATCGGGTACGAGCCGTCGCCATCGGCGTTGAGCGGGTTGTAGGACAGGTCGGGGTTGATGGTGGCGCCGGCCAGGGCGGCCGAGGCCGCGTCGAGCGTGGGCTCCACCTTCTTGCCCGCCTTGTTGACCATGGTGGCGAACTTCAGTCCGGTGGCCTTGGCGTCGGACAGGTCGACGTAGCCGATGGCGCCGGGGGCATCCTTGACGATGGTGGCCACGCCCGCGTTGCCGTTGCCGGCCTGGGTGTCGGCCGGCCACTCCACGGTGGAGCCGGCGCCCAGGGTCCAGGAGTTGGGGGCGGCTGCCATCAGGTACTTGGTGAAGTTCTCGGTGGTGCCGGAGCCGTCGGATCGGTGGGCGACCACGATGTCGGTGGCCGGCAGGTTGGCGTCGGGGTTGAGCGCCTTGACGGCGGCGTCGTCCCACTTGGTGATCTGGCGCTGGAAGATCTTGGCGGTCGTGTCTGCATCGAGGACGAGATCGTCGACGTCGAGGTTGTAGGAGACCGTGATCGGAGCGGCCACGGTCGGGAAGTAGAGGAAGGGGCCCTTGTACTTGGGCTTGTCCTCCTCCTTCACCAGGCCGTCGCTGCCGGCGAAGTCGACCACCCCGTCCTGCAGGTTCTGGCGACCGGTGCCCGAGCCGCCCCCGGGGTACTCGATGGTGAGGCCGGGCTGCTCCTGCTTGAAGGCCTCGATGGCCACCTCGTAGAAGCCCTTGGGGAACGTCGCCCCCGAGCCCTTCAGGACCCCGGTGAGCTGAACGGCCGAGGTGGTGTCGGTGCTGCCGCCGGTCCCGGTGTCGGGCTCGTCGTCCGAGCCACACGCGGCGGCCCCCATGGCGAGAACGATGGACAGGGCCGCCATCCTCACGATCCCAGACTTGTAACGCTGCATCAGCAGTCTTCCTCCCTCGAGGTCATTACGTCGGTGGCGGACACTATGGAAGGGGGTTGTCCGCCGGCTGGCCGCCAGGTGAACGAGCGGTGAACGCTGGTGGAAGTCGACCCGTCGACTAGGAAAGGACGGCGTCGGGGGTCTGGTGCCGGAAGTAGCCGGTGACCATGTAGGCCACCCGCTCGGCCACATTGACCGCGTGGTCGGCGATGCGCTCGAAGTAGCGACCGACCAGCGCCACCTGGACCGCCAGCTGCACCGCCGCCTCGTCCCGGGCGGGGAAGCTGAAGATGGTGCGGAACAGCTCCTTCTGGAGGTCGTCCATGACGTCGTCCATGTCCTCCAGGGCCCGGGCTCGCACCGGGTCGCGCTCGGCGAAGGCGTCGGTGGCCACCTGGAGCTGGGCCGTGGCCTGTTCCCGCATGCGGTCGATGAGGCCCCGCAGCCGGGGGTCGAGCTGGCGGGGGTAGAGGCGGCGGGCGGCCTTGGCCACGTTGGCCATCAGGTCGCCGATGCGCTCCAGCTCGTGGACGACCCGCAAGATGGTGACGAGCGTGCGCAGGTCGACGGCCATCGGCTGTTGGCGGGCGAGGAGGAGGTAGACCCGCTCCTCCATGTCGTAGGCCAGGGCGTCCATGAACGCATCGTCGGTGATGACCCGCTCGGCCGTGGTGAGGTCGAACTCGAGGAGGGCGCCGGTACCGGCCTGGATCGCCTCCGAGGCCATGGCCGAGAGACGGATGACATCGGTGGAGAGCTCGGCCAGCTCCTCGTGGAAGACCTTGCGGGTTTCGGTCATCCCAAGCGTCCTCTCATCCGAAGCGGCCGGTGATGTAGGCCTCGGTGCGTTCGTTGCTGGGGGTGGTGAAGATCTTCTGGGTGTCGTCGAACTCGACCAGGACGCCGGTGCGGGTGTCGGATTCGGGGTTGACCTCGGCGGTGAAGAACGCGGTCTTGTCGCTCACCCGGGCCGCCTGTTGCATGTTGTGGGTGACGATGACGATGGTGAACTCGGTCTTGAGCTCCTGCATCAGGTCCTCGATGCGGGTGGTGGCGATGGGGTCGAGGGCCGAGCAGGGCTCGTCCATGAGGATGACCTCGGGCCGGGTGGCGATGGTGCGGGCGATGCAGAGCCGCTGCTGCTGTCCGCCGGACATGTCGGTGGCGGGGGACTTGAGCCGGCTCTTGACCTCGTCCCACAGGGCCGCCTTGCGCAGGGCCTGCTCGACGATGTCGTCCATGTTGCCCTTCATGTTCCCGATTTTGGGCCCGTAGGCCACATTGTCGTAGATCGACTTGGGGAACGGGTTGGGCTTCTGGAACACCATGCCGATACGGCGGCGGACCTCGACCGCATCGACCGTGGGCCCGTAGAGATCGAGGCCGTGGTAGCGGATGGTGCCGTCGATGCGGGCGCCGTGGATGAGGTCGTTCATCCGGTTGAGGCAGCGCAGGACGGTGGTCTTGCCGCAGCCCGACGGGCCGATGAAGGCGGTGATCTGGTTGGCCTGGATCTGGAGGTTGACGTCGCGGACGGCGCGGAACTTGCCGTAGTAGACGTCGAGGGCCTGGAGGTCGAAGACGGGGGCAGCCGCCTGCTCCGGTTCGGCGTCGGCGGGAGTTTTCCCGGCGCCGGGGTCGACCGGGGCGACCGGCTCCTGCCAGACCCGGACGGGCACCCGCGTGTCGGGGCTCACATCGGTCGACATCCGGGGCTCACCGCCTTTCATGGCTGTTGAGGCGGCGACAACCGGGCACGCCTTCGACGTTAGAAGCCTGCTGCGGAGACTGTAAGAGCCCGGGATGACATCGGCGCATACAACTGGTGAACACGAGATGAACGCACCGGGTCGGAGCTGGCGCCCACTGGGAGCGGGGAGGTCGAAGCTTCACCCGGTGGTTGACGGCGGTTCGTCGCCCGTCTACCCGCATGTCATCACCGACTCGTAGCTTGCGGCGTTCTTCGTCGAACTGGAGGCTCGCTACGGCATCAGCGCCGCCGGGTTCGGGTACCTCTGGCACACCACCGACGCCCGTTTCCAGGTCGACACCGTCCCCAACGAGCCGAACCGGTTCGGGTGGGTCACCGAGATCGACCCCCTGCGGCCGACGTCGACGCCGGTCAAGCGCACCGCCCTCGGTCGCGTCAAGCACGAGGGGGCGTGGGTCACCCAGACCAAATCGCAGCGGGTGGTCGTCTACATGGGCGACGACGAGCGCTTCGAGTACATCTACCGGTACGTGTCCGACCGGGGCTGGCGGCAGGCGTTCGCCCTCGGCGAGCACCCCCTCGACAAGGGCACGCTGTACGTGGCCAAGTTCAAGGCCGACGGCACCGGGGAGTGGCTCCCCCTCACCCAGGCCAACCCGGCCCTAGCCGCCTTCCCCACCCAGGCCGACATCCTGATCAACACCCGGGCCGCGGCCGACGCCGTCGGCGCCACCAAGATGGACCGGCCGGAGTGGATCGACGTTCGTCACGACCAGCTGGAGGTGTTCGTCACCCTCACCAACAACACCCAGCGGGGCGCCGCCAACCGACCGCCGACGGATGCGGCCAACCCCCGGGTCAACAACGTGTACGGCCACGTCGTGCGCTGGCGGTACCGCCGGGACTTCGACGAGTCGACCTTCGTCTGGGACATCTTCGTCCTCGCCGGCGACCCGGCGGTGCCGGCCCACGGGTCGACGATCGACGGCGACAAGTTCGGCTCCCCCGACGGCCTCTACGTCGACCCCAACGACCGCCTGTGGATCCAGACCGACGTGTCGTCGTCGACGATCGACGCCGGTGCCTACGCCGGCTTCGGCAACAACCAGATGTTGGCTGCCGACCCCAGCACCAAGAAGGTGCGGCGGTTCCTCGTGGGGCCCAAGAAGTGCGAGATCACGGGCGTGTCCATGACGCCGGACGCCAAGACCATGTTCGTCGGAATCCAGCACCCCGGTGAGAACCCGGGCGACAACACGCCGGGCAACCCGGCCAACCCGACCGAGTTCAGCTCCTTCCCCGGCGGGCCCGGGTCGAGCCGGCCCCGGTCGAGCCTCGTCGTCATCGCCAAGGACGACGGTGGCGTGATCGGCAGCTGAACGGACGGGCGGCGGGCATCGTTCCCCCAGAGTTCACCGGTGCCGCCCGCACCTGTCACCTCTCGGAAAGGATCGGCGCCCAAGCTGTCCCCGTGACTCAGTCGCGCGGCCGCGTTCCCCTGCGGTTGCCCTGATGGGCGGGGAGACGGGGGTCGACCCCCAGCCCGTCTCCCGCTCCCCGCTCTTTCCTCGCCGCTCCCGGCGGGCGACGGCGCTTCTCGGCGCACCGTTGCTCGTGCTCACGGGGGCCTCGGTGGTGGGCAGCGTGCTCGCCCCCGGGCTCCTCGGCGCCCACCCGCTCCTCCTGGTGGCGCTGGCTCCCCGCACACCCTTCCTGGCCGCCGCCGCCGGCCAGGTGTCCTTCGTCGCCTTCGTGGCGGTGGCGTTCCTCCGCCTGTGCGCGGCGGACCCGTCCCATTTCCTCCTCGGCCGGCTCCACGGGCAACGGGCGGAGGCGGTCCTCGATCGCGGTCGCAGCCGGCGGCCGACGCTGGCGGCACTCTGGGACCGCTTGGGCCTGGTGCTGGTCGGCCTGTCGCCCACCGGCAAGGTCCTGGTGCTGGCCGGGGCCAGCCGCCTGCCCCACCGGCGGGTGGCGATGGCGGCCATGGCGGGGACGCTGGCCCAGGTGGCGCTGGTCTATGTCGGCGGCCGGGCGGTGGCCGGTCCGGGTCGGGCCCTCGCCGGGGCGGTCGCGGCCTACGCCCCGATCATGATGGCTGCTGCCGCCGGGTTCGTGCTCACCGCCGCGCTGGTGCGCCGCCGGCGAAGGTCAGCCGGCCCGGAGGCCGACGTTGGCGGCCGCGAACTCCAGCCGCCGGCCGAAGACCTTCTCGAACAGCTGGCGCTTGCGGCGGGCCCCCCACAGCTCCATCTGCAGGTCGCCGGTGCCGGACACCTCGACGTGGACCCGGGACTTGTCGATGTCGACCTCGATGCCGGTGACCGTGCCGGTGTGGCTCAGGTCGAGGCCGTCGGCGATGCGCAGGAGGGCGGCCAGCGTGGTGACCTGGTCCTGGAGCTCGGGGTTGAGGGTGTTGAACGGCTCGTGGGAGGGCTTGGGCTCGCCCCGGCGGTGGTAGCGGGCCAGGCAGGCGAGGGCGTCGACCTGCTCCGGGTCGTAACCCCGCAGCTTGCCGTGCTGGATCAGGTAGGCGGTGTGCTTGTGGTGCGACTCGTGGGCCACGTGGATGCCGATGTCGTGCAGGAGGGCGGCGTGGTCGAGCAGCTCCCGCTCGTCGGGTCCGAGGCGGTGGAGCTCGGCGGTGGCGTCGAACAAGGCGAGCGCGAGGCGGGTCACGTGACGGCTGTGGGCCTCGTCCCAGTTGCACCGGCGGGCCAGGCCCAGCACCGACGAGCGGCGGATGGCGTGGGCGTCGCTGGTCCACAGGGCGGGGTCGGCCCGGCCGATCACCTCCAGCACGATCCCCTCCCGCATGGCCCACGCGCTCATGGTGAGCTCCCGGATGCCGAACAGCTCCATGGCCACGACCGCCACCATCGAGCCGGCGGGCATCTGGTCGGCCCGGCGGGCTTCGAGGCCGTCCATCTTGGTGCGCTGGGCGACGGTGGCCGCCATGATGTCGGCGTGGAGGGCCTCGATCTCCTCCCGGGTGACGGTGACCGCGTTGAGCGACGCCGGCACCACCCCCGTGCGCCGGGCCAGTGCCATCCGGGCCAGGTCGGACAGGGTGCCGCTGGTGGCCACGGTCATCGTGGGCCGGAGCGAGGCCATTTCCTCGGCCACCGGGGCGAGAGTGGCGGTGAGGCGTTCGCGTAGGCGGCGGGCGTCGTCGGCCGACGGAGGGTCGTCGCGGACCAGTTCCGTGGTCAGGCGACCCACGCCGAGGGGGAGGGTGGCCGCCCGCAGCAGGCCCTCGGGACCGCCGACCATCACCTCCAGGCTGCCGCCGCCGAGGTCGAGGCACAGGGCGGGTCCGGGGTCGATGACGACGCTGGCCCGCACCGCCTGGAAGATCAGCCGGGCCTCCTCGAGCCCGCTGAGCAGGGTCACCCGCACTCCGGTGGCGGCGTAGATGGCGTCGATGACCTCGCCGCCGTTCTCCGCGTCACGGATGGCGCTGGTGGCGCAGGCCATGAGCTCGATGGCGCCCAGCCCGTCGGCCTGCGACTTGAAGCGCTGGATGGTGGCGATGGCCTTGGCCAGCCCGGCCTCGTTGACCCGGCCCTCGCGGCTGACCATGTCGCCCAGGCGAAGGGTCTCCTTGTCGCGGGCCAGGGGGACGAAGTGGCCGTCGGCCGAGGCGTCGACCACCAGGAGGTGGAACGAGTTCGATCCGAGGTCGAAGGCGGCGACGCGCATGTCCCCGCGATGGTACGGCCGGGCGGAGCGGTACCCGTGCCGCGGGGGCTAGGTCGCGAGCTGGGGCGGAGCCAGGTAGCGGACGGCTGCCAGTCGCCCGCCATCGCCATGGTGCACGATCCAGGTCGAGCCCTTCGACATCGGGAGGTCGTCGTCGTCGTGATGGGCGACGTCGACGAGGAGGTTCCAGATCACGTCGCCGTGGGTGCAGAGGACGGCGGTGTCGCCCGCGAGCTGGGCGGCCAGGGCGGCGACGTCGGCCGCCGACGAGCCCTCGGCCAGCGCCGGGTGGACCTCGATCGAGCGTCGCCGGTGGCAGGCGAGGGGCGCGACCGTCTCCAGGCACCGGAGGTAATGGCTGGACAGGACGCGGGTGATGTCGAAGTCGGCGAGCAGGTCGACCAGCCCGACGGCCTGGTCGCGGCCTTTCTTCGACAGCGGGCGGCGCTCGTCGGGGCCGTCCCACTTCTCCCGGTCGCCGGCGTGGGCGTGGCGCACGACGAGGAGCGTCATTCGTCGCACTCGCTTGGGAACTCGTTCGGGACCTCGGCCGGCAACGAACGCAGGATCTCCCGGTCTCTTTCGTAGGAGAGGAGCTCGGCGGCGGTGTCGGGCGGGAGCCATCGCACCTCGTCCACCTCGGCGTTGGGGACGAAGGTCGACGTGTCGTCGATCGGGGTCATGGCCCAGTAGCGGACGGTCTTGTCCCGGCCGAAACGGTCCTGGTAGGAGCTGCTGGGGAGCTCTGGGCCCAACCGGCAACGGAGGCCAGTTTCCTCCTCCACCTCCCGGACGGCGGCGTCCGCCTCCTCCTCGCCCGGCTGGAGCTTGCCCTTGGGCAGGCTCCAGTCGTCGTATTTGGGGCGGTGGACGAGGATGACGACCGGGTGGCCGTCGTCGCCCCGCTTCCACACCACCCCGCCCCCGGCTCGCACCGGCCCCGGCGAGCGACCCAGGCCGAGCCGGCCCAGGTTCAGGGGAGCCACTTGCGCAGCTTCGGGTCCTTCGCGTCGCGCCACGCCGACTCCCACGCCTGACGGCAGGCCTCGGCTTCGACCCGTTCCAGGGCGATGAGCTCCCCCGCCACCAGGGCCGAGACGCCGGCATCGTCGGCCGCTTCCCGCAACCAGGCTTCGGCCACCGTCGCGTCCTGGTGGTCGCCGAGGACGGTCTGGAGACCGGCTACCGCCGAGGCCAGGGCCTTGGCCTGCTTGCCGACCACCGGCGCCACCGCCTCCACCGCGTACCGGACCCGCTTGGCCCGGATGCGCACCGCGTGCAACTGCTCGTCGGGCGGCGGGTCGTCGAGCTCCTTGACCGACTTGGCCAGCTTCTTCCACGGCTTGAGGACCAGGGCGGGCAGGACGTCGGTGGCCTTGCCCTCGGCCTCGGGAAGGAGCCGCGGGTTCTGGGCCGCGGCCACCAGCCGGTCGAGGAGGGCGACGTAGCGCGGTTCGGACATGGCGTCGAGCAGGGCCGTCCGACCTACCTCTCGCTGCTGCACCAGCCGGCGCACGAGGGTGGCCGCACCCGGAGCGTCGGCCGGGGCCAGGAGGGCTGTCTGGCGCCGGAGGCGCTCGAGGAGGACGTCGGCGTCGCGGACCGCACCCAGCATCCCTCCGAGCCATTTGAGCTCGACCACCAGGTGGGCCAGCCAGTCGGTGTCGAGCAGGGACTCGAATGTCTGCAGGTCGGAGCGCAGGCGGCGGGTGCCGACCCGGGCCTGGTGGACATCCTCGGGGTCGTCGCCGATGCGAACGCCGGCATCGTGGCGAAGAATGCGGATGACGGACGCGGCCATCGCCCCCCGGACGACGTCGCCCGCGGTGGCGTCGCCCCCGGGCTTGATCTCCACCAGCTCGGCCCGTTCGCTGGCCCTCGCCCCCAGCGCCCGCACCACCTTGGGCACGGGTTCCACCGGGCCGGCCCCGGCCCGGTGGAGGGCGGCCACCACCGCTTCCAGGAGCCCGCTGCTGGCGTCGGCCTCCAGCTCCACCTCGATCTCGCGGAAGCGGCTGGCCAGCTTGCGGCCCTCGTACACCGACACCTCGTCGTCGACCACCTCGGCCAGGCGCAGGCCCTCGGCGTCGAGCAGCTCGACCCCCCGCCGGACGGTGCGCAGGCGGGCGGCGGCGACCAGGCGCGTGCTGCGGGCGTAGGCCCGGACCAGGCCCGCCACCTCGGCCGGGACGGTGGCCGACGCCGTCCCCTGGAAGGTCAGCTCCCGGCGCACGAGGGCGGGGCCGTCGTCGCCGTCGGCCAGCTTGACCGTCCAGCCGGTGCCGTCGCCGCTGCGGAAGCGCAAGCTGGCGCCCCACCGGGCCAGGCGGAGGTCGGGCGTGTCGAAATAGACGGCGTCGAGCCGGCGCTCGGGCAGGTCGCGGACGGTGACCCCGTCGAGCACGCCCGTGAGGTCGGGGAGCCTGAACCCGGCCCACGCCCCCAGCTTCGCCTCCCGTTCGCGGGTGGCCTTCACGGTTGCGGCCCGGCGCCGGGACCGGCCGTCATCTTCGGCTTGTGGGACGGGTCGCGGCGGGAGCGGGCGACGGCCAGGTCCTGGAGCCGGTCGTGGGTGTTGCACCGGCCCCGGGGGCTGACCCGGCGCCACTGCCCGTCGGCGTCGAGCTCCCAGGCCAGGACGTCGTCGGCCAGGTTGACGTCGAGGATCTCCTGGAGGCGGCCGGTGAGGGCGGGGTCGACCACGGGGGTCACCGCCTCCACCCGCCGGTCGAGGTTGCGGGGCATGAGGTCGGCCGACCCGATGTAGTAGTGGCGTTCGGCCCGATCCCCGAAGGCGAAGATCCGGGAGTGCTCGAGATAGCGGCCGACGATCGACCGCACCCGGATGTTCTCCGACAACCCGGGCACGCCCGGCCGGAGGCAGCAGATGCCGCGGACGATGAGGTCGATGTGCACGCCCGCCGACGAGGCCTCGTAGAGGGCGGTGATGAGGTCCCAGTCGACCAGGCTGTTCATCTTCATGACGATGCGCCCCGGGCCGTCGGGATCGGTCTTCTCGTTGCGGATGAGCTCGGTGAGCCGGGCCCGCAGCGAGGTGTTGGCCACCAGCAGGCGCTTGTACTGCACGTGGCGGCTGTAGCCGGTGAGGAAGTTGAAGAGGTGTCCGAGGTCGGCGGTGAGGTCCTCGTCGGCGGTGAGTAGGCCGATGTCCTCGTACAGGCGGGCGGTGCTGGCGTTGTAGTTGCCGGTGCCCACGTGGCAGTACCGGCGCAGGCCGTCGGCCTCGTTGCGCACCACCAGGGCCGTCTTGGTGTGGGTCTTGAGCCCGACCAGCCCGTAGACCACGTGCACGCCCGCGTTCTCCAGGGCCCGGGCCCAGGCGATGTTGGCCATCTCGTCGAAGCGGGCCTTGAGCTCGATGAGCACCACCACCTGCTTGCCCGCCTCCGCCGCGTCGATGAGGGCCTTGACGATGGCGCTGTCGCCCGACGTGCGGTAGAGGGTCTGCTTGATGGCGAGCACGGCGGGATCGGCCGCGGCCTGGCGGATGAATGCCTCTACCGACGCCGAGAACGACTCGTAGGGGTGGTGGACGAGCACGTCCCGCTCCCGGAGGACGGCGAAGATGTCGCCCGGCGTCTCCCCGATGCCGGCCAGGGCGGGGGGGTTGACGGGCATCCACGGCTCGTCCTTGAGGTCGGGACGGTCGAGGCTGTGCACGGCCCACAGTCCCCCGAGGTCGAGGAGGCCGTCGATGTCGTAGACGTCGTCGTCCTCCAGGGACAGCTCGTGGACGAGCAGGCGACGGACCTCGACCGGCATGCTCCGGTCGATCTCTAGGCGGACGGCCTCGCCGAAGCGACGGCGGCGCAGGTTGAGGTCGATGGCGGCCAGCAGGTCGTCGGCCTCGCCTTCCTCCAGGTCGAGGTCGGCGTCGCGGGTGACCCGGAAGGTGGAGCTTCGACTCCACCTCCATGCCCGGGAACAGGTCGCCCAGGCGGGCGGCGATGATCTGCTCCAAGGGGACGAAGCGCTCGCCGTCGGGCAGGGCGACGAAGCGGGGGAGCAGCGGGGGGACCTTCACCCGGGCGAAGCGGCGCTCGCCGGTGCGGGGGTTGCGCACGAGCACGGCCAGGTTCAGCGACAGGCTGGAGATGTGGGGGAAGGGGTGGCCCGGGTCGACCGCAAGGGGCGTGAGCACCGGGAAGATGCGGTGGTCGAAGACGTCGTCGAGGAAGTCCCGGTCGTCGTCGCCGATCTGCTCCCAGCCGCACATGTGGATGCCGGCCTCGGCCAGGACCGGGATGACCCGGGTGGCGAAGATCGCCGACTGCTGGTGCATCAGCTCCGCCACCCGGATGCGGATGGCTCGCAGCTGCTCCGTCGGGGTGAGCCCGTCGGGTGACGTGCCCCCCAGTCGGGCCGCCTGCTGCTCCTTGAGGATGGCCACCCGGACCTGGAAGAACTCGTCGAGGTTGCTGGCGAAGATGGCGAGGAACTTGGCCCGCTCGAGGACGGGCGTGTCCTCCACGTCGGCCTGGGCCAGGACCCGGTGGTTGAACTCGAGCCAGCTCAGCTCGCGGTTGAGGTAGGGCGAGTCGGGCGTGGGCCGGGGGAACTCGCGGATTACCCCGCTGGTGGGCTCGGCCCCGCCCCCGGTGTTGTCGGGGGTGGATGCGGCGGTGTCCGGCACTGCCGTCACGTTCCTCCGTTTGCAGACAGGACGCGTCCACCCGCTCGACGGGCGAACGCCTGCCCTGACGCTAGCCGTCTGTGGACAAACCAAAACCGAAACCGGACCTGGAACGGGAGGTCGAGGGCGGGGGGCTTGGCCATGGGATCGGGAGCGGCGAAGCCCGCCGGGGTCGCGTTGTCGAGCAGCTGCTCAGGCACTCCCTCAGGTCCTCCCTGCGAAAACAGGGCGCGGCCGCCCCCGCACCCGCACCGCGTACCAGCGCCAGCCGTACGTTAGTTCGCTCCGGGGGCGAACCGGAAGAGAACGGCGGGTGAACAATTCCTGGCACGCGAGGAGATATCGCCAGGTTTTCGGCAAGTGTTCAACAGGGAACCGGGCCGCCGAAACCGGGATGTCATCCGTCGGGCCCACACTCGACGGGTGGCCGTCACCCTTGTTCCGACCTGTCCGTCGGAGGCCCGCCCGGGCGACGGCCGAGGCTTCGACCGGCACCCCTCGGCGATCCCGACGGTGCTCGTCACCAACGACGATGGCGTCGCCGCCCCCGGGCTGGCCGCCCTGGCCGCGGCGGCCGCCGGCATCGGCCATGTCGTCGTCGTCGCCCCCGCCGACGACCGCAGCGGGGCGGGCGCGGCCGTGGCCCCGGACTGGCGGGTCGAGGGCATCCGCCTCTCGAAGATCGATGTCGAAGGGCTCGGCCCCGTGTTCGCGGTCGTGGGCCCACCGGCCCTGTGCGTCCTGGCCGGCCTCTCCGGCGGTCTCGGCGCGCGGCCCCGCATGGTGGTGTCGGGCGTCAACCGGGGGCCCAACACGGGACTGGCCATCCTCCACTCGGGCACGGTGGGCGCGGCCCTGACCGCGGGCAACCTCGGGTTCCCCGCCCTCGCCATCAGCATCGACTCGACTGCTCCGGTCCACCTCGACACCGCCGCCGCGGTGGCGGCGTCGGCCATGGGCTGGCTGCTCCAGGCTCCCGCCGGCACCGTCCTCAACGTGAACGTCCCCGACCTGCCGTTCGACCAGGTGCGTGGGGTCCGAGAGACCCCGCTGGCCCGCTTCGGCACGGTGGAGGCCACCCTGCGGTCGATCGGCGACGGTCAGGCGGACACCCTCCACGTCCGCGTCGGAGCCGGGGGAGATGCCTGTGACGGCGGCACCGACGCCGCCCTGCTGGCCGCCGGGTTCGTCACGGTGACGTGCGTGGCCGGAGTCCGGTTCGGCGGGTGGACGGGAGCCGCCCTGCCGATCAGCCAGGCCCTTCGGTCTCGTAGCGGTAGCCCAGCTTTCGGAAGGTCGTGATCCGGCTGTTGGCCGCCCCGCCCCCCTCCAGCTTGGCTCGGAGGCGCTTCAGGTGGGCGTCGAGGGTGGCCGCCCGGTTCGCCGGCGGCCCTGGTCCCCACACCTCCTGAATGAGGGCCCGGCGGGGGACGATGCGCCCGGCCCGCTCCAGGAGCACTCGGAGCATCGCGAACTCCTTGAGCGTGAGCCGCACTTGGCGGTCGCCGACCCACACCACGTGGGCCGCCCGGTCGAGGCGGACGTCGCCCACCCTCAGGACCGGCGTCGTTTCCTGCCGGCGCTGCTGCTCCTCGGCCCGCCGCAGCAGCCCTCGCACCCGGGCTCGTAGCTCCCGGGGATCGACCGGTTTGACGACGTAGTCGTCGGCGCCGACCTCCAGGGCGACGGCGACGTCGAGCTCCGAGTCGAGGGTGGTGACGACGACGATGGGCACCGGCGAGACCGCCCGCAGCCGGCGGCACACCTCCAGCCCGGGCTGGTCGGGCAGGACGAGCTCGAGCAGGACCAGGTCGGAAGGGTCGGCCGAGAAGGAGGCGATGGCGGCGTCGCCGGCGCCGACCGACACCGAGGCGAAACCGGCCGCCTCGAGCACGCCCGCCAGGTGCCGCGCGCTGGCATCGTCGGGGTCGACGACGAGCACGCGGGGCGGGGGGGGAGCCATGGGCCGCGGCGACGGTACGGACCGGCGGTTGCCGCCGGCCGACCGGCAGGTGAACCGCTGGGGTCCCGCCGGCGAACAGTCGGTGTCTCCGGCCCGGGAGATTCACGCGGTGGCCACCCGGTGATCCCGTGGAGGACGACGGGAGTTCACCGGGCGGCGTTACAACTGTCCGCAGGGCCCGCCGACGCAAGCCCCCGGCACCAATCCCCCCCGGCCCGAGCGGGGCGCCGTTCCACGACCCCGGCGCCCCGCTCGCTCGGCATCAACCCGGTTTCACGCATCCCTCGGGACGTGATCCCGCCGCCGGAGGCCGCCATCACGGCTCTCCCGGGTGACCGAGCTGCCGGCCGGGTCAGACCCGGGCCGGCTTCTCGTAGCGGTAGCCGAGGCCGCGGATGGTGGTGATGCGGCTGGGCCGGGAGGGGTCCTCCTCGATCTTCGACCGCAGCCGCTTCACGTGCACGTCGAGCGTCTTGGTGTCGCCCACGTAGTTGGGGCCCCAGATGCGGTCGATGAGCGTGTCGCGGGTGAGGACCCGGCCCGCGTTGTCGAGCAGCAGCTCCAGCAGCTCGAACTCCCGCAGGGGTAACGCGACCTCGGATCCTCGGACCGTCACCCGGTGCCGCTCGGCGTCGAGGGCGACGTCGCCCACCTCGAGCACCACGACCGCCACCTCGTCCGGTTCCGGTTCCGGACCCGCCCGGCGCAGGACGGCCCGCACCCGGGCCACCAGCTCTCGCAGCCGGTAGGGCTTGGTCACGTAGTCGTCGGCGCCCACCTCCAGGCCGACTACGGCGTCGACCTCGGAGTCCTTGGCCGTGACCATGATGATCGGGATCGACGAGCGGGCCCGGATGTGGCGGCACACGTCGATGCCCGAAACCCGGGGGAGCATGAGGTCGAGAAGGACGACGTCGGGCCGCGACGCGTCGAAGGATGCGAGCGCTTCGGCCCCGTCGCGGGCGACCCGGACCGCAAAACCCTCCCGGGTCAGGCCCAGGGTGAGGGCCTCGACGAAGGACTCCTCGTCCTCCACCACCAGGACGACGGGGCGGCTGTCGACCGTCATCGGCCTCGGACACCTGGTTCAGACCTCGGCAGGCGCAAGGTGAACGTGGAGCCCTCTCCCTCCCGGGAGGCAACCTCGACCGTGCCCCCGTGGTTGCTGGCCACGTGGCGGACGATCGACAGGCCCAGCCCGGTGCCGCCTGTCTCCCGGCTGCGGGCCCGGTCGACCCGGTAGAAGCGTTCGAAGATGCGTTCGAGGTCCTTGGACGGGATGCCGATGCCCTGGTCGCGCACGGTGATCACGACCCAGCCCCCCTGTCGGTCCGCCTCCAGCTCGACGATCGAGCCTGGTTCCGAGTACTTGATGGCGTTGTCGAGCAGGTTGACGAGGGCCGACACCAGCTGGCGCTCGTCGCCCACGACGGTGGTGCCCGGGTCGGGCGGGAGGGCGAGGACCTTGACTTCGCGCTGGGCGGCGGGGGCCGCCACCCGTTCGGCGGCGGTGGTGACGACGTTGGCGATGTCGACGACCGTCTCCACCAGGACGCCGCCCGCCTCGATGCGGGACAGGTCGAGGAGGTCGCCGATCAGGCGCCCGGCCCGCTCCGCCTCCGTCATGATGTGCCGGGCCAGGCGGCGGACGACCTCGGGGTCGTCCTCGTCGTCCAGCGTCTCGGCCAGGACACCGAGGGCCCCGATGGGCGTGCGCAGCTCGTGGCTGACGTTGGCCGCGAAATCGCGGCGGACGGCCTCCAGCCGCCGGCGCTCGGAGATGTCCTCCACGATCGCGATCGTGCCCAGGGGTTCGTCGGCCGTGCCGAGGGGCACGGCGGTGATGTCGAGGGTGCGGGGCGGGGGCCCGTGCAGCTCGAGGGTCTGGGTGGCGGCCTCCCCTTCCCGGGCGGCAGCTGAGCAGCTGCTCGACCGCGGCCGCGACCAGGGCGGAGACGTGGCGGTTGCCATCCAGCTCGGCGTGCTGGCGGTTGCGCAGGACGAGTTGGCCGCGGGCGTCGTGGATGACGATGGCCGAGGTGAGGGCGTCGAGCGCTCGCCGCAGGCGGACGGCTTCAGCCATGGCGTCGGCGGCCACCTGCTGGGCGTCGCGCAGGGCTCGCTCGGCCTCGTCGCTCCGGTGCCGGCGCAGGGGGGTGCTCACCGCCGCCTCTCGCCCGGTCGTTCGCTCGCCTTCGATTCGATCACGGTTCGCACCTCGGCTCGCGGTCGTGGCCTTGACGTTACGGACGGGCCCCGTCCTCCCGCTAGCGCGGCGGTGAACAGCCGGCGAACGGGAGGCGAAATCGAGGCCAACCGGCCGTCCCCAGGCTACCGGCCGGCCCCGGTTCCCCAGTCGGATCACCCGCCGAGCAGCCGGCCGATCACCGGCCGAGCAGCCGGTCGATGGTGAAGACGATGCCGAAGGCGACGAGGAACCAACCGAAGGCCCGCCGCACGACCGATCCCTCCACCCTC
Source organism: uncultured Acidimicrobiia bacterium (assembly GCA_963829165.1). Lineage (GTDB taxonomy): Bacteria > Actinomycetota > Acidimicrobiia > Acidimicrobiales > AC-14 > JAXDMK01. The sequence continues at coordinate 20,909 of CAWHIC010000025.1, read as the reverse complement.
CGGCTGAGGACGGTCCCCAAGGCACTGGCGGGGAGGGCTCCGATCCCGTAGAGCCCGGCCACCGCCCAGTCGACGTGGCCCAGGCTCCAGTGGGTGACGAGCGTGGGGATGGCGAGGACGGTGATCACGGCCAGGCTGGTTCCCACCGCCGGCCGCATCCGCAGGCCGAAGAAGAGGATGTAGAGGGGTACCAGCAGAAAGCCGCCGCCGTTGGCGAGGAGGCCGGTGAGGAAGCCGACCCCGGCCGTGGCGGCGACCAGGAGGGGACGGTTCAGGCGGCGGCGGGTGCCGGCGGCCCGGGTTTCGTCGTCGATGGGTCGGACCACGCGGGCCCCGACGACGACGAGGACCACGCCCGAAGCCACCAGCAAGGCGTCGCCCCCGACCCATTGCGACACGATCGCGCCCAGGATCGTCCCCGGGATGCCGCCGACCAACGACCACGCCGCCGCCCGGGGCCGAGCCTCTTCCGACCGGAGGTACGAGAAGGCGGCGATCCCCGCCCCCGGGATGGTGGCCGGCAGCGGGGAGGCGATCGCGGCCAAGGGTGGCACCCCCAGGACGGAGAGGAGCGGCGTCGCCACCGACGCCCCCCCGACGCCGAAGAACCCCATGAGCAGCCCGATGGCGGCGCCGGCGACCACGACCAACGGCCAGTCGTACACCGCCCCATCCTGGCCGTCCTTTCCGGCCGCGGCGGTGACGCGGCCCCGTCGGCCCGGAAGGGGCGCCCATCACCTGGGTCGCGTCGGCCGGCAGGAGCTGAAGATTTCCCTCAAGGTCGGCCTCCGACCGGTCGATACCCCCGACGGGGGCGACGTCCAAGTGGGCATTGTTCCGACGGGGGTGTGACCGTATGCAGAAGCGATTCGACGTCTTGTTCGCCCTGTGCATCCTGCTCGGGGTGTTCCTGGTCCTGGTGGCCGGCTTCCACGACCTCGGGATCGACATCCAACTCCCAGTGATCAGCCGGTAACCGACCTCTGGAACCGGCGCGTCGGGGCGGGAGGTCGGGGGCGACGTCGCCGTCTGCTGCAACGGGCCCACGCTGGTCCGCCTCCTGCACACGACCGGCTTCGACCGCATCGTCACCGTCACCGACACGCTGGCCGAGGCCGCCCGGTCCCTCACCGAGGAAAAGGAGCGGCCGGGATCGAGGAGCACCGCCGGTAGGCACCGTTTGAAACGCCCGCAGCGTGGTGAAAACGGCCCCGGCGGCCCGAATCACCACGCTACGGATGATTGAAACCCCGGAACGGTCAAGCGCCGGCCGGCTCCGCCGCGGAAGTCACGTCCCTACGGTGGATCCGAGCTTTGCGGGTCGTGGACCGTCGGACGACAACTCGGGCACCTTGGCCAGCGCTTGGGCCCTCACCTTGGCCACCAGCGACTCGATGTGGCTGCCCTCGGCCGCCGCCATCGGGAGAAGTCGGCCAGGTTCGCGGACATCGGCGACCCTTCGGCTGCGTCGGCTGTATAAGGTACGCCGAACTAAAAAGTGTTCAGCACACCTGATTAGAGGGGACGGGAGAGGTGGCGACCGGAGAGGTGGTCGAGGCGCCCGTCCGAGGTCCGCGGCCGACCGACCTCCTCCGGCCCCAGCGCCGGAGGCAGCCATGGCGCCGGCGGGTGCTGCCGACTGCGGGGCTGGTCCTCGGCCCCGTCCTGCTGGCCATCGCGGTCTACGTCTTCCTCTTCGTGGGCGACTCGCCCGCCCGCCTCACGCTGTCGGCTGCCGCACCCGACGCGGTCCCGCCCGCCAACGCGTCGGAGGTGACCGGGACGTGGATCGTGGGAGCCGAGTCGGTGGCGGGGTACCGGGTCCAGGAGAAGCTGGCCAGCCTGCCCGCGCCGAGCGAGGCGGTCGGGCGCACCCACGACGTGGTCGGCAGCCTCACGGTGCGACTGGAGCGCGAATCGTTGGTGGCGGAAGCGGTCACCGTGCAGGTGAACGTGACCACGCTCGTCAGCGACCAGAAGCCGCGCGACAACCGCATCCGCACGTCGGGCCTGGAGTCCAACAGGTTCCCGACCGCCTCCTTCGTCCTTCCGGGCCCGGTGCCCCTGCCGCCGGGAGTGGCCCAGGGCGAGGCCACGACCGTCGAGGTGAAGGGTCAGCTCACCATCCACGGGGCGACCCGCGAGGTGACCCTGCCCCTGCAGGTCCGGCTCAACGGTCAGAAGGGCGAGGTGGTGGGCTCGCTGGCCTTCCCCTTCACCGACTTCGGGATGGACCCCCCCAACATCGGCGACTTCGTCACCGTCGACCCCGACGCCACCCTCGAGTTCCAACTGTTCCTGGAGCGTTCCGCCTGAACCCGCTCGCCGACCTGCTCCGCCCCGTGCGGGGCAGGATCGTGGCCGCCTGCGCCCTGTACGCGGTAGGGGCGCTGGCGGGCGTGGTCCCGTTCGTGGCGATCGTCGAGCTCGGACGGGTTCTGCTCCTGCCGCCGGTGGACGAGAGCCGGGCGTGGGCGGTGGCGATGGTCGGCGCGGGAGCCCTGGCCGTCCGGTTGGGATGCCTGCTGGCGGCCTCGGGGCTGACCCACCTGGCCGACACCGACCTGCAGCTCTCGGTGCAGCGACGCCTGGTGGCCCACCTCGGTCGGGTCCCCCTCGGCTGGTTCACGGCCCGCAACGGGGGGGCGGTGAAGAAGGCCATGGTCGACGACGTGGCCGCCCTCCACCACCTGGTGGCCCACTCGTTCACCGACATCACGGCGGCCCTCGTCGCGCCCACCGCGGCCGTCATCTACCTGGCCTGGACCGACTGGCGCTTCACCCTGGTGACGGTCGTGCCCCTGGCCGCCGGCATCGGCCTCTACGCGGCCCAGATGCGGGGATATCCGGGCAAGGTCGCGGCGTACGACGAAGCCCTGGCCCGGATCAACGCCGCGTCGGTGGAGTTCGTCCAGGGGATCGCAGTGGTCAAGGCCTACGGGCCGACGGGACGGGCCCACGCCCGCTTCGCCGAGGCCGCCGACGGGTTCGCGGCCACCTTCTGGTCGTGGGTGCGGGGGCTCCTGGGGCTGGCGGCGGCGGCCGAGATCGTGACGTCCCCGCTCGCCTGCCTGACCTGGGTGCTCGGCCTGGGTGCGGTGTTCGTGGGCCAGGGCTGGCTGTCTCCGCTGGACCTGCTCGCGTTCGCGGTGCTCGGGGTCGGGCTGCCGGGCCCGATCATCAGCCTGGGCTACGCCGCCAACCAGCTGCAGGTGTCGCGACCGGCGGCGGCCCGGGTGCGGGCCCTGCTCGACACCCCCACCCTGGCGGAACCGGTGGAGACCAGGTCCCCGTCGGGAACGGTCGTCCGCTATGAGGGCGTGGCCTTCTCCTACGACGGGTCGCGGTCGGCGGTGGCCGGCGTCGACTTGGTGCTGGAGCCGGGGACGGTCACGGCCCTGGTGGGGGCGTCGGGCTCGGGGAAGTCGACCGTCGCCCGCCTCCTGGCCCGCTTCGCCGACCCGTCCGAGGGGCGGATCACCCTCGGCGGGGTCGACCTGCGGGAGGTGGCGCCGGCGGAGCTGGCCCGGCTGGTCGGGTTCGTGTTCCAGGACACGCTCCTCCTGCGGGCGTCGGTGGCCGACAACCTCCGCCTGGGGCGACCCGACGCGTCCGACGCCGAGGTGGAGGCGGCGGCCCGGGCGGCGGGCATCCACCAGCGGATCCTCGACCTGCCCCGGGGGTATCTGAGCGTCGTCGGCCTCGACGCCCGCCTCTCCGGCGGAGAGGAGCAGCGGCTGTCGATCGCCCGGGCCCTGGTGGCCGACGCGCCCGTCCTCGTGCTCGACGAGGCCACCGCCTACGCCGATCCCGACGCCGAGTCGGCCATCCAGGAGGCCCTGTCCCGGCTGGCCGCGGGCCGGACCCTGCTGGTCGTCGCCCACCGCCTGCCGACGGTGGCGGGGGCGGACCAGATCGTCGTGCTCGACCGGGGCCGGGTCGTGGAGACCGGTGTCCACGCCGACCTGGTGGCCGCCGGCGGCCGCTACGCCGCCATGTGGGACGCCCACCTGCGGGTCGCCGCCAGCGCGGCGACGGTCGTGGCGTGATCCACCCCCGCGAACTGGTGACGGTTCAGCCGGTCCTGGGCGGTCGAAGTGTCACCAGTTCGGATGGGGGACGGGCGGTGGCGAGGTGATCCGTCGGCTGCTGGCGGTGGTTGGGCCCGACGCGGGGCCGCCCGTGCGGCGGATGGTGGTCGGCATCGTGGCCGGGGCCGTCCTCCAGGGCGTCGGGTTCGTGCTCATGGTGCCGATCCTGCGCCGGCTGCTGGCGGGCGACGCCGCCGGGACCGCCTGGTGGCTGGCGGCCGAGGTCGGCGTGCTGGCCGCCTACGGGGTCGTCCACCACCGGAGCCAGATGGCGGGCTACCAGACGGCGGTGGTCGTGGCCCGGGGCCTGTTCCGCCGCCTCGGCGACCACATCGCCACCCTGCCCCTGGGCTGGTTCCGGGCCGACCGGGCGGGCACCGTCGGTCGACTGACCAGCCAAGGGGTGGTCGAGGTGATCGGCGTGCCCGCCCACCTCATCCGGCCCATCCTCACCGCCTTCGTGTCTCCGCTGACGGTGGCGCTGGCGATGGTCGTCTTCGACTGGCGGCTGGCCCTGGCCACCCTGGCCACCGCCCCCCTCGCCGCCATCACCTATCGCTGGTCGGGTGACCTCTTGCAACGCTCGCAGCGGGTGGCCGACGCGGCCGCGGCCGAGGCGGGGGGCCGGGTGGTCGAGTTCGCCCAGTCCCAGGCGGTCCTGCGGGCGTTCGGCCGGGATCCGCAGGGCGGCGACCTCGACCTCGCCTTCCAGCGCCAGCGCTCCACCCGCCGCGACCAGCTCTTCGCGACCATGCCCGGCTTCGTCGCCTTCGTGGCCGTCCTGCAGTGCGGCTTCACGGGCGTGCTGGTCGTGGGCACCTCGCTCGCCCTCGGCGGGTCGATCGGGGCGACGGAGGTGGTCGTCCTCCTCGTGCTCGCGGCCCGCTACACCGAGCCCATGGTGGCCGCCGCCGACCTGTCCGGCGCCCTGCGCATCGCCCGCAACAGCCTCGACCGGATGGACGAGCTCCTGCGCACGCCGGCGCTGCCCGAAGCCTCGGCACCACGGGCCGCAGGCGCACCGAGCATCGAGTTCGACGGGGTCGGCTTCGGCTACGAGGACGGCCGACCCGTGCTCGACGGGCTGAGCTTCACCGTCCCCGCGGGCACGACGACGGCCCTGGTCGGTGAGTCGGGGGCGGGGAAGACGACCGTCGCCCGCCTCGTCGCCCGCTTCGCCGACGTCGACCGGGGCGTGGTGCGGGTGGGAGGCGTCGACGTCCGTGACCTGGCCACGACCGATCTCCTGGCCCAGGTCGCGATGGTGTTCCAGGACGTCTACCTGTTCGAGGGCAGCATCGCCGACAACGTCCGGGTCGGCTGCCCCCGGGCCACCGACGACGAGATGCTGGCCGCGGCCCGCCTGGCCCGGGTGGACGAGATCGTCGAGCGGCTCCCCGGCGGATGGGACACCCAGGTGGGCGAGGGAGGAGTCGCCCTCTCGGGCGGCGAGCGGCAACGGATCTCCATCGCCCGGGCCGCGCTCAAGGACGCGCCGATCCTGCTCCTCGACGAGGCCACCGCCGCCCTCGACATCCACAACGAATCCGCCATCGGCGACGCGCTGGCCGCCCTCCACGGCGACCACACCCTCCTCGTGATCGCCCACCGGCTGGAGACGGTCGTCGCCGCCGACCAGATCGTCGTCCTCGAAGGGGGTCGGGCGGTCGAAGTGGGCACCCACGCCGAGCTGCTCGCGTCCGGCGGCCGCTACGCCGCCTTCTGGGACGAGCGCCGCCGGTCGCGCGGCTGGCGTCTGGCACGGGACGGGGCGTCGTAGCCATGGAGTTGCTGGTAGCCGCCCTGCCCACGTTCCTGGCCGCGGTCGTGGAGTTCGTGGAGGCCTTCACCATCGTCCTCGCCATCGGGCTGACCCGGGGGTGGCGGGCGCCGCTGATCGGCGTGGTCGCGTCCGTGATCACCCTCGGCGCCCTGGTGGCGGCGTTCGGCACCACCCTCAGCAGTCGCGTCGACGAGCACCTCTTCGAGCTCACCATCGGGGTCCTGCTCCTGTTGTTCGGCACCCGCTGGCTGCGCAAGGCCATCCTGCGCACGGCCGGCATCGTGGCCCTCCACGACGAGGAGGAGATCTACCGGCGGCAGGTGGCCGAGCTCAAGGCCCAGGGGGCGCGGCCGACCCGGTTCGACTGGATCGGGTTCCTGGCCAGCTACAAGGCGATGTTCCTGGAGGGCCTGGAGGTGATCTTCATCGTCATCACCGTCGGCGCCACCCGGGAGGGCGGGATCGGCGCCGCGTCGGTAGGGGCGGGGGCCGCGTTCGTCGTGGTGGCGGTGCTGGGGTTCGCCGTACGGGCGCCGCTGACCCGCGTGCCCGAGAACCTCCTCAAGTTCACCGTCGGGATCATGCTCTGCACCTTCGGCGTGTACTGGGCGGCGGAGGGGATGGGGGTCGAATGGGCCGGTGGGCCGTGGGCCCTGCTGTTGCTGGCAGCCGCCTTCGGAGCGGTGTCGGCGGTGGCGGTGCGGATGCTGCGGCCCGTCAGAGTGACGGGCTGACCGGGTGATGCGCATGCTCGAGGTCGCGGTCCGGGCCCTCGTCCGCCTGGTGTTCGACGACGGGCTGGTGTTCGCCGGCACCGTTGCCGCCCTGGTCGTGGGCTGGGTGCTGTCCCGCCCGTCGCTGCTCGGCCCGAGCGACGGGGTCGGCTGGCTGCTGTTCGCCCTGGTGGCGTTGACGCTGCTGGCGTCGCTCCGCCGGGCCGGCCGGCACCGCTGAACGAGCGGCGAGGGCCGGGACGGTCGACCCGTTCACCAGCAGCGCCGCCCGCAGCCGTTGGACTCCGACGCGTATGCGGGTCTTGGCCGTCCCCAGGGGAATCGACTCCAGCTCGGCCACCTCGGCCGCCGTCCGCCCGTGCCAGGCGGAGAGGAGCACCGCCCGGCGCTGCGTCTCGGGCAGGCACGACAGGCCGGCCAGCACCCAGCGCAGCCAGTCGTCGAGGACCACCTCCTCGGCCGGGCCCCGGCCCGCGTGGCGGGGGTCGGTGCGGCGATCGAGGTGCTCCGGCGCCAGGGTGACGATTCGGCCCCGGCGCAGCTCGTCGATGGCGATGTTGCGGGTGATGGTCGTCAGCCAGACGGCCACCGAACCCCGCCGAGGATCGAACGTGGCCGCATGCGTCCAGGCCCGCTCGAACACCCGCTGGCAGATGTCCTCGGCGCCGTCGGGGTCACGGATGATGCGGACCGCGATCCCGAACACGTCCCGCTTGAAGCGGCCGATGAAGCGGGCGGAGGCGGCCGGGTCACCCTCGGCCAAGCCCGCCAGCAGGGCTTCGTCCGTCGCTTGCCGACTGCCGGCGCCCCCCGGCGTGGGTTTCGGGTAGTCGAACGATATCTCTTAGGTCTACCATACAGATCGTGTGTGGGCTCACGAAGAAAACCTGGCCCGCATGCAATCCATTTCCGCCCGAGCCTCGTAGAGGGGCTCCGACACATTTTACTTAGGTGCGCCTAAGAAGCGACCGGCGGTTCGGGGGAGAGGAAGACACGTGCAGTTTCGGGGGGGACGAAGGGTTGGCCGCGCCCTGCTCGCGGTCCTGGTCGGGGGGGCGGGGCTGACGGGCCTGCTCGTGTCGGCGGCGACGCCGGCGGCCGCGGCCACCATCACCGCGGGGTTGGACGAGTGGGCGATCCAGCTCAGCGCGACGACCCTGCCCAGCGGCGACGTGCAGATCAACGTCACCAACAACGGGTCGAACACCCACAACCTGGCTCTCAAGAACGCCACCAACACCCCGACCACGCCCAACCTGGCCAACGGCGACACCGCCACTCTCAGCTTCACCTCGCTCGCCGCCGGCAGCTACCAGTTCATCTGCACCATCCCAGGCCACGAGACGCTGGGGATGATCACCACGCTCACCGTCACCGGCGGCCCGGCGACGACCACCACCCTGGCCCCGGTCACCACCACCACCGTGGCCCCGGTCACGACCACCACCACCGTCGCCCCCGCCACCACCACCACGGTGGCCCCGGTCACGACCACCACCCCCGGAGCCACCACCACCACCGTGGTCGGCGCCACCACCACCACCGCCCCCACCTCCATCCCCCAGACGGGGACGTGGCAGTGCATCTCCGGCCTGGGCCGCCAGGCGGCGGCCACCAACGGCGGGTCGACCGAGATCCTGCCCCTCGACATCACCCTGTCCACCGGCCAGACGGCCCAGGCGGCGGCGGGGCAGGTGAGGCTGCGACAACCACGGGTGTCGGCGTCGATGCCGGCGGAGTACTTCCTGCGGGCCTACCGGGCCAACCAGCTCCTGGCCGGTCCCAACACCTACCAGGCCTTCGTGTGGCTGGCGGTGCAGGCCACCAACACCCAGGAGGGCATCCAGACCATGGCCCTGGAGGTCCCCTACACCGTCACCGTCGTCGACGGCGGGGGGACGACCAACGACGGCAACGAGTCCATCGCCGAGGCCGACGCCGCCACCGGGCGGGTGACGCAGCTGTTCACCATGCCCACCACCCTGTGGACCCCGTTGGGCACCGGGCTCATCGCCTTCTCCGCCGCCCCCCAGGGCACGATGTCGACCATCGGCATCCAGGGCCAGGGGGAGGGCAACAACGCCTACCAGGTCAACCCCTACGGCAGCGTGTTCATCCGCCACATGACGGCCCAGTACGGCTCCAACCTGGACTGCGTCAACGGCACCGTCACCGTCAACACCACCCCGCCGGTGACGCCCTACTCCAACTTCGGACGCCTCGTCTCCGCCGCCCGCTACAGCATCGTCAACACCACCGACAACGCCTTCCGCACCTTCAACGTCACCGCCACCAACGCCTCGGCGCTGAGCTACCAGGTCATCACCGTCAACGTGGTGGGCCGGCCCCTCAGCTTCGACGCCCTGGCCCACACGGTGTCGATGAACCCGGCGGGACCGGGTGAGGTCGCCACCGGAGCCCTCAAGCAGCTCACCATCAAGGACCCCCGGGGCACCAACGCGGGCTGGACGGTGACGGGCCAGGTCACGCCGACGGCGGGGCCGATCGTCGCCTCCACCGTGGCCAAGACCGCCGACTTCATCTCCACCGCGCCGAACGGCCTGGTTAAGACCATCCCCGCCAACAACCTCGGGTGGCGGCCGAGCGCCTCGCTGGCGCCCACCAACCCGCCCGGGAGCACCGGTGTGGTCACCGCCGGGCCCGCCCTCACCGACACCACCCAGCCCTGGCTCGACGGCCTGGGCACGGCCCGCACCCTGTGCTCGGCCGCCGCCGGCCACAGCGGCGGCGTCTTCTACTGCAACGCCGGCTTGTACCTCGGCATACCGCCGGACGCGACCAAGGGCACCTACACCGGCAACGTCACCCTGACCCTGTCATGAACCCCATCGGCCTGAACCCCATCGGCATGCACCTGAGAGGAACCACGATCGCCATGCGACGCAGTCCGAAGCGCCGGGCCGGAGCCCTGTTGGCGGCGACCGCGTCGGCGGCCGCGGCCGCGGTCCTCGGTGTGGTCGGCGGGATCGCCCCCGCCCACGCCCAGGTGACCACCACCACCGTGCCCGCGACCACCACCACCACCGCCCCCACGTCGATCCCCCAGACGGGCACGTGGAACTGCATCAGCGGCCTCGGCCGGCAGGCGGCGGCCACCAACGGCGGATCCACCGAGATCCTCCCCCTGGAGATCACCCTGTCGACGGGCCAGACGGCCCAGGCCGCGGCTGGCCAGATCCGGCTGCGGCAGCCCCGGGTCTCGGTGGCCATGCCCGAGGAGTTCCTCCTGCGGGCCTACCGGGCCAACCAGCTCCTGGCCGGTCCGAACACCTTCCAAGCCTTCGTGTGGCTGGCGGTCCAGGGCACCAACACCCAGGAGGACGTCCAGACGATGGCCCTGGAGGTTCCCTACACCGCGACCGTGATCGACGGCGGGGGCACCACCAACGACGGCAACGAGTCGATCGCCGAGGCCGACGCCACCACCCACCAGGTGACGTACGTCTTCACCATGCCCACCACGCTGTGGACCCCGCTCGGCCCCGGTCAGATCACCTTCGCCGCCGCTCCCCAGGGGACGATGTCGACGATCGGCATCCAGGGCCAGGGCGAGGGCAACAACGCCTACCAGGTCAACCCCTACGGCAGCGTCTTCATCCGCCAGATGACGAACCAGTACGGATCCAACCTGGACTGCGTCAACGGCACGGTCGTGGTCAACACCGTCCAGGTCCCGACCCCGGCGTACTCCAACTTCGGGCGCCTGGCCTCCGCCGGCCGCTACGCCATCACCAACAACACCAACTCGCCCTTCCGCCTCTTCAACGTCACCGCCCTGAACTCCTCGGCCCTGACCTACCAGGTGATCACCCTCAACGTGATCGGCCGCCCCCTGAGCTTCGACGCCCTGGCCCACACCGCGTCGATGAACCCGGCGGGGCCGGGTGAGGTCGCCACCGGAGCGATCAAGCAGCTCACCATCAAGGACCCCCGGGGCACCAACGCGGGCTGGACGGTGACCGGCCAGGTCACGCCGACGGCCGGCCCCCTGGTGGCGTCGACGGCGGCCAAGTCCCCCGACTTCATCTCCACCGACCCCGCGGGCGTGGTCAGGACCATCCCCGCCAACAACCTGGGCTGGCGACCGAGCGCCTCGCTGGCTCCCAGCCAGCCGCCGGGCGGCACGGGCGTGGTCACCGCCGGCCCCGCCCTCACCGACACCACCCAGCCCTGGCTCGACGGCCTGGGCACGGCCCGCACCCTGTGCTCGGCCGCCGCCGGCCAGAGCGGTGGCGTGTTCGTCTGCAACGCCGCCCTCTACCTGGGCATCCCCGGCGACGCGGCCAAGGGCACCTACACCGGCAACCTCACCCTCACCCTCACGTGAGCCGGACCGTGAAGAACGCGAAAGGAACCGAGAACGCGATGGGACGCAGTAGGAGGTACCGCGCCGGAGCGCTGGTGACGGCGGCGGCGTCGGTGGCCGGGGTCATGGGCGTGGTCGGCGGGATCCCCCCCGCCCAGGCGGCCAGCATCATGACCACGAACGCCTGCCAGTACAACTTCGACGAGGGCGTTGGCTACCACTTCCTCGACGTCACCCTTTCCGGCACCTCGCCGGCCAGCGTCGCCGCCGGCCAGACGGTCACCCTGAGCGACGTGCGGGTCAGCCTCGAGATCCCCCAGGCGTACGTGGAGATCGCCTTCGCCACCTACGACGGCAACCTCAACGACGTCTACGACCCCGGCGTCAACAACATCCCCTTCCGGCTCTACGTGGCCATCGCCGGGTCGGACACGGTTGAGGGTACGGCGGTCGCATCGCTGCCGCCCGCCGCGGGAGCCATGGCCCAGCTCACCCTGCAGACGAGCGGCTCGACGCTCATCCCGACCACGGGCGTCAAGGTGACCAACGTCCTCCTGCCCCCGATCACCTTCACCGCCGCCAGCTCGGGCACGATCTCGTTCAGCCAGGCGTTCGCCAACGCGACGGTGCACCCACTCGGCAGCCTGACCGGCGCCGGCATCGGCAATTCCACGGTGACCCCGGCGGGCAGCATCTACGGCGGTGGGGCCCTCCTCCCGGGCCTCGGGGTGAGGGCCGACTGCGCGGCCGGCACGCCGAATGCACCCGAGTACGAGACATTCACCCCCGTGCCGGCCGCACCGTTCTCCAGCACGTCGATCACGGGGACGCCGGTGAGCACCACCACCACCGTCGCCCCCGCCACCACCACCACGGTGGCCCCGGTCACGACCACCACCCCCGGAGCCACCACCACCACCGTGGTCGGCGCCACCACCACCACCGCCCCCACCTCGATCCCCCAGACGGGGACGTGGCAGTGCATCTCCGGCCTGGGCCGCCAGGCGGCGGCCACCAACGGCGGGTCGACCGAGATCCTGCCCCTCGACATCACCCTGTCCACCGGCCAGACGGCCCAGGCGGCGGCGGGGCAGGTGAGGCTGCGACAACCACGGGTGTCGGCGTCGATGCCGGCGGAGTACTTCCTGCGGGCCTACCGGGCCAACCAGCTCCTGGCCGGTCCCAACACCTACCAGGCCTTCGTGTGGCTGGCGGTGCAGGCCACCAACACCCAGGAGGGCATCCAGACCATGGCCCTGGAGGTCCCCTACACCGTCACCGTCGTCGACGGCGGGGGGACGACCAACGACGGCAACGAGTCCATCGCCGAGGCCGACGCCGCCACCGGGCGGGTGACGCAGCTGTTCACCATGCCCACCACCCTGTGGACCCCGTTGGGCACCGGGCTCATCGCCTTCTCCGCCGCCCCCCAGGGCACGATGTCGACCATCGGCATCCAGGGCCAGGGGGAGGGCAACAACGCCTACCAGGTCAACCCCTACGGCAGCGTGTTCATCCGCCACATGACGGCCCAGTACGGCTCCAACCTGGACTGCGTCAACGGCACCGTCACCGTCAACACCACCCCGCCGGTGACGCCCTACTCCAACTTCGGACGCCTCGTCTCCGCCGCCCGCTACAGCATCGTCAACACCACCGACAACGCCTTCCGCACCTTCAACGTCACCGCCACCAACGCCTCCGCGCTGAGCTACCAGGTCATCACCGTCAACGTGGTGGGCCGGCCCCTCAGCTTCGACGCCCTGGCCCACACGGTGTCGATGAACCCGGCGGGACCGGGTGAGGTCGCCACCGGAGCCCTCAAGCAGCTCACCATCAAGGACCCCCGGGGCACCAACGCGGGCTGGACGGTGACGGGCCAGGTCACCCCGACGGCGGGGCCTCAGGTGGCGTCGACGGTCGGCAAGTCGGCCGACTTCGTGTCCACCAGCCCGACGGGCGTGGTGAAGACCATCCCCGCCAACAACCTGGCCTGGCGGCCGAGCGTGTCCCTGGCGCCGAGCCAGCCTCCGGGTGGCACACCGCAGGCCACCGCCGGACCGGGGCTGACCGACACGAGCGCGCCGTGGGTCGACGGCCTGGCCACGGCCCGGACCCTCTGCTCGGGCGTTCCGTCCCACAGCGGTGGCGTCTTCTACTGCAACGCGGCCCTGTACCTGGGCATCCCCGGCGATGCGTCCAAGGGCACGTACACCGGCAACCTCACCCTCACCCTGTCCTGACCGGCCCATCGTCCTGACCACGAACCCGCACCATCTCATTCCTGGGGTCGGCTGCCGCCGGCCCCAGGGCCGCGTCCGCACGTTGGGGGTGGCGCTGGCGGCGGCCGTGCTCGTCCTCGTCGGCCCGGTGCCCACCCGCGCCTCGGCCCAGACCGACCCGCCCGCCTCCGCTCCCGTGGATTCCGGCGCGGCCGAGAGCTTCACGTGGGCCGTCGAGCCGTCAGGCCCGGAGGGCCCCGGCAACCGGGACGCCTTCGTCTACGACGTCGCACCCGGCGAGCGCCTGGTGGACACGGTCGGCATCTCCAACCTGGCCACCGAGCCCCTGACCGTGTCGATCTACGCCGCCGACGCCTACAACACCGACGACGGGGGCTTCGCCCTCACCCTGGAGGACGACGGCCAGCGGGGAGTCGGCAAGTGGTCGAGCCTGGCCACCAACATCCACACCATCGCCCCCCGGAGCCGGGTCGACATCCCCTTCGAGATCAACGTCGCGCCCGACGCCGAGCCGGGCGACCACGCCGGGGCCATCATCGCCACCGCCTCGGACGAGACCGGCACGCCCCTTCGCTCGGAGGCGGTGCCGGGTTCGAACGTCACCCTCGACCGGCGGGTGGCGGCCCGGGTGTACCTCCGGGTCGACGGGCCCCTGCGGCCGGCGTTGCAGGTGGTCAAGATCGGCCTCACCTACGACTCGCCGGCCACCCCGTTCCAGAAGGGTCCGGCGGTTGCCACCTACGCGGTGCAGAACACCGGCAACGTCCGCCTGCCGCTGCACACCGAGCTCGAGCTGGGCGGGCCGATGGGCAGGAAGCTGGGGGAGGGCAAGCCCCGCGACTACCCGGAGCTCCTCCCCGGGGGGATGGTCACCATCGCCGAACCCCTCGGTGACGTGGCCCCGTGGCTGCGGCTCACCGGTTCGGTCACCGCCACGTCGGGCGACCTGGTGGTGAAGCGGTCGGTGTCGAGGATGGCCCTGCCGTGGCCGACGGTGCTGCTGGTCGTGGCCGTCCTGGGGTTCCGCTCGGTACGCCGGCGGCGACGGCGGGCGGCCGCCCTGGGCGGGACAGGGGGCGCGGACGCGGGGCCGGGCGGCGGTGCTGGCGGACCGGGCGGGCCGGGCGGCGGCGGTTCGGGCGGCGCGGGCGGCGCCGAGGACGGGCTCCGGCGCCGACCGGCCGACATGGTGCGGCGGGTGACCGCCGGCATCGGTGGACGGCGGCCGGGCGGATGAGGTGGCGGATGGCGGCGGGGGCCGCGGCCGCGGCCGCGGCCATCGCCCTGGTCGGCGCCGGGGGGGTCGGATCGGCAGGCGCCGACTCCTCGGTCACGGTGGCCCTCGGGTCGGCCGCCAACGAGTTCAGCCTCGTCCTCCTCCCGGCCGAGGTGCCGGCGGGCGACGTCGTGCTGGTGGCCACCAACGGCGGGGCGGAGGAGCACACCGTGGCCCTCAAGGGCGGCACTCCGACGGCGGAGATCGCGCCCGGAGGATCGGACACGCTGGCGGTCGGGACGTTGGCCCCGGGCACCTACACGTTCGTGTGCACCATCGCCGGTCACGAGCAACTGGGGATGAAGGCCGACCTCCTCGTCACGGGCGCGGACGCGACCACGACGACGCTCGCGGCGGGAGTCACGACGACGACGGTGGCGGCGGGGGCCACGACGACGGTGGCTGGGGCGGGGGCGACGACCACGTCGGTCGCGGGGCAGTCGACGACGAGCGTGGCCGGCGCCAGCACGACGACGGTGCCGGGAACGACGACGACGTCCTCGGCGAGCGGGGGGTCGACGACCACGGTCGTCACCGCCCCGGTGTCGAGACTGTCGGAGACCGGTCCCAAGGATGTCTGGGCCGAGGTGGTCGGCGGGCTGGTCGTCCTCAACCTCGGCTACCTCCTGTGGTCCGCCACCCGTCCATCGCGCCGCCGAGGCCGCCTGAGCGTCTGACGGGGAAAGGAGACTGCTGATGCGGCCCCAGGACCCGATGCGCCGGGAGGCCTTCGACGCCCGGGTGTCCGGCGTCGCCTCGCTGACCGAGCCCCTGCGCCGGGCGCTGTACCGCTACGTCGTGGCCCAGCCGTCGCCCGTGAGCCGCAA
The DNA here is from genome assembly GCA_963829165.1 of uncultured Acidimicrobiia bacterium. Taxonomy (GTDB): domain Bacteria; phylum Actinomycetota; class Acidimicrobiia; order Acidimicrobiales; family AC-14; genus JAXDMK01. The sequence goes on along the minus strand of CAWHIC010000025.1, from coordinate 5,628 downwards.
CCAGGCCGCGCAGGGGGTCGGCATCGCCCACCACGCGGCCAAGTTCCATCTCGACAGGCTGGTCGAGGACGGGCTGTTGGAGGTCGAGCTCACCCGCCCCCCGGTACGGAGCGGGCCCGGCGCCGGTCGTCCGGCCAAGCGCTTCCGCCGGTCGTCCCGGGAGCTCGAGGTCAGCGTGCCCGAGCGTCGTTACGACCTCGCCGGCTGGGTGCTGGCCCGAGCCGTCACCGACGCCGGGCGCGACGGCGTCCCGGTAGGTGAGTCGCTCGTCCGAGCCGCCCGCGACGTCGGCGCGTCCTACGGCGCCGACGCTCGCGCCCGAGCCGGACGACGGCCCAGCCGCCAGGCGTTGTCGGCCGCGGCCGGTGACGTCCTGCAGCAGCTGGGTTACGAACCCCAGGCCCGGGATGACGGCATCGAGCTGGCCAACTGTCCCTTTCACGTCTTGGCCGAGGACTACTCCGAGCTCGTCTGCGGCATGAACCTGCACCTGCTGGCGGGCCTGGTGATGGGGTTGGGGCAGCCCGGTCTGGCGGCGTGCGCCGACCCCGCACCGGGGCGGTGCTGCGTACGCCTTCGGACACCGCCCCGATCACGCGACGAGGGTCACGAGGTCGATTGCGGGCCTGCCGCCACCGGCGGCGGCGCGGGGAGGGTCAGTGAGGGCGACGACGGGACAGGATGAAGCCGCCCGCGGCGAGGACCGCGACCGCGCCGATGGCAAGGGGGACGACCGGGGCCCCGCCCGAGCTCCCGTCTGCGGAGGATGACGTCTCGGCCGACGACGCCGGGGTCGAGCCCGAGCCCGAGCCGGCGACGATGGCCGCGGCGAAGGGGGCGGCGGTCGACGGGGTGATGTGAGCCAGGTCGGCCAAGTCGGTCGTGCCCGGCTGGCAGTCGAAGCTGAGCTTGGCCGGGCCGATGACCGCGCCCACGAAGACGCTCCCTCCGGGCTTGGCCACGCCTCCGCCGGGGCCGGCGCCGGCGACCTCGGGCAGGGCGCCGGGGGGTGCCTGGCGGAACTCGACCGGTCCCGAGCCGGACGGGGTCCACGTCGAATCGGGCAGGGCGACCGTCACCGCCACCGGGGTGGCGGTCTCGTCGCCCGTCCCCGGGGTGCCGTCGGGGTCGGAGACGGTGGTGGTGGCGGTGACCTCGGCGTCGAGGACCTGCACCGACTCGGCCGTGTTGCTGCCGGCCACGGCCACGTGGACGTTGGCCGCGATGTCGTTGCGTCCGGTCTGGAGGAGGCCGAGGTTGTACCCGTACACGGGCATGAAATCGGGAAGGCCGGAGCTCACCGTCACCCCCGACAGGGTGACGGACCCCCCGGTGGCGGAGGCGGCCGCGCCCGCGAGGGTCATGTCGAGGTCACGGTTGCGGGTCTCGAAGCTGCTGTAGCAGGCGTTGGTCGTCTTCACCTCCGCGGCCAGGGCGGGGGTGGAGGAACCCGCGGCCGCGACCGGGAGGGCCAGCAGGGCGACGGCGAGCAACACGGGCGCGGGCGGGTGACGGCATGGCCGAGGATCCTCCAGAGGGTGTCAGGGCCGGCGCCGGGCGGGCCGGCTCGCGGTCCAGGCGAGGTAGCCGAGGTCGAGCAGGACCGCGCCGGCGGCGAGCTCGAGGAGCAGGACGAGCGGGTTCGGGCCGGTGGTGGCGAGGGGGGCCGCGCCCGAACCCGCCCCCGAACCGCTGCCGCCGGACGTGCTCGCGGTCCCGGCCCGGTCGGTGACGGGCCGTTGCGTGGCCACGGTGGTGGAGCTGGCCGAGGTGGCCGCCGTCACCGTCGTGGTCGGCCCCGCCCCCGAGCTGCCGGTGACGGTGGCGAAGGGCGAGGCCGGGCCGGTGGTCACGGCCTTGCCCTCGTTGGCGAACCGTCCCGGCTGGCAGTCGAGGTTGAAGCGGAGGGCGGCGGTGAGGCTCGAGCTCACATAGAGGCTGCCGACGGGGTTGAACGTCCCCGACGCGCCCGCCCCGGGCAGGCCGTCGGGCAGCTTGTCCGGCCCCGCCTGGGTGAACACGACGATGTCGTTGCCGGTCGCGGTCCACGTCGTGTCGGGGAGGGTGACGTCGACCCTGATGGGCGAGCCGACCACGGTGTCGCCGTTGACGGTGGCGGTGGCGACGGCGGTCACCTCCGCCTCGACCACCTGGCTGCCCTCCTCCGTGTTCGAGCCGGCGATGGCGAGCCACAGCCGGGTCGGGATGGGGTTGTCGCCGGCCTGGAGGAGCCCGAGGTTGTAGCCGTACTCGGGGATGTAGGCCGGCAGCTCGGCCGACATCGTGGTCGACGACAACGTGATCGTCCCGCCCGAGCTGGCGGTGCCCGGTAGCGGTCGCCGACAGCACCAGGTCGTGGTCGCGCCAGTTGCCGTCGTAGCTGTACCTGCAGGCGTTCTTGGTGGTGGACGGGGCGCCGTGGGCGGGCCCGAATCCGAGGACGGACAGGGCCAGCGTGGCCCCGAGCACGGCTGCCGCCGCCCGCCGCCTCACGGCCGTCTCGTCCGCGACCGGCCCCGGTTGGTACTCGACCAGGCCAGGTACCCGAGGTCGGCGACCACGATGCCGGCCAGCACCTCCAAGCCGACGGCGAGGCCGGTGTTGGGCAGGGTCTGGCCCTGCGACGCTGTCTGCGACCCGGACCCGGACCCGGAGCCGGTGGTGGTCGAGGTCCGGGGGAGGGTGGTCGTGGCCGCCACCTGGACCACGCCCGACGAGGTGGGGACGGTGGTGGAGCCGCTGACAACCGTCGTCGTCGCCCCGGCGACGGTCGTGGTCGACTGCGACGCGACGGTCGTCGTCGACTGGGAAGCGACGGTGGTGGTCGCTCCCGCCACCGTCGTCGTCGAGCCTCCACCCCCGGCGAAGGTGGCGAAGGGGTCGGCGGTGCCGGGGGTGGGGGGACCCTTGATGTCACCGAGATCGGTGGTGCCCGGCCGGCAGTCGAAGCTGACCCGCAGCTGGCCGGGCAGGACGGCGGAGAAGAAGAGGCTGCCGGTGGGCGAGTAGAGCTTGGTGCCGTCGGGCCGGTTGACCTGGGGCAGCGTGTTGGGGCCGGCCTGGCGGAACGAGACCGGGTCGGTGCCGGGGCGGGTCCAGGTGGTATCGGGGAAGCTGGCGGTGGCGGTGATCGGGGTGGCCGTCTCGTCGCCCGTGCCCGGGCTGCCGTCGGGGTCGGTGATGGTGGTGGTGGCGGTGACCTCGGTGTTCACCACCTGGGTGGCCTCGGTGGTGCCGTCGCCCTGGATGGCGAAGTAGACGATGGCGGGGATCGAGTTCTGCCCGACCGCGAGGGCGCCCGTGTTGTACGCCCCGAGGGGAAGGAAGTCGGGCAGCGTCACCGACGCGGTCACGCCGCCCAGGGTGACGCTGGTCCCGGCGCCGGCGGTGGCGTCGCCGGTGAAGACGAGGGTGAGGTCGCGGTAGCGGGCCTCGAAGCTGCTCCAGCAGGCGTTGACCACCGACGCCTGTCCGGCCCTGACGGGGACGGCGCCGAGGACAAGGACACCCAGCAGTCCCCCCGCGATCGAGGCGGCGACGAACCGGCTCGCGCCTGTGCGCACAGCGAAGCCGGCACGCATGCTTTCTCCCCCTCGACCCGTGGACACGCGGAGTAAGGCTAACCTAAGAAAAGTCATTCGCCAAGCCGAGTTTATTTGTTCCCCTATCGGAAAAGTCCCTGGGAGCGACGCTGAAGGCACGATCGCCGGGAGTTCGAGCGGCCCTCGCAGCCGCGGCCCTCGCCGCCCTCGGCGGGCTGGTGGGCGCGGGCCCGGTGCGTGCGCAAACGACGCCCACCCTGTCGGTGGAAGCGTCGGCGACGACCGTCGGCGCGCCGGTGGTCGTGCGGGGTGAGGGGTGGCCACCGGCCCGTCTGGCCCAGGTGCAGGTGTGCGGCAACCAGGCCGGTCGGGGGTCGCCCGACTGCGACCAGGGGCGGGCGGTCACCGTCCCCGTCGAAGCCGACGGCAGCTTCGCCACCCTGCTCACGCTGGCCGTACCCCCGGTGGCCTGCCCGTGCGTGGTGCGGGGCACCAGCGCCGGTGGTCCCCAGGCGGTCGTGGTGCCGATCACCCTCGACGGCACGCCTCCCGCGGCCCGGGTCGTCGGCGCCGCCGACCGGCCCGACCGGCGACTGGAGATCACTGGGGCCGAGCTGGCGGGAGGTGGTCCGTGGGCGGCCTGGTTCGGTGCGCCGCCCCGCCGCACGGTCTCGTTCACCGTCCGCAACGTGGGCAACGTGGTCGTCACCGACCCTGCCTTCACCATCGCCGTCGGTCGGGGCGAGCACCCGTCGGGACTCGTCGACGCCCCCCGCCTCGGTTCGCTGGCGCCGGGCGAGGAGCGGGTGTACGTGGTGGGGGTGGACTTCGGGCCGGCGGCGTTCGGCTCCTACACGGTGCGAGGCGACGTCACCGGGCTCGACCAACCGGCCGGATTCCAAGTCAAGGGCAGCGCCCATCCGTGGCTGGGCGTGGTGTCGATCGCCGTCATCGCCCAACTGGTGCTGCTCGGGTGGCGCAACCGGCTGCGGTCCCGACTCGTCCCGGCCGAGGCGGCGGGGGCCGTCCCGGTCGTTGTGGCCGCGGCGGAGCCCGACTGGGTGCGGGAGCCGGACGACGACGCCGACGACATCGCCGTCGACTTCGACTTCGCCGAGTTCGAGCGCCAGTTCGCGCCGGGCTTCGCCCCCGACGCCGCGCCCGACCTCGCCCCGCCCGACGGTTCACGCCCGACCTCGACCCCGAGACCGATCCCGCCTGGGGGCCGATCCCGGTGGCGGCGTCGGTCCCCGAGCCGCCCGTGGCGGAGCCGGTGGCGGTGGCGGAGCCGGACCCGGTCTCAGCGTGGCTGGAGTATTTCGAGGACCACTACCGCGGCCGCGACCGGCCCGTCATGGGTGAGCGAGAGGTGCGGGTGGACCTCGTCGTCCCCGCCCAGCGCCCGGACGGCCTCCGCCACCCGACCCCGGAGCCGCAGGCCGGGGCGCCCGTACCCGTCTGGTACGACTTCGATCTCCCGCAGGTCGACGTCGGGCACCGCCGGCGGGAGACCCCGGCGGGCACCCGACCACGCCTTGACGAAGGCCTCCTTGGCCGCGAACCGGGCGGCCAGGTGCCGGGCCCGCCGGTCCCGCCGTCGCGGTCGATGCCGCCGCCGCCGCCGCCGACCCGGCGCTCGGCGGCGGTGAAGGTGGTCGCCACGAACGCCGACGCCTCGTCGTCCAACTGGTGGGCGAAGGAGTCCACGTCGACGATGTCGATGCCGACGCCGACGATCACGGGCGGGTCGTGCGGTAGGAGCCGTCTGGTCCCAGGCGGGCCGACGGGTCCAACAGCATGGCCGCCTCCGCTTCCCGCTCCGCCGGCCCGGGGGGGCCGAAGCGGCGGTCGGTGCGCCGCACCGGTCCCGGACGGCCCAGGCGGGCGGCCAGCCGACGTTGCGCCCCCCGGGCCCGGCGGGCGGCGGCGGTGCGCAGGTAGTCGTCCCGGCGGGCGGCGGGCACGGCCGCGAGGAACACGTCGGGGTGGGCGAGGGCGACCACGGCCGACACGTGGCCGAAGCCGAGGCTCGTCACCAGGCAGGCCCGGATCTGCTCGCCGGGGGCCAGCCGGATGGGCCGGTCGC
>CAWHIC010000024.1:0-114790 GCA_963829165.1 uncultured Acidimicrobiia bacterium | reverse complement strand
CTCCCGGCAGGCAGCGGCCAGGCGGGCGAAGGAGGCCGCCGGCGCCATCCGCATGCCCGCCGCCCCCTGCACCAGGGGCTCGACCACCACCGCGGCCAGGGCGTCGGCGTGCTCGTGGACCATGTCGACGGCCACCTTGAAGTCGGGGTCGTCGTCGAAGCCGGGCGCCCGCAGGACCGGGAAGCGGAGGGGGTCGAACACGTCGGCTCCCAGCCCGGCGTCGCCGAGGGACAGGGCGCCGACGGTGTCGCCGTGGTAGGCGCCGCCGAAGGCGAGGAAGCCGGAGCGCTCCGGCCGGCCCACGTTGACCCAGTACTGGAAGGCGATCTTGAGGGCCTGCTCCACCGCCGACGCCCCGTCCCCCGCGAAGAGGAACCGGGCGTCGTCGACCGGCACCACCCGGGCCAGGGCCTCGGCCAGCTCGACCACCACCCGGTTGCCGTGGCCGAGGAGGGTCGAATGGGCCACCCGGTCGAGCTGGCCCCGGATGGCCTCGTCGAGCTCGGCGACGTGGTGGCCGAGGGTGTTCACCCACAGCGAGGAGATGGCGTCGAGGTACCGGCGCCCGTCGACGTCGACCAGCTCGTGCCCCTCGCCCCGCTCGACCACGATCGGCTCGCCGGCCAGGTACTCGTCCATCGGCGTGAACCCGTGCCACACCACCGCCGCGTCCCGCCCCGCCCAGCCGGCGGCCGCGCCAGGGCCGTCATCGTGACCGGGCGACGAAGCCATGTCCCATGGTCGCACCTGACCGGGATCAGCGCGGTCCGGTCGCCTCCTCGTTACGCTCAAGCCCGTGTCCGAGTCGACCCATCACGCCGGTCGGAGGGCGATCCGCCTGGCCGTCGCCGTCATCGTCGCCGTCGGGCTGCTCGGCGGTGCTCGGACGATGACGGGGATGTGGCCACCTCCGCCTCCTCGACCACCACGGCCCCGGCCACGACCGCCCCGACCACCACCGCCGGCCCGACTCCGGGCAGCGGCGGCCGGTGCGCCGACCAGAACTTCACGCCCAACAGCGACGACATCGCCGGCGCCATCGTGGCGGTGGGCCTTTCCTGCGCCGAGGCGGAGGAGTTCGTGCGCAAGGTCGGGCCCCTCGTGGGCGCCACCGGCGGCCCGGCCGACATCGCGGTGGCCGGCTTCGACTGCGTCCGCACCAAGGCCGACGACGGGAGCCTCGGCATCCCCTCGTCCGACTACGAGTGCACCAGCGGCGCCAAGAAGGTCACCTTCCACCGCACCTGACCGGGCCCCGTTCGTCCCAGAACCACGGCCCCTCGGTATCATCGGCCTTCAACCATGCTCGATGACCGCAAGGCCGCCATCCTCCGGGCCGTCGTCCAGGAGTACATCCAGACCGCCCAGCCGGTCGGCTCCGCCCACCTGGCGCGCACCCACAACCTGGGCGTGTCGCCGGCGACGGTGCGCAACGAGATGGCCGCCCTCGAGCGCGACGGGTTCCTGGCCCACCCCCACACCAGCGCCGGGCGCATCCCCACCGACAAGGGCTACCGGTTCTTCGTCGACAACATCAGCGTCCACGCCCCCTCGGGCGGGTTGGAGCCGGTGCACAAGCAGCAGGTGCAGACCTTCTTCGCCCGGGCCCACGGCCAGCTGGAGGAGATGCTGCACGACACCAGCTGCCTGCTCTCCAGCCTCACCCACTACGCGGCCATGGTTGTCCCTCCCCAGCAGGAGGACGCCACCGTGCGGTCGGTGCAGATCGTGGCCCTGGGCGCCCGGGTGGCGGTGGTCGTGGCCGTGCTCTCCAACGGCGCCATCGAGAAGGCCACCCTCGAGCTGGCCGACGGCGTGGGCGACGAGCACCTGGCCGCGGCCGTGGCCCACCTCACCGGCCACCTGCTCGGCTACCCGATCGCGGACGACCGGCCCATCCTCCCCACCGGCCACGAGGTCACCGACCGGCTGGTGGCGGCGGCCCGCACCGGCCTCGTCGACCACCACCGGCGGGAGGCGGAGCAGGTCTTCGTCGACGGCGCGTCGCACATGGCCGCCACTTTCGAGGCGGTGGCCACCGTCCGCCAGGTCCTCACCATCCTCGAGCAGCAGTACGTGGTGGTCAGCCTGCTGCGGGAGGCCCTGCACGACGACCGCCTCAACGTGGTCATCGGCACCGAGCACCGGGTGGAGTCGCTCACCGAGTGCTCGATCATCGTCGCCCCCTACGAGGTCGAGGGGGGCCGGATCGGCACCATCGGCGTCCTCGGCCCCACCCGCATGAACTACCCCCAGGCCATGGCCGCGGTGGCGGCCGTGAGCCAGCGCCTGGGTCGGGCCCTGAGCGAGAGCTGACCGCGCCGTGGCCGACCAGATCGACGACTTCTACGCGCTGCTGGGCGTGAGCCGCACCGCCACCGAGGACGAGCTCAAGAAGGCGTACCGGGCCCGGGCGTGGGAGCTGCACCCCGACGCCAACCCCGGCGACCCCGAGGCCGAGAACCGGTTCAAGCTGGTCACCGTCGCCTACGAGACGCTGCGCGACCCCGAGCGCCGCCGCCGCTACGACACCTTCGGCCCCGAGGGGCTGCGGGGGACGGGGGCGCCCGGCGGGGCCGGCTTCGACGACATCTTCGGCGCCAACCTGGGCGACATCTTCCAGTCGTTCTTCGGCGGGGGATCGCCCTTCGGCGGCGGCGGACGGCGCCAGGCGGGCCCGCCCCGGGGCAACGACGTGGAGACCGCCATCCAGCTCGACTTCCAGGAGGCCGTCTTCGGCGCGTCCCACGAGGTCCGGCTGCGGCTGCCGGTGACGTGCGAGACGTGCTCCGGGGCCGGCGCCAAGCCCGGCTCCGGTCCCGTCACCTGCTCCCAGTGCGAGGGCACGGGCGAGGTCCGGCGCACCCGGCAGTCGATCCTGGGCCAGATGATCACGTCCAGCCCCTGCCCTCGGTGCGGGGGGGTGGGCGAGATGATCACGTCGCCCTGCCCCGACTGCCGGGGCGACGGGCGGCGCACCGAGGAGCGCTCGTACACGGTCGACGTCCCTGCCGGCGTCGACGACGGGAGCACGCTCAAGGTCACCGCCCGGGGGGCGGCCGGGCCCCGGGGCGGCCTGCCGGGCGACCTCTACGTCCACCTGCGGGTGCGGCCCGACGAGCGCTTCGTCCGCCAGGGCAACGACCTCATCCACGTCCTCCACGTGCCCATGGCCCAGGCCGCCCTGGGGGCGGTCATCCACTACGAGACGCTCGACGGCACCGAGGACCTGGTCATCCCCAAGGGCACCCAGCCGGGACGGGTGTTCCGCCTGCGGGGCCGGGGCGTGCCCCGGGTGAACGGGGGCGGGGCCCGGGGCGACCTGCTGGTGCAGGTGGCGGTCGACACGCCCACCGACCTGTCCAAGGAGCAGGAGGACCTGCTGCGCATGCTGGCCACGGCCCGGGGCGAGGACGTGGCCCCGCCCGACACCGGCTTCCTGGCCCGGGTCCGCTCGGCCTTCAAGTAGCCCGTGGCGGGCGCCGTCGCGCACGTGTTCGTGCCCGACCTGGCCGCCCCCGAACTGGATGCGGGCGACCGCCACCACCTGGAGCGGGTGCTGCGGCTGCGGGCGGGCGAGGTGGTGACCGCCTCGGACGGGGCCGGACGTTGGGTGACCTGTCGCTGGGTGGGTGGGGCGGCGCTGGAGATCGACGGCGAGGTGGTGGTGGAGCCGGAGCCGACGCCCCGGGTGACGGTGGTGTTCTCGCCGGTCAAGGGCGAACGTCCGGAATGGGCGGTGCAGAAGCTCACCGAGCTGGGCGTCGACCGCATCGTGCCCCTGGTGGCGGCCCGGTCGGTGGTGCGGTGGGCGGGCGACCGGGGCGAGGCGGTGGTGGCCCGCTGGCGCCGGGTGGCCCGGGAGGCGGCCATGCAGAGCCGGCGGGCGTGGCTGCCGACGGTGGAGGGGGCGGTGTCGTTCGGCGACGCTGTCGGATGGGGGGAACGGCGGTGACGCTGGCGGTGGCGGGCGGCAACCCGCCCACGCTCGACCGTCCGACGGTGCTGGTGGGCCCCGAGGGCGGGTGGTCCGACGACGAGCGGGCCTGCGGGCTGCCCACCGTCGGCCTCGGGCCCCACGTGCTGCGGACGGAGACGGCGGCGGTGGCGGCGGGGGCGCTGCTGGTGGCCCTCCGGACCGGGCTGCTAGCCCCCCACCGGTGAGGCGCACACCTCGGCCGACTGCGGGCCCTCGACGCCGATGGTCGACACCGCGCTGACCTTGTAGCAGCGAGGCCCGGGGTCGGGATCGGTGGTGGGCCAGGGCCCGGTGTCGGGGGCGTCGACCACGCCGAGGCGTCCCGCTTCGATGGGCGGGGTGGACGAGGGGACTGCGGCCGGGGGCAGCTGGGCGCCGTTGGCCTTGCGCTTGTACACCTTGTAGGCCCCGACATTGGCCGAGTCGGGCAGCGGCGGCCAGGTGATCACCGTCTCCCCGCTGCCACCGCCGGAGGTGGCGATGACGCCCGTGACCTGCGGGGGAGGGGGAGTGGTGGTGCTGGTGCCCGACGGGGCGGAGGAGGGAGACGTCCCGGCCACCGAGCTCGAGGTGGTGGTCGTGGGGGGGTCGTCGTCGTCTTCGGTGCACGCTCCGAGGAGGACGAGCGTGGGCAGGAGAAGTCCGGTGGCGACGCGGGTAAGGACGGGTCGGGTGGTCACGGGACGGATCGTAAACAACGGTCACCGTCCGCGAGGCGATGGTCACGGAGCGAGATTGCTTTGGTGACGGAGAGCGAGATAACGTGTCCCGGCCGGCGAACGAGAAGGGGGGCTCGGTCGTGGACGAGGACACCGAGCTGGCAGGCCCCGCCCAGACCTACGCCCGCCGCGTCGGCCAACGGCTGCGGGCCATCCGCCGGCAGAAGCGGTTGTCGCTGCAAGAGGTGGAAGCGGCGTCGGAGCAGGAGTTCAAGGCGTCGGTTCTGGGTGCCTACGAGCGGGGCGAGCGGGTGATCTCCGTCCCCCGCCTGCAACGGCTGGCCGACTTCTACAGCGTGCCCGTCGACCAGCTGCTCCCCCGGGAAGGGGAGGCGCCGGCGCCGGTGGCGGCCGCGGGTGAGGGCGGCGAGGCTTCCGAGGGCGGCCGGTCGGCGCCCTCCACCGGCTCGCGGAAGATCACCTTCGACCTCTCCCGGTTCGAGGCCATCGAGGCCGACCCCGAGGTGGAGATGGTGCACAAGTACCTGTCGAGCATCCAGGTGCTGCGCCAGGACTTCAACGGCCGGGTGCTCACCATCCGCCACGACGACATCCGGGCCATCGCCGGCCTCTTCGGCACCGACGCCGACGCCCTCGTCCGCCGCCTCGACGACCTCCAACTCCGCCTCACCCCGGCGTAGCCTCGCCGGCCTGGAGCCCCCTCTCTTGGGCGCCGCTAGGCCGGAGGCGCCGCTAGGCCGGGGGCGGGGTTGGGATGGTGAAGGTCTGCCCCGGGAAAATCAGGTCGGCATTTCTCGGATCCGCGAGTTCGGCACGGTTGGCTTCGATCAGGCGCAGCCAGTAGGGGACGATCTCGGCGTCGGTGGGGGCACGACCCCACGCCAGGTGGAGCAGGTCGTCGGCGATGGTCCAGAAGCAGTCGCCGGAGACGACGGTGTAGCGGTCGCCGACCGGGACCCGGCCGACAGGCGACGCGGGGGAGGAGGCGTCGGGCTCGGCCTCAATCGACGGTAGGCGGCGCATGGTGATGGTGTCGGTGGTGGTCGCCCGGCCCGCGGCCGGCACCGTCGAGGTCGAGGGAGGAGCGGCGCTGTAGATCGTGGTGGTGGTGGTGGTGGGTGCCGGCGGCGGAGCGGAGGTGGCCAGGGCGGCGGTGGGGCCGATCCCGACCAGGGTGAGGGTGAGCGACCCGGCCAGCAGGTGGCGGACGGGAGCCACCGTAACCCGGTCGACGACAGCCACCAGCCCGTCGGCCCGCACCAGGCGGAGGGCGGCGCCCACGACGGTGGTGGCGGCCAGGTACCAGCACCCGGCGACCGCCACCAGGCGGAGGATGGCGAAGGCGGCCGCCGCCGGATCTCGTTGCTCGGCCCATGCCTGCCACTGCCCGGGCGTGGTCAGCGGGGGAGGGGAGAGGGCACCCCGCCCGCTGGCGGCCAGGACGTAGAGGGCGACGCCGATGCCGACGGACCACCCGAGGAGGCGCAGGAGACGGGTGCGCCGGCTCACGGTGCCGGCCGCGGCAGTCGGACGACCTGGGGCGGTAGCTCTCCCCGCTCGACCACCAACTCGTGGCAGCCGTCACGGTCGACGTCGGCGGCGCGCACAGCCTGGCCCCCGGAAACCCTGGCCACCATGGCCGCCGTCACCGGCTCTTGGCCCACCGCCCACCCGTCGAAGCGGAAGACCTCCCCCGTGGATGGTCGGAGCAACACGACGGTGCGGGTGCCCCGGCACGACCAGTCGCCCGTGGCCACCTGGTCGCCGTCCCGCCCGACCGCCCACCGGGCGCCGGCCCCCTCGAGGACGCCGTCGGCGTAGCGGAGAGCGTCGAGGCAGCCGTCGCCGTCGACGTCGGCGATGAGCACCGCCGCCGGGACGGGACAGTCCGACCGGGCCGGCGGGCGGGTGAGGCTCGAGGCAGGGGGAGACGTGGTGGAGGCCGCCGATGGCCGGGTGGTCGGCACCGCCACGGCAGTGGTGGCCGGCCGGGAGGGGTTGGCCGCCGGCGACGACCACGGTGCCGAGAGGATAAGCCCGACGGCCACGACGGCGACCATCGCTCCCAGCATCGCTCCGGAACGCACGCCTGTCCGTCGTCGGCCTCGGTGCCGGGGCGGAGGGGCGAGGGCCGGCCGCTCGCGATCCATCGTGGATTGCTCGGTCACGGACGCCTCGACGTCGTCGGCCGGACCGTCGACCACGGCCGCGTCCCAGTCGGTGCCGAGAAGGACGCTGCGGGGCCGGGGCTCGGCCGGTTGGGGCGGCCGCCGCCGACCACGACCGGCGTGGGCGCCGCCGACCAACGACCGGAGATCCCGCGCCGGGTCGCCGCCGAGGCCCGCCGCCGCGGGCGACGGCGCCGGCAGCCTCGCTCCGGGGACCGCGGCGGACAGCTCGGCGGCCACGTCGCGAGCCGATGGCCGGGCGTCGGGGTCGTCGGCGGTGGCCGCCTCTGCCACCCGCCGGAGGCCGCGTGCGTCGGGCCCGGTGGCGAGGCGACGGAGCAGCCGGCCGATGGCGGCCACGTCGGTGGACGGCTGGCGCTCGTCGCCGTCGCCCACCCGGCCGGCCGAGCCGAACCCGCAGAGAACGGGCCGCCCGTCGGGGGCTACCAGGACGTGTTCGGGGACGATTGCCCCGTGCACGATGCCCATGTCGTGCAGGTCGGCCACGGTCGTGGCCAGGGAAGCCATGAGCCCTGCCACCTCGGCCGGAGTCAGCGGCATCGGTACCGCCAGGGTGGGCCCGTCGACGAGGACCGTCACCAGCACAGGCCGCTCAGTGCTGCCCTCCAGCCCGATCAGCTCCACCACGCCCGGATGACGAGCCGCGGCCAACACATCGGCCGCCCTCCTCATACGTTCCGCCGACAGTGAATCTCTCGGCGATCTCCGGTGAATTTCCATGATGTTCCACTATACTCCACACTGGCCCGGCGACGCACTCTGCTCGGGACCGGCGACGGACGTGGCCCGCACCGCAGCCTCGTCCGGCCCGCCGGGAACGGCCTTGGCGAACACGTACGACACCCGAGAGGAGGCCGACACCTGGACCATCCACGGGCAGCCGGCCCTCAGCGGCGGGCTGGCGACCGCCCGCACCTCCAGCGCCCGGTGGCGGGATTCGTCGATCGCCAACCGCACCCGCTCCATCGCCACCACTTCCACCACCGCGGGGTCGAGCTCCACCCGGTCCCGTCCGTAGAAGGCCTCGCCGTCAACCCCCTCCCCGGCGGCGTCGTTGGCTGCAGCCGCGGTGGCGTTGGCCAGCTCCCGCTGGGCGAGGAAGGCGATGGCCGAGTCGACGGTGATGGCCGCCAGCACCAACACGATCAGCACCGCCGCCGGGAAGAGCAGCAGGACGCTGCCCCGCTGGCGCGCTCGGTTCACCCGCGGTCGCACCGGTCGGTCGCTGACGGCAGCCCGTCGCGATACGGATCGACCACCTCCGCGTGGCGGGCGGCGGCGGTGAACCCGGCCCCGCCGCCTCCGATGAAAGGCAGGCCCACCGCCGGTACCTGGTAGCGGGCCTCGAACCGCACCACCTGACAGCGGGTCAAGCCGGATTCGAGCGCCCGCAGCTCCATCCGGTCGGGATCGCGGCCGTGGCCCCGCACCGCCTCCCGGGCCGCAGCCTCGGCCCGCGCCATCGGGTCGGATCCGTCCGGGGTCTCCACGTAGGCCCGGGTTGCCTCCCGGGCGGCGGCCGACATGGCCATCTTGGCGTCGACCACCGCCCACGCGTTGGCGGCCAGCAGCACGCCGACCACGAACGTCAGCAGCCCGAACACGATTGCCTCCAGCCCGCCCGCCTGCCCGGCCTCAGGCCGCCTCACTGGCCGACGCCAGGCTGGAAAGCCTCCACCCGCACCCTGACCGTCCGGTCGATCTCGTCGAACGCCAGCGGCCCGGCCATCGCCGGCAGCAGCCGGGTCGGGTTGCGAGCCCGCACCGAGAGCACGACGAACTCGCCGGTGGACGCGCTCCAGTCGAACGTCACCCGCTCCCCGAAGCGCCCCAGCTCCCGCCGGGCGTCCGCCTCCGCCTGACCCACCGCGGTCGTCCCGCCGTCGGCCACCGCCACCCGCCGGGCGGCGTCGTAGGCGACGGCGGTGACGACCGACGTGGCGTAGAGGTTGAAGAGGGCTTGCACCGCGAAGAGCAACAAGCCGAGAAAGACGACGAAGGCCAACCAGGACGAGATCGGCCCGCCGCCCCGCTCCCAGCGCCGGCGGTCGGAGCCCTTACCGGCCGATGGAGTCGATCTGGGTCGACGTCTGGCTGCTGGCATTGCCCCAGATGTTGCGGAAGCCCACCCACATGAGGGCTCCGAGGGCGGCGAAGATGAGCACCGCGATGGCGGTTGCTTCCTAAACACGTCTTCGGCGGGATGAGGATCCATTCTCGATCCAAGACCCTATGCCCCGGCTGTGACAGCACCGGGAGCCGACTAAATGCCACCCCTGCGACCGGACGCGAGAAGAGCTGGCCGTGCGGGTCATCGACCGCACGGCCGGCTCTCCTTCCGAGGATCTGAGGATCAGGCCGTATTCATCGAGGCGACTACACCCAACACCAGCACCGGTCGTACCGGTTGTAGCTCCGGCTGGGCACGTTCGGGTTGTAGGGCGGGTTCGCCTGGTAGGTGTACTGGTACCGGCAGTTGCCGGTGAAGTTCGAGCACTTGTACACGTTGATGTAGTTGTTCGGCACCGTGGCAGAGACGGTGATGGCGGCGGCCGGCGACAGCGGCGTCACCGGCGTGCCGAGCACGAGGGCCCCGGTTGCGGCGACAGCTACGACCAGCTTCTTGAGCTTGTTCATGATCATGCGGGCTCCAGTGGTGGCGACGGGTTTTCGGGATTGCGCGACCGAGGGGCCGACAAGTGCCGGCCCCTCGGGGATGATGTGCGGTAGGTACTAGGCGTTGTCGGCGCTGATCGTGCTGAACACGGTGCCGTCGCCCCGGACGTAGGCGGCGCCCATGTGGCCTCCGTGGGGGTGGTTGCGGCCGACGTGGTCGGGTGTGCGGGGCATCTGGAAGGTCGCGAGCGAGCCGGGGTCGGCTCCGGCGAGGAGCTGCTCGGCGATCGTCTGCGCCTCTGGACGCTCGTTCGGGTGGGGCATGGCTGGTCTCCTTTCGTCTACGAGGTGTTGCACCACAACTCTCGCTGGCCGCCGAACGCGCCCAGTCCATGGGGGGTGCGAAAACGGCAATAGCGGCGTGCTCGGCAGTCAGGAGGCGGCGAGGCGCTCGCGGCGTCGCCGGCCCCGATCATCGGCGGCGGCCGACCAGTTCCCTGCCACCTCGGCTGTGGCGATGTCCTGGACGGCCTCCAGGAGCGGCGGTGGCGCCTCTGGTGCCGGGCCCGTGCCGGTCACCAACGGGACGACCGCCGCCACTGATCGTCGGATGGGCCAGCCTAGGCGGTGCATCCTCCACAACGTCTCCGCCGCGCCCTCGCCGTCGCCCGCCGAAAGCGACAGCAGCAGGTCGATCTTGAGGAGCGGGATCAGGGGCTCGCCCTCGATCCCGTGGGCCTTCGCTAATGCCGCGGCTGCGTCTCGCGCCCGAGATGCCGCGTTCCGATGACGCCTCGCCACCACCCCGCCGGTGTGCTGCTCGGTGGCAAGGTGCAGCTCCGCTCGCCGCACGCGGAAGTAGAAGTCCCAACGACTGGACACGTCGCCGGGCTCTCCTCGCTGATGAAAGGCCTGTGCCTGGTCAAAGCAGTCATCGACCTTGTCGGCGATCTCAAGCCCTTCGTAGAACGGCTCATTCCCCGCACCCGCATCCGCCATCCGCCGCAGCGTGGCGGTCTCCTGGTGATGCGTCCACGCCTGGTACTCGATCCGCTCGATGTGCCGCTCCCGACCGGCCGGGATCTTGAACTGGGCGGAGAGGGCCACGCTCGCTTCCCGGCATAGCCACAGCGCTAGATCCCATCGCTCATAGGCGGAAGCCACTCGTACCGCGGCCTGGAGGGTGTCCACTGTCAGCCAGTGGTCCCCGTGATCGGCCCGCGCCCGCAATGCCAGCCCGATGGCGGTCGGATCTTCGTCATGAGCCCGGATGCGGACCACCGTGCGAAGGATGGAGGCGTAGGCGTCGCCGGACAGGCGACGGTCACGTCCATGCCGGTACACACCCACCAGCAGATCCGCCACGACGTTCGCGGCTTCCCGGTCCTTCTCCGCCAAGGCAAGCGTCTCGGCGCAGGCTGCGAGCACCGTGGGTGACTCGCGGGAGCCGGCGATGAAGGCGCCGATGGCGCCGCCGATGACGCTGAACGCCGCCGGTGGCACAACGATGCCGCTGTCCGCGGGCTCGAAGCTGCCGGTGGAGCGGGCCGGCCGGGTGACCTCCCAGAGCTGTAGGCCGACGACGGCTCTCGCCCTGCTCCTGCCTGCCGGCCGAACAAGAGGCTGATCGCGGGAAGTGAACGTGTGCTCGTACTGCTCCAGTTCTGCCAGTACCTCGTCGGCCTCACCAGCCCTGCCGGTGGTGGCGACGAAGACCCTGGCGGCGTCGACTGCGGCAACCAGTATGCGGAACCGATGGGCATCGTCGGTGCGGGCGAGGAACCACGGTGAGGTTGATGGCTCCGGAACCGGGCGGGGCGCTGCTGCTCGTTGGCCAGGCCGGGCGTACGCGACGTCATGCAGCGTGGCGTCCATGGCGTCGGTCGCCTCTTTCACGAGGTCACGTAGACGCCGGGTACCGAGCCCTTCTGCGCCACGTCGGCGGACCGGTGAGACCCGCAGGGCGAGTGGACGGGCCGGGTGGCGGGACGGATAGCCAGATAGGCCGAATTCGCTCCGTACGGCCGTGCGTGCTGCATCACTCAACCCGGACGCTTCGGTCAAACGTTCGAGCAGATCACGAACCGCCCCGAGCGGGCGGTAGCCGTCCTCTTCGCTTGGCTCGCCAGGACCGGCGAGAACCCATCCCGCCAATTCCTCGGGTACGACCGCAGTGGTTCGCCTGCCGGTGAGATGAGCCCGATACCAGACCAACACGGAGCGGATCGAATCCGCCGCCTTCTGCCCCACAATCGCAGTATCGCTGGCTCGGGACCGGACGCGGGCGCGGCTTGACGACTCATCCTGGGACCCGCAGTCACTGTGACTTCGCGCTGAACCGTGACAGCCGTTCGCGGGTGTCACATTCTGTCGGCGGAGCACCCGAGGCAGCTCCCACCAGGTCGTTCCTCGACTGCCCTGTCACATTCTGAGCGCGAGAGGGTTGTCACATTCCGGTGTCACATTTTGCCGCGAAGCCACAGTCACCGCCTGACCGCTGATCGCGCCGGGTGATCCGCCTTGGCTGTCACAGGGCGTCCGTACGCTGTGGTGATGGAAACGTGGACAAGGGTGGCACCCTTCACACTCCAGGTCGGCGGCCAGTCCTGTCCCGCCTGGCTCCACCACCAATTGCACGACCAGCCCACCCAAGGGACGTTCTTCCGCTGGGACATACGCAACCGGCTCCTGCTTCGGCTGCGAGAGGCCCACGCATCCATGTCGGCGCCCGCTGTCGCCGATCTCCGCGCCATCCCCGGCGGTCTCTTGGCGGAGCAGGCCTGGTACTACAACCGATTCGCCGAAACCTACTGCGAGATGTTCGCCGCCGAGCCTGGTGAGACCCGGATCCACGGATGTGAGACGACGACGACCTTCGACAGGCGGCGCCTGAAGGTTGGCGGCGCCGTGGACCTTGTACTCACGCGTCCGGATGGTGCCGCCGAGCTTCGGCAGTTCGAGCTGTGGGGCGGACGCCTCTGCGCTGACCCGGTCGAGAGCTGGGAGATGGGCATGGCTGTACTGCGTCTCCGCATGGCCAATCCTGATCTTGGGGAGCTGGCGATCCGCCACGTCAATCTCCTCTCCGGCGAGATGGATAGCTGCGACCTCAACGTGGCGGAGCACGCAGGTCGAATCGCCCGAATGCTCGACGAGGAGGTCGGCGAGCTTCGGTCCCGGGCTTCGTCGCCCGTGACAATCCCTGGCCGTTCGTGTGCGCGATGCGAGCTGGCATGCACCTGCGCAGAGTGGGCTGACCGTCCGTCGGCCCGACCCATTGCACGAGATCCCGGGCGGGTCGACTACGTCGGCTCGGTCGTGAGGCTGACCCCGACCTCGATGGAACGGTGGCTTTCCTGTCCTCGCGCCTACCGAGCTGCGCACCTGCTCGACCTGCCCCAGGGCTCTCCTGGTGTTCGCTCACGCCAAGGCCTCGCCGTCCACGCTTGCCTCGCCCGGCTGCACGAGGCAGGCTCCTGCTCGTCCGAGCCCGATCGGCTGGTTGAGGCGGCCAGCGCTGACGGCCCGATCGACGAGACGCTCCTCGGCTTCCTGACGAGGCACGCTCGGCGGTGTCCAAGGGATGCGACGAGCATCGGGCATGAGCTTGACCTGGCCCAGCTCCACACCTGGGGAGAGGTGCCGGCGATGGTTACTGCACGGGTGGATGCGGTGTGGCTGCACGACGGGATTCTCGATTGTCGCGACTACAAGACGGGGATGCCTAGGGGCGAGCGAGTCGTCGATGACCCTGCCGCGCGTGTTCAGGCCTGGCTTCTCGCTCGCCTGGCCACTCAACACGGGGCCCGACTGCGACTGCGCTACGAGCACCTCGTCATCGGACTCGATGACGACCCGGAACCTTTTGAGCCCGACGGCGACGACATCGCCGACATCCAGAGGGAGATCGGCGAGGTGGCGGCCGCCATCGCGGCATCCGCGTTCCGTGGCGTGAGCGACCCCCTGGTGTGTGGCCGCTGCGCCTTCAACCGCGCCTGTCCGGACTCGCTCCTCTCCGATCTTGATGAGATGGACGACGCCGGCTTCATCCAACCCGTGGCTGCTGCGGGTCCTTCGGCTTGACCCGGCGCAGCTCGCTGCCACCGTCACGGCCACTTCGATCTGCCGCGTCCGGCCCGACATCCTCCGACATGTCGGGCGATCTCGATGACCTCTGCCGGACGTACGTCGCACTCATGGCGAGGCGCGCCCATCCCGGATGGCTGCGGCGTCTGACGGCAGAAAGTTTCGTTGGGGACGTGCTCGACGACCGCGCCGAAGCACGGGCGAGGACTTTGGAGCGGCCCCTGGTCGGCAACGCCATTGGGGCCACGCCCGGACGTTGGGGAGTCCTCAGTGGTGACAACGAGTTCATGTCGAGGGTGCCTTGGAGCGCCTCGACCAGTCACTGCTGCATCACCGCCCAGCGGGAAACGAACGCGATGACAGGAACCTGACTCGCTGGTGCCTCGACGCCGCATGTCGCATCCGTCGCTTCGTGCCGCTGATCCGGGCACTGGCATACCTCGGCGACGACGACGCGCTGGCCAGCTCTAACCTCCGCGATCGCGACGCTTGCGACACAGGCCCGTGCCCTCAGCGACGCGGACGGGTATGGCCCGCTTCGCGACTTCAATGGGGGGATTGAATTCTTCCTGCCGGCCGAACGACGCAACCCGGCCAGATCGGCCCACGAGATCGCGATCCGCAACAAACCCGTCATGCTTGGTTTCGGGCCCTGCGACGGTTCGCTACGGCTCGGCAACATCGTGGTGCCGACATCGCTTCGTCGGCGCGGCGTGGGCACGGCCGTACTCGTTGACGTCTGTACGTTCGCAGACGGGGCACAGCAAGCCATCACCGGCTGTTCCGATCCGGCCGACCAGGGGGCCGAGGAATGGCTGGCGGGGTGGTACGCCAGCCACGGGTTTCGGACTGCAAACGGAACGTGGAAGGGGGGCACGGGGATGGTTCGACCACCCACGGGGTTGACCCGCGGTAGGCCATGCGTCGACGCAACTCCCGATGTCCGTTCGGCCGGGCGAGTCACCGGTCCAGGATCGTGAAGGCGCTCTCCTCCCCGACGATGTGCGCCAACGTGAGGGTGATGAGACGCGCGCAGTCGTCCACCAAGCCGACGTCCTCCACGATGAACGCAGCCTCGGGGTCCACTTCGGAGAACACCTGCCGATAGCAGCCCACCGTCGCCGAGGCCAGCGGCCGGAGGAGCACGTGCGCCGGGATTCCGTCCATCTCGAAACGCCCGATCATCACCGGCACCGACCGGCCGAACGAGGAGGCCGAGAGGAAGCACACCCGGAAGAGGCCGTGCAATGCGGCCCAGTAGGGGAGCCTCTCTGACAGCCGGACGTCTGCCAGCAAAGTGGTCGACCTTGGGCTGAGGAACCGCCGCCATTCTCGGGCGACGGTGGTGGTCATCACGGACTCGGGCACCGACGAGTAGGTGTCTATGCCCATCTCCTCCACCCCGCCGAGTCCGCGCTCCGTTACCTCCATCCACTCGACCACCCGACTGCCGTCCTCTTCGAGCACAGACCGCCGCAGGAAGACGCCAATGCCGGTGTCCACCGGCGGCGGGGTCATCCAGACGTGATCAGCGACAACGTTTCGCACGAGTCGGATGGCCACGAACAGGTGGGCGTCCTCCCCTGTTCCAGCCACCATCGAGGCGGCTCCCAGAGCGGGGTCGACCATTCTGGCTGGGAGGAGCGGTCCCGGGAGCCGGACCTGCTCGGACTCGCAAGTGCGCATCACCTCCCACATCGACTCCCGACCTTCGGTCGGTCCGCCGGGTTCGATGCCCACACTTTCGCCGACGAGCGCCTCGGCATCGGCGATGAGCGCCTTCGTCCAGTCGAGATGCGCATCCGTCGCCCCTGTAGGACAACCGAGCCGTTCCAGGGCCGCTGCGACCGCGGCATAGAACGCGCCGTTGACAGCGGCGAAGGCGTCGGAGCGCGAGCTGTCGAACAGCCGGACATCAAGTCTCGGGGCGCTCATCCAGGCCCAGTCCTCAGGCACGTGCTCCCGTCGAATCCGCTCAATGGCCTCCGACGGGTCGAAACCGGCCCGGCGTAGGAGTGACAGTCGGTGATCCGGTCGCTCGACGTTGCGAAGGTCGGCGAGCAGCAACGTCCCCAAACTCCGGTTCGCTGCTACTTCGGCCACCGCCGACTGCATGCAGGCACGGGCGACTGCCTGGCACAGGTGGAACCGCAGGTAGGCGCCGTCGACCCCCGCCACGAAGCTCTGCATCTCCTCGAAGTGAGGCCGGTAATCGGGATACCGATCGAGGTCGGCGTCGCCGAGGCCGAGCGCGGCGGCCGAGGCCCAAGTGGCGAAACCCTCCTGCGTGCGGCGGCAGGCGTCGGTGAAGGCGTCAGATACCCGCTGCCGCCCGGCGTCGCCGGTCAGGTCCGCAAGACGGCCGAGGAGATAAGTGACGGCGCCGAAGGACGTCGAGTTCTGCAGTCGGTGGTGGTAGTGCTCGTGGACGCTTACGAACACGTCCGCCTTGGGATCCGCCCCGGCGCCCTCGATCCACCAACCGCGCTGGTAGAACCACCCGGAAGGGCCAGGTTCCGCCACCGTCAGCGCCAGGAGATCAGGGGGCGGCGCTCGTCGGGGCGCCTGACCCTCGTAAGCCCGACGAGTTCCTGGGCCGACCCCGCCTGGCGCAGTCGTCCTACGAAGTCGGCGAAGTCGAAGCGGTTGACGACCTGCTTGGCGTCGTCGGGTAGGGAGTCATAGAGCTGGTCGTCGGTGAGGAACTGCTGCTGGACCTCAGGCTTCAGGCGCAGCACCAGCAGCAGCTTCTGGTCGCCGGGATCGAGCGACACGTCCTCGATGTCCAGGACCTCGGGTACGACGATAGCGACCAGGCCGACGCCCAGGGTGGTGAGGCCGTCGGCTGTGATCGCGCCGGCTACCACCGCAGCCGTGAGCCCGGCCCGCACACCCATTCTGGCGAGATCGAGTTTCCAACGTCCGAGTCGGAAGCCGAGCGCGGCATCGGTCGTGCCGCCCGAGGCCCGGCTCAGGGACGCAGCCGCGTAGACGAACTCGTCGAGGAGAAGGGAGTCATCGATACCCAGGGTTGCCCACATGGCGGTGAGGTCGGTGGCGTCGAGCTGATCGCCTTCGACCCCGGCTGCGCCAAGGACCTTGTCCAGGTGGTCGTCCACTACACGTACCCTTCCAGACCGGCGTAGTCGAAGAACGTCTCGGTGGCGAGAAGATGGGTGAGGGCTATGCGGAGCGGCTCGGACCACTCCGTGAGGAACGCTGTGTCAGCCTGCACGGCGATGGCGCCAGAAACACTGTGGCGGAGGAAGTTCGCGGTGATCTGGTCGCCGATGCCCAGCCAGAGCACGTCACTACCCGGGACCTGAAGAGCCACGGCATGCCACTCGGCAGAGGTGTCCTGTACTGAGATCGTTGCCATGCGCACCGGTTCGCCTGAGGCAGCCCACGACTTCGTGAGCCGGGCGGGCTCGATGTCGATCAGCATGACCGTGCGGAGCAGCTCGCCCAGCGGCCTCCACCACTCCCGCTGCCAATCGAGATCGATCAGACAGCTCGCGGTGACGGTTGCCAGAGCGGGGCCCCGACCGGCCCAGCGCTCGACAATCCGAACCAGGCTTTCCATCGTGGGGATGGGGACGAAAACGATCTCCGATCCACCATGCTCGCTCGGCCCGATGAGGCGGATCCCGACGACAGGCCCCCGCTCCGTCCGCCCCAGCGAACCTTCTGGGTCCCAGCGATACGAATCCAGCAGTCGGTCCGCCAATCGAACATCAACGATGAGCACGGGCTGACCGCCGATCGCCGCGTGCTCAGCGGCCAGTTCAGCAATGTCGTCCAACTCGACGTCGAGAACCCTCGCCCGGTACGGCGGGTCCACCAGTTCGTGGCGCACCTGAGCCAGCATCGCCTCGGCGATTCCACGATCGTCGCTGACCGGAGCGAGCGGCATCGCTGCCTTGAGCCCGAGATGCCCCCAACGCTCCTCGGCGCCGGCCAGCACTACGTCGGTCCACTGCTGGTGGCCGTTGTATTCGAGCGGCGTGGCGCCCAACTCGCGCAACGCCGAAGCGATGACGTCATAGGCGGCCGTCTCCCACCGGCCCCACATGTCGTCGTGCTCATCTCGCGACGCCTCATCGGCGTCGAGGCCGTCGATGACCGTCAATTGGGGAAGCGATAGACCGGCAGCCCGGTCGCCTGCCGCGGCGGCCTCCGCCAACATGGCCCCATCGGCCCGGACGATCGCCCGGTAACGGCCATCGGGAGTGTCCACGGACCGAAGCTCGGAGAGCCGGAAGCCGGCGAGCCCGTGTTGGGCCACGTGCTCCAGCACGGGCGATTGCATGCAGACACGTGCGATCGCCGTCGCGAGCAGATACCGCCGCTGAGGACCGCCGGCGACCGACACGAGCCGAGCGAGGCGCTGCTGGAGAGGCAGGTACTCCGGATAGGCGTCGAGGGCGGCGGGCTGTAGGCCGAGGTGGGCCTCCACAATCGACAGGCTGGCATAGGTCGCATAGGACTCGTGGATGAGCCGACATGCATCGAGGAGCGGCTCGTAATCCGGACCACCGGCGGGCGGGATGCGGGCCACGACATGGAGCAGGGCCCCCCAGGCCGTGGAGTCGTTCAACGAGGCGTGGTGGGTCTCATGGATGTAGGTCAGGCGGTCGGCAATTTCGTCGGTTCCGGTCAGGCGAAGATCGAAGCGCTGGGGCCGATATCGGCCGGCAGCACCCGTCGAGCCCCGAAACGCCAGCGCCGCGAGGTGGTCGCTACTTGTCGGGATGACGGCGTCGTCTCCCGCGCCCACCACGCTCAGCGCCGACGATTGTCGTACTGCGGGAGCAGCTCGCGGGCGACGTCGTAGGCGAGGTAGAAGGCCTTGCGAGCCCCGACTCCCGCTGCCGGGGTCGATTCCAGCATCTCGCCGAACTCCCGTAGGGTCGGGCCCTCGTTCCGTTGGTGGGTCCCGATGACAAAGTCGTAGAACCGCGCCCAGTCGCCCGTGCTGGGCTGTTCCCAGTCCACGCTGTCGACGAAGACCTGCCAATCCTGGTGGGCGCGCTCGGACAGAGCCATGTCCTCACCGTATGCCGCACCGGCGAGTGTCAATGCGCACCTTGCGTTGGCCGATACGTTGCCCTTGCGGACCGAGGAGTCTGCCGAGGAGGCAACGCGGTGGATGCGCTGGAGCTGGTGGCGGCCTTCGGACGCCATGTCGATGCGGCGTCGGCGACGGTGTTCGTCGGCGCCGGCTTGTCGATGGCCGCGGGGTATCCGAGCTGGACGGCATTGACCGAGCCCATGCGCGACGAGCTTGGCATCGCATCTCTCCTCGACCTGCCCCAGCTCGACCTGCCCCAGCTCGCCCAGTACGCCGCCGACTCGGACCCTGGCGGCCACGACCGCCTCGAAGACAGCGTGCGGGCATCGCTAACGAGAGTGGGCGACCCTGCGCCAACCACCGCCCACACGCTGCTGGGACAGCTTCCGGTGACCGAGTTCTGGACCACCAACTACGACGCGCTGCTGGAGCGGGCCATGACCGACGCACACGTCTTCGTCACGGACAAGCAACTCGCGGAGTCCGTCGAGCCCGGGAAGCGGCGCGTCTACAAGATGCACGGGTCCCTGGTGCCCCCGAGCAGCCTCGTGTTCACCCGGAACGACTACGAGCAGTACCCACGGACCCATCCCCGCTTCTGGGCGCTGCTGCAGGCTCAGTTCCTCACCCGCAGCTTCCTGTTCCTCGGTTTCAGCTTCACCGATCCCAACATGGAGGTGATCTTTCGTCTCGTCCGCCTACATGCCGCCGATGTGCACCGCGACCACTTCGCCGTGCTCAGACGCCCGAGCGCGACGGGCAACGCTGACGCCGACGACAAGGCCCTCCGGCTGTTCGAGCTGAGAGCCGCTGACCTCAGCCGGGTTGGCGTCGGCATCGCCGTCATCGACGACCATTCCGAGATCGATGGCCTGCTGCGCCGCCTGGTTGCCCGGTGCCGGCCCTCGCAGGTGATGGTCTCTGGGTCGGCGCCTGGCGGTACTCCCCGAGGGGGTACGGGCTCCGCATACCCAACCGCGGCGTTGCCCGCTGAGGTCGTGGAGGTCGCCCATGCGATCGGCGCGTTGCTGGCGGAGACAGACGTCAGGGTGCTCGCCGCCGGGGAGGTGGGCGCTCTCGTCGGCTATGAGATGACGCGTCGATTGGTTACCCGGAACTCATACGACCCTGGCCGGTTCACGCTCGTGCGCCGGGTCCGGGACCACGCGGTGGATTCTCCCAACCTCCGACTCGGCGCGATCACCTTCACCGGCGACGATCCCAATGATCTCCGGTCGTCGGCGCTCATCCAGGTGCGGGCGCTGCTCGTGCTGGCCGGCGGCGACGGCACTCACGAAGAGGTGGACCGGGCTGAGGCTGACGGGCTCGGCGTCGTGCCCATCGGACGAACAGGCGGCACTGCGCAGGCGGTCTGGGCGCGGATGCATGCAGACCTCGGGACCTACCTGCTCGGCGGTCGGCCCATCGACCCCACCGACTTCGACCTGCTCATGGGCGACGACGTCAACGCCGCCGCTGCTGCAGCAGTGCGGCTCGTGTGCCAGGCGCTCTTCCTCGCATGACGCTGATCGCTGTGCTCTGCGGGGTGGTGGAAGCTCACTGTCGCACCCCCCTGCCTACGATTGTGTCGTGAGGACCGAGACCCCGGCAGTGCTGACCGATCCCGACCTTGGAATGGCAGCCCGAATCCTGGCCATGGCGGAGACCCGCAAGGACGGGTGGGCCCGGGCGGAGGATCTCGACAGGCTGACCGTCACCGACAGTCTCTTCGCCGACCCTGCCGTCGAGCGGTGGGCGCTACGCCTGGGCTCCCTCCTGCATGATCGGCCGGCGGTACAGGTCGTGGTCGACGGCACTGAGGGATACCCGAACAACCTGCGGACGGTCGCTGGCCGCCCGGCGTTGCTCTTCCTTGACGGGATGAAGCTGCCGGAAGACGACCGGGCCCTGGCCGTGGTCGGCAGCCGGCAGGCGACCGACGAGGCCATCGCCGTGACCTCGATGGTTGCCGGAGAACTGGTGCGGCGGCACTACACCGTCGTCTCCGGGCTGGCGAGGGGCATCGATACTGCCGCACACAAGGGTGCCCTTGCCGCTGGTGGGCGAACGATCGCAGTGGTAGGGACGGGCATCGACGAGGTGTTCCCCCCCGAGAACGGAGGTTTCATCGAGAGCGTCCGCAGTGCCGGGCTTCTCGTGTCGCAGTTCCCGCCCGGCTACGGCCCGACCAAGACGACGTTCCCCGCTCGAAACGCAGTCATCGCCGGGATGTCGCTCGCCAGCCTGGTCGTAACGGCAAGCGAGCGGAGCGGCACGCGCATCGAGATCGACCGGTCCCTCGCCCAGGGCCGGCCCGTGTTCCTATGGGAACCCTTGCTGGGGGCTCAGCCCTGGGCGCAGGAATTGGCCTCCGACCCCCTCGTGCACCTCATCAGATCGGCGGATGAGGTCGATGAAGTGCTCCAGGCAAGGACTGCCGATTGAACCTGAAGGAACTGCGGCGGATCACCGACACGATCGCACCAGAGATGGTCGTCGTGCCGGAGGACGCGGCGGACGTGTGTCCGATGTGCCGGAGCTGGCGTGCGCCGGGCTCTGATCTATGCGACAACTGCGAGCAGGCATTTGACGAGTTGTCGGCCCCATGTCCGTTCGTCGTGCCGATGTCTCTCTACTGCAAGCCGTCGCCTATGCGGGACCGGTTGACGTACTACAAGGATCCGGACAAACCGGATCACGCCGACCTCCCTGCGGAGGTCGCCGCCATCGTGGACCGCTTCTTCTACGAGCACGGTGATCGATTGCGGGAGCGCACCGGCGGTTGGGAGGCGACGTGCGTCGTGCCCTCGAAGAGCCGCCAGCCGCCACATCCGTTCGAGGACGCACTGTCGGCCTTCGGACCGCTGTATGTGGAAGTCCCGGACGTCCTGCTGGAGAGACATACCGGCGAGGTTGGCCACCGAAACTCAGCGACGACGCCTTCCGCCCCACCTGCGACGTTCGAGGGGCGCGGCTGCTCATCCTGGAGGACGTCTACACGACGGGAGCGCGAAGCCAGAGCGCCGCTTCGGCGTTGACCCTTGCGGGAGCCGAGGTCGTCGCCATCGTTGTCGTCGCCCGCCGCGTGAACCGGGGATGGACAGAGGGCGTCCAGGCCCTCTGGGATCGACAGGTGGCGATGGACTACGACTTCGCCGAGCCACCGTGGTGGGCTTTGTAGGCGGTGGTGGTCGGCAGCGCCCGCACATCTAAGGCCGCGCGCAAAACAGCGCTGAGCGACCCCACCGTCGTCAGTTGAGGCCAGTGTCCTGGTCGGCGGTCGGAGGCGGCGAGCCGTCCTTGACGAACACGGCAACCTGTTCCGTCAACGTTCCGCGGTGCTCATCGAGGAGGTGGACGGCGCTCATCACCACGTTGACGATCTCGGAAATCACCTGCCCCCGCTCGGCGCCAGCGGACAGCAGGACGGGCGCCGCCCAATCCCTCGGGCCCCAGCGCCAAAGTCCTGTTGTCCGCCGGAGAGGCTCAAGCGCCTCAAAGATCGCCTCGGACGAAAGCTGGTTGGCCTTCTGTTCGATCCACAACCAGAGGGGCGAAACACCGTGCTCGGCCCACATGCCGAGCCAAAGGCCGACCCATACCTGAGAGCCACCCACGCTCGTGATCTGGCGCGCGTACCAGCCCGTCCTCGGTCCTTGACCCTTCACCTCGGCGTGGGACGCCCATGGGGCGTCCGCGAGCATTCCGATGAGGCCGAATAGCTGCTGCGGGCTAACCCGTTCGAGCTGACCCGGCTGCAGCGGTACCCAGTCTCTGCGCACCTGCCATCGAACCAGGTCCCGGAGCTGTTCGAAATCGCCGCGCTGCCCGGCCTCGCTGATCCGGTTGTCGAGCCGTTGGAGCACCGCCTCCCAGGAGACCAGGACCAGCACGCGACCATCGCCGATCGGCTCGCTTAGCCCGAATCCACCGATTGTCTTCGGCTGCTCGTCGTAACGGGCCGAAAGCGATTCCGATTGGGTCGGGACACCCGAGAGCCTGTCGAACGGCACCTGGGGCCGCAGATCGGGCGTGGCGGTTCAGGACCTTCCGGTGATTCTCTCGTTGGGGGTGATCGGCGGGTCGACATGGGCGGCCGCCGTCCTCTCCATGGCTCAGGTGACGAGCACCACGGCCCGCAACTTGGCCAGTGATTGCTCGAACTGCTCGGCCCAGGGCCAGTTCCGGGGCAGGTGCAGGGTGGTGCGGCGGCCCGAACGGCTGAGGCGGCCGGGCGTGCGCAGGTAACGCCGGCGGAGGGTGTCGGTGGCGATGAGGCTTTCGCCCAGGCCGATGCGGCTGGTCCAGCGGCCCAGGTTGTGGGCCATGACGTTGAGGCCCAGCCAGGCCGCGTTGGCCCCGAAGCTCCCCGAGGGCATGTGGTTGAGCCCGACGCCGTACTTGAGGTCGCGGATGGCGTTCTCCACCTCCGCGTGGCGACGGTGGTCGGCCTCCAGGATGATCGTCTCGCCCACACGGTTCGTCACGAAGGCGTGGAAGGCGTAGTCGACCAGCAGGGCCAGCTGCGAGCCCGGCGTGGGCTTGACCCGACGGACGATGAGGCGCACCAGCGGGGCCTTCTTTCCGAACGGTCGGTAGCTGGTCTCGGCCACGTCGGCGCCATCGAGGAAGTACGGGATCGGCGCCCAGGCGTCGTCGGGGATCTTGGCGATGGCGCTGCGGATGGCCGGGTTGAGGCGCACGGTGATGGAAAAGGCCACGTCAGCGGCCCGGCAGGCACTGGCCACGGCGCCCGAGTAGAACCCCGAGTCGGCCCGCAGGGTGATCGGGCCCGTCGCCCCCGCCGAGCGCAGGCGACGGAATGTCTCGGCCAGGAAGCCGGCCGCCCCCCGACCGGAGTTGGCGTTGCCACCCCGCAGGCGGCAGTGCAGGACATCGGCGGTGCCGGCCATCACCGCCAGCAGCGGGTGGTAGCCCCGCACGTGGTTGTAGGTGAACTTGGCCCCGCCCTGCTTGTTGAGCCCATAGGTCTCACAGATGGACGAGTCGACGTCGATGGTCACCGGTGCCGCACCGGGACCGGCACCGGCGGCGAAGGCCCGGGTGAGCAGTTGGCCCGACACCTTGTCGAGCTGGCGGGCATGGCCCCAGGTGAAGCTGCGCAGGAACGTGCCCAGCGTCGACGGCGCCAGTACGGCGTGGCCCAGCACCGCTTCAGTGGCTCCCGCCCGCAGGGCGTCGGCGTCGGAGATCGAGTCGCCGCCGGCGAGGGCGGAGTGGATCAGCGTCATCGCCTTGTGGCCCACGTTGGCGTGGCCGGCGGCCTTCCCCAGGTCGACGTGGTCGTCGAAGATCTCTCGCAGGCCGAGGTGCTGGGCGAGCATCGCCGGCAGCATGAGACCGGCGTCGGCCACCAGTCGCTCGTCGTCGAAGGTCACGTCGATGGCGTCGAGGCTGTGCGATGATCGCATCTAGAAGGTGCCCTCCGATTCGGGACTTTGGCTGGCTTCGCAACCGCCATTCTCCCTGGTCAGGGGGCACTTCTACGTGATGGGCACTCCCTCGAGATGCCTACCGATCGGTGGATCCGGGCTTAGCAACCGGTTCTCGTTGCGCGGATCTATCGCAGGGAGGTCGTGGCCTGCCGGCCCGGCGACCAGTTGTGGCCAGAGCGACGGCAGTCGGCTTGCGGGCGCGATCCACATCAGCGCGCCCGGCCGACCGACATGCAGCCGATCCAGATAGGTCCTGTTCAGTTGTGCGGGAGTCAATGGCGCGTCGAACTTCGCCTCGACGATCAGCCGGGCCCCCAAGGAGTCGGCGCCTATTAGATCGGGTCGGGCCCCGTCGTCGCCGCGGACCTCCTTCGACCAGACGAGCCTGCCCGGAAGGTCGGGTGCCACCTCCTTGGTCAGCTCTTCGAGGGCCTCGGTAGCGCCCTCGGAATACCTCAAGAGGTCAGGAGTGTCTCAGTGGCAACCGGCTCCGCAGCTAGGCCCCGACTCGTCACCAGATTCGTGAGCGCGGAGGGATGTTCGTCAGTCACGGGCTGAGCTTGCGAACCCGTCGGATGATCCCAAGCCGCCAGGACGGTTTCCGGGATCCCTCGTCAGAATCCACGCGCTCAAGATAACGGTGTCGTGCGACAGGGAACCTCGGAAGGGTCATCGACAGAAGGGGGGCATCCCGGGCAGGGCCTGCAAGACGTGGTCGGGGACCACTGACAACCCGGGATCGTGCCCACGAGAATGTGATTCGGCGACCCAGTCGGGCACGCTGGGCGCAGCCAGGTCCGGCCGCCGGCATTGCGCTTCTAGCGAGCGGGTGTCGGGTGCTGTGCGGTCGCCGCGATCACAGGAGCGCTGTCCGAATCCGAATCGCTGACGGTAGGACCCGCCGTGTCTGCCGCCCCCTCTAGGCGCATAGCCTCGATCAACTTGCGGGCGTCGAGCTTCGACTTCCCGGCTAGGACGCTGAGTCGTTCGATGGGACCGGCGATTCTGGTGAAGAAGAGGTCGCGCTCGGACTCCAGCGCCTCGCGCTGGCGTCGCAACTCCACAACGGCCTCAGAAATCTCGTCAGGCATTGATCAAAGGGTATCGAGTCGCCGTCACTGTCGCGTCCGGTTCCTGCCCAGGGAAGGCCTGCCAGGCCACCGTCGAGGGCCCAGGCGGCCGGCAGCGACCAACTCTTCTCGAAGATTGTCCAGGTCACGGCGCTGCTGGTCGTGTTCGTCTCGCAATCGTTGCAGGCTCTGTGAAGCGCGCGCGAACTGCTCCTTGTCGGAGACTTGCTGGCTCGTCAACGCGAGGAGGGCGCGCTCCATCGCCAAGCTGCCAGACGTAATCGATTTGTCCTGAGCGTCGAGCCGAGAGGTCAGCTCAACCACTGCGCCCAGTGAGGCGTCAGCGGTCTCAGGGAGCCCCGCCAGCTTGATCGGTCCCAGCTCCAGGGCAAAGTGCGCCAGGTACGCGCGCGCTGTGCAGCAGCGCCGGCAAGGAACGCCGCCGCGACCACCATCCCGAGGCGGAGCAGCACCGCACCGCCACCAGCCAGCGCCCGGTCGAAGGCGGATTCCTCCTCCCAAGTCGTTTCCAACGTGCGCGTGCCGTCCGCAGCCGTCGTCTCGAGGGTTTTCGCAACCGATCGATCGGTGAACGGGTTCTTGATCACATCCCGAGCCCTCTTGCTCGCCACCGCGGGGGCCACCGCAATGGTCAGACCCAGCAAGGTCACAAGCAGTGCGACTAGCTGGCCCGCTCGATTCGCCCGGCGCCGGGTGCGCCGGGTGGCCTCATCCGTCGCCACCGGCGGGTACCTCCCTCCACCTCCACCCCGGAGCGCCGGTCGCGTACGGCTCGAAGCCGTCGAGCACCACGGCCACGTCGTCATCGTGGTCCGGGTGATAGGCGAACGCCATTCCTGAGACATGCCAGGCCAACAGAGCCGAGCGAGACGATTCGTCCGGCTTGCTCCTGTGGTTCGTGGTCGGGTCGATGATTGCCTCCCCGAGGACGCAGTTCTCGCCTCGGGACGACATGTGGCGATCAATCGCCTCCACCACCCATATGTGCCCGGGCAGGTGGCAGCGACGGTAAAGATGCTCGATGTTGGGCGGCAAACGCCCCTCAGACTGCGCCTTGAATAGGTGGGACCGAATCGCGTAGGTGCGCAGCGCCACGTCACCGCTACCGATGCGGATCATCAGTTTGTCTATTGCCTGGCGCTGCGTGTCGAACCGCTCCTGCGGGATCGGTTGGTTCAGCAGGGTCTCGGCGGTGCTTTCCCCGAACCTGTCAAGGAGGGCCGCCAGGCCCTCCCGTAACCAGAATCTCGCGATGGGTTCGGCTCGCTCGGCAGAGAGATAGATCCTCTGCGGCATTGGCGGGATGGCCAGCCACCAGTTCTTGTGATGTTCCTCAGCTTCGTTCCAAGGATCGACGACTTCAATATACGGGCCGCGGGAGTCGTCATGCCGATAGAGAGTCGTATCGTCGTGGTGCCCTGTACCTGACTGCTTGTACCCGACGATTACCCAGGCGTGCGCTTTCGTTACGACGATCGGTGGCATCGAACTGTTGACGTACCTGCAGAGCATGGCGTACAGAGAGTTGTCCATCTTCCTGCTGTCGTCCTTGCTCTTCCACGGCAGCGCGGCCATGCTCGCCGAAAGTTGCAGGGCTTGCAGGCCGCCAAGAATCTGGGAGGGGCTGAGGCCTTCGGCAGGGACCTGCCGTCCGACAAGTCGGCCGTTCTTTGAGGCATCGTGAATGTCTTCAGGCAGCCGACGCGCCAACCCGTGAGCAAGGTAGGCATGGTAGAGCACCATCCACTGGGCGGCATGGGCGCATCGGATGTACTGCTCATCCTGGCTGATAAAGGGCATCGCCGTGACGTGCAGGGAGTAGCCGAAAGGATGAACCTCCTCGGTGGCGACACAGACGCACGCGTCGTCAAGCGCCGCCGGCGGTGTGAGCATCGTCCGGCCGACTGGACTGGACGACGCAGGCCGCATGACCGAGTAGCCCCTGTAGCTGTTGCGAAGGTCCGAAAGGTTCAGATCGTCAGGAACGTCCTGGGTAAAGAAATGCAGCCGATCGCAAAACGAAGGGTGCTCCCGGAAGGTTGCAGCGTAGAAGCGTGAATGCTCGCTTCGGTAATCGGGGTCAACGTAGCGGCGCTCGACTAGAACGGCCACAACGCTGTGGCCTTCGGCTATGTCGATGACTCGCTCAAGGGGATCGTTGGCCGACCCCCTTGCGTAGTCTGCGCGTAGTCGGTCAGGCCAACCTCGACTGATAACTTCCGCCGGGGCCGGCCTCGTGTGATTCGAGGCCAAGGAATTCAGAAATCAGCCGTCAGAGCACGATGACGCCCTGTGCCGCCTGGTAGGCGTCACGTTCGGCGGAGTCGATCTCCCGAAGGCTCTTTTGGTACTCCTCACGACCGGGTGAGTTTGCCGGGATGCCGAGCCAGGCACTCAGACTCTTTCCGAGCCTGAAACCCGGCAATGGGATGACCCGCGACACCACTTCCTGCTCCGCCATCAAGATCCCCCCTCGCCGCTGTGGTCTGCCGCCACGGTGTCCTTCCCGGCCTGGCCTCGTGAGTACGCCACTCCACCCTCCCATGAGGCCGACGGCACCGGCGGCTTGCGCAGAAACCTACCTGGGCACGCCGATCGGTTCAATTCATTCTCGCTTGACAGCACACCATCGCGTGGTGTACCCGGCAGGCGCCGACCCTATTCGGAGTGGGCTCCGCCGAAAGGGGTAGCGGATCGCGAAGCGAGAGCCCCGCCTTTCCGGCGCTACCGAGCATATGTTCGATGGGCATCTGACCCCTTGATCCGTTCTTCTGGCGTCCTGCTGCAAGGACACCTCGTACGGCCCAATTGATACAAGAGATCGGCGGAGGCGACACGACGCGGCGAGAAGAGCTGGCCACGCTCAGTGCGATCCGATCGCCCTTGGCTGATTCCGCCCCCAGAGGTGGCCTTCGGATTCGTCGCCCTTCCCGAATGTCGCCTTGGCATAGGCGGACGAGGGTCCGGCGATTGCTATCGGTACTTCCGGGCGGGGGAGCCGCCGAGGGGAGGACCGACAACGCGCCGGCATTGACGCCGCGGTGGAACTGAGGAAATCGGCAACGGTCAGCCAGCGACGCCCAAGGGCGGGCGCTGAAAGATGTCGTGGTGGGTGATCGGGCGCGGCAAGGCACCATCGCTGACCCGGACCATGGGCAACCTGAATGCGATCTCCCGGCGCTGCCCAGCCGGTTCAGTGAGCCATTCGCCGGCGTCAAAGTGCGGGAAGGGCGTCGGCTGATCCGCGTCAGCAAGCACCACGATGAACGGCGGCGCTGAGACGACCACCGGCAGGGCGGGGATGATTTCGGGGCCGGGAGCCCACAGCCCTGTCGTCTGCCGGTGCCACCCGTCGCCAACCAGGTCAGAGGCAATGGCGACCACCTCCCGCTGTGACACCACCCAGATGCCGAGATCGGGTGTCGCGGCGATGAGAAGGCGACGTTCGGCCGGGGGAGGGACAGGCGTGCCGTCACCTACCGAGGCTGCGACCTCGGGGATCGTGTCGAGCAGGGTCTCGTCGAGTGCAAAGGCCCAGGCCCACAGGCAACGAACGAATGCCCCGGGGTCGGCGGTCATGGTGCCGACGAGTGCCTTCACGTGATCTGGATGCGTGTGGGCGTGAAGCTGACGCCCGATCAGCGACTGCCATACGAGGTACTCCTCGTCCCACACCCCGGTCAGCCCGTTGCACCGCTCGCAGAACCACCGGCCCCAGATGCCGCCGTCCCGGGGTCTACCGAGGCCCAGCGTCGGCAAGCCGTCCTCACCGGGCCGGGTGACCGAAGTTCGAGTCGGCTGGTCGTTGCCACCAGCCTCGGCGGGCACGTGTGTCCGGGAGAGATTGCCGACCGTGCCGCAGAGCCGGCACCGACCGGACCGGGGGCCTGGCCACAGCCCCGTCGGGACCACGCCCACCCGGTGGTTCAACCGACCGGGGGGTGGGGGTCGTTGCCGTAGCTGTTGCGCTCCCCGATGGTGCCGTCCTTGCGGTGGACCAGGTGCTCGGTGTTCTCGTTGCGGGCCGTGTCCCGGCCCGCCGCCTGAGCCTCGGCCTTCGTGTCGAAGGTCTTGCTCACACGCTCCGACCCTTCACGGCGGTTCGCCCAACCATCGCCGTGGGGCACGGTGTGTACGGGTGGCTTCTTAGCCATGGGTTCGCTCCTTCTGTTGGCTCCTCCACACCGTAGGGTTGGGGTGCGACAGTCTCGGGACCCGCGCCGGACGGCGATCGTCACGGGAGCGGGGCGGCCCTGTCAGCCGACCCGACAACTTGGCGCGTTGGGCCGCTCCGGCTGTGTTCAGCCGGGGTCTGGCCAGGCCGCGAGAAGTGACCGGGCTATCGACGAACGTCGAACACGGTGGGCTTGATGACGAGCGGCTTGTCGGCCGGGCCCTTCACGTGGTCGGGGATCCACTGGAGGCGATGACCCCCGGTCGAAGGTAGGTACTGGTTTCGCCAGTGACCACCGACGATCCAGCGGTGGGACCACGCCACGGCTCCCTCCTCCTCGTCGGTGGCCAGCTCCCTTCGCTGACGTCGGAGCGTGATGACTCGGACGCCGCCCTCGTCGGGAAGCCCGATCCGCTCGGCGCGCCGGCGCTCTGCGCGGCCAGGCGGAGCCGTGGCGACGACGGAGATCGGTTGGGCGCTGATCGTCCATAGCGCCTTGAGGAAAGCGACGGCCTGCGCCGGCTGGTCGTCTGGCGCCCAACTCGGCTGCCCGAACCTCCATTCGGTGAGGTGGCTGGGCCAGAGCGGGGGCATCGAGAGCTGGTCCTCGCGGCTCACGTCCTCTTCGTCCACGGCCAGGTCGTGCCGGCTTCGGTAGGCAATGACCTCGGCACTGGTGTCGTCCGATGCCCACTGGAGAGCACGGAAGGGAATCCTGACCGACCCTTCCTCATTGCCCATGAACATCGGGTCTTCCAGCAGT
Organism: uncultured Acidimicrobiia bacterium; assembly: GCA_963829165.1. Taxonomy (GTDB): domain Bacteria; phylum Actinomycetota; class Acidimicrobiia; order Acidimicrobiales; family AC-14; genus JAXDMK01. The sequence goes on along the minus strand of CAWHIC010000024.1, from coordinate 84,685 downwards.
GCGAAGCCGTTGGGGCATGGCAGGTCCGACCGCTCGACCGTCTCCGCAGGCATCCTCGCCGCCGCATGGGTGACCAGGGTGACCATGTCCTTGGCGACGGACCATGTGGTAGCCGCCGCCACTCTCGCCCTCATCTCCGCCGTGATGGGCCCAAGGTCTCGGGCTCGCTGGGCCAGCGTCATCTCAGGATAGGGCGTGTGGATCTTCGGGATTCGCCCCTCGGCGATGGCCGCCCGGGTCTCGTCGCTCTCCCTCCACATCCGGATCATGAAGGCGCCGAGATACGCGGTCGTCGTGTCCCAATAGCGGTGGAGCCGCTCGTGCTCCTTGAGTGCCTGCCGCCAAGGGGACTGGTCCGTGATCAGCAGATCCTATGGGGCCAGGATGGAGAGGCGGTGCCACCGGTGAGGTGGTCGACGCGGACATCGGCAACCGGTTGAGCGGCACCCAGCCGGACCGTCGCGCCGACCCTGACTGGTCAAGCGTCGGAGTCCTGGCTGACCGGGCCATCGGGTGATAGGTCGCTGATCGAGCGCGTCGAAGGCTACCCGGCATGGTGTAGGTGTGATGATGGCAGCCGAGCGTCCTGTCCGTGCACGCGTCCATCGGCGTGCTCAGGAAGACGCCGACGGACCTCTGGGCGGCCATGGGCCCGACCCGTTCAACGACCCCGGCCTCCTCGACGGCGTATACGGGGTCGACGGCATGGCGTCCATCCCGAACGTCGGTGACCTGACCAACGGACCTGGTCGAAATGCCAGGGCAGGTCGGGCGGCTCGGATGCGTGGCCACGACCTGGCGATGTGCGACCTGATGAACATCAGAGGCCGCGTCCGGCATGGTCCTGAGTGATGAGCGGCATGGACCGGGATACGGCGGAGTACGAGACCAGTCTGGCCGCCCGCGCCCTGGTGGCGCGCTCGATCGCCGGGCAGTCACTCCCCGCCGTCGTCTCCGAGACTTCGGCGCTGTCCCGGGTGGCCACGATCATGCGGGCGGCGTCGGCGGCGACACCGGGGACGGTAGCGCCGTCCGATCGGAGCGGCGGGTGATGAGCGGGCAGGACGCCCGGCACACTGACGGCGCCGCACGGACCGGATTCACGGGGGTGCCGGTCGGCCTCGACCGGGGCCATGGGCAAGGCCAGGTTGAGTCGTTCGCCGGAAAGTCGGATCCGGGCGGGCGGGAGGTCGACGGGCCGGCTGAGGATGCAGACGGGCCGACCGGCGAGCGCTACGTCGTGCGTAGCCGTGATTTCTACGACCTCTACCTGCTCTACCGCGACGAGGGCGTGGAGGCGGTCCAGGAACGCTACGGCGATGATCCGAACTCGCCTGTGCACTTCGAGGTTCACACCGTGCCCGCAGGATCAGACGACGCCGACAGCTCGAAACAGGACGCTGAATGACCACCTTCGACCGCGCTGGGTCAATCGCGGCCCCAGGTGAACTTCTGAAAATGAACTGTGCGGTGAATATCTGGTTGGGAACCCAACCAGATATTCAACGCAGAGTTCATTTTCAGAAGTTCACAGTCACCTGTGCTTTCCTCGCGTCATACCGGTCCGGTTCCGGTCGCCAGGCGCCGGAGATCGCCTCGTACCGGACGACACCGGGGTCATCCACCGGTGAACTACGAGCCGATCGACGAGCCGTCCACTCCCGACCCAGGTCGCGGCTCCGAGCCCGCCGGGCCGGGCCCCGAGGGCGAGCCAGCGCCGACCTTCGTCGTCCATTGGGGACCCGAGCGCCGGATGCGCCTCATTCGGGCCTGGGCCTACCTGGCCACGATGCCGGCCCCGAGCCGATGCGAGCCACCTCCCGATGAGCGCGAGCCAAGCCCACAGTTCCGGCAACAGCCGGGACCCTCGAACCCCGACACAGCCGGGGACGTCCCTGACGCCTGACTCCGCGCCGCAGCAAGGTGAGCAAAGTCCCACAGATTGGCTGGGACGGCTTCCCGAGTCGGAGCGAGCCGACATTCTCATCCCGGTCCGGGAGTCCGGCGGCGGGAACCCAGCCATGCACAAGATGCTGGTGTTGTCGCTGCGTCCCTACGTGCATATTCCCGGCGTCCAGGAGATACTCGACGCAGGGCTGGAGCCGTTCCTCAACCCGGGGGCATGGGGAGCTGAGCGGTTGAGCCGGGGCGACACCCGCGCCGTTGCCTACGGCATCGGAGGTGTCCGGGTGCTCGTCGCCCTCGGCTCGGCCGCCCTCGAAGACCGCGCCAACTACGACAAGTGGCGGGGAGCCGAGAACATCTTCGTGGAAATCCTGTGCAACCAGATAGTGACGTACCAGCCCCGGGTTCTGGCAGTAGCCGCCTTCTCGCGGATCGTACGGGCCGAGGAGTTCTCCGGGAAGTTGCTCGGCAAAGTCTCACGCTACGTCGACGAGGTCCGGGCCAGCGGAATCAAACCCTTCGACCCTCGCACCATCGACGGAAAGCGCGTGTGGGCCCAGGCAGCACTGGCCGCTGCCGAGGACCGGACCTCGATCCTGACTCGCTTTCTGACCGGCTCGCTTGTCGGCGGGTATCTCAACCTCTGGGGCCGACGGAAATGTGAGGTTCCTTTTGCATACGAGTTGAAGCCCGACGGCAAGGTCGGGCCCATCGCAGAACTGAAACCCGTTGTGCAGGAGATGTTGCGATTGCTCGCCGAACCAGACGTACCCAACAGGGAGCTGCTGCTGCGGCTGGCGGACGCCGGAGTGACGTCCGCTCCGCTCAAGGACGCCTGGGGCCAACCCGACGCTTCGGTACGCCACATACACAACGCCCCCCAGTACCTCCGAAAGCTGCGCGCCTCTCTCGGAGTTTACCGGACGGGCAAATACGTGTACCGCTGGCGGAGCACCTTGCAGGGCGAGGGCGAGGTCGGCGGTTTCACGCCGATCTTGGAGAAGGGCGTCGAGTACTTCGAGACCGTCTATGACCTCGGGCTACCAGAGGGAGGCTGGGCCAGCGAGGAACTGCTCGACGCGGCGGGGGCTGGCACGGAGCGGCCGCCACGGCCCCGCGGCGGTGGCACACACGCCAACCTCAAGCCTCTCTCTGGGACTGCCTCCTGGGTCAGCGGAATCTACGCCTACCGGCTCGAAACCGAGAATGCCACATACGTACTTCGCCGCATAGAGCTGCCACCGGTCCGATCGAACACCGGTCCCCACTACTCCCATTGGCGTGACGAGGCCGGGAGGCTCCTCGGAGAGCGCATCGCCGCCATCCGGTCCGGCGTGCTCCACAGGGCCGTCGCTGACACGGTGGCGGAATCAATCCGCGACTGCGTGGACGTGACCCGCCTCGACGCCATGCGCACGTTCTCGTCCTTCGGTGCAGACCGCGGGATCACGAGCCTCCGCTCGAATCGGCTGGCCACCCTCGACAAGCTCGTCAAGGACGCGAAGAGCCGCTACGACGGCTTCATCCAGGCGGCGGGAGGGGCCAGGCGGAACACCGACATCGATGACGCCATCCTGACCGACCTGCTGATGGAGGCGCAGAAGGCCCGCAACGAACTTGATTCGCTCATCGCGGAACGCGGCGAAGTCGAGTCGGCCAGCGCCGCCATGGGCGACCTCGGCACCGGAATCGATGTCGAGGCCCGCTCCCTGGCCAGAGCCCTAGGCCAGCTCTGGAATGTCGAGACCGCGGCCGAGAGCGGACTGAACCGGGCCATGCGCGAGATCCTGCACGACTTCCGCCTCATGCCCGACGGTCTCGTCGTGAGATGGAGCGCAACCATCATGCTCCCTTTCGACAAGGGGGTGCTCGGCCTACGGGTCAAGGGCACGGTTCCCAATGTCGCCCGTGAGGTGCTGAGCGTCGCTCGGGCCGAGGCGCGGCGCGAGACCGATGCCGTCGAGCGCTTCAAGGCCGAAGCCGTACTGGACCGGCTCGTCTGGCATGGCGAGAGCCTCGCCGAACAGGTGAGGTTCCGAGGGATGAAGAGCGACGAGACCCATCGCCTGCTGGCACGCGACGAACTCAAGAGGCTCGGGCTTTCGCACTACGCCGCTCGGGCTCTGCTCACGGCGCCGTTCCCGGAGCTGCTGCAGGTGGTGTACGGGCACCTGAAGGACGTCGACTCGCCCGTAGCGAAGCTGCACCCGGACTGGGCCGACCACATCATCCGCGTGTACACAGACACGACCTGGAAGTGGCCCCAACGGTGGTCTCTCCCGGTCGCCCGGGCACAGGCGGCGATCGATCTCGCAGAGAGCCTGGGTGGACAGGCAACGAGAACGGCTATCGACTCCGCCGTCGACGCAACGACCAGCGCCCGGACGACCCGGTACGAGCCTGGGCGGAACGGGTGGCCGGCGATGGCGCCGTCGTTGAGCCGGGTGGGCACATGGACGCCAAGAGAGAGAAAGGCGAATCAGAACGTGGCGCTCCTAGCCTGCCCGCACGAGGACTGCCGGGGCTTCGTGACTCGGGCCATTCGAGTGCCGGAGACGGCGTATGGAGGCGAACAGGGGTCCAGCGTGATGTGCCCGACGTGCCGCCGGCTGCCCGTCGAGGGCTCGCCACAGTTCCCGGACTTCTACCTTCATATTCCGGAGGGACTCGGCGATCACCGGAAACGCTATTACGGATGACGGATGAGCGTGTTCGCCGCTGCTGCGGCTCCAAGCTGGCTGTCCGGTATCGAGTGTTACTCGGACGGCCTGCCAGCGGTTCCTTGGCGCTGTGCTCATCCGGGGTTCTAATCGTCGTGCTCAATCCCCAACGAGAAACGGGTGACCGCCATGAACCTCCTATTCCGATCTGCCTGGGTCGCGCTGCCTGCGACGCGACGGCCTCCGACCTGTGTGGCCCCGAGGGATCGTCGTTTTCGTCGCCGAGGCGCAAGAGATGGAGCCGTCGGCTCACCGCGCTCATGTTCCTCGTCGCGTCCGCTGGAGCGTCCGTGACAGTGGCGCCGCCCGCGTTCGCCTCAGGCCCGAAGCAGGTCAGCTTCTACTGCGCGAGCATCGACGGTTCGAGGGAGTCGCGGGTCAACGGCTGGAATCAGAATGGCGACCTCGTCCGCTGGAGTCGGGTGACCAACTCCCAGACGATCCTCACGGCCGGGTGGTGGTGGGTGGGAACCGTCACGATCCAGTTTCAGAACCGCTCCGGCGTGTGGCAGACCTACAAGGCGCCGATCCCGACTGGCGCGAACGGCTCGACGGCCTACTTCAGGTGCACGTAGTGGTCATCTCTAGTTGCGCGACCGTTCACGACCCGTCTTTGCGGGTCGTGATCGGTCGAGGAGGTATTCGAGGCCGACCTGCCGCTGCCCAACGTGGCGAGACTCGCAACCCGATGTAAGAACGACCTGAGAATTGCGAGTCAGTCTGAGACTCTCCTCGGCGTGCCAAGAACCCGCTTGACGCTGCCCCATCTGGCTGCGGAAGCCACGGGATCCACCGCCGCACCAGCACAGCGCTGCTGCTACAGCCTCGTCAGCGACGCCGGGGGAGGCGGGCGCGTGCCCGCTCGATCGAAGCCGCGATCTCCGACTCGTCGTCTTCAGCGATGCGCATCGGCGTGGGACCGAAGTAGGTGAAGTCGTTCCAGGGAGACGGAAGGGGCGACGCGTCGATAGAGGCGGGGTAACCCTGGAGCTGCTCGATCAAGACTTCGACCTCACCGATCCGCTCCAAGCTCCTCGCCCTTCTCTTCTCGTCGGAGCGTCGATTCGAAAGTGGGTGGCGCAGCACCTGGAGCGTCTTTCGCAGTTCTGTCCGTTCTGCCGACAAGGCAGTCAACCTCTTCCAATCTGGCGCCGAGATCGGGACCGACGACCAGCCGCTGAAGTCCTTGTCCCTCGGCTCGATACTCCCCCTGCTGAGATCGCCCTGCAGGCGCGCCCGGAGCTTGGCGAGGTGCTCCGGCTGGGCCATCCTCCCGCCCGGTCCGGTTGCGGCTTCCGCCGCCGTCGGCATGGGGCTGAAGAGGATTCGCTCGTACGGGCCCGACACGTGGATGTCCACGGTTGGGCTGCGCGGCACGCCGCTGGTGACGAACAGACTCGGCATAAGGCTGATCTTCTCCGAGAACGAAACAAAGTTGCCGTGGTCGACGAACTCCGATTGGCCTATTGGCCAGGCCCGTCCGACCTCAATCGTTCCTCGACGCTGGCCGGGCCAGAGGGCAACGCCGATGACCTGCCGGCTGTGCGCCGGCCAGTCGCGTAGTAGTTGCGTCACGAGAGCGCTGATCTCACTCCACAGGCGGACAACCTCGTCGCTCACCAGCCAACTATCGCGCGCCGAGCGCGCGCGTCCGTCAGAACGCGTCGCCGATCGGCGGGTCGTCGCCGACGTCGGGTCGATCGGACCAGTCCGGCTGGTCCTCGTCGTCGTCCTTGGGCTCGAATACCTGCTCGCGCAACTTCTCGTCCAAGTGGTCCGCGTCGATGTGGTCGACAAGCTTGCGGAAGTCCCGCTCGCATTCCCGTACGCGCTCAGTCGCCTTCAGGTAGACGACCGCGCGCTCGATAGCCCCCCGCTTGTCGAGCGTTGCGGTGACACAGGCCGCATGGTCGCCGCTGTCCACAAGCACACATCCGGTACGGCGATAGAAGAGCGTCCCGCCGTACCCGTCCTCGTCCCTCGGGCACAGCCAGAGCCGCGCTCCGGCTTGGTCGTGCTTTGTGACGAACTGCCTAAGGAGACCTCGGCGCACCGGGTCCTTGAGGTCCTCCTCGACGGCCACGAGGCGGATGCGTTCGAGCTGGACGCCATCGCTCGCGGCGCCAGCCGCGACGGCGCGAGAGGCACTGGCGAGTTGCGCGTCCAGGTAGTCGTAGAGACGCCGGTTCTCCCGCCATTGTTTGATGCTGATGAAGTCAACAGCGTAGATCCGCTGGGTCGCATAGTCGCTCAGTAGTCGGAAGAACCGAACGGCCTCGTCCTGGCTGTGGAGAGTCATCTCGCCGTCGTGGATGGCGCGCAGCCGCCTCAGCTCCTCGTCGAGAACCCGCGCCACCAGGGAGTCTCCGAACAGGCGGTTGCCAAGTATCGACTCGTCTGGCTGCGCAACGCCGCGCAGCATCTCGTCGACGAGAAGGCTCAGCAAGACGCGCCGCCTGCCAGGCTTCCGGTGCGTCCTCCATGCCTCCCTGCTTACCCCCGTCATGTTCCGGCGCGCCGACTCGCTTCGGTCGGGAGCGGAGGTCGTCCGGCCCCCCGGCTTGAGCGCCAACAGCGTGGCGAGCGCGTCGCCCTCCTCACCTCCGAGGCGCGAGATGGCGTGACGCAGTTCCGTATCGAGGGCCCGTGCCTGCGTCACCGGGTCTTCCGTAGAGCCATGGCGGTTCGCGAGGCGCCGGAGGCGTTCGAACTGGACGAGCGGGAGCGGGTTTCCAAGGCCGATCTTCCAGAGGGCCTCCAACTCCTCCAACGCAAGCTCATACCAGCTCCCGTCTGCGCGGCTGTCGAGCATGATCGGCCTCCTCTGCCTCCGATCGGTCAAATGTAAAGGGGCGGCGGGGTCGCGCCAGGGGCAGAAATCGGGGTGATTCTGGGCAGGACCCGCCCGAGCCTCGCCGTCCTTCCTAGGGGTCCCCATTCGTTCCCCTCCATCCCCCACCTGTTCCCGCGGACCATGCCAACGGAGCGTCCACAACGCACGGGGAGGCATGTTCAAATGGTCTGGCGTCGGCTCTCGCCTCTACCACTTCTGCGGTGGCTTCCGTCGGCGGGGTGGGGTGGAGCGCCCGGGAGCGGCGTGCCGGTGTCGCAGCGCAGACGTCGCTGGAAGGACACGGGCCTCGTCCTCGTACTGACTTCAACCTGGGGCGTGGGCTTCGTGGCTGGAAAGGTCGTGGTCGCTCATGGCCCTGCTCTCACCGCCACAGGCCTCAGGTTCCTCATTGCCGGCGCGATCCTCCGCGCCTGCGGCCATGCCGAGAGTCGTGGCCGACGCCCTCGTCCCCACGAGGTGATCCTGGCCGGGCTCGCGTCCGCTGGTCTGTACCTCTTCTGGAACCTCGGGCTCAGAGGGACGACGGCCGGAGGGACTGCCCTGCTTGTAAACACCAGCCCGATCTTCGTGTCGATCCTGGCGCGGCTCGTGTTCGGCGAACCGATCACGGTTTCGAAGACACTCGGCCTCGCTGTCGCCACCGTCGGCGTCGCCGTCACGGTCGTGAAGGGTTCGATCGGCACGTGGTCGGGGATCGCCTTGTGCCTGACGGCTGCGATCTTCTGGGCGATTTACACGGTCGTCAACAAAGCGGCCGAGGCAAGCGATCCGGTCGCGCTCGTGGCCCCGGCACTGCTCAGCTCAGGAGGCGCACTGCTGGTTCTTGGAGTGATTTTTGAGCCGCATCATGTGGACTTCACGCTGGAGCTTGTCGTCGCATGTGTGATCCTCCAGGGCATCGTCTTCAACCTCCTCGGGTGGGTGAGCCTCCTGCGGCGACGGCCTGCCTCCCAGGTCGCTCCCTGGTTGTTCCTGGTCCCGATGTTCGGAGTGCTCTGGTCAGATGTCATTCTCGGGGAGCGCGTGAGCTGGCGGTTGGTTCTCGGCACGTTCCTCGTTGCCTTTGGCATCGTCTTGTGCAACCTTGGACGAACGCGCCGTGCCGAGAGATCAGGGTGGCCCGCCGGCTCGTTGGGCACCGACGGACGCCGACGCCACCGAGGCGCTCAGGGCCAGCGACGCCCCGGCGGGCATGGAAGGAGGTGAGCTGCGACTCTTCTCCTTCGCTCGGGCGGGTACCCACGTCGCATGGCTCGTCAGCTTGTCAGTCGTCGTCCTCAATCTCGGCGACCCCGGTCCCCTTCGCTATCGTCGCGCCGCTCGGGGACGACAGGACCATCCGGAACGTCTCGTCAGGTTCCTCAACGGTGTCGCCGTTAACCACAACCATGACGGCCTTCTGCGACTCGCCCGGCCCGAAGCCGACGAGCGCTCCGGCGACCGCCTGGTAGTCAACCGGGGCGACTGCCGTCCCGTTGGCCGTGGCGTACATGACCCATGAGTACCCGTCCAAAGCGCCTTCGCGGGTGATCGTGAACGCGATCGAGGTCGTCCCCGAGTCGCCCTCCTCTACGTCCGGGTCGTCGATGGACAGCCTGGCGTCGTTGTTGCGCAACGTCGCCGTGCCCGAGCCGTCCGCGACGGTGGCCCCGGTCGGCGAGGAGAGCTCAAGAGTGAACGCCTCGTGGTCCTCCACCAAGGTGTCGCCGTTGACGGTGACGAAGACGAGCTTCGAGGTCTCACCGGGCGAGAACGTGAGCGATGCGAGGGGCACGGCGACGAAGTCGCTTCCCGCTTCGGCAGACCCGTTACGTGTGCGGTACTGGACAGTGGAGGAGCCCGATGTCGGGCCGGACCGGGACACCGTGAACTGCGCCAACTGGGTGCCCATGTCGCCCTCGGTGAGGGTCAGGTCGTTGACAGCAAGGCTCGGCTGAGCCGCCGGCGCATCGTCGTTCGTGATGGTGACCCGTCCTGCGTCGTCGGCGATCGTGGCCCCCGTTGGCGATGCGAGCTTGACTTCGAAGTACTCGTCGGGCTCGACCAATGTGTCGCCGTTGACGGTGACGCTGTACCCGCTGCTCGCCTGCCCCGACGAGAACGAAACGGTCGACCACGACTTGGCCGCGAAGTCCGACCCGCCGGTCGCCGAGCCGTTGAGCGTCGCGACTTGTACCGAAGAGGAGCCCGTCGTGGGCCCGGACCGGGTGATCGTCACCTGCGCCACCTTTGTGCCGCTGTTGCCCTCGGTGACGGTGGCGTCGCTCACCGACAGCGTGGGGTCGGCGGCCTTGGTGGTGAAGCTGGCCGCTGGTGCCCACGCCGAGGCCGCGCCGGCGAGGCTCACGGCCCGGACCCGCCAGTACAGCTTCGTGGACCCCGGGAGGCCCTTGGCGCACAGCGTCGTGTTGAGCGATCCCTCGCTGCGCACCATCGAAGCCGCGTCGAAGGCTGAGGCGGTTGCGACCTGCAACTCGTACCCCGGCGCGCTCCCGGTCCAGGTGAAGCACGTCGTGGTCCCGACGCTGGTGGCGCCATTGGCGGGCTGGCCGGGCACCGGTGTGGTTGGCGCCGGGGCCGTCGGCGGCGCGGGGATGAAGGGCGAGCCGAGGGGAAGGGGCCTCGTCGTGGGCGCAAACCCTGGGGCGTAGCTGAAGCGGGTGTTGGTAACGCCCTGGAGCTTGATGTCCTTCGCCACCGCCGACCCCTTCGAGTCCAGCCCGGTCGTGCCGGCGAAGGTGATCGTCCCGTCGGGCGCATAGAGGAGGCCGACATTCGTGTTGCCCGTGGAGGCGACCTTGATGCTGCCCGCAGCCATCATCAGCACGCCGTTGGCCGGGTCTCCAGACTGCCATGTCGTCGCCGTGCTGTCGTCGTAGATGCTGCCCTCGGCGATGAGGCAGGCCTTAGTGTTCAGCTTCACGGCGCGGATGAAGATGTCGCCCTTGACGTAGATGCAGTACGGCGGCAGCGGCGTGTTGACGTTGTCGATGGCGAGGGGGCCGTTCATCACGACGCTGCGGCCTTGGTAGAACGCGAAGGGATAGTTGAGCCGGGGGACCGGCGTCGGCGCAGGCGTGGTTGCGAAGCTGGAGTTCGTGTTGCCGCTGATGACGACGGGGCCTGTCCCCGTGAGCCAGACGGCCGGAGTGACCGACGTGCCGGTGTTGTAGACGGCCCGGAAGTTGCCACCTCGGGCCTGCCCGGTGACGTTCGTGCCCGTCGCGCTGTCGATCTCCAGCATGCCGCTGGCGTCCATGACCAGCATGTTGAAGATCAGCGGTCCGCTGTTCCACGGAGCTGCCTCCCAGCCGGCGATGTCCCGGGCGAAGGAGTCGCACACCGTCACTCCCGCACCGGCAAGGGCGAAGGTGGCGGTCGGACTGTTTGTCTGAGTGAACGGGTCGGTCCCGCACCGGTGCTTGACCCACCGCACGCCGCTGGTCGCATCCGTCCAGGGGATCGTGATGTTGGCGGTGTCCCGAATGATGTTGTTCATGTCGATGGGCGCCGAGATCGTCGGCGACCCGATTACCGGCGGAACGGTGTCGATCTTGACGTTCGTTTCCCGCTCCACGCCGGTGACGCCTCCGCTACGGGCGCGGTACTTGAGAGTATGGACGCCATCGCCGTTCACCAGGAAGGGAGTCCCGTAGGCCGTCCAGCCTCCGCCGTCGAGCGAGTACTCCACGGACGTCGAGTGACCGCACATGGTCAGGTCGCGGCCGGAGAGGGTCACCGTCACGTTCGATCGGAACCACCCATCGTCGCCCGCCAAGCCCGCGGCGCTCATCTCGGCCTGAGGGTTCGGCAGACAGCCTCCGCCCAGGCCAGTCGAGGAGCCCCCAGGAGGCACGTAGTAGGGCCGGCAGGGTGACGACGTGCAGAATCGTCGGACGCCGTTGGGCGCGTACTGCTTCTTGCCGTTGCGGCTGAACACATCGAAGCTGAAGAGGTAGTCCGCGAAGCTCGATACGAAGTAGCTGGTCGTGACCTCGGCGCTCGATACGCCGGGGCCGAAGGGCTCCCGCTTGACCACGCGCCAGCCCCCGTTAAGGGGATCGTGCACTGTGATCTCGACCCTCTCAAGCCCCCCGTTGTTGTTGTCCTCGACGTGAACCCCGATCGGCAGCAGGCCAGCTCCCTCCCACACCGTCCCGTCGGGGGGGCTTGGGCTGATGTACCACCCGCCTGGGAGCTTCTCCTCGGCCAGCGTCGACGTGTCGCAAGAGCCGTCGCCGACTGTCTTGCCGTTCAAGATCAGGGACGCCCCGGCACCGTTTACCTGCCTCGACAGGTGGAGATGGGAGCCGTTGTTGTCGACCTCGCCATACGACCTACCGGTCGAACCTGCGTGGCCGAATAGCTGGCCAGCACGGACGGGCCCATCCCAAACGATGTCCTTCAAGTGCGCCAAGTGGATCTTTTCGCTGCCGTCTCCGCTGGTCCAGATGACGGAGTTCCCGAAGGGGTTCGACGCCGCGTCCGGGTTGGGCTCCCAAAGGGAATGGATGGAGATCGTCCCCGCGCCCGGAGCGTAGACAGCGCGCCCCCAGTCATCGCCCTCGCTCACGTTGATGTCGAGGGGAGCGCCAAACCCGGCAATGCCCGTGTGGCCGCCGTAGGTGTCTGCGCACCAGGCCGTCCCTCCGGCGTAGAAGTCCCCCGTCGTCGCGGCAGCGGGCCCGGCGGACGCGACGATGCCGGGGAGGGTCCCCATGCTCGCCGTGATCAACAGGGCTCGCCAGCCGCCTCGAATCCGCCACCTCGGCGTCGTTGCGCTAAGGAAACGAGTCATCAGTCTCTGCCCCATCGGGACCACCTCGTCAGGCGTCAAGAGCGCCCGATTGCCGGGCGCCGACGCATTTCACCGCGAATCGACTGACAGAAGGCGGTCGAACGCCACGATTGTCCGCCAGCAGGCTGATCGCGGACAGCACAGCAGCGGCAACTACGTGGTTCAGCAATGATCGCGGCGTGGCGGCGCCGACGATTAGGTTCACGGACCCTGAGGTCCCGGACCATGTCCTGGCCCAGGGCGCACCACTCGTCGGCAGCTACCGAGTCTTGGCGCACATGAGCCTCGCACTGCGTGCCCTTCGATGCGAAAAGAACGCTCGGCGGCCCCTTTCGCTGAGCGCGATCTGCCTGGCTGGCGACGTCGCCTACGCGGCTTTGCTGGCACGCTCGAAGCGAGAGTGGTTCGGCGCCCGGCTCCTGTACGACTGCGCCGACGCCGCCCTCTGGGCCGCGACCGCCGGAGGGGACCCCATCATCACCGAAGGCGCGAACCTGTTCGCCGTAGGCGGCTCGGTCGAAGCTAGCTACCGGGCCGGCAGGCACGCTGGGCCGCTGCGGTTGTCGGACCTTCGGTGCCTGATCCCGACTGTTGTGACGTGCGAGGTGACGGCGTGTGTCCGGCGTCACAAAGGAGGGCAGCCCGGCTACGGGTTCGCAGCTTGGGGCCTCATCGGCGTTGTGGCTGGCTTTGCCCTCGGACGCAACCAGAGGGCGGCCGAACGGCGGCTGGTGGAGTCCTGGCGGGAGCACGCGGGTCCGAAGGTCGAGGCAGCATGGTGGCTCGGCCAGCACGACCTTGCGACGGACGAGCGCAGCGAGCGCAGCCCGCACCACCTGACCAAGGAACTGCTGATACTTGAGCGGGACTATGGCTCGGTGCGAGCGCTCGACGCCCGCTCGATGCTGGAGGCCAGAAAGCGCGAGGTACGGGTCCTCACACGCCAGTTCGGCGACTATCTCGGGCGGGTGGTCATTGGCCGGACGGTCGAGCCGGAGGGCGCGTGGTCCGTGCGGCTCACGCCCGAACAGGTCGGGATGCTCGAAGGGCTGCTCCCGGCTCCTAGCGGCCACCCTGAGGTTGTCGTGGTACTCGACGAGGAGGAGGCGAGGAGGCCGGGCGGTGAGGTTTCGCTGCGCTGCGGGGACCTCCAATTCATTCTCCCGGCGGCCGCCGCTCCCGAGCGCTGGCGCGGCGACGCCGCCGCGGTCGGCTTCATTTTCGGGGCGATCTCGAAGCTTTACCCCGGCACCCCTGCCACGGGCGGGGCGTCGCTGCCGGCGGTTGCGATACCGGCCCTGATCGACCTGATGGGAGCGTTCTCGTACCGCCGGGACGGGCCCGACCCGGATCCGCGCTCCGCTCACGCCTCGGTCCAAGCCGGTGCCCCCGTCCGGGCAGCTCTCGCCACGGGACTGTTGTCAGCGGCCCTTGCCGGCGCAACTGCCCGCACTCCGGCAAAAGAGGGCGTGCAGATCTACCCGGGTGGCGAGGGTCTTTGGGGCCATCACATCATCCTCGCTCGCTACTGGGCGCACCTCACGTGGCGGCAAAGGGCCTGGGCATTGGTGGGCTCCTTCTCGATCGCCGGCACTGCTGCGACTCTCCGATGGGCGAAGACGGGCGAGCGTGTCCACTGGCCGTCCGCAACCGAGGCGATCCTCGCTGCGATCGTCCCGTTCTCGGCGGCACTGGGTCTCGGCGATCGCCTGCTCACGCAGACGGCCGCAGGCAGCGAGGCCATGGCCTGCGGATCCGTCGTCGCGATGGACGCCGCCCGGTCGGAAGGCATGAAGGCTGAGGCGCGCCGCCTGCTCCGCTGGATGGACCAGGTGGACGACGCCCTGGCGACACTGCCGCGCGACCGGGAGGACGAGACCATCGCGCGGCTACGGTTTCGCTTTGGGGAGGTGCGGGAGTGGCTGGTCAGTCAGAGCTGATCGTCATCGTGGAGGACCTCCGCGAGTTTTCCGTTCACCTGACCGGCGTGATCCGTCAGCTCTACGGTCCCGGCGGCATGCAGGTGCAGGTGTGCTCCCATAGGTCCGCCTACGTCATGAGTGATCAGGAGTGGGGCGCCGCCCAGTCCCAAGGGCTGCGCGCTGTCCTCGTCGATGCTCACGACCTGTCGAGGGAACGTGAATGGGCGAGGGGCGCACGCGACCGACCCTTCCCCCTGGCGGGCGCCGATGTCGGCCGTCGACTGCTAGGCCTAGCCGACCCTCCGCGGCTGGTGATGTATTCCGGTGAGATGGACAACCCGATGATCAACGTTGGGCTGCGGCAGGCGACGGGCTCCCGGGCGACCGGCTACTACGCGGCGGAGGACCTGCAGGACGAGGCCGTCCTGAAGTCGGCGCTTCACGACCCGGTCCCGATTGGGCAGTTCCCGCCTCCAAGCCGGGAAGACCTTGCCACCTACGCGGGCGCGTGGGATGCCGCGAACCTTGCCCACGCCCGTGCGGGGAGCGGTGTCTTCGATCTCCTGGTCGGCGGCGAGGAGGCGATCAAGGCCGTTCGCAAGCTCCCCGGCACTGCTCGCGACACCACGCAGAAGGCCCTTCGTCGTCTCGCCAAAACGTGCGGTTTCGACGCGGTCAGCTATCGGCCGTGGGACGAGATGGCCCGCCGGATGCAGGAGGCCGTAGGCCTTCGCCGACGCGATCGGACGTAACCTTCGGCGAGCGAAAGCCGAGAGCCCAGGCCACGGGAAACGGGTGTCGTCGTCGTGAGGGAACCCGGATCGGTCCCTAACGGTGCGTGAGGCGGCTTCGGGCACGAAGGACCGGCGAGCGGTACCCCGCCCCAGAGTTGGCTAGCCCGGGTCGAGGGACCGGACCCGGCGAGTGTCGGGCCGTCGTGGGAGAATGCCGCGCATGGCGGCGGCGGAATGCGGGACATGCGGGGGACCCCTGGACGCAGGCGACGGCGCATGCCCGCGGTGCGGTGACGGCCCGGCCAAAACTGAGCCGCCGGCGGGTAGACGCCGAGGCCGGATGATGACATTCGGAGTGTTGGTAGTTGCGGTGATGGCCATCGCTGTGACGGTCATCGCGGTGAACTCTGGCGGAGAATCGCGGGTCGAAGGGGTGCTCCACCAGGACGGCACCGCCCGAGCCGACATCTCCCCGGAGGCCGGCGGGGTCGTGCGGGGCACCTTCGCCAGCGTCGAGTTTCCTCCGGGTTCAGTGCAACACAAGAGCGTCGCGCGGCTCTCCCCGTCGCGACGAGGCGGCGACATGCCGGGGTTCGCCCCTGCCGGCGCAGCAGTGAAGGTGGAGCTGTCGGGCGCGTCTCTCGTCGCTCCGGCAACGGTTCGCCTCCGCGTCGACGCCGCCATGAGGGACCGGCAACCGGTTCTCCTCCGGTACTCAGAGGGAACGGGCTGGGAGGCCTTGGAGTCGGAGTTGCAGGGCGACGACCTTGTCGCGCAGACCGGGCACTTCAGCGACTTCTTGGTCGGGATACGGAAGTTGGGCGACAAGCTTGCCGAGAAACTGATTCCCATCACCGACTGGATCGTCTTCCAGTCCGGCCTCCTCCTGAAGCGGACCACCCCGCCGGTGTGCGCCAACGGCACGAACGCCTTCCCGAAGTGGCTGACGATCACCGATACCGACCAGGACGAGAACTCCCGCGTGCGGTGGTGCACCGAGGTCCGAGACGACAAGCTCGTGCTCAGGGTCCGCGGCAATCGTCCCTACGCGCAGCTTCTGGCGCTACGCGACCTCGTCGGCGGATCGCCGCTCTCCTCGGATCCGTTCACGATGCCCATTTCGACCGCCATGGGGACCAGCACCGGCGGGCGGTTCTTCTGGGTCCGCAGCGACACCCAGCTCGACATCGTCTTCTCCCAGCCAACGTCGGGGCCGGCTGTCCAGACCATCAAGGTCGATCCGATCCCTGACCTCGCCGGCACCATCGGCGTGAAGCTGGCCCAAGAGGCGCTGAAGGAGAGTCCGGACGCCCTCAGTCAGATTCTCGGGAACTGGGATTGCATCACCCGCATCGCCCGAGCGCGTGTTCCCATGCCCGACGCCGAGGCGATTGCCAACGCATTCGCTTTGGCCGACGAGTGCCTGGGTCACCTGCTACCCCCGAAGGCGAAGCTCCTCCTGGGCGCCAAGAACGCGGTGACCCAGGTTCCCGACTACGCCACCGACATGGCCAACGGTCAGCCCCAGATCGACTTCGTAGTCGGCACACGGCGGGAGCCAACCACGACGACCTCGACCTCCACCACGTCCTCGACCACCACGACGTCGACGACTGTTCCGCCTTCTTCCAGCCTGGCGCTCGCCATCGACGGCATCGGGCCGATCCTCTTTCGCACGAGCATGGACCAGGCGATGGCAGGCCTCACTGCGGCCCTCGGCCCGCCGGACTACCTCAACGCCTGGGCGACGTCGAGTAGCTGCTTACGGGGACGAAGTGGCTCGCGCCTGGTGGTTTGGGGTGAGTTGGCCGTGGAGTTCGATGGTCTGACCCCTGAGGCAGCCGTCCTGACCGGGTACCAATACGGCGGCGACATCTACGACGAGAGTGCAACCCGGACAATCAAACCCACCCGCTCCCTCGGCCTACGGACCCCTTCCGGTGCCGGACTCGGCACGGCCGGTCGGGAACTGGATCAAATCTACGGCACTCGCATCATTGCGAGGCGGGGCGACCCGAGTGGATACCCCCCTCCGGGTTACACGCTGACCGTCGGCGACACCATGCACCTCTTCTTCACCATGGATGCCAACGGGCCAGAAGGACGGGTAGAGCAGATCTCGGCCGGCTTCGGCGTGGGCTGCGGAGAATGAGCGGATCCGACGTCCACTGTCACCCGCATGCCCCGCATCTTCATCGGGGCGCATCGGTACGTTCGATCATCTGAACGTCTGAGAGTCCCTCGATGTGCTCGAACGCGTCGCCATCGAGTCGAGCCCGAGGAGCCCTGGTGCGGGACCGCCCCGCTCCGAGTGGGGACCGGAGGCCGGGGCGGAGGGGCGGGTCTCCGTTCAGTGACCTAGAGACTCGCTCCGAGCATGGCCCTCGGCCGCGACTCGGAGCGTTTCGACAAAGTGCTCGACGCCGACGGCCTTGCGCTGTTGACCGCCGTTCGTGATCCCCCTGCCGCTGGTGTGGAACGTCTTCAAGTGGCGGACACGAGCCGCATCTCCGGGGTATCGGCGCACGAAACGGTCCCAAGTGTCGTGCGCGACCGCGCCGCAGGTGACCACGGTGTCGAGATCGGGCAGCAGTCCGATGAGACGTCGCAGAGGCTCAAGGCCCTGGTCGCGCATGGCTGCGCTCACGCCGCCCTGGTCCGGAAGGAACCACGGATAGGAGTTCCAGGGCATGACGTCGTCCTGTTCCACCCCGGCCGCATCGAGGCACTGGGCAACTAGCGCCGCCGAAGGGTCGTCGTTCTCGCACCCGATGAAGCCAGACCCACCATGGGCGGTTGCGGTCATTCGTCCCGGGTCCTGGAACACCAACAGAATCCTGGTGTCGATCCCTCCGTGGTACGGCGCCACGTACGGCATCCACCGATCGCCGTGCTCAGCGATGAGATCGTCGACCAGCCGGTTAATCGGCTCGACCTGCGGGTCGAAACGGCGCTCCCATTGCTGGGCCCGGAAGTCCGTGGACGCCGATCTCCGGTGGAGGCCCTGGGGCATCCGCCCGCTTCTGACTGGTGCGGGTTGCGGGTCGGGGCCCGCATCGTTGAGCACCTGCAGTGAAGCGGCGGCGAGATTCTGCTCCCGGTCGGACCCGATGGCATGGAGGAGCAGGCGGCAGGTGTCGATCGCTCGGAACGCTTCAAGTCGACCGAACGGCTTGTGGTGGGCCCAGCGGTTGCGAGTGTGGCGAAACTCCTGGACGAGAGTCATGCCCTCCGCCCCGAGCGCGCCGGCGAAAACCGGGCGCCAGTGCTCCAGCATCACGGAGATCAGGTACGCGGGATCGTTGGGAGCGACCTTCCCATACCGATCGGGGGGCCAGTTCCCGACTCGCTGCTCGATCCAAGGACGAAGCTCGGCGGCTGTCGCCCTGAGCGCATCACCTACCGCGCCCGCGCTCGCAGTCTCCACCGAGTCGTTGTCGGCTACTCCAGGGATGGCCTGGAGGAATCAGCCACATTCTCAAGGTCGCTGAGGTCCGGGAATCTCGTCCTGGTCGGGGAACTGTTGCTGCCCGTCGACCGGTGACAGCGCGTCGCCCGCAGCGAACGCCTCGGCGGCGTCAATGGAAACGCGGAATCGCAACCGGAACGCCTCACTCCGTGTCGGGCCACTGCCCGTCCCGACCCAGGTAGGCACGAACCAGGCCGACGGTGCGAACCGCTCCTCGTCACCGATCCATTTCTTGTCGACGCTGCTTTCGTATGGCAGGCCCATGAGCCGCGTCCAGTAGTTGGTCAGAAGAGCGCCGCCCCTCGGCGCAGGTCCGCCGACGCCGTGGCCTTTCCCCTCCAGGTCGTTGAGTGACACCGCGCGCCAGGAACCACCGCTCTCCTCGACAAGGCCAGAAACGATCGATCGCTCTCGATGCGCGCTGCCCCAACCGACTTGGGCGACCCTTCGCGGCCGGTCAGCGAACAGCCGAGCGAGGTTGTGGTCCCGGCGCCACATTTCCTCGACGGTGCGGTCCCGGAATGCTTTATGGGGGCGGGCCCCGCCTAGAAGCGGCAGTAGTTTCGACCAGTTTTGGGCACCCTTGCGCCAATTGCACCGGCAGCACAAGGGCTCAAGGTTCCCCAGAACATGGGGTCCGCCAAGGGCGATGGGGTCAACGTGGTCGAGTTGCCAGGCGGCATCGTTCTCCAGCACAACGCCGCACGCGTAGCAACAGAGATCCCCGCTAGGGGTGCGTCTGTCATCGAGCTGCACCAGGAGTTCCCGGCTCCCGATGTGCGTCCACGTGTTACCTAGCCATCGAGCCCGCCGCTCTCCGCCGGCCAACCGTCCGCGGAGCCTTGAAACGTCGAGTTCGTACCGGAACGGTGCTGTCATCCCACGCAGTCAGTCGGGCCGGATGAGGGTCGGGTTCGAGGTGATCCGATCATTCGTTGTCGTAGCCCCAGTACTCGGCCGGGTCGACCTCGTCATCCAGTTCCCAGGTCTGGTCGACACCAGCGACGGGGAACTCATCGTCCTCGAGGACCAAGTCGCAGGCAGAACACACGAATTGGGCCGGGTAGAACTCGACGACCAGTGCGACTCCCTCCAGGTAGGGCTCCCCATCCGAGTAGCCCCAGTCGGGGTGCTCCTTCACATCCGAGTAGCCGACGACAACCCCCATGAACGCGCAGGCTGGACACTCCAGAGGCTGTTCCTCGGGTGAACTGAGTACCCGTGCCTCGAAAGCCTGCTTGAGCGCGACGAGAGCTGGCGCAGCGGGATCACTCCGGAACTTCTCGGTGAATCGAGATCGCCCCTCGGCGAGCTTGTCCGCGACCCTTCGCTGCACCTCGCTTGCGGACTCGGACAGGCGCGACTCCACGACGTCCGCGAAGTCCCCCCAGAAGGCAAGGCGCTCCTCCTTGAGGCCGTCAAGGAGGAGCGCCGTCATCTCGGCGAATGCCACGAGGGTCGGCGTTGCATCCACTTGGCCGACTTGCGCGAGATGAAGCACCCCATTGCGTGCATCGAGCAGCACGACCATCTGATCCCTGTACTGCCGCAGGAGCGGGAAGAGCTTGACGCAGCGATCAAACGCCTCGCGGCATGTCACCGTCCGCATCTTGGAGTCAGACTTCTTGACCAGGTGGCGGAGGCCGAGCACGACGAGCATCGTGTCGAAGTCGGCTCCGTCCCCGGTGCCCCCGACAATCAGTGTCGGGTGATAGGACGCCAAGGTTGCCTTCGCCAGGTGTTCCAGGGCGATACCGGCGTCGGCGTAGAAATCGTGCCACTCCTCGCCCACGTATGCCCGGACGGCACGACGGGCGTTCCGGCGAGCAGATTCGAGGAGGCTGTCCTTCATCAGGTCAGGCTGCGGGGATCAGCGGCCCGGAGACGTCGCACCCGTTCAGTATGGAGGAGGTCAAGTGCCAGTCGGCCAGCTCGGGCGCCATCCCGGCGACGAGACGCCGAGCGTCGCTGCCGATTGTCGCCACCGCCCTGGGTTGCATGACCGTGATCTGCTCTTCCAGGAAGTTCCGGCGCCAGGCCCGAAACTCAGGATCGTCCGCGCCCGGAAAGCGGCCCGTCGGGTCGTCGCCCGCCTTTAGCCCGACATATGCGTTGGTGTCCAGGGTGGTGTGGGGTTTCACCCTTGCATCAGCCTTCTGGTTGCACGGTTGCATGGCCCCAGGAGGCTCCGATATTTCACGGTTGCACTCCGGTCCCGGCCACTCCCTGGGATTTCACCATTGCATCCCGCGCCAGAAATCACCGCCGATGCGATTTCACCGTTGCATCCCGGGGGTGGAGGGACGAGAGCGAACACGCCGCGCCTTGATCCAAGGCGGGTCGCCTGTCGGCAGACCTAGTCGGGCTCGTCGCTCGTCGCTGCCGTTCTGGCCTTCGTCGCCGCCAAGGCTTCCTGGAGGGTTGCGGACGTGAGCAGAAGATCAAGAGCCACCCAGAGACGTGAGTCCCAATAGTTGGTTCCGCTTGGCAGCGGCTGGGGCAGGTGAATCGGGGGACCAAGGCGGTAGACGATGTGCGAAATCGACGCGTCGCCGGCCGGGATCTCCTCGACGGCCCCGTGAAGATCATCGACGACGACGTAGCCCTCCACGTGATTGATCTGCTGCACGTGGCCGTTCCAGCGGAACGCGAGGTAGTTGGGGGGAACCGTGGGCCATCCGCCTCCGGCCCCGTAGGGGTGGAAGTACCGAGCCTTCTGCAGCACCACATCCCGCAACGAGATCGTCCAACCGGGCGGCGTCTTCTGGCTCAGAGCGACGACGTAGGTCGAATTGGAGGTCACGTCCTGCATGGTCATCACGCCTCTCAGGTAGCGACCCAGCTCGGCAACAAGTCTCCGCTCAGCATGCCGTCCCCGGCGACCGGCCTCGTCGGTGATCTTCACCAGATGCGCCCACGAGCAGTGCTTTACCGCCACGCCGCCGACGTCCGCCGGCAGCCGGCGGCGTGCGAAGGCTCGACTGCATTCGGTCAGTGCAACGAGCATCGGGTTCGGCGACAACGCCAGTCGGGGCACGTAGCGCGCGAGCTGAGCGACGGTCGGGACCACCCAGCCGCGCTTCGCCTCGATGACGAGGTGGGCGTTCTCGGTCACCAGTTCGATGTCCGTGTAGCCGCGGTCGCCCCCCGACTCCTGCAGAGAGATCAGGGTGGGTTCGCCGACATCGAACCCGTAGAGGTCGGCAAGGAACGATCGAGTGAGTTCGGGAGCGTTGGCCAGCCCCCAACCGAGGGCGTACGTGAGGTCGTTCTCCCGTTGGCCCAGCAGATCGAAGACCGTGTGGACCGATCGGCCATGAATCGTGATCACCGTCATCGCAGATTGAGTCTGGCCGGTCGGCCGGCGCCACGTTCGGCACCTCCTCAGATTCCGTCCCGTCGCCAGGATCGGCCAGGAAGACCGCGTCTCGGCGACCGGCTGTTCCACCGCCTGGCATGTTGGTGGTGTGGCCCCGACCAGGACGTGGCAGTCGTTTGGCGAACGCCTCACCGAGGAGCTTGCTGCCATCGAGGTCCGGTTCATGTCGCTCCTGGACCAGTCCGCCATCATCAACGTCGACCCCAACCGCGGACAGAGCGACATCAGGGTCCTGGGCGCAGCGAAGTGGGGATGGCGACGGGACGAGTCGCTCATCGTGGAGCGCACGGCGCTTCTCGACCTGTACGGGGAGTGGTTCGCACGATTTCGCCTGCTTCACCGCGATCCGCTGAAGGAGGTGGCGAAGCGCCTGAGCAAGGCGGACGAGCTGATGCGCAAGTGGCTGGAGAGAGAACGCTCAGATCACTCCATCCCCTCCACCATCGAGAAGGCGAAGGAGCGCCTCCGCGTCACGTTCGATGAGCTTCGTACCCTCCTGGATCTGGCGGTCCTGGGTCATGGGGAACTTCTTGCGATCCCCGATAGCAACGTGCTTCTGCGCGATCCCGACACCGCGACCTACGGCGCGGTCGTCGGCACCGACTCGTACACGGTGGTGCTACTGCCTGCGGTCCTGGCCGAACTGGACGCCTTGAAGGACCGGGGCCGAACGCCCGACGTAAGGGAGGCGGCCGAGCGGGCCGTCCGGCGGATCAAAGGACTGAGAGACAGGGGTGATCTACGAACTGGCGTCGCGGTTGAAGGCAAGGTGCGCCTCAGGGCAGAGCATCGAGAAACGGACACTCGGGAAGTGCTCGGGTGGCTTGATCCCACGGTCCCGGACGACCGCATCCTGGGGGCGGCCCTCGATCTACAGTCCCGAACACCTGCCTCCCTGGTCGTGCTCGTCACCACCGACTTCAACCTGCAGAACAAGGCGGCAGTCGCAGGTCTGCCGTTCGTCGAACCCCCGAAAGCCTGACCGGGCGTGTGGAATTTCGGACCGGCCAGAGCGTCCCAGTGGCCACCTGGCTTCGCCTCAGAAGGGCCCCACATCTCAGGGCTGGCCCTCCGCCTCTGAGCGTTCCCGTCAGATTCAGTCGGTCATTCCGGGCGGTTTAGGCCGGCTCGTCAGATTTCAGCCGGACCACTCCCGGAGTCGTCGGCCGCAGACTGGTCCCGGCGCTCGCTACAACCGCGGACGCGGCGACGAGTGCACGGCTGATCGCCCCCGGCTTCCTGACCTGTGGGATTTCACCCGGCCATGAACCTCCCGGTCGCGCCGTGGCATCACCTCAGAACGGCCCGAGATTTCAGACTGGCATTCCGTTTCAGGGAGATCCCCTGGGATTTCACCCTGGCATTCCCGGCCAGAACATCCGGCCCCTGAGATTTCACCCTGGCATTCCCGGGTCGCGCCGGAATGGGGTGGGATGTCGGACACGTCCCCAGAGCGTGACCAGGCGGTCTCCGCGCTCCCCCTACAGGCGGGCCGCCGGCCGGGCGTTTTAGTGCTCCTCCGGCGTCAGGCCCCGGGACCCCGAGGTGAGTCTCGGTGCTTGTGGATGAAGTAGAGGACCAGCAGGACGATGCCGGCGACGACGGCCAGCTTGAGCACCTGCGCGACCGCGGCGGCGACAGAAGCAACGAACGCCGCCACCGCGCCGAATCCGACCACGATGGCGGCGCCGAGCATGACGACCCAGGGGAGGACGCTGTCGGAGGAACGGCCAGGGCGGGCAGGTGCAGCGCGGCCGCCCTGGGGTCGTTCCTGGCGAGAAGCCGAGCGCTCCATCCGGCGATAGTGGTCCTCAGCGGCGATGCGCTGCTTGAATGCCTCGTTGGCAGCCCGCTGTGCGCTGTACGCCTGATCGGCGGCCTCCGTGGCCGCCCAGTGAGCACTCTCCGCCTGCTCGAACTGGAGCATGCACGAGGCGCAACCGGAATCGAACTGCGAGTGGCTACAGCCCACCTACCATCGCCTCCTGGCCTGCCCGCCCACCGTGTTGTTCTCGCCCACGATCACTCCAATGTAGCCCCGACCTCGGGGCGAGGCTTCACCAGAATCCCCAAGTGTCGTGCTGCAAGTGCGGGGAGGGCGACGCACACCACAGGCGCCCCTCAGCCGCCCCGCCGCCACCATCGCCGCCACCGCCACCGCCTCGGCTGCACCTCCGGCACCGGGGTCGGCGGCGAACTCGGTCGGCGGTCTGCCGCCGCTGCCGAATGGCGCCTCCCGGCCGGTCGCCGGGGCACGCGGGCCGGCTTAGAGGCCGCTGTGGGCACCTGTTCCCGCGGTGGTCGAGGTGCTGGGGAGAAACCGGGGGCAGCGCCACCCGTGCCGTCTGCCGTTGCGGTCGTCGTCGGGACAGGGCTCGCGACGCCTCGTCGCCTCCCATCTCCGTGATGTCGAGTCGCTCGATCGCACGGGTGACAGCCACGTAGCCCAGCCTCAACTCCTCGGCAGACTTCATCTCGTCGATGCCTGCGAAGTCGGAACCGATCCTCACTATCGGCCACTCCCGTCCCTTGGACTTGTGGGCGGTGGAGACGACGACGGTGGCCGACTTCTCGTCTACACAGCTCCCGAGAGCGGCTCCAAGCTTCCTCGCCCCGAATTCTTCGACCAGGCGAACCAGCATCGCCATCTCACCGACCTCATCAACGGAGGCGGACCCGACGAAGTCCCGGACCTGCTCCCAGCTCTCGAAGCAGGCCAGGGCATGGTGGTGGGCCGGCCGCCCGGCCATGAGTCGCTCCGCAGCCCTGGCGAAAGCGACCACGTCCTCCGCCCCGCCGACAGACGAGGCGGGCCGGCCGCCGGCCTCCAGCTCGGCCAGCACATGCGCGATGGCATGGGCGTTCGTACGCGTCAGCACGGCCGAAGGGCTGCGGACCGGCCCGACCGTGGATCGCCGTCCAGGGTGGCCCCGGACGAGCTGCGGGGCGACCAGGGCCCGCAGGTCGCGGGACCAGCGACAAGCTCCGAGCCGCCTCTACGGGCTGGCGCCGTGTTGAATCAGCTCACCGACCGAGCCGGAGATCCGAATGGAGTTCAACGCCGACTTCAGCCAGCGGATGTCGCGGACACCCCAGAGCAGCCAGAACCTTCCCACCATCTCGACGTAGCCCTTCACGGCCACGTCGAGGAGCTGGTGTATCTCACCCGGGTCCCGTCCGACCTCCAAGCTAACGAAACCCAGCGCGTTCCTGTTGATCGGCGAGAAGTGCTTCTCTACCTCCCACCCCGTCGCGTGGGTTGCGGCGGAAACCCATTGGAAGATTCCCTTTCCCAACTCGGGCGGCGGGTCGAAGAGCCGGCGGACGACCTCCAGGTCGCCCGGCCGGCCGATCCCAAGCTGCCGGGGACTCGCCAAGGTGCCGGTTGCGGCCTTTGCAGGATCGTGATGTGGCTTCCGAACAAAGCCCTTGCGTAGAGCGCTCTCGACAACCTCGTCTCGTTGCCTGCGGATCCCCTCCGGGTCCTTCGCTCCGGCTGGGAGATCGGAGATCTGATCAAGGGAGAACAGGCGCTCGTTCACGTACGCCTCGACCCGGCCCCGGGCTCCGAGGCCAACGTCACCCATGTGTGCGGCTCGCCCGGCTGCTTCGAGCAAAGATCGGGCAATCGGAGCGAGACCCCACACAGGCGCGAACCCAGGCCGGTCGAGGAGCCGGCACATGCACTCCAGGTGGTCCTCGGCGACGCAGATCAGCATCAGCACGTAGTTCTGAGCGTCAGTGACGGGCTGATCGCTCCACACGTCGGCGAGCTTTGCGTCGTCAACCCGCTCTGCCATGGCAGGGGAATCAGCGGCGGGGAACGCGGTGGACAGCTCCCGTCGAAGATCGACCAGGCTTCGGGCGTCCGCCACAAGAGGCGCGAGAACGTCGATGATCGTGGGGCTCATTCCGCGGGAACCTATCCGGATCGGGGAGCGTTGCGACAGAACGATTCCAGGCAGATCAAGCACCGCCCAGGAACCAGTGCCACCCTCAATGTCGGACGCGAAACCCTCGGCATCGCGGGCTCATCATCCAGCTATGCCGGAAGGCAGCCACTTCCGCCGAGAGCGATCACGGCCTCGTCCAGGGTGCGGACCCCGACAATGCGCATCCCCGAGCCCTCGCCAGCGCGCCGCGCTTCGTCCGCCTGTGTCGCCGGAACGAGCACGACCGACGCGCCCGCACGCTCGGCCGCCGCCACCTTCTCGTCAACGCTGCCAATCGGGCCGACAAGGCCGTCCGGGCCGATGGAGCCGGTCATCGCAACCCTCGTCCCCGGTGCGACGAGGGCCACGGGGCTCTCGACATCGACGATCGTCATCGCCAGCGCAAGACCGTCGGAGTCCCCCTGCAAGCGCGACAGGTCGAAGGAGGGCGCGTCGTCCGGCAGCGTGATCGCCCTTCGGCGTATGCCCACCCCCGCGAGGATCGACGGCCCGTCGGCCAGCCTGATGACCTTCAACGTCTCCGTCCTGGTCTGGCCGTCCCGGCCCTCGACCTCGACTGCCACCGGGAAGGCGAGATTCCAATCGACCAGCGCGTCGTAGACGTCCTCCTTCGAGGCGACCGGCCGGCCACCAACAGAGAGGATCCGTTCGTGCGGGCTGACCTGTGCCGCAGCCGGGCCGGTGACACCGACGTCGACCTCCACCCCGTCGTTGCTCATCGAGATCGTGCGGCCGACACACGTCGTGCCGGCCGTTACGGCGGCGTGCTGGGCGCTCGCCTCGTCGGCCAGGTCGGCCTTGTCGCCCGATGCCAGATGGAACGGGTTCTCCCACCAGAACCGTGTGGTCTGCCTGTCCACGAACAGGTCTCGCAGCAGGGCCGGGCGCCTGGTGACCGACAGGATCAGGATCTTGCCCCTCGCCGTCGTTGGCGGACCGTGGCGCAGCCGTTCATGGGCATCGACGACGGTGCCGGGACGCTCCATCCGGAGACCGGGGACAACGAGGAGCTGGGAGAAGCCGAGCACGGTGAGGGCCGCTGCGCTACACCCAACGACCGCCACCGCCCGCTTCCACCGTCCGGCCCGGTCCCGGTGGTCATCGAAGTCCACCCCGTGGACAGCTTTTGCGTCCTCCGCGAGCGCCTCCAGCGACCCGACGACGAGCCGCTGCGAGATCTGGGCCGCAGAGTGGCGCTTGCCCCGCTTGTGCAGACGAAGCGTCGCGCCCTTCGTCGAGCCGACCAGCTCCACGCGGTCGATGTCGGACCAACGGTGGACACGCACCAGCCCCCTGAGACCCTCGGGCCTCACGGCAATGGAGCGGAGGGGCTTCAGCACGTGGACAACAGCAACGCCGGCAAGGAGGAGACTGAACAGCGCCCAGTTGGCCCACGGTTTCCCGGCGGCGCGCAAGATCAACGCCGGCGTCATGAACAGCCATGCGAGCCAGAACAATGGCAGGGCGAGGACCCGTCGGTATCGAACAAGGGGGTCCGTCCCTAACGAATGGCCGGCGGAGGGACGGGAGCGGAGCGGACCCACCATCGAATCAGGCGCCCGAGACTTCAAGCGCAGCGAGAGACGGGACGCAATTCATCGACGACCCCGAGGGTGAGGGATGGGCGCTGCACCTCCACGAGATAGGAGTATCTGGCAGGGATAATGGCGGCCAGACCAGCGCAAGCAACTCGGTCTCCAAGATCGCCTCAGCCGACCGACCGCCAGCTCTATCGACTCGCCTCCGCTGCCGCCTCGCTGATCCACGGGAGCACCTCGGCCAGGTCCTCCTCCGCCCCCACACTCGTCTGAACGTCGCCGACGCCCCAGTGACCGACGCCACTGACGTTCCTGGCGGTGGCGTGACCGGCCACCCGGGCGGGGTCGAGTTCCAGGATCAGCTTGAGGCGGCCCTTCAGCGGGATCACGCTGCAGAACGTCGCCTTTCCGATGCGGTAGCCGATGTACTGCT
The DNA here is from genome assembly GCA_963829165.1 of uncultured Acidimicrobiia bacterium. Classification (GTDB taxonomy): domain Bacteria; phylum Actinomycetota; class Acidimicrobiia; order Acidimicrobiales; family AC-14; genus JAXDMK01. The sequence goes on along the minus strand of CAWHIC010000024.1, from coordinate 56,980 downwards.
TCTTGAAGACCCGCTCGACCTCGCTGCCCAAGGCCATGATGCGCTCGTGCAGTTGGGCGTAGAGGTCGAGGATCACCTGCGGTTTGTCGGTGAAGTACTGCTCGAAGGAGCGGGCGGCGGCCTCGCCGCTCGCCGGGGTCGCTACGGCGCGGCGCCGGGCAGGCGCTGAGGCCGCCGCCGCGGCTGCCACGGTCGCCTCCCGCGGGAGCCCATTGGCCGGGGAAAGGCCCTTGCCGATCCTCTGGAGGATGCCCCTGATCTCGGCCGGGACCAGTCGCCGCTCGCTCTCCGGGAGCTGCTTGCGGATGAGGGTGATGAGCCCGGTCGGCGCTTCGTTGAACAGGCCTTCGAGTGCCCTGCGAACTCGTGCCTCGTCGAAAAGGCGGGAGCCGAGCGCGTCGAGCTGGCCGGCCACGACCTGGGCCCGGGAGAGGAGGTTGAGCTGCTGGAGGACGCGTTGGCGCGACTCGTCGTCAGCCACCTCACGGAGGTCGACCTCGAACACGAGCTTGCGGGCCATGTCGACGGGCTCGTTGGTCTTGAACAACCGGTAGACGATCCCGTCGGTCAGGGCGCACCACACGACACCCTCGTTGTTGGCGTAGTTGATCGCCTGGGCCGTCCACTTGGGATCGAGGAGGTTCCCGCCCCAGGCCTTCGCCTCGACGAACAACGCGGGCGTGGAATCGACCACGAGGGCGTAGTCGAGGAACGTCCCATCGAAGACCTTGTGCTCTCGCGTGACGCAGTCGAGGTCCTTGGTATCCCACCCCAAAGCTTCGAGGATGGGCTCCACCAGGAGCACCTTCGTGTTCGATTCGTTCATCGACCCACGCTGCGTCCGGGCGAGCACCTCAGCGATCACCCGCTCCAGCGCCGTCATACGGCCGAGTGTACGGGGCATTGTCTCTCGAACTCCGGAGCGTCGTCCCACTCACTCGGGCCGGGTTCGCGCCCCAACCCGGTAGCCTTTTGCTCACCGAGGCAGCGGAGAGGCGGCGGCGAATGTGGGCCAGTAGGGCGATCGTCGGGTTCCTGCTCGTGGCGGCAACCGCCTGCTCAGGCGACACCGACCCGCCGCCCTCGACTCTCCCGCCGGCGGCCACAACCACCGTCGCCCCACCCACGACGACAGTTCCGCCCACGACACTCGCGGTGGCTGACACTGCTCCGCTCCCAGCCGCAGCGCCCGCTCCCAAGAACGGCACGGTGCCGAACGTGGTGGGCGTCGACCTCCAACTGGCCCAGGACACCTTGCAGGCGGCGGGCTTCTACGTCCTTCGATCCCACGACGCGACCGGACAGGGGCGGCTGCAGGTGCTCGACCGGAACTGGACCGTCGTGGATCAGGACCCTTCCGGGGGCACGGTGACGTCGTTGTCCGAGGTCGTCGATCTGGGCGCCGTCAAGGACGAAGAGGTCTGAGCCGCGCAACCATGTTCCGGGGAGCCTGAGTCGTGAACAAGCCCAACTGGCGGAAGATCGGCCTCATCGGCGGAGGCGTGTTTCTCGTTCTCATGGTGATCGGTGCGCTCGCAGGCGATCCCGACGAGGAGAAGGTCACTGCCGACAGGGTCACGACGACGACTGCGCCACGGGTGACGACTACGCAGGCCCCGGTCACCACGACGGCGACGGCCACCACAGAAGCTCCGAGGACGACGCAGCCTCCGGCCACTGCTCAGGGTCCGGTCACCACGCAGGCGCCGGCTCCAACGGCGGCCCCTCGTGCGACGGCGCCCCCTCCCACCGAGGGGCCCTTTGCCGGCGAGACGGTCAGCCAGAGGAATCCGCGCCGGAAGGCCGCGGACTATCTGGGGTTCACCTCCTTCTCACGCAGCGGCCTGATTGAGCAACTCGTGTTCGACGACTTCTCAGAGGGGGACGCCGAGTACGGCGCAGATGCGCAGAACGCGGACTGGAACGAGCAGGCTGCGAAGAAGGCGGCGGACTATCTGGAGTTCACGGCCTTCTCCCGTAGTGGCCTGATCGAGCAGCTCGTGTTCGACGGCTTCACGCAAGCCGAGGCCACGTACGGCGTAGATGCCGTGAACGCAGACTGGAACGAGCAGGCTGCGAAGAAGGCGGCGGACTATCTGGAGTTCACGTCGTTCTCACACAGTGGCCTGGTTGAGCAGCTCGTGTTCGACGGCTTCACCCAAGCCGAGGCCGAGTACGGCGTCAGCACCACCGGCCTCTAGCGGCGGGCGGCTGCCTCAACGAGTTGCCGGCGAGTTGCCCGGGCAAGCCGGCTGCGGGACAACCAAGGAGCCCAGTGCAACTCAGGTGCTGGCGTCGCTCCGTGCTGCGTAGGGCCGCTGGGAGGCCCCCTCGTCGAGCTGAGCATGTTTCCTGGGGCTGCTGGCGGCTTGACGGGTAGCGGGGCCCGTAGCGGCGGTTCGGGAGACCCTTGGCGGTCAGAGGCGGCTCCCCGCCGCGGCCGGTCGAGCTGCTGGCAAAGGGGATGTCGCCGGCGCCTATCCGGCACCGATCGATGCAGGCGTCGAGCGCCTCGCGACGGACCCTGACCGGGTGGCGCTTCCCTTCCAGGAGGCCATCCCGGATCAGGTGGTCGACGGTGCCAACGGGTAGGCCGAGGTAGCGCCCAGCCGCCTCGCCATCGAGCCACTCGTCGTGGTCCGCCACGAGGGCGGAGAGTACTCAGGCTTAGAACTGGCAGACCGTGGTAGGGCCCGGCTCGGCACAATCTCGGCGACCGTTGACATCGACCTGCCGTACGATGGGGCAGGGACTACAGACCTGTAATTCAGCATCAGTTGCGAGGTAACCGACATGGGCGACACGGAAGAGGTAAATGGCGGGGTGACCTTCAAGCGCCTCCTTCACGAGGTGCGCCGTTTCAGTCCGAGAGACCTCCTGCCGCTGATCGCCAAGGCCGCTGCGAAGCAGACGCAAGAACGTCTGCGGAACCCAGCCGACTTCCTGGATGGCGGCCCGGTGGTGACGCCGTGGACGCTTGCCGGAGTAGCGCGAGAGGTCATCGTCCACGGCAGGGGCGGTCTTCAGCCGATGCCCACGCCTAACGACGTGCACCGCCTCTGTGCCCTCTGGGCGGACCTGGATGACCCGATCGTGTTTCCGGAGACGGACCCGAGAGGGTTCTTCGTCCGGATGGGATTCGAGCAGTTTGCCCGGTACCAGGTATCTCCCGTCGAGGAGGTCTCCCGTACTCGCGCCCTGTACCTGGATGCGGCTTCTCAGGTGCCCGACGCCCCCCTCCTGTCGGCTGCGTCCTGGGAAGCTGCGCTTGGGTGTCCCCTCGACCAGTTCGTTCGCACCGGCTATTTCCTCCACGTCTGGGCCAGTCTGCACGACGGCTGGGTCGATCTCGCCTGGCTCGACGGGCCTCAGTTCGCTCCGGTCAGGGCGTCGATACCGGCGGAGCGCATACGAGCTGCGACGGCCACCCATCTCTCGTGCAGCCTCACCAAGTTCCGCAACCGTGACGCTGAGACCTACAAGAAGTTCGGCCCCCGAGAGATGCTGCGTGTCCAGGAGCACCGCTTCAACCCTCTCGAAGCCTGGCCGCTCGTCCAGCTCCAGCGGCGCCTCATCGCCCCCCAGCCGATGCTCCTCCTGGACCGGGTGAGCAGCACTGGCATCTACTACGACCGGTGCCAGGAGGAAGACTTCACCAGGCAACTCGGCCTCGTCTTCGAGCACTACATCGGTCTGCACCTCAAGCTGATCCCACAGGCGCGGGTGATTGGCGAAATCGAGTACACGAAGGGCAAGAAGACGGTGGACTGGATCGTCGTCTTCGACGAGATCGTCCTGCTTGTCGAAGCCAAGGCGACTCGCCTAACCGAGAAATCCCGGATGGGGCTCGCGGCTGCTCTGGACATCGACCTCGACCGCACGATCGTGAAGGCCCACAAGCAAATCGAGACGACCGCCCGGCTTCTCCGCGAGGGTCACCCGTCGCTTTCGGATGTACCGACCGACCGGCCGGTGCTTGGGATCGTCGCGACGCTGGAGACGTACTGGCTCCTTGGAACCGACCTGACTCCTGTGCCAAAGCCTGCGGGGGCGGCCGTCTCTCTCCTGATGGCCTCGGCGAAGGACATCGAAGATCTCGCTTCGTGCGCACTCGACCGACCAGTGGGCCCGGTTCTGCGGGACCTCTACGACGCAGGAGCGACCGGCTCGCGGCCGCTCACCACAACCCTCGCCAAGTTCGACCTGGAGGTCAACCCACTCATCGCGGACGCCTGGGAGAAGAGCCTGTCGTTCGGTGAGGTCGAGAACGATGAACTGGCGTCCTAGGGTCCGCTCGCTGGTGCCCGGCGGACCGGGGCGGGCGGCCGCTGCACGAAGGCTCGCTGTCGCGTGCCGATCGGTTGCTGCCTCCGTCCGCGTCGTGATCCACGGCATGGAACGATCGGCCCCGGCCTGCCACGGGTGGCGTTGATGAACTGGTCCGTGATCCTGGGTATCGCTCTGCCCAGCAGCGTGGTCGCCCTGCTTATCGGCGCGTTCATCAAGCGGGTGCAAGACAGGACGGAGCGGCGCCGGGCCCTGCTCACGACTTGGCGTGCCCTTGTCTTTCGGCACCTCCCCAAACCCGGGACGGTCGCCGCCTCCTGCGTCGAGCTGGTGCATGATCCGGACTTCGCTGAACTGCGACCGCGGCTCCGCGAAGAGGTACTGCAACGCGTCGAGAGCACTAGCAACACCATCGTGATCAATCTCGATGCCACAGGGATTTCGGCACACGAGGATTTCGCACTCTTGAGCGCAGAGATCGACCGCATCGAACGCGGTTGGGGGCTCTCCTAGCGAGGAGCTGGAGGCGCCGCTCCGGTCGTGCGAGTGCAACCGACCCGGTACGGTGACGCCGATCCTCGGCGAAAGGTGGAACGGCGATGAGGCGATGCCTGCTGGCGCTGGTGCTCCTCACCGCAGCTTGCGGTGGCGACGACAAGACGAACTCCACCGGAGCTGGGTCGCCCGCGACGATCGGGTCGGGAACCGCGGCGCCGGGTGCCCAACCTGCCGGGGTAGCCAGCCAGCCTTTCGTGGTGGTCGAGTCGGCGACGAACATCTCCTCGTCGTTCGACGGCGGGTACTTCGTGCAGTGGATCGCGACGCTCAAGAACCCGAACGACGACCTCTACGGCGTGTTCCCCACCGTGGCGGTTACGGCGCGGGACGCCACGGGCGCGGTGGTCGGCACGGACGACCAGGTGCTTGAGTCCTTCCCGCCGGGAGCGACCATCGCCTTTGCCAGCCAGATCAAGGCCACCGCCGAGCCGGCAACGATCGACATCACGTACAAGAGGGTTGAGTGGTCCAAGACGAAGACCCGGCCAGCCGACTACCCGCCCTTCACGGCCGAGATGGTCTCGTTCACACCTGACCGGGTGGCCGGTTTCACAGTGAGCGGAGACCTGCGAAACCCCTATTCCCAGCCGGTTGACGAACTGGCTGTCACAGCTCTCGTTCGGGATGCTGGCGGGAAGTTGCTTGGAGGCCGGACCACGTTCGTGGACGGCCTGCCCGCTGGCGGCACCGCTCCGTTCTCCTTCACCACCGGCACCGTCGAGGGAGCCGGCGCGAGCATCGACATCGTCGCCATCGTGTGGGGCTCCTCGCCGGACGTGTGGAACAAGCTCGCTCAGTCGTGACAGCCCGGACTGCCGCGCCTTCAGTACCCTCCTCGCCGTGGGCGACCACGACGAGTGGCTCGATGCGGAGGCGGCCGGGCGCTATCTGAACCTGCCTACCAGCACCATCTACCGCCTCATCCAGGCTGGCCAACTCGACGCCAGAAGCTGGCCGGTCCGCATCCGGCGGGAGGCGCTCGACGAGTGCCTGGAACGGTGCCGCATCAAGCCGGGCGCCCTGTCCTTCTCCACGCAGTCCGACCCTCCCCGGTCCGCCCAACCTCGTATCAATCGGGACGGCACCCCCGACCGGCGCTACGGCAGCCGCTACTCAGCCGCTGGACACGGAGAAGGCTGAACCATGGAGGGCGGGCAACATCAACGCTGCTACGCCCGCGCCCTCGGCGGGTGCTCGTCGAAGATCAGTCTGGAGCATCCGTTGTCGAAGGCGGTGCTCAGGATCGTCGCGGTGGACGGGAAGGTGGAGATGCGGGGCCTGCCTGGCTTCAGTGAGGGAGAGCGGAGGATGTTGCCGGTCGCCACCCTGGGCACCAACGTGCTCTGCACGGCGCACAACGAGAGGCTGAGCGGCCTCGACGCCGTGGCCGGCAAGTTCATGGCCGCCCTGTCCGACGGTCTCCTCGATCGAGGGCCGAAGGGGTTCCAGTGGTTCGAGGGCTAAGACCTGGAGCGGTACCTGCTCAAGGTCCTGTGTGGGTTCGTGGCCGGAGCGATGGCCGAAGCCCCCGGGATCGAGCGCGGATGGGCTCCCTCGCCCGAGTGGCTGGGCATGATCTTCTCCGGCGAGCCACTGCCGGAGGGTTGTGGCATGTTCTTCGTCGGCGAGCTGGGCCAGCCGGCCGACTCCGGCTTCTCCGCCAACGTGATCTCCAACGGCACGGACGGTCCCTACGGCCTGGCTCTCACACTGGCCGGCTTCCCGCTGCTGCTGGCGATGAGGCTGCCGCCGCCTTTGCTGCCGGACCGGCAGTCGCCTACCCCGTTGTACCACCCCTGGAAAGTGCGCTACCGGAGTGGCGGCAGCCGGCCTAAGCGTTCCGTCGGCCTGAGATGGCAGGTCCCCGGCGACAAGACGCAGATCACGTTCTCCTGAGCCCCTGGGCCGTACGCTGGCCGCCTCGGGAGGTCGTTCACGAAACGGCGGGAGGAACTGGCCATGGACGAGGTTGCAGGGCAAATGTCGATTCCACTGGACTCAGACGGCTTCCGCCGGATGGAGTGTCCCACCTGCGAGCGGGAGTTCAAGATCTTCGTCCCGCCCGAGGAGGACGACGAGGTTGGGCCCGACGAGGACGACGCCCAGTACTCCTGCCCCTACTGCGTCGTCGAGGCGCCCTCTGGCGGGTGGTTCACCCAGGCGCAGCTCGATCTGGCCGAGAGCATTCTCGCCGAGCAGATCATGGGGCCGAGCGCCAAGGGTCTCGCTGACCAGGTGGGCCAGATCAGCCGGCGCTCCGGCGGGCTGGTTCAGGCGCGAGTCGAGTTCGACGAGCCGGGGGACCTCGACCCGCTGACCGAGGCCGATGACATGAAGCGGGTCGACTTCGAGTGCCATCCGTCGAACCCGATCAAGGTCCTCGACGACTGGGACAAGGCCGTCCACTGCTTCATCTGCGGGAGCGTCGCGGCCTAGGTGCGAGCCTGAGGAGGCAGATGGTCGACCAGTGAGGCGAGGCCCTGATCCACGGCGTCACGGAGTTCTTGGGCTCCCTGTTCAAGCATCCTCTCAGCCTCGACCGTCCCGACCGGGGCCGAGCGGGTCTCCATGATCCAGTGGAAGGCGGTGCCGTACCCCGGCTGTCGCCCGACTATCACCATCAGGTGCAGCAGGAGATCGCCGTCCTCGGCCAGCTCGACGCAGCGGCCCATTCTCAGCGCTACGTGTTGTTCCCCGAGCGGAGCGACAAGGGTGCAGCGGTGCCAGCTCCACGCGATGTAGTGCCTCGCCTGGAACGTCTTGCTCGTTCGCAGGACGGGCTGAGTCACCGGGTCGGTCGGGAGGTCAGCGCGGGTGCGCGGATAGAAGTCCTTGAGTGCCACGTTCAGGGGCGCCGTCACTTCCTGAAGGCGACGTACTGCCGCGTACGCAAGCTCCCTGCGCTTCTCCTGGATGTCCTGCTCCGCCATTGCCGGTTCGATCTTTGCCCGGAGCCGGGCTCGGGCCTCCGAGACATCCAACGACACGGGCGTGCTCGCCAGCTCGCCCCACGCAGCGAGGTCACTGGCGACCTGCGCCTTCGACGGCCGCTCCTCTGGATGCAAGCGCGTCATGAGGTCGATCTCTTGGTCGAGCACGGCCGATCGCGGGTGCGGCCGAAAGTCTCCGACTCCGAATCTTCGGCTGCCGGCGGGCTGATGGCCCTCGGGCGGATACCTCTGATCGGTTGCCAGAACCCAGAGCGTCTTGCCGAGCGAATACACGTCGGCGGGGTGGGGATCAGCCGTGGACGGATTGCTGATCATCTCGTAGGCCGTGAAGTGGCGCGGGCCAACGGGCCGGCCTGCCTCCGTCAAGGTGTCCGCGTCCGGCACCGCGATCAGGCCGAAGTCGCCGATCAACCAGGCTCCGGCAAGCTCGTACAGGTTCCCAGGCTTGATGTCCCGATGGGCGATGCCCGAGTCGTTCTCCAGGCGAGTGAGGGTGGCGGCGACTGCGGCCACCGCTGCGACCACCTCAGTGAGGGGCTTGCCGGTGAGAGCGCTGCTGATCGGTGTAGCGATGGGCATTGCCAGCCAGGGCCTGTCCTTCTTGTTGGGTTGGTCCGGCAGGTAGGCATCGAGAAGCGGCAACAGGCCCTCGGTCTGCTGGTGGGCCCGGAGGAACTCGATTTCACGGACGAAGCGGCTGTACGGCTCAAGCTCCGCCTTCGTGACCCTCAGCAGCTTGAGAGCCATAGCCTCCGCGTTGCCGGATTGGGTCGCCCGCCAGACGGTCCCGTTACCGCCACCTCCGAGCTTTTCGTGAAGGGTCCATTTGCCGACCTGGCGACCAGCGGGGTCCATGCACAGCCATTCCTAGCCTCTCCGTCACTACGGCTAGCGCTACAGGACCGACGGTGCCCGGATGGCGTAGGCCTCAACGTCCTCGGGCCGGAACCTCCGCACCTGAACAGCACGAACTCGGGGCTGCCGTCCGCAAGCTCGGCGATGCCGGAGCCGACGCCGCATCCGCATGCCCGTGGGTAGTGCCCGAGGATGTCCCCGCCAACAGCAATGACGAAGCCACTTGCCGTTTCCGCGCTCCGGAACGTCGGCGGCCAATGACCGGGAGCCGATCGAAGCTCGCCAGAGGCGGAGATCCGCAACACCGCCTCGATCGCGATGCGGAGCCTACCGGCGACCTCGCCGACGGTCAGAAGCAGCCCTCCTTCGGACACGTGCTTGATTCTGCCCCTCTCGGCAAGCCGTCGCCTGATGCCCGCGGCCCCGTCGGCGTGGCCGATGTCGGAGAAACCACCCGCACGATGACGTTCGTAGGGACGACATCCCTGAGGCCCTCCGGTAGATCGGGCACGCGCCGCCGCATATGTATCGGTGGCCGGGCGGGCAGCCCGAGTAATCTCAGGCGCATGTCGGCGGACCGCAGGGGGAGCTACGACGAAGTGGTTGCCGCCGCGGTTGGCTCCGTGCGAGACCTGAGCCGGCCGGCGGACGTCCTTGCCAGCGTCGGGCACCGTCGGTCCTTGGTTGTTTCGCCATGGCCCGGTCTCGCGGGGAGGTGGCGAACGGGATGAGCGACCGAGGCCTGCGCACGGCGGTCGTGGCGACGGTCATTGCGTGCTTCGTCGGGCTCGGCCTCGGCCTGCTCGTCGCCCATCTTCTCCGGCCGGGCGAAGAAGACATCCGCAGCGCAGCTCGCTCGCTCGTGCCCCCTGGCGCCGAAATCGTGAATGACACTGAGGTCACCGGGTCACCACTGATCGTGGGGGGGTACTCGGTGTCGGTGAACTTCCAGGGCGGCGCCCAGGGTGACGACCAGCTCCTCGCGGCGGTGGAGCAAACGGCTGCCGAGGGCGCTTGGAACGAGTCGGCCCGGGAGCAGGCCCCGGGGGCGACGACGATCACCTACGGGCGCGATGGAGTCACCGCAGTCGTCCAGGTCCTGCGAAGCCGCGGTCGAGTTGGCGGCGAGGTGGATGCCCGAGGCGACACTGGCGCGGAGGATGCACGGAGGAACCTCGCCGCACTGGCGGGTGTCGTCCTGGTCGGAGGAGGAACGGCGCTGATCTTTTGGTTGCGCCGAGGACGTCGGCTCCGCTAGGAAGGAAAGACAGGACGACGGCGGAGGCGGGGGCGGACATGGGGGCACGGGTGGGTTTCAGGCGGGGACGACTCGCGGGCGTGGTCGCAGCGCTCGGTGTGCTCCTGGTGGGTACCGCCACATCGCCGGTCGCCGCGCAGACGGCAGGTGCGGGCGGCGGAGATCAGCCGAGGCCCCAGCAAGCGAGCCAGTCCCTCGCGACAGCGGCCGCACCAGGCCAGACGACAACCTCCATAGACGCATCGGGCACTGAGGTGTTCAGGGTCGATGATGGTTTCGACCTCGACCAGTACCTGTTCGTCGACGGAAGCCCGCTCGACTTCTCGATCGACGTGAGCCGTGACTTCGGCCCGGTTGACGGTCAAGGAAAACCGGTAGCCGGAAACTCGCTGTTCGGCAAGACCGGCCGAATCACCGTCCGGGTGTTCGACGTGGATGACGACTTCTCGGGCACGGATTTCGAGCCGGAGTTCGACAAGATGGTTGTGAACGGCACCACGCTTCCGGGCTTCCTTTCCGGTGCCAACGACCAGTGGAGCAGCAACTCCTTCGCCGTGCCGCTGAGCCTCCTTCGCCTCCCAACGCCGGCCAACCCCTCGGGCCGCAACGACTTCCAGGTTCTCATCGACACCGGCAACGGCGGCCAGGCGACCTGGGCAGTCGAGGTCGCCTGGGCCGAGTTTCGACTCGTCGACACTCCTCCTCCGGCGGTTTTCATCCACGGGATCACGGGTGCCACTTCGGACCCCGACGGCAGCTCGATGGACGCGTTCCGGGATTACTTCGTGAATCAGTTCCCAGCGCTCGACGGAAAGGCCATCGCCCCGTCGCTGACCGAGAACGGAACCATCCAGGAGAACGCCAGGCTGATGGGGCCGAAGATCGACGACCTTTTGAGTCGCACTGGAGCGGCCCAGGTCAACATCGTCGCTCATTCCTTCGGCGGGCTTGACTCACGCCTGTACGCCTTCGATCACCCAGGTGTCGTGAGGACTCTCGGGATGGTGGCGACGCCCAACGGCGGATCGCGGCTGGCCGACATCCTGTGCGCCAACCGCAACTACGGCTTCCTCGTGTCGCCGCTCGGGTTTGTCGCCCTCAATCACTTCACCAAGGAGTTCGGGAGCTGCGATGGGCCCCAGGATGGCCTTTACCAGCTCCAGCAGTCCTACGTTCAGGACACGTTCAACAAGCAGGTGCCGGATCGCCGTGGGATTCGCTACTTCACCATCGCCGGGCAGAAGAACGGTCCGGGCAGCGTGCTGCTTGATGGCGAGGACGACGGGACCGTGCCGGTGGCCAGCGTCCGGTATCTACGCCCGGACGACAACCCCGACCATCCCGGCCTACAGACAGCCTTGACTCCGGCCTACGAGAAGGATCACAGCGGCCTGATCCAGTCCGGGAGTCCAGCAATGCCCCGGGCGCTGTGTCAGATCTACCTGCAGGCGGAGGAATGCGGAGGTTCCGGGCAGGCCCAAGCGGTACCGACCATCGCTGCGGCGGCTGCTGAAGCGGCGTCGAGCGGGGAGTTGGAGTTCGTGTCGAGTCACGGCCCCGACGTCCCCGCGGGTGGCTTCGTTGACGTGCCGCTGACCTTCGAAGGTGCAACGAACGCGGTGGTACTGATCCTGGTCGACTCTGACGGCGTTGAGGCCAGCCTCCCCGGAGCGACGTTCGAGCCGACTGAGGTTTTCGGCTCGCCCGCCCTCGGGGCGAACCTGACCTCGCCTCCCAACGGCGTGCTTCGCCTCACCAACTCCGGAAGCACGACGGCGGGGCCGATCGTGCTGGTAGGTATCGAGACGGAACGGAAGATGACGGCGCAGGCGACTCCGTCCTTGGCCCGTCCGGGCACGCCCGTCGAGCTGAGTGCCACCCTGAGCGACGCAACGAGCGCGGATACCCCGACAGTCCAAGTCGTCAACGCCGACGGCGATGTCGTCGCCAACCTTCCCCTGGGCAGCGGCGGTGGACCCTTCACGGTTTCCTTCACGCCCCCGGGTTCTGGGGCCTACTCGGTGCGGGCCTTCGTCGAGGGGAGCCGGCCCCGCTGGGCGTCCGATGTCTTCTTCGTGGGCAGTGGCGCTGCGACCATCGCCGGGGGGTTCGGCGAGGAGTTGGTGGGTGCCGAGGACGGGCAGGCTGATGCTCTGGTCCTGAGCCCCAACCTCACCGTTGCCACTGCCGGCACCTACCGCCTGGCGGGCCGACTGGTGGACGGCGATGGCAACCAGGTTGCCGCTGCAGGCGGGATTGAGATCCTCGGGACCGGGAGCCAGAGCATTCCACTTTCCTTTCCTGGTCGGGACATCTTCTCCTCCGGTCGCTCCGGCCCTTACCGGCTGGTCGACGTCGTCCTGAGCCGCGACGATGCCAGCTTGAGCCCTGAGGATGAGGCGGCAGACTTGGGCACGACTGCCGCATACGGTTTCGAGAGCTTCGAGCACGACGCAGTCGAGTTCGACCTCGGTGCCTTCACGGACCAAGGCGTGGACAGCAACAGCGACGGCCGATTCGAGACACTTGAGGTGAGGGGGTCGGTGCGAGTCGACGAGGTCGGCTCCTACGCCGTGAACGCCCGCCTGGTCGCCCCCGACGGCACCGAGATCGTTGAAACGCAGTCGGTCGTAACCCTCGGCTCGGGAGCGAACGCGTTCGTCCTCTCCTTCGACGGTGAAGCGATCGGGACTGCTGGCCGCAATGGGCCCTACACGGTCGAGGACCTGTCGGTGTACTCCCTCTCGAACGCCGATGCCGCTGGATACCTGATCAAGGCCCACAACACTGCGCCCTACTCGGCCAGCCAGTTCCTCGGGGATCCCTCCACCATCTCGATCGGCGACGCGTCGGTGACCGAAGGTAATCAAGGGACGCTCGACGCCAACTTCACGGTGACGCTCTCCGAGGTCGCGCCGCGGACGGTGACCGTCGACTTCGCCACTGCCGATGGGACCGCAAAGGCCCCGGGGGACTATGAGGCGGCCAACGGGACGGTAGCGTTCGCCCCGGGTGAGACCAGCAAGACCGTGGTCGTGAGAGTTGTCGGCGATACGGCCAGCGAGCCGACCGAGAGCTTCGCAGTGAACCTGTCGCCACCTACCGGTGCCCTGCTGGCAGACGGCGTGGGCGCCGGCACGATCCTCGACAACGACGACCCGTGTGCCCGGCCACGAGGGCGAATCAGCGGGCCTCTCTACAGCCTCGGCCTGTCTTTCGGACGCTTCGGTGGCCTGATCCGGACGATCGCAGTGCAAGTGTGTCGGGCGGGGGGATGAGCGGCACCTTGTTGAACAGGATCGGAGTACGGCTGCCGCTTGAAGCACGCTCAGCCTGAAGACCCGGGCCGGAAGCCGGGCTCTTGGCAGAGCCAGCGACAGTGGGATCGGACCGCCGACCTGATGTCGCGGGCTTCGAACTCCGAGCGCCCGACTGCGGCAACACCCTGTTTTGCGCTGGGTGCCGGCACAAAGCCTTCGCGCGTTTTCTCATCCAGAAGTACCGTCTGGGGGCACTGAGAAGACTCAGGCGGCTTGATCCTGACGGCGGTAGCTAGCGACGCCAAGGGCGGGGCGAGGAGGTGATAGGGCTGACATCCGCGTTTGGGGAGGATGGCGACCCTCGTGTCGGAGCGGTCGCTGCTGAGCTGCGGTCAGTCGCTGCTGGCGCCCGCACTCTTACCGCCCTGCGCTCCTTGAATCTCCAGTCGCTCGACATGATCCTCAAGGAGGCCGACGCCTCGCGGGACGACCTGGACGGTGTTCTTAGAGCGGCCATCGAGGCTCTCGATGATCCGCTCTACCGCGCTGCGGCCCACGACCTCTTCCCGCTGCCGTACACCGATGCGGGCTGGCCCAAGCTGGCAGTGAGGGGCAAGCGAGCTGCCGATCGGTTCGGGATCGGGTACGACGGATTTCGACGAGGTGCCGAGAGTCGCCCCAGCCGCATGGACGAGGTCGTGAGGCACGTTGCGATCTCACTCCTTTCCGTTCTCGACGAGGAACAGCCGGAGCGCGCAGCATCACTCCTAGTCGCTGATGAAGGGGCACCGCCGTGGATTGAGGGATCTGACGGGGGTTCCGGCGGGGCCCGCGAGCGCAGGCAGCGACGGCGAACCTACGTTTCGGCGGCGGCCGTCGTACTCGTGGTTGTCGTGGGCCTCCTCGTCGTTCGTGGCAGCCGTGAAAGGGCAGAGCAACCAGTTGCCCGGACCTGCGATGCAGAGATCGGGGTGCTCGATGATGCCCTGCAGAAGGAACCTGGCGCAGAAAGGCTGACCCAACGGCTGCGTTCCGCCTTCGAAGACGCAGGAGGGGAACCAACGGTCGGGTGCGCAGCCGGTAGAGCGTATCGATGGCAGTCCCTCGTGGCGCAGGAGGTGCTCCTCGCAGGCCTTCCGAACGGAGCGCTACTGGCCTCACCGAACGGGGTGGATGTCCACCTGAACCGGGGAGCCTGGGGCTCGTACCACCAGCTCGGCGGCAAGGATGGCGACGCGGCCCAGACCACTGGCGGCCTGGTGGTCGGGATCGTCGAGTACGGAGACGGCCACGTGGAGATCGAGTTGTCCACGGGAACAGTGCTCGTTGCAGAGCGAGCGGACGCCCCGTACTTCTGGATTCCCGCCGCCTACGTCCCCTGGTGGCGCAACCACCCGGAGTTGGGACTGCCAACTGGCAACCCCATGCCCTCGACGCAACAGGATTTCCAGCACGGCGTCGCTACTGTTCGCTTCGGCTCTGGGGGCGATCCGGTCGCCCGGCTGGTGGAACGTCCCGAGGGGGAGCTGCCGACGCTGGAATCGATCCGGGGGCGCCTGCTGCGCCAGGCCGACGCCACAGCGTGGCTCATCGATGCTGAGGGCCGCCGGCAGTGGATCCCGGATGGCGACACCTGGAATTGTCTCGGCGGAGCGGAGCGACGTCTGGGTCGCGATCTTCCCGGTTACGCGATAGCGACGCTGCCGTACGCCGGGCAAGCGCGCTGCGCGCACTGACGCCCGCGGACCCGATTCCCACCGCTCCTACACCCGTTCCCACCGCTGCGCATCGACCTTCCCACGGACTGTCGTGAGGATGAGCCACGAGTCGAGGGCGCCCGTCGCCGACCGGTGATTCACCGCCGTGCGGCATGTCCTCCCCCGTCTCATCCCCGGAAGGATCTAGGTGACCAGGAGGAGAACGACCGTGACAAAGGCAAAGCGGTGGTTGGCCATGGGCGCAATGTTGCTCGGGTCGATCGTCGGACCGATCGCCATGGCGGCACCGGCGAGCGCGTACCCGTCAAGTTGCTACGTGTTGATGTCGGGCAATCGCAATGGCTACTCGAACTGCACCCAAGGGACGGGACAGCACCGGGTGGTCCTGTACTGCAAGAACACCACCGTCTGGGGCGGAGTCACCCGGTTCGGCGAGTGGCGGGGCGTCAACCAGCAGTCGTGGGCATCGTGCCCATGGGGCACCGTGATCACCCAGATCAGCCCCCAGATCCGGTAGCGCGACGCTCCCGGTAGGACGGCGGAAGAGCACGGCCCTCCGCGAGGGAGGGCCGTGCTCTCCACGCGTGTTCTCGACCTGGGGCTGATCGACGCGCTCATCGACGGTGGAGGCTCAGGGGCTCTGCGGAGCCCCTGAGCGCCCGCCTGCACGCGATCGTCGGTGGCTTCCCGACCCAGTCTCTTGGCCGAATGTGGTCGACCGAAATCGGACAATACATCGGCAGGTCGGAGCGGTTCCGGATCGGCCGTGATGGCCAGACTCGATACCGTTGCGAGGTGCGGAACAACACCGGGACGGTAGTTCTACATCGAGTTCGACACCTTCAACCTGCACCCAGCGAGGGCGGTCCGCTGCAAGCGGCCGCTGGTGACCCCGTCGGGACTGGGGCCACAGATAGGTCGGCTGCCCTCCGGCGTCGGCCACGATGGCTGGCGCTCGCCGTTGTTGTGGTGGCGCTTGCCACTGGCTGTGGCGGCGAGGGCGGCGACGTCGAGGCTGGTGGTGGGGCGAGCCAGTCCGGGGCCGATCAGGTAGTGCCGTCGTCCCTGCCGCGAGACGACCGCGGGATGCCGGGCTGCGAGAGCGAGCCAGCCGACGCCGGGGCCGCGGGACCGACTGAGAGCGTCGGGGCACCAGCGCCGGAGGGGTACGAGGTCGTCGGTCAGGAGGCGCGGACGGTGCCTCCTGGCGGGTCGGCCACATTCGAGGTCCGCTTCGAGGGGGCCCCGGCCGCCGGGCTCTGGGTGCTCCCCGGAGGCGAGGGCATCACCGCGACCATGGAAGGCGCCGAGTTCACCCGCGAGGAGCTGTTCGGAGCCACCCTGGCGGTCGCCAATGTGATCGCACCGGTTGACGGCCAGGTGGTCGTGCGCAACGAGAACGCCCAGCCCGAGGAAGTTGCCGTCGTCACGTTCGCAAAGACTGGCCGCAGGCTCTCGATCGACAGCAGTCCGAGCGAGGCGGCACCGAACGAGTCGGTGGCAGTCATCGTCCGCCTTGGTGAAGCGACCACCGGGGACACACCATGCGCCGCCGTGACGAGTGACGGGAAGATCGTCGCCACGCTTGCTCTTCAGCCCGATGGCATCGGGACCTGGCGGTCCACCTTCCGGCCGGACGCCGTGGGTCACTACGAGCTGGTGTCCTGGGTGGGCGGCGATCGCCCTCGTCGGTCAGACGCGTCCTTCCTGTCTGTCAGCACCAATCCCCGACGGGACGAACCTGTATCCCCGCCCGGATCAGGATCTCCTGGGGATTGACCTGACTTGCCCCCGATCGGCCCCAGGACAAGCCATACATGGCGGCGAGCAGCGATGGACGAGTCGCGTGCGGCGTCGAGCGCGTCCGACCCTCCGACCCGCGCAATGCCGAAGGCGTGTGGGAATTTTCCAGAGTCCTGCTCTCTCCTCCGGTTCCCGCTACCGGCAGCCCCGGAGGGCGGCCGGTCAGCTTCGGGAGCGGTGAGCAGACAGCGGGAGGATCACGTCAAGCACGGTACCGACGAGGTGCGACACAGACCGAGCAGATGCAGGCATCAGCGCTCGATCACCAGGCCGCCCTCACGGATCAAGCCACCGGCCCAGGACATCCGTATGGCCGCCACCGCCGTATCGGAGTCCCACGCATCCAGATGGTCGTCAAGGACGCCCTCCGGGTGGTCGACCAGTACGGCCAGGGCGGCCGAGGCGGCCCGCGGCTCGGCGAGGGCCAGCGCCTTGACGGCCTCGACCCACAGCTCGGTCCAGCGCCCGAGCTGCCCGTTCACGTCAGCCACGTCCCTCTCCAGCAACAGCCACACGGCGGTGACGAGTGTTGCCGCCCCTGCGATCACGACCAGGGTGGCGAGGCGGCTGAGGTCCACCCAGGCCCCCTGGCGAAGGAAGAACAGGTAGAGGATGCCGACGCCGGAGGCGCCCAGCCCCCCCACGGCGAGTCTCGGCCCGAGAGGCTTCCGGTGGCCCATCGGGCTGAGGCGCACGCTTCGGTCGAGGAGCAACGCCGACCTCAATGCCACCAACTCGGCCATGGCCCGGTGGGCGGCGCCGGTCCCCGACTCCACGTCCTCGGTGAGTAGCAGAACCCACAGGCCGGCCCCCGCTGTCGCACCCGCCAGCACAAGTGCCGGCCATCCCGAGAGGTCGTCCCCGGCAGCCCAGGCGAGGGCCGTCCCCATCGCCAGCATTGCCAGGTAGGCGAGCGACGCCAGGCGGATCTTGACCATCCCTGCGGTGAAGTCGAGGCGTGCCGGCGCCCGCCGCGCCGCCACGGCGGAATCAACGAGGGGCGGCTCGACGCCGGGGTCCGGGGAGTCCAGCGGCGAGCGCACGGTCGCTGTTGCTGTACGGGCTGCGAGCGATCTCACCGCGGCGGCCGTGTAGCCCTTCCGGGTCGTCGATCCCAGGAGCCGGTCGATCAAGCCGGGGAGCTGCTCGACGGCTACAGCCGTGGCATCGGGGTGCGTGTACCCGGACAGGTCGACCGGCCGCCCCCGTCCTCCCGAGGACGTCACTGCGATGATGCGGGCCACCCGGCCCGGCCATGCCAGGTCCTCGGCCAAGAGCCCGGCCAGGAACGCGCTGCTCGACGCCGAGCCGGCAGGGAACAGCTCGCCATCGCGGTAGGCAGCCATCCCATTGGGGCCCTGCACCGATTCGTAACGGCCTGGTGACCAGCGCTTGGCATCGATGCAGATCAGGAGGTCGCCGCGGACGATGGCGTGGTCTACGTCTCCGTCCCCACCCGAGGGCGTGACCGAGTGGAACACGAAGGCGTCGGCCCGCTCGATGCTGACATCGATGGCGGCGGCCACCTCGACCTCGCCGGCTACTCCCGCCGCCAGCACCCCCGCCCCGAAGCCGCTTGAGGCCAGGCCGGCACCGACGGAGCCGAAGGTGATCGGCCACCCGGCCGAGCGACACCTGACGGCCTCGTCATCTTCCACTGTCTCCGGTCCCTGCGGCCGGAATGCCCCCTGCGTATCGGGTTGGGGGCCGGCGACCCAGGTCTCGTCGGGGTAGGCGGCATCCGGGTGGTAGTCGAGGATCCAGTCCAGCGCCTCGTCCAGCGCCCGGCGCTCCGCCTCGGCTCCCTCGGAGTCGGACACGAGGCGGCGGTGAGCGTGCCACGCCTCGGCCCGGGACGCGCCGGGCGCGAGACCCAGGGTCCGGTACGCGTAGTCCAACCCGTCGGTCACCTGGAGCCGACGCCTCAGTAGGCGCCAGGGCCGTCGGTCATCCACCAGCCGAACTCATCGTTGTCGCGCTCTGCCTGCTCGCGCCGCCTGCGCTCGTCTTCTGGCAGTTCGTAATCGGCACCTTCACCGTGTCGGCTCCAGGCGACCAGGACCACCAGAACCACCCCGGCGACCAATCCCCCGGTCAGCAGCTTGGCCGCCAGCCCGTCCGGGTTCACAGGGATCAGCCAGAAGATGAAGGACGGCAAGCGCCCCAGAATCGCCCCGCCGAGCGCTACCACGATCGCCCCGATGAACAGCGCCACCAGCACCAAGCCTGCGACTACACCCACGAACTGCCTCCTGTAGGCATCGGCCCGGACTCTCGTGAGAGCCAGTGTCCAGGCCCACGGCTGAGGACGGGCCCGCTGATGGAAGGTGACGACGCCATGTGGCGAGGCGACGGGCACATCAGCCGCACGACGGCTGGTCCGAGGGCCCCGGGATTCCGATTGCAGCCTTGATGCGAGGATCCTCGAACCCGCCCGCGCACAACCTCGGGCCCTTCGGAGCCGCGGATATGGGCTTGGCTCCCGAGACCAGGACGATGCAGCCGGGGACGGTGATGAGCCCAAACTCCGGCGCCGCCTCGGCGAACACCTCCGTGGCGATAATCGAGGTAGGCCGGGTCAGCGTCATCGAGTAGGTCACCTCGATCGTGCGTCCGGCCAAGATCAAGAGATCCCGGCCGTACCCCGCGGGGAGGACGGACTTGGGGTTGCCGGTATACGACTGAAAGGTCTTGCCGGTCGTGAGGGTGACATCGGTCAGGGCGAAGGTGCTCTCGGCCAGGAGAAGGACGTCCACCGGGTTCGGGTTCAGGACCGTTCCGATTCCCTCCCAATCCTGATGGCCAAAGAAGTCCTTCACCATCGCCCAGCGATCCGGCTTGGTGACGACCACGGCCTCCGTGGGGCAGGGCAGGGTGGTCGGCACCGGGGCGACAGTCCCACTACCGGTGGCACCGGGTTGGCTGGAGGAGACTCCTGCGGTGGTGCTGGATGACCCTCCGCAGCCGGCCGCCACCAGCAACACCACCGCTACAGCCGCGTCGCGGAGCTGCCGAGCGCGCATGATCCTCAGCATCCGACTGCCGGATCGGTGCACCCACCTGCTGTTTTCCCACCGAGGAGCTTGATCGGTTCCGCTCCCGCCACCGGGATGTTGCAGGGTTTGTCGGTGTTCGGCGCCAGGATGTCGGCGAACCCGTATAGGGCCCTTACCGTGGTTGGGGTGCGCGTCAGCATCCTCGCTGCCATCTCGACCGAAGCCCCTGGGGGAACAGTCATGCCAGCCTCGACGCTGTAGTCGAGGCCACCGTCGGAGCGCAGGCCCCTAGTGCTGGGCACCCCGTACTCGAAGAGGGAGCCGGCGGCCAGCCCAGGTGTGGCAATCAGCGCGATGACCTTGGCCCGCACGGGGACCGTGTTGGGGTTCGTGACGGTCATCCTCGATTCGCTCACGTCCATGTCCCGGTACTTCCCCTCCGGACCTGTATGGCCGATGACGACCCACGGGCTCGGGGCCCCGATCGCCACCGGGCGGGCCGGGCTCGGGCATCCCGTCGTGCTCGCCGCGACTGCGCTGGGCCCGCCGGGCGCTGCCGCCCCCGCCCCCGCCGCGGCGTTACAGGCGTCGTTCTGAGCGATTTCGGCCAGGGCCCTCTCCACCTCCCCCTGCGCCTGGTCGAGAGCGTCGGCATCCCCCTTGGGCACCTTGGCAACGGCCTCGATGGCGGCGGCTGCATCGGACCGGGCACGCCTGAGATCGGCCACGTCGTCGGCGTTGGACGATTCAGGGAGGCTGGCTTTGCGCATGTCCGACGCCAGCGCCGCTTCCCGCCCGGCGTACGGCCCGCTGCCTCCCAGGGCGTCGCTCGCCTGCTCCCGGAGGTCGCACACCGTGGAACTGGCCGACCCGCCACCACCACCACACCCCGACAACGCCGCGAGTAGTAGTGCGCTCACCGCGACGTTCCCGGCCCGAGATCCCCAGCGCCGCCGACCTGTCATCGCCTGAACCTCCGCTATGTAAGAGAAAACGCCCCAGATGCTAATACTTTGCTGTCGACGTTTGTGGTGCAGGCGGCCAGGTTCGCAACCATGGGCCGGCCCCGACGCGACAGGGACGCAAAGGTCGCCGCCGAGTTCGGCAAACGACTCAGACGTCTGCGGCTCGACGCTGGCTGGTCCCAGGAGCAGATGGCTCAGGCCGCTGGCGTACACCGCACGTACGTCGGTCACATCGAGCGGGGCGAGACGAGCCCGACGCTCTACAGCATCGTCCGGTTCGCTCAGGCCCTGGGTCTGGAGCCGGGCGACCTGGTCAACGGACTCACCACATAGCCCCGGGGTGACCGCTGGCGGGATGCGACGGGCGCTCCCGCTCACCGGCGGCATCACTGATCGACCGACACGGTGAACCGCCCGGCAGATTTCTCGGTTGCATCGGTGGCCCATCGCTGGAGACCGACGGTCACGGCGTCTCTGATGCGCATCGCCTCGGCGTCGTCGACGGTGGCGGGGCAATGAATGCTGACGTGCAGCTCGTGCAACAGGACTACGCCCTCCGACCGCTTGTCACTGGCCACAGGACAACCTCCTGTCATGGTTGGCGCGCAACCGCTCCTCGCAGTGCTCCGCCAACGGACACCATGAGCAGCGCCAGCCCGCCTGCCTCGTCGGCGGCCGCCCGTTGCCGAGTTCGATCAGCCGCCGTGCCGCGTGGACCAGCCGCCGGGCTGCGACTGTCAGGAGTTCCAACGTGATGGTGTCCACGAGGAACGTGCCTTGGTCGAGCCAGAACGTCGCGGCGCGCCAGGGGGCGACGCCCGTCCCAAGCGTTTCTAGGAGCGCGTACAGGAGGTGCTCCGCGCGGTGGTCCGTCGTGGGTTGCCCCGACCTCAGCTCGATCAGGACGCGCTCCCGGCGGATGACGTTGCCAAGCTCCACCTGGTTCGCCCCAAGCGCCAGGTCGACCCGGCCGGCTACTCGTACACGGCCACCCACGAGATCGGCCCCCACCGGGTATTCGGGGATCAATTCCCAGCCAGGATCGAGACAGGGCCAGGCGGAGACGAAGGTCGTCACGCCGGAGAGCGCCTCGCAACGACAGCCAGGCGTGTGCGCTCGGGCTGCCTACGCAGCCACCTCGAAAGGCTGCCGCTCCCGCTCAGCGCCTCGTCAAGCGCAGTGGTGGCCAACTCGTGCGGGTCGAGGTCGGCGCCCGCTGCGGCCAAGGCGGCCGCCCGGTGGATGATCTCGCCCCGTGCCGTCAGCGGGCCCCATTGAAAGGGCTCCCTCGGCGCGAGATGAGCGGTCTCGCAGGCCAGCACCCCCGAGATCGCCCCCTTGCTGACGAAGAGTGGATCTCCGGTGATGTGCGCCGCATGAGCGATGAGCGCATCGTCGATCCGGCTGGCAAGCTCCTCGGCCCATGGCTCGGCGGTGGGGCGCTCCACCTCGGGGGACAGCAGGCTGTCGGCAACCTGCTGTTGAAGCGGTGTGAGCCGCTGGGGGTCGAGGACGAGTGCCCGGTAGGCGAGTACGTCGCCGGGCATCTCGCCCTCCCTGGGAGGCGTCGCGTCGAGCAGTGCTCGCGGCGGGCGGGCGTGCATGTTGCTCCTCTCGCCGCCAGACGGTCTGGCGGCGACCCGTCAGGGTCGGGAGCGGCGGGAGTTCTGCTGCGTCATCGCGGCCACACCATACGACGAGGCTGTGACAACAACGGTCCGAGGCGCCCGCTGACGCGGCCACGAGTCGTCCTGCGTACGGTTTCGGCATGGCGAGGACCGATCGGGTTAGGGCGGCTGGGCCGACTGGCGGGTCGTCACTCGGTGGCGACCCTTGTGCATGCCGCCCTTGAGGTCGTTGCCGAAACGCGGGCTGAGATGGTCGCTGCTTTCGATGGGGCGGCAGCGATCCACCAGGAGTTCGCCCAGGAAGCTGGTGATCTGCGCGCGGGCCGTGCCCCCAAGCACGAGGGAGGCGCGGCGGACGCCGCCTTCCGGCCGAACTTCATCTCCCGCAAGGCGGATGAGTTCTTTGAGGCAGAGGAGTGGACGGAGGCGGTGATGCGCTATTCGATGGCGGGAGAGACCCTGGTGCGAGAGGTCATGGCCGCCGTCGCCGTGGCGATCGGAAAGCCGGAGCTGGGATCGACGCAAAAGCTGAACCAGTTCCGCTCCCTGGGTGAAGAAGTCGCCAAGCAGGTCGATGTGAGCTTGGCGAAGGAACCGGCGTGGGTCGAGTTCACCCGCGTCTATGGGTTGCGGAACAACCTTTTCGCCGACGGGCAGGAGGGAGGCGGCGATGCTGGTTGCCGTCGAAGCCCGGTCTGCGTGGGAGGGCCTGCGGGCATTGCTCGGGAGACTCTTCACGGGAGTCGGCATCACGGTCGCCGGCATCCAGAACGACGCGCTGCAGAGACGGGCGGAGGAGTGGAGCCAGGAGGACATCAGCAGCGTGGAGGCGATGACTGCTCTCGCGGAGGCTGTTCGCAGGCGAGGTATCGAGAGGCTCATGGTCCTGACTTTCCGCATACGACCCCGGGCTGCCGGCCCCTCTCCAGGTGACACTTGAGGTTCTCGCTCCAGCGGAGCGCGAGTTGGCGGATCAGGCGAGTGCGGATGCGATGGCAGCGGGCTTCGATATTGTCATGCGGCTCTGGACGACGGCCACGGACTCGGCGACAGTCCTTGCGGAAGCCGCTCTCGGCCCGGCGGGAGAGTTGGGTGGGCCCCCAGGTGCAAGCCTGAGGTTGGGGAAGGACTCCGACCATCGCGCGAGCACCTGCTCTATGCCCTCCTTGAGACGCTGACGACTGGAGTGGCGCCGTTCCGGAGCGCCACCTACTACCTCGACGAGGGCACGTCGGTGGCCGACACGATCACCAAGGAGCCTTCTCGTCGTGGCTGGCAGGCGTTTGATCGACGGGACGCGGCGGCTGATCATCGAACTCGCATACGGACGTGAGCCGACACGACACGCGGGATGGCGGTGCGGGTTCTGCCCGCTGGCCGAGGCGATGCCCGGAACGTCAGGTCGAAGCAGCGGAGACATGAGTCCAATGCGCCGGGTAGGGGCCCAAACCACCGTACGATCGAGAGCACCGGCGGGCTAGGGCATGGTGTTGAACGACCGCCTCTAGCGCCTCCCCCCGAGATTCGAGCTTCTGATGACTACGGCGAAAATCGACGATCCCGATCAGGGCCCAATGTGGCGGTGACGACGGGGAGGACCTCGTCGGCACGGGCGCCTGCGGCTGTTGCGCCTGGGGCGACGGTGCTTGTTCGAGGCGAGGAGTGGCAGGTCACCCGCTCCGAGGTGTTCGCTGCCTCGGGTGTCACGGTCGTCGAATGTGTCGGCCGAAGCGAGCTGGTCCGGGAGACGACGGCAACCTTCTTCTCCGACCTGGACAGCATCGTGCCGTTCGACCCGACGGACACCGTCTTCGTGTTGGACGAGTCGGAGGGTTGCCGGTCAGGGCGGCTGTACATCGAGTCGTTACGACGACGATCCCCGCTGCCGCTAACCGACACGACCATGCGAGCAGGGCATCTTGCTCTGATTGACGATCTGCCATACCAGCGGGAGCCGTGGCGTCGTGCTTCAGAGCAGTTGCAGGTCCGGCTCCTCATCGCTGACGCAGTTGGGCTCGGCAAGACCATCGAGATCGGCATGGTTCTGGCCGAGCTACACCGCCGAGGCCGCGCCGGACGGGTGCTGGCGGTGGTGCCCCGCCACATCCTCGACCAGGTGCAGCACGAGCTTTGGTGCCGGTTCGGGTTCCCGATGGTCCGGTTGGACACCGAGGGGATCGCCCGGGTGAACAGGGTCGTCCCTGTAGACCGGAACCCCTTCACGTATTTCGACCGGGTGATCGTGTCGATCGACACACTCAAGAGCAAGACGTACCGGCGACATCTGGAACGGATGTCATGGGACGTTGTGTGGGTCGACGAGTCCCACAAGCTGATGAACCAGGGCACGAAGAACAACGAGCTGGCCAACGTCCTGGCCCCGACGGCGAGGACCTTCCTGCTGACATCGGCGACACCGCACAACGGGGACAACGAAGCGTTCGCCCGCCTCGTCGCCCTGCTCGATCCCACTGCGGTGCCAGACCCGAAGAAGCTGGACCACGCGAGGATCAATCCGCTGGTCTTGCGCCGCCACAAGCACTCCCCGGACGTGGAGTCCGTCGTCGGCGACAAATGGGCGGCCCGCAAGGAGCCGATCCCAATTGAGGTAGTCCCGACTGGCGCCGAGGAGGCGGTGTTCGCAGAGCTGGCCGCGACCTGGGTCGGTCCCGGAGTGCACGCTCCCACCCCGGATTCGCTATTTCCGTACACGTTGCTGAAGGCGGCGTTGTCCTCGCCGGCGGCCCTGCTGGAATCGGTGAACAACCGGCTCGGAAAGGACAAGCCGACCGACACCGAGCGCGCCGCCCTCGCAACGCTGCAGACCATGGCGCAACGTGCGCTTGACGCCGGATCGGCCAAGTTGGACCGCCTGCACGACACCCTTGTTGAGATTGGGATCGGGCCACGATCGAGGGTGCGGGTGGTCATCTTCTCGGAGCGGATCGCGACGCTCGGCTGGATCGCCGATGCGATCCGTAGCCGTCTGCGGATGACCGCGGAGCAGGTGGTCGTCTACCACAATGATCTCGCCGAGACGACGGGCCAACGGGTGATCGAGGACTTCTCGATGGAGGGCGCCAGCATCCGCGTCCTGGTCACCTCCGACATCGCGGCCGAGGGCGTCAACCTGCACAAGCAGTGCCACCACCTGGTCCACATGGACCTCCCGTGGTCGCTCATCACGCTCGAACAGCGCAACGGCCGGATCGACCGGTACGGCCAGACGATCTCGCCGGAGATTCGCTTCCTGACGTACCTGCCTGAGGACGAGACGATCGCCTCGGATGCCCGTGTGATCGTCCGGCTCGCCGAGAAGGAACACGAGGCGCACCTGTCACTCGGCGACGCCGGAGCGATCCTGGCGGTGCGGAGCGAAATTCAGGAGCAGGACAAGATCATCTCGATCTTGCGGGCGAAGAGTACCGAGGCGAAGCAGGCCGCCATGGCTGTGGCACTCGACGCCCCTCCTGCGGAGGTCGACTACCTCACGTTCCTCGGCGGTGGTGCTGGCGGCACGACCACCACCCCGGTATTCCAGCACGCGGCGGTCGGACGAGAGCCGTCGCTGTTCCCTGACCTGGCATCGTTCATCGACGAAGCCGTGCGAGCTGCCTACCAGGACCCGGCCGAGGCGATCGGCTGGGAAACCGACGGGCGGGTCATCACCTTCCGGCCACCCGACGACCTGAAGGGCCGCCTGTATGCCCTACCGCAGGGCTACGTCCGTCAGCGCAACGTGATGGATCGGCTGCGACTCACCACTGATCATGGAGTCGGGAACCACTACCTCCAAGCGGCCCTGGAGAAGCACGCCGCTGCCGGGGATGGCGGGACCGCGTGGCCGGAAGTGGCGTTCGTACCCGAGCAGCACCCGGTCGTCGACTGGCTGATTGACAGGACCCTGTTCTCGTTTCCCCGAGGCCAGGCGCCGGTCATCCCGTGCGCCGTCACCGAGCCCTTCATCGCCGTGCAGGCGACCTGGACGAACCGGGCCGGTGAGCCGCTTGCATCCGAGTGGCTCGCCGCCGGCGACCTCGATCAAGTCCTCTCCTTCGCTCCGCTCTCCCGGCTCCTCGAACACGCGAACGTGAGATCAGGGATGACGAACCACGGATGGTCGGGGGACCCGGGCAGTCTCACGGCGGTTCTCCCGAGAGTGGTGGCCGCCGCCGAGAGCCACCTGACCAACCAGAAGGACGACTGGGCGGACGACGTGAACGAGCGGATCAGCGCCCACCAACTGCGGCTCGACACGTGGAAGGCCGAGAGCGAGCGGGTGGTCGAGGACCTCGCCGGAGGGTTCAAGTCCTCCAAGCGGGCTGAAGTCGAGCGAGTGGAGCGGAACGTGCGAGCACTCCTCGACGCCTACCAGCCGGCAGACCGACCGCTCATCCGAGTCGTCGCCGCTCTCGTTCCGAACGGGGAGGCGAACTAGCGATGGCCGTGGCTCTCGAACTCCGCGCCATCGCGAACCACGCGTACTACACCGACTACTTCCTCACCTACCGAGCGACCAGCGGCCTTGCCGACTTGTTCAAGACCTGGAAGGACCAGGAGCGGGCTGGCAACAAGACGGCACGCTCACGCGTCGCCGGCCTCAGACGAACCTTCGACCAACATCGCAATACTGCAGCCGAACTCAGCCCGGACGAGACCACCGGCGCAATCGATGTCTCGGTGGCGGGTGAGAAGGCGCACGCCCTCCTCATTGACGAAACCCTCGCCGCGCTCGGTTGGGCAGATCCGGGCACCAACGGCAATGAGGACGGCGCCATTGACCACGTAGCTCGCGGGAACCTTCCGGTCGCCCGAGGGGGAACTGAATATCTCATACCGGTCGCGTACGCACGCACCCTCCCGACGGGCCCTCTGCTTGCTGCCCTCGACCTCGTGTTTTCGGAAGACCCCGAGACCGTGACCAGCGACCGGAGCAACCCCGAAGCGCGCCTCATCGCCCCCGCCACGACTAGCACCGGCACCATCAGCGCTCGAACGCTCCACGAGGTCGCCGACCTTTTGTTCGGATGCGACACTCCACCGCGCTATTTGCTCGCCTGTACGGGCGCAACGCTGATCCTTCTCGACCGTGACAACTGGTACGAGGGGGCTTGGCTCGCGGTCAACCTCGACGTGCTCCTGGCCGGCAAGGACACCAGCGCCACCGGCGAGACGGCGATCGCAGCCGCGCTTTTCGGAACGGCGACCCTCGACCCCGGCACCGAGCCCACCAACCTCCACGACAAGCTCCGCTCCGACGCGGCCCGCCACGGGGCAGGGGTCTCCAAGGAACTCCGGCGCGGGATGCGCCGGGCCGTCGAGGCGCTCGCGCAGGCCGTTGTCCACGACCTTCACGAACGCCAGCACGCCAACGTTCTATCCAACCCGCAGCTCGACCGAGACCTGACTCGTCAGACCCTCCGGTATCTCTACCGCCTCATCGTTCTCCTATACGCCGAAGCGCACCCGGAACTAGGTGTCCTTCCGTCCCGCGCCCCTGAGTACCACGATGGTTATGGGCTCGAACGGCTCCGCCACCTATCCGGCGTGCGCCTGGAAACCGAGTCCGCCCGACAGAACAATCACATCCAGCAGTCACTGGCCGTCCTGTTCCGGGCCGTCAACGAGGGGCACAACCAGAACACCGGGTCCCTGTTCGCTGACGGCAAGACCCTGACCTTCAATGCGCTCCGGTCGCGGCTGTTCGACGATGACGCCTGTCCGCTTATCGACAAGGCTCACGTTTCCGACGACACGATGCAGAAGGTCATCCGGTACCTGTGCTTCACCGAACCGAAGCCCGGGAAGCGGCCTGAATCGATCTCCTTCGCCACACTGGACGTCCCGCAGATCGGCGCGGTGTACGAGGGGCTCATGTCCTGGACCGGGACCGTGGCCACCGAGCCCCTGATGGAAGTTGACCGCGACGGCGACCCGGACAACGGCTCCTGGACCATCCCCGCGCATCTGGCCGACCAGTACTCGGAGTCGGCATTCGTAACTGAGACTGATGAACACGGCCGCACCGAGAAGGTGCGGTACGACAAGTACGACTTCGTGTACCGGCTCGCCGGCCGCGACCGTGAACGGGCCGCAGCGTTCTACACGCCGAGAGTCCTGACTGAGTTCACCATCAGACACACGCTCGACGAGTTCTTCGCTGGCACCCCCGACATCACGGCCGACGACGTGCTCAACGTCACGATCTGCGAACCGGCGCTCGGATCCGGTGCGTTCGTGAACGAGGCGGTCACCCAGCTCGCTGGTCACTACCTCCGGCTCCGCCAACAGGAGATTGGCGAAACGATCCCCGCCGAGGACTATGCGGCACACGAACAGCGAGCCAAGGCCCACTTCGCCATCAATCAGTCCTATGGCGTCGACCTCAACGAAGGCGGCATCGAACTCGCCGAAGTCAGTCTCTGGCTCAACTGCATGCACGAGGGGCTGCGGACGCCCCAGCTCGACGCCCGGCTTCGGTACGGCAACAGCCTGGTCGGCGCGCGGCGGGCAACCTACACGGTTGACCAGGTGAAGAAGTCTGCCTTCACCGCCAACCAAGCGGTGGCACCGACGGACCAGCCTCTCCACGCCGTCCCTCTCGGTACGGCAGGGGGGATCCACCACTTTCTCCTCCCCGGCGAAGGTTGGGGAGACGCCGCCAACGCTACGGAACTCAAGGGGAAGGGTGGCCGTAGTCCCATCCCTGGGATGGCAGCCGAGTGGGCCGAGAGTGTCAACAACTGGCGGCGCGCCATCTCAACGAAGCCCACTTCGCTACAGGTCAAACGCTTTCAGGCGCTAGCCGGGCGCGTCGAAACTGCATGGCAAGTGGCAGCGGCGGCCTCAGCGCGGTTTCATGCGTCCACCCGTCAGCACATCAGTGGGCTCTACGGGATCGCCGAGCAAGACAACTCCGGCGGCCGTAACGACATCGCCCGAAGAGAGTTCCACGACCCCGACTCACCCGCCGGTCGGCTCCGCACCCTGATGAATGCCTGGTGCGCGCTCTGGATGTGGGCCCCAGCGAACGGCACCGCCCTCCCGACCCTGGACCAATGGCTTGACGCTGCGGAACTCCTTCTTGGCCAGCCAGCCAGCGACCAGAGCGGCCAACTCTTCAGCGCTCACGACCTCGACGGCCGCAGCCTCGATTCTGTGAGCCGGATTGGACGAGCACGCCACGTCGAGATCCTCGAACGGCACCCCTGGCTTGGCGAGTGTCAGGCCATCACCCAAGCCCAAGCTTTCTTCCACTGGGAACTTGAGCACGCTCCGGTGTTCGAGATCCACGGTGGTTTCCACATCACCGTTGGCAACCCACCCTGGGTCCGCCCAACGTGGGACGAGCCCTCCTGCCTGGCTGAGCACGATCCGTGGTGGGGTGTCACCGATCTGACCAAGACCGGCGATTCGGCGAAGCGGACCCGTCGCGTGGCCCTTCTTCAGAGCCAGGACGTTGTGGCGTCGTTCTGCCGCGACCGAGCTGAGAATGCAGGCCTGAGCAGCCTTCTCTCGGCAGCCTCGCGTGAACCGCTATTGGTAGGGATCCAGACGAACCTCTATATGGTCTTCATGACCAACACCTGGAGACGAGCCAACGATCGGGGAACGATCGGGCTTCTACACCCGGAATCTCACTTCATCGACCCCAAAGGCGCTTCGCTCCGCTCCGCGTCCTATCGACGACTTCGCCGTCACTGGCAGTTCCGCAACATCTTGTTCCTGTTCGAGGACGTACACGACAACGCCGAATTCGGCGTGAACGTCTACGGCAACATGCGCGAGCTGCGATTCCTACAAGCGACGAATCTAGCGGACCCTGCGACCCTGGATAGGAGCCTCCATCATGACGGAGAGGGTGATCTGCCTGGAATTCAACACGTCGAGGGAGGCTCGGACGTCCGGCCTCACGCGGCTCGTGTAGTCACGATCGACGCTGCTGTCTTAGCCGAATGGGTCCGCCTATTCGATCCGGCGGGTACCCCCGCGGAAGAGTCAAGGCTCTTGCGCCCGCTCACTACCGAGGATTTGGCCGTGCTGTCCGTCTTCGCGCATCAGCACCGACGGCTCGTCGACACCCACCGACACTGGACATCAGGGTTTCATGAGAAGGGTCAACGGGACGACGGGACACTTACCTGGCGGACCGAGTCTCCAACCACACTTGAGGACTGCGTCCTCCAAGGTGCGCATGTCGTGAATGGCAACGCGTTTGGACAACAACCGTTGGAGAATTACAGGTCGAAAAACGACTGGCGCGCTGTTGATGTCGAGAGGCTAGGTTTTTCCTTCGTTCCTCGTACCAATTACCAAAGGCTCGTCGACTTTGCTGAGTTCATGGCTCGACAGACCCGGTGGGATGGCGAACCGTACACCCAGCGATTCCGTGAGGCGCATCGCGAATTCGTGTCTCCGGGGAACGAGCGCACCCTCCAGTCATGCGTCCTTCCACCGGGTGTTAGCCACATCGGGAAGCTAAACTCGATATGGACGATGTCCCCGCGAGCGACGGTTCGTTGGGCAGGAACTCTAATGTCGTTGCCATTCGACTACCTCATTAAGGTCTCAGGGGTGAACGGCGTAAAGAAGAACATCACAGATGGCCTTCCGGTGCCTGAACCACACCGCTTTCTCGACCAGGCTCTCATTCTTAGGGTTCTACGCTTAAACTGCTTGCTCCCGGCATACGCGCCGCTCTGGTCGGACTTGTTCGACACAGCGTGGGCTGACGACACCTTCGTCGCCGCAGATGACGGCTCCGTCATCCTCGGCGAAGTCAGCAAGGAGTGGTCCGAGGGCACGCCCCTACGGAAGGACTATGACCGCTGGCTAGCGTTCTGTGAAATGGACGCTATAGTGGCACTACTCCTCGGGATAACGGAGGAGCAGCTAGCCCAGATGTATAGGTCGCAGTTCGGTGTCCTCCGAAAGAATGAACACGTAATGGTGTTCGACGGCAACGGCCGGCAGATTTGCGGTATCCACCATGCGTATGGGTCCATGCAGGCGCGATGGGAGGACCAATCGAAATTGGCGATAGCCGTTCGGGGCGAACCCAAGCTTGGGATGTGGGCCCGCGTGCAGGCATTCGCGTCGGGCGACGAGGCCGTGGATCTAGGCCCGTTTGTGCCGCCGTTCCGCTCGGCGGATCGTGAGGGCGCCATGCGGCGTGCATACCGGGCGCTCCAAACGCGTGTGGACGAGGCTGCGTCGTGATCCCGTCCCTCGTCACCCGCGAACTGCGGGACGCCGTGGTCGAGTATCTGTCGACCACGTTCTCCCTGACGGAGGACGACACCGCTGTTGCCTTGAAGGACTTCCTGGAGTCGGAGGCACACGGCATCTTCCGAGGCCCTTATCTGCGGTTGAGGCTGCCGTTCGTTGAAGCGGATCCGAGTGTGCCCTCGCCGCTGCACTGGGATGGCTCAATTACTCCGTACGCACACCAGTTGGCGGCCTGGATCCGGCTCGTCGGCCGGGGCCGCACCCCGGCTCCGACGCTGCTCACGACCGGTACCGGCTCAGGCAAGACCGAGGGGTTTCTGGTGCCGATCGTCGACCACTGCGTCTGGGCGCGCCAGCAGGGTCAAATCGGCGTCAAGGCGATCGTCCTCTATCCGATGAACGCTCTGGTCGCGGACCAGGAGCGTCGCGTCGCGAAGTTCATGGCCGATCCGGTGGTGGCCGCCGCCGCCGTGCGGGCCGGTGTGTGGATCGGAGGAGACGCTTCGATTGCGACCCTCTCGGCCATGACCAAGGAGCGCCTCATCACGGACCGCGACGTGATGAAGGCGGATCCGCCCGACATCCTCCTGACCAACTACAAGATGCTGGACCGGCTGTTGACGAATGCCGGGAACTCGAAGCTTTGGGCAGCGAACACCCCGCCAGCGAGCGGCGCGTCGGGTTGGGAACAGCCCCTGAAGTATGTCGTGCTCGACGAGTTCCACTCATACGACGGCGCCCAGGGCACTGACGTGGCGATGCTGCTCCGGCGGCTGGGCGACCGACTTGGCATCGCCACCCCGACCAACGCGCTGACCGGGGTCGGCCCGGTGGGTACGTCGGCGACGCTCGGGTCCGCGACGACCGGGACTGTGAAGATGGTCGAGTTCGCCTCACGCGTGTTCGGGGTGCCGTTCGACCTTTCCGCTGTGATCGGCGAGCAACGCAAGACGCTCGATCAGGTGATCCCGCAGAAGTCGCTCGACTTCGACCTGCCGTTCCCGAGCCCCGCTGAGGTTGATGCGATCACGGTGGAGCCGCTGGACCTGGACGGTCTTGCCACAGCGTTCACCGGAGCCCCGTTCGTTGACTCGGTCGCAGTGGGCGAAGCGATCGAGACGCACCGTCTCACCCGCACGCTCCTGGGCGTTACGTCCGGGCCTCCGAGGGATTGGGCCGAGGTGGTAGCGGAAGTCTCCGACCGGTCCCTGTGGAGCGAGCCGTTCCTGAAGGACCCGGAGACCGTGTCAAGGGCGTTGGCGAAGTTCGTGGCGCTGCTGTCGAAGTGCAAACGGCCGTCGGGTGCAGCGCTGTTTGGGATCGAGATGCAGCTCTGGGTTCGCGAGGTCGCCCGTCTGCTCCGCTCGGTGGACGCGACGCCCGGCTTCAAGTGGGCGGATTCGCCACTGGATCCGGATGCGGGACGAGTCCTTCCATCGGTGTTCTGCACCGTGTGCGGCCGCTCCGGATGGATGGGCGTCGGCCACAAGACCCGACCTGGGCCGCTGATCGAATCCCTCGGCGATGAGCCCGCCAGCGTGTACGCGGCATCGGTTGGCACGAAGGACCAACGGTCCCGGACCCGGACCTTGATCCGGGCGAACCCTACCGAGTCAGGCATCCTGTGGCTGTCCCAGGAGAGCGGCCAGGTGCACGCGAAGAACGATGGCGGTTGCATCCCGATTCTGGTCGGCGGGATGGACGGCCCGGACGGTTCTGAGAAAGCCCGCGACGAGGTGGCGCTCCGCCAGGAGTGCCCGTCGTGCGGTTCCCGGGACGCCATCCGGTTCCTGGGCTCACGGGTCACGACTTTGGCCTCGGTGTCGATCACCCAGATGTTCGGGTCAACGCACGTGACCGACGATGAGCGGCGCCTGCTCGCCTTCACCGACTCCGTGCAGGACGCATCACATCGGGCCTCGTTCTTCGGGGGCCGCACCCACCGATTCAACCTGCGGGCGGTGCTCTCCAAGCAGGTCCAGGACGCCAAGGGACCGCTTCCGTTGACCGACGCTGCGGACGCAGTGATCGCTGATGCCCTCACGGCGGTCGATCCGCGGATGGCCCTTTTCGCATTGACGCCCCCGGACATCGTGAAGGAACGGTTGGTGGTGCCGTGCTGGGAGAGCAACCCGCCGCCACGCTCCGGGGTTGAGGCGATTCGCGACCGCGTCCGGTTCGACGTGGCGATGGAGTTCGGCTTGCGGGCCCGCTTGGGTCGCACGATCGAGACGACTGGTACCGGCGTCGCTGCGGTTCACATCGACTCGACCGCGTGGGACGAGATCGTCACCGAGGCGCGCTCGATCTTCGATGCACACCGTTCCACCCTGCCCCTCCAACCGGTCGAGATCGACCACTGGGTGCGGGGCGTGATTGACAGGGTCCGGCTCCGGGGCGGTATCAACCATCCCTGGTTCAAGAGGTACTTCGATGACGGGGGCCGCCGGTGGCCGCTGTGGGGCGGACGCCCGTCGCTGATGGCTGCCTTCCCAACAGGGATCTCGGCGCCTGCCTTTCCGGTGTCCGTCGCGCCGAACGACCGCTCGGAGTTCGATGTGATCACCGGCCGCCAGTCTTGGTACGGGAACTGGGCGGAACGGATACTCGGCATCACCGGGGCGGCGGCCGACAACTGCACCCGAGACCTGTTCGAGCTGCTCGCCCATCACCAGGTGCTCGCCAAGCAGCCGGGTACGAAGTCGGCGTCGGTGGCGTGGGCTCTCCCTCCCGAGAACGTCCACATCCACGACGTGGACGACGGCGACGACGGCGAGACGGTCCCCAGCGAGCTGATTTGTGACACGTGTCAGACGCGTCACTACGTGCCTGCCGCTCACACCGACTCGTGGGACGGGCGGCTCTGCCTCCGCTACCGATGCGCCGGCCGCTATGCGGTGGACACGATCCCGGCCGCCAACTACTACCGGCGGCTGTACCGGAAGGGCACGATTCGTCGCGTCGTGGCCAACGAGCACACTGGCATGCTCGAAGACGCCGAGCGCCGGGAGGTCGAGGACGGATTCCGGGGCCGACCGATACCGCCAGGCCCCAAGGTCACGGACCCAAACGTGATCGTCGCCACCCCCACCCTGGAGATGGGCATCGACATCGGAGACCTGTCCGCGGTCATGCTGACATCGGTCCCTCGGAATCAGGCCTCGTACGTGCAACGCGCCGGCCGGGCCGGACGAAAGACGGGTAACGCCCTCATCACGACGTTCGCGGAGGCGGACCCGCGGTCGCTCTACTTCCTGACCGACCCGACAATGATGATCGCCGGTGACATCGAACCGCCCGCCTGCTACCTCGATGCCCCCGAGATCCTGCACCGCCAGTACCTCGCCTTCCTGGTTGACCGAGCCGCCGCTGGGGTGTTCGACCCGGGCAGCAAGATGCCGCATTGGATCAGCGGGATGGTCGGGCCTCCGGGCCGGGGGCCCGGAGGCTGGCTGACGGCAGTGCTGGCGCACGGCAGCGATGTCACGGTCGTGGACCGGTTCATCAGCCTGTTCGGGTCGGAACTCTCGGCCCAGATCACCGCGGCTATGCAGGATTGGGTGATCAACGGACTAGCGAGCAACGTGAATATGGTGCTGGACCGGTGGGCGGAGGAGACCCGCGATCTCCGGAACCGGCGGAAGCGACTAGGGGAACGGGAACGCGAACTCGAAAACAATCCCCATCGCACCGCCGAGGAGGACGAGGACCTCGGGCGCATCATCAGCGAAGGCAAGTCGCTCGGCCGAAATCTGGCGTCGCGTGCCCAGCACGACTCTCTCGGCGCGCTCGAAGCACTGGGCCTGCTCCCGAACTACTCGCTGTTCGACGATGCGGTCACGATCAACGCCAACCTGTGGCAACTGATCGAGGACCCCGCAGGCGGCAAGCCGACCTACAAGACGGACCGGTGGGAGAAGACCCGTCCTGCGACACAGGCGATCCGCGAGTTCGCCCCCGGGAACCACTTCTACGTCAACGCCCACAAGATCACCGTGGATGCGGTTGAGATCGGACCTGACAGCGAGCCCCATCACCGGCTGTGGCGACTGTGCCCGGACTGCGGCTACGGCACCGACAGCCCCGACGTTCTCACCCAATGCCCCCGCTGCGGCACCAACCGCATTGTCGAGGCCGCACGCCAGCTACCGCTGCTGCCCATCCGGGCGGTGCACTCGACCGACAGCGAGATCAAGACTCGCACGACCGACGACAGCGACGACCGGGACCAGATGACGTTCGAGATGGTCACCACGGTCGACTTCGACCCCACCGACATCGTGGCGTCGTACAAGCACGACCGGGTGGTGTTCGGTGTCGAAGCCGCCCGCAACGTCACGATCCGCTATCTGAACCTCGGCCGGCTGGGTCCCACCAAGACCAGGATCGCCGGCCACGAGAACACGGTCTCGCTCTTCAAGGTGTGCACTCGCTGCGGCGGGGTGCTCGGCGTTCGGGCTGACAGGCAGAAGCCTGACGAGAAGGGCCACCACCAGGGTTTTTGCAAGGTTCGTTCCGGGGCCCTTGTCCAGGACTGGGCCTCGCTGGCTCTGTCCCACGAACTGCGTACCGAGGCGGTCCGGTTCCTGCTCCCGGTCTCAACTTTCGAGGCAGTGGAGCGCATCGCCTCGTTCCAGGCCGCGCTGCTCACCGGGCTTGCGGACTCCTACGGAGGCGACCCGGAGAACTTGCGGATCGTGACCTCCACCTTCCCGTCCGAAGATGGGGACACGAACCACTTCCTCGTCCTCCACGACACCGTTCCGGGCGGGACCGGGTACCTGCACCGGCTGGCCGACCCCGTCCGGCTCAGGGAGATCCTGACCGCGGCCCGGACGATCATCTCCACCTGCCCGTGTCAGACCAAGGGGCTCCCTGGATGCCACCGCTGCCTGTACGGGCACACGCACCGGTCGCAGCTCCCGCTCATCACCCGGCCGACCGCGCTCAGCGTCTTGGACGAACTCCTGAGCGATTGGAAGCTGACCCGTCAGGACGGGACGATTGCCGGCACCCGGCTGGAGGAGGTCCGCCAGTCGGAACTCGAACGGAAATTCCGCCTGCTGCTCCGAGCGTGGGCGGCCACCACGAAGGATGTGACCCTCGCCGACAACCCCGACCCGACGCAGATCGGGCAGGTGGTGTTCGACCTCCGGTTCGCTGACGGCGGGCCGAGGTGGCGCATCATCGAGCAGAAGGACGTGCGGGTGAAGCACAACACGGTCCCGGACTTCTGGGCCACCCGAGCGGACACGGGCAACACCCCGCCGGTGGCGATCTTCCTCGACGGCTGGGAGCACCATGGGCGCGACCCGCACGCGGTCGACGGTGACGCGACCAAGCGAGCGTCACTCCGAGCAGCCGGGGTATCCGTCTGGTCCTTGACGTGGGGCGACGTCGACGACGCCCATGCACACTTCAACGACCAGACCCGCCCACTCGGCCACAAGTCCCCGCTCAACGCCGACCAGCATCGCAACGGCGCCGGGTTCTTGGGCCATGTTCCAGGTGCGCCGGCGGCGCTCGACCTCCACCCTTTCCTGATGCTGGCCGCATACCTTCGCCACCCGGATGCCGACGGATGGAAGCTGATGGCGGAGGCGACCGCCATTGGGGCGTCCGCCCAAGCGACGGCAGCCCGGACCACGACCGACAGCATCCACGAGGTTGTGGTCGCGGTAGCCGCTCACCGACCGGTCCCGGCATCGGCGGGTCCGCACACGGTCGTACGGTGGCGGACCGACAATGACGTGCGTGGCGTCACCGTGCTCTCGCCCGCGAACGTCGTCACGGCGGCGGTTACCTACGACACAACCACGGTGAGGCCAGAGGCTGCCGACGACCTGATCCCCTGGAAACGTGGGTGGGCGGACTGGATGCACCTCGGGAACCTGGTCCAGCATCTTGGGCCCAACCGGGTGACGGTTACGACC
The DNA here is from genome assembly GCA_963829165.1 of uncultured Acidimicrobiia bacterium. Taxonomy (GTDB): domain Bacteria; phylum Actinomycetota; class Acidimicrobiia; order Acidimicrobiales; family AC-14; genus JAXDMK01. Next base: position 19,540 of record CAWHIC010000024.1, on the reverse strand, counting down.
ACCGAACTCGCCTCATCGGAGTTGTCCTCGGGCCTTGCCAGCAGTGCAACCGTGGTTGCGCCCGCCCCTGGCGCCGGGCCTGTCGACTTCTCTGACTGCTACGACCCAGCCACCGCTGTCCTCGTCCGTGCCGCCGTCTCGGCGGGGCACACCCACGTCGTGTTCGGCCTCGAAGCCGACGACAGCGACGGCACCACGATCGAAGCCGCCTGGCCTGACCGCAAGGTCGGCATCATCGTCGATGGGAACCCGATCGGAGCCTCACTGATGGGGGCCGGTTGGATTCTGAAGCACGCTGGCGACTGGACCCCGGAGACCCTGAGCGCGGCCTTGGAAGGGACCCTGTGAGAAATCGCCTCGTCTTCGCCAAGGAGTTCCTCGCCGACTTCGTGAAGCTCGAACCACCCGTCCGCCAAAAGGTCGAGGACTTGCCCGGCAAGTTCGAAATGGGCAGCGAGCACGCTGGTACCCACCTTGAACGGATTATCGGAGCCGTGGACGACCGCGTCCGAACCGTGCGAGTCGACCGGTTCTGGCGCGGCGTGGTCGTCAATCTCGAACCGCACCTCTACGTGCTCATGCGGGTTCTCCCGGAGGAAGACGCCAACAAGTGGGCGGCCCGGCACCGGTTCGGTGTGAACCCGGTCACCGGCATCTTCGAGGTCATCCGTACGGCTGAGGTCAACGAGCTGGTAGCGGTCGGCGCCCCCGCGCCGAAGGTCCCCACGCTCTACGAACACCGCCAGGACAAGGACTTCACCCAGTTGGGAGTCGCCCCGGAGCTGCTGCCGGCCCTGCGGCGCCTCGTCACCGAGGAAGAAGCGCTCGCCATCAGCGCGCTCCTGCCGCCAGCCCAGGCGGCGGCAGTCCTCGGGCTCGTCGATCACCGAGCGGTCGAGACCCTATGGAGCGAGATCGCCGACGAGTACGACATCGATACTGGCGAGAAGATCGACCCGGAGGACCCCGCAGCGGCATTCGCACGGCCCGGCACTAAAGCCGATTACCTCCTCACGGTTACCGACGACGAGGTGGCCGCCGCACTTTCGGGCGACCTCGACGCCTGGAAGACGTTCCTGCACCCGTCGCAGCGAAAGGTCGCCTACAGGCCAACTTTCAACGGTCCAGCCAAGGTGACCGGCGGAGCAGGCACCGGCAAGACCGTGGTCGTGATCCACCGGGCGAAGTTCCTCGCTGGACAACTGCTCCTGGCCGTCGACGAGCAGGGTCGCGCTGACAAGGACGGCCGGGTCCTCGTGGCCACGTTCACGAAGGCGCTAAGAAGCAACCTCCAGACCACGCTCAGGGAGTTCTGCACCCCCGAGGAGTTCCGTCGCATCGATGTCGTGAACGTCGATGCCCACGCCCTCCAGATCGCCCGTACCGCGCACCCGAAGCTTGGAATTGCCCCCCCGAACAGCCTCGCCGACCTCGCCGAGCAGGCCGCCAGCGACGCCGGCCTCGACCTCGCAGGGTTCGACGGCAGGTTCCTGCTGACGGAGTGGGAACAGGTCGTTCTCGCCCGGGGTCACAAGACGGCGGCCGACTACCTCACCTCCCCACGGCCCGGTCGTGGACGCCGGCTCACCCGGGATCTCCGCAAGAAGGTGTGGACGGGCATCGAACGTCTAACCGACGATCTGCACCGCCAGAACAGGGCAACCCATCTCCAGTTCGCTCAGGTCGCGGCGGACACTCTCGACGCTCGTACCGTCCGCCCGTATCGGCACGTCGTCATCGACGAGGCCCAGGACCTTCACCCGGCCCACTGGGCGTTCCTCAGGGCCAACGTCCGGGGCCAGACCCAACAGCCGAACGACATCTTCCTGGTAGGAGACGCCCACCAGCGCATCTACGACCACAAGGTCAGCCTCGCCGCTCTCGGGATTGAAACCCGTGGCCGGTCCCGGCGCCTCACCATCAACTACCGGACCAGCCACCAGATCCTGGCCTGGTCCCTCGCTCTGCTCACCGGCGAAACGTTCGACGACCTCGACGCCGGCGTGGATCCCGCCGCTGGCTACCACTCGTCGTTCCGCGGGCCGGCACCCGAGCAGCAGCGGTTCACGCTCGCGTCGCAGGAGGCGGACTGGATTGCCGCCAAGGTCCAGGAGTGGCTCCAGGAGGGCACCGCTATGTCAATCGGTGTCGTCACCCCCTATCGGAACCACCTTGGCCCCATCCGCGATGCGCTCACTGAACGCGGCATCACCCAGACCAACGCCCCGGACGACACCGATCACGACACCCAGCCACCGGCGCAGGTCGTGCTCTCTACGATGCACTCAGCCAAGGGCCTGGAGTTCACCCGGATGGTTGTTGCAGCCGTCAACGACGACGCCATCCCGGCCCGTGTCACCCCTGAGGCTGCTGACGCGGTCCAGCATGCCGCTGACATGCTCCGTGAACGCTGCCTCCTCTACGTGGCGTGCACCCGAGCCCGCGACCACCTTGTCGTGACCTCATCCGGGTTACCGAGTCGGCTGCTTCCAATCTGAGCGACCGAGATTCCCCGCGCCGTTGCTCGGCCCTGGGAGAGATGCAGCCCGCCCGCCCTTGAGCCGGCGATCCACGACAGCGGCACACTTCGCAACCGGCCCCACGGCATGTCAGGCCCGCCAGACCACGTCGACCCGCTCGGGGTCGAACCGGCCCCGGATCTTGGTTGGGTTCACGATCACCCGCTCGACCACGGCATCGATCACCGCGCGGCGTTGGTCGAAGCTCATTGTCGGCCACGCCGCTCGCAGGACGCCCGCCTTCCCCGCCCAGGGGACGGTGCGGTCCCGCCGCAGCAGACTGTTGAGGCGCCGCTCCGCTGTCTCTGCACGATCCCGGACGGGCTTGCCGAGGCGCAGGAACTCAGCTTTCGAGATCTGGTCTTGGGCCCACATCTCCCCAAGCTCATCGAGCCGCTCCGTCGCGGTAGCCAGCTCCTTCTCGGCGTCGGCCACCGGATTGGCCGGCCCGGCCTTGCCCCGGCTGACAAGGCGGGCCAGCTCGGGGGTGTCAAGGCGGATCATGACGGCCTCGGTGACGAGCGCTTCGAGCGGCTCGGCGATGCAGTGGACACCCCCGCAGCCGTTCTTGTCGGGGTTGGCCTGACAGGCGTACGTTCGGACGCCCGTCTCACGGCGCATACCGATGAGCTTCACCCCGCACAGGCCGCAGTGGGCGAAGCCGCCGGTGAGGAGGAACACCCGCCGCGGCGCCCGACTCTGCGACGGTCATCGAGAAGCAGAAGTTTGAGCCGCCGGTGGGTCACGTCCTCGATAATCGCGGGCCAGGTCGCCTGGCTGACAGCCTCGCCCTTGTACTCCCGCCGGCCGGCGTGTGTGTGTGAGGTGAGGATGCGACGCATCGTCTGGGTGCGCCACGTCGCCCCTTGAGCGGTCGGGACACCACGGCGGTTCAGGTCGGAGCAGATCGAGTACAGGGTCTCTCCGGCCAGGGCCCGCTCGGCCGCATCACGGATGATCTCCGCTTCGTCGGCCAGGACCATGAGCGTGCCGTCGGAGGGGGCCTTCCCGCGCACCGTGGGCACGACGTCGTAGCCATACGGCCGTCGACCGCCATGCCAACGACCCTTGCGGGCCAGCTCGGCATGCTTGTTGGCGTACCGCTCCGACTTCGCTTCGGACTCGTCGCGGGCGACCACACCGATGAGCCGGGCAAGCGTCCGCCCCGAGCGGCTGGAGAGGTCGTAGTGGCGATAGTCCACGCTGTCGACGAGGCAGCCGGTGGCCTCGACGGCGTCGATGAGATCCTCCAGGTCGCGGCCACCCTTGTTGAAACGATCCGGGTGCTGGGCCAGGAGCGCGTCGATGGCGCCGCTCCGGATGTCACCCAGGAGCCGCTGCCACTCCGGGCGGGGCTTGCGACTCTTGAAGGCGGACGTGTCGTTCTCGACGTAGACCTCGACAATGTCCCAACCCTTCTCGGTGGCACGGGCCCGGCAGTCCTCCTCCTGACGCGCGACGCCGACCATCTCGCCCGAGCGATCCTTGGAGATCCGCACGTAGATGCCGACGCGTCGTGCCACGGGATTCACCATGCCGCAGAGGCGAGCCCCGGCTGAGACCCGGACAAGGGGTCATTGGAGAGCAACCGCCATGGCGGACGAGACGACGCCCTCACCGCGCTCGTCCCGCGTGGTGACGGAGACCATCAGGCATCGGGCCCACACGTAGGCCCGCAAGAAGAGCTGGTCCGGCAATGGACACTCCTTTCGAGTTGTCAGATCAGGACGACGAGAACAGGTTCAGGGCCTCCATGAACGGGATGGCGATGAAGACCACCCCTGGCAGGAGGGCGGCGATGGTGACCGGGATCCACACCTGTTGGCCCCGGCGTTCGGCAATTTCGATCAACCGCCGCTGCAGGTCGCGGCGGATGGCCCGGGCCTCCTCCGACAGCAGCCGGCCGAGGTCGCTCGACTCCCGGTTGAGGGCGAGCACGGGCAACAGCCGGTGGAGGGCTTCCACGTCGGCCACCGCCGCCCACTCCCGCAACGCCTCCGTCTCGCTCAAACCCTGGCGCAGGCGGGCGCACACCCGGACCAGGTCGGTGGCCGCCGCTCCCCGCCCCCGGGCGGCCAGGCGGTTGAGCGCCGCGCCCAGGGAGTAGCCGGCGGACAGGAGCATGGCCAGCTGCTCGGCCACCACCGGCAGCTCCACCGTCAACCGCCGCTTCCAGCGGTCGGACGCCGACGCCACCTGCTGCTCGACGATGAGGAACGCCAGCAGCGGCCCGCCCACGATGAACAACAGGGCCACCACCGCCGGCGGCCGGGCGGTGACGGCCAGCATCGAGCCGACGCCGAAGCCGATGCCGCTCCAACCGAGCTGGCGCACCCGGAAGGCGGTCACGTCGAGCGGGGAGTGGATCCGCTGCAACCGGGTGGCGAGGTCCTCGGTGACACCGAACACGGCCGCCACCCGCTCCCCCAGGGCCCGGCTCAGGGGACGGACGACGTCGCGGAACGACTCCACCGAGAGAAGCCCGTCCCGCCGCCGGCGGACGCCGAGACCCCCGGGGGAGTAGGGCCTCAGCCGTTCGACGAGAGCGGGACGGGCAAACCAGCGCAGTTCGGAGAGCAGCAACGTGGCCCCCACCCACAGGGCCAGTCCCAGGGTGACCGCCAGCCGGGCGTCAGTCAACGAAGACCCGCTCTTCCTCCGGCAGGCGCAGGAGCCGGCCCGACCACAGCCAGCAGGCGCCGACCATGGCCACCGCGAACACCGTCGCCATCTGTCCGAAGGGCGTGCCGTAGGCGGCCCGGGCGTTGCCGATGGTGAGCCCGCACAAGGCCATCCCGACCGGGACGAACAACACGAAGCGGCGGGCGAACTTCACCCCCGCCTGCTTGGAGGCGGCGTCCTTGCGCCCGTGGACATCGGCCACCCGGTCCTCCACCAGGGCCGCCAGCCGGCGCTGCACGTCGCTGCCACCCACCTCGTGGGCGACGAGAAGGGTCTCGCAGGCGGCGTCGGCGGTGGCGTCGGCCAGCCCGGACTTGAGCACGGTCACGCTGCGGGCGAAGTCGGTGGACACCAGCCAGGTGCGGGAGGCGGCCTCGAAGGCGGGCTGCATCTCCTCCGGACCGCCCTTTCCGACCTCGAACAGGGCCTGGGGGATCGACCGTCCGAGCGACCCGGTGAGGAGCGCGATCTCCTCGATCATGCGGGGCCACGCCTCGGCCGCCCGCCGCCGCCGCTGACGACGGCGGCTGCGGTACGACGCGGCCGGGAAGGTGGCCGCGAACGTTCCCACCGCCAGCGCCGGGAGCAGGGCGCCGAACACGGCGAACGTCAGCCCGGTGCCGACCACCAGGAGCAGTGCCATCACGCCCAGGAACTCGGACGGCTTCACCCCGTCGAGCCCCGCTTGCACCAGCCACTGCTCGCCCCGCCGCCGCCGCACCTTCCGCGGCGCCGTGGCCGGCCGCGGCCCGACACCGACGCCCCGCCAGCCGAGGACGAGGGCCGTGTAGAGGAAGAACACCCCGGCGGCCCCGGCCCCGGCGATGAGAAGCGGCGGCATCACAGCTCCCGGGGGCGGTTGAGGCCGGTGACGACCCGGGGCCGGACGGACGGGCCCGACCGGCGGTCGGCGTCGGGGTCGAGCAACCGGCGCACGTCGTAGCCCGCCTCCGAGAGGGCGCGGGCGGCTCGCACCGGCAGGTGGCCGGTCCACTCCAGGGGCTCGTCGATCGTGGGCCGGGTGAAGAGCTCGGTGACGGTGAACTGCATGGCATCCGGCCCCACCTGCAACTCCTCGACCGCCACCACCTCGTTGACCCGGACCTTCCCCCGGGCCCGGCTGCAATGCACGACGATGTCGATGGCCTCGCTCACCAACGCGCTGAGGGCGGACATGGGCAGCTCGTTGGACGTGTCCGACAGCTGGCAGATGAAGCGCAGCCGGGTGAGCGCCTGGCGGGCGGACCCGGCGTGGATGGTGGTGAACCCCTTCACCCCCGACGACAGGGTGAGCAGCAACGGCAACGCCTCCCGGTCATGTCGGGAAGGTCTCCCACATCCAGACTGCGTCTGACCTGCACGAACGCTCGTCTGCACGAGACCACCTGGGGGTCGCCCTCGTGCCCCTCAGACACGGCTGCGAGGCTCCAAACGGGGGCTAGCGTTGTACTGACGCAAAGCGCCTCACGCAGGCCAGGCGGGGCCGTTGAGGCCGTTCGAAACGACGCCCGGACCGTCCGAGAGAAGGGTTGCCCCCGCCGCCCGCGAGGGCGCGCTCGCACCGTGCCACTGGTCATACGCGATCAAATTCCGGCCACCAGGGGTCGCCGAACGGCAGGTACTCCCGGCGCTGCCTTGCCAGCCGAGCGGGTGCTGATCGGGAACTACGGGGGTTCCACGCGAGCAGCCTCGGGCGTGACAGGCTCTGGCTGATGGACTCACCGTTGCCCTTCCCAGAACCGTCGCGCCGCGCCGATCCTGCTGGCGATGAGTTTGGGCTCGAACGCCGGTTTGATCCGGCCTTCGTTGCCCGAATGGCGATTAGGGAGAAGCAGGTTCAGCAGAGCTACCGGCCGATCATCGGTATTCACAAGTGGTTTGCCCGCCGCCCAGGAAGCGTTTTTAGGAGCCTGATGCTTGCGGAGTTCAGCGATCGTCCGCTCGCTGACACGTATTGGGAAGGTCACGATCTGGCGGTTGTCATAGCGGACCCGTTTATGGGCGGTGGGACGTCGGTGTTTGAAGCCCTGCGGCTCGGTGCAGGGGTAGTTGGCTGCGACATCAATCCGATGGCTTACTGGCTTGTGAGGCAAGCGGTCGAGCCGATCGACGTCGAGCAGTTCCGCACGGCAGGCGAAGTCATCTGGAACCGCCTCCTAGACCGCATCGGAGATCTCTACAAGACCGCGTGTACAGAGTGCGGTCATGCTGCCTCGGTCAAATACTTCCTTTGGGTCAAGACCTGTGCCTGTCCGACGTGCGGCGAGGACGTACGACTATTCCCTGGGTATCTCGTTGCTGAGCCGGTTCGTCATCCACACCCGGTCTACCATTGCCCTTGGTGCGATGAGTTGCGGGAGCTTCCAGACTGGAAACGGAAGGTGTGCCCAGTCTGCGTCCGGTCTTTGGAGGTCGGCAACGTCAAGCGAGGCGTGGCTAGCTGTTTGAGGTGCGACACGCAGTTCAAGTTCAGCGAACACCTCGACACCCCTCCACGCCATCAACTCTTTGGCATCGAGTATCAGTGCTCGTTGTGTTATCCAGCGATCAAGGGTCGCCAGTTCAAATCACCGAGCGAGAGCGATCACGCAAACGTGCAGAACGCAGCAAGCCGTCTTCGCGATTCGGATTCGGCGCTGGCCATACCTACGGATGAGGTGCCCAAAGGCGACGAGACCAATCGTCTCTTACGTTGGGGGTACCACCACTACCGTGATTTGTTCGGAGATCGGCAGCTACTTGGGCTCGGCATCTTGCTGGAAGAGATTCAACGCGTCACGGATGTCAGAATCCGCCATGCCCTGGCAACGGTGTTCAGCGACTTTCTCCGTTATCAGAATCTCTTGTGTCGCTACGACACCTACGCGTTGAAGTGCCAGGATATTTTCAGCGTGCACGGCTTTCCCGTTGGTCTTGTGGCTTGTGAGAACAACCTTCCCGGTATTAGGTGCGTTGGTTCAGGCTCTTTCATTCACTTCGTCGAAAAGTACGCGAGGGCCAAACTCTACGCGCAGCGCCCATACGAGACGCAGATCGGCGGCGTGAGAAAGACCCTCATATATACCGAGGGCGAGAGCATCGAGGCAACGCTCATGGACATAGAGCCCGATGCATCTGGCCGCGCTGCCTGGCTGAATTGTGCACCCTCCCAAAATGTGCCATTGATGCCAGATAGTCTGGACGGCGTCTTCACAGATCCTCCCTACTTCGCAAACGTGCAGTACGCCGAACTAATGGACTTCTGCTACGTCTGGCTAAGAAAGCTCGTGAACGGCGACGCCATTGCGTTTGCGTCTAGGTCAACCCGAACCCAAGATGAGCTAACAGGGAACGAAACGCTCGGTCGGGGACTTGGAGAGTTCGCGGCGGGCCTGAGCGAAATATTTTGCCGCATGGCTTCCGCACTTAAACCGGGTGCGCCGCTTTGTTTTACCTATCATCACAATTCGCCAGCAGCCTATGCACCGCTCGTTGTAGCCATCCTAGACGCCGGACTGACGACAACAGGCGTCCTTCCCGCACCCGCCGAGATGACGGCTTCGCTTCACATCGCTGGCACAAAATCGTCGATCGTTGACTCGGTCTTCGTCTGTCGGGACGCAAAATGGGTCAGAAGCCGACGCGAGGGCTGGGCGGATGAGCGCACTCGGGATGAGCGGGTCAGTGCCGATGCTCTCGGTATCGCTGATGGCGGCTATCGGTGCACTCCGGGCGACCTCGCGTGTCTAACCGCTGGCCATATAGCTGCTGACGCTGTGCGGGCACTGGAAAGGAGTTGGAACCTCGATCTCCCCGCGGAGGTCCGGTTGAAGGTGGTCACGGAGTTCATGGAACAGATGTCCGACGGAACAGTCGGCGACCAGTGACCCATCCGTACGAACTGGACGAGGAGGCGCTCGCCGCTCGGATCGATGAGATGGTCGACGTGACCTTCGGTGACCTAACAAGTCAATTCCTCCTGCTACCCCGTGGCAACGCCTTTGTGACGTACGCGGACTTTCGTGACGGGTATGAGGCGCTGCGGATGGCTACCGGCGGCTTTGTCGACCTCAACCCAGCCAATTGCTGGAACGCCCTTCGGGCTAATGCTCGCGCGTTCATCGTGGTTCGAGCGATTCTCGGGTTCACTCCGCCTGAGTGGCAGGACCTGACAGCCGAGGAGACCAAAGAGGTATGCCCGTCGAACACGTTTCGCGCCATCGACGGCGAGGTAAAGAGGAATGCGAACTACTTCCAAACCACGAAGGGTAAGACGCCCCTAACAGTAAAGCGTGTCACGCGGGCTCTTGAAGCGGCTTGCATTTCGATCCAACGTGGAGCCGTCACCGCACCGGAAGGTCTGATCCATCGCTTAGAGAAGATCGACACGATAGACGGCGTTGCGAGTGTCCAGCGGGTTGCCCAGGATGACATTCCTTACGCTGTGCTGCTCTACGAGCGGTTCCTTGGTCGACCGTACGCAAGTCACCGGGATGCTGTCTCAGAGCTAGTGGGTGATGTGATGGAGTCGGCGATCGAAGTCAAGCTCAGTCACGCCGGGGTGCCTTTCCGCAAGACGCGCCGAGCCGAAAGGGTTTCAGGATTCGAGCAGGCCCCGGACTTCTTCGTGCCGGACGAACTTGTCCCGCGTGTGATCATCGAAGCAAAACTCTCATCAGACGATGGCACTGCTCGCGACAAGGTGGCTCGAATTCTGCGGTTGGCCCACATGCGTGACGATCGCGATTCGCGGAGCGTCCCATCCTGGGAGCTAATTGCGTGTATCGACGGACGCGGATTCGGAGTTCGAAGGCAAGACATGCGGGATGTTCTCATTGCAACGCGAGGCAAGGTCTTTACGGCTCGAACGCTCGACGACTTGATCTCACACACGTCCTTGGCTCAGTTCGCGCCGGTAGTGTCACGGTCGCCGACTCCCTCTAAGGGCGAGGCTGGTTAGGCGGCTAGCGCGCCCAGACGAGCGGCGAGAAGGCATCCTCGCAAGGATTCATGCGAAGGCTTGGAGGGTTCTTGCGTGGGATAGCAAGCATTCTTGCTAGGGGCTAGCAAGCATTCTTGCGAGGGTGCCCTCAGTGACTCGCCGACTCGGTGGCGCGTGAGTATGGCCCTCGCTGGCGCGCTTCACCTGCCCGCTTTCGGCGGGAGTTCTCGGCCCACCGCTTTCGCTTGCATTCCTCGCGGGCATTACAGAACGAGGTGGTGCGCCGCTCCCGCGGCCGAGGTGCGTAGAAGTGATCGCCGTACCGGCAAAGCTTGGGCCGTTCAGTGCGGTTGGCGAGAGCCGCGGCCACCCGGAGCGCCAACGCTCCGAAGAGTGTTTGGACGCCGAAGCCGGTATGGGGCTGTTCGGACCAGGTGAACACGGGTCGCACGTCGGCTAGGTCGAGCCAACGCCTGACGGCATAGGCGAGCGCATCTCTGTCACCGAGGAACGCGTGAACGGTGATATCGCCGATCTTGCCAGTCGCCTGGTCGACCTCGGCCCCGGTCAACTGGCGCTGTCGCTTGGCCGAGTCCGAGACGCGGGGCCACACGTGGGGCGGAAAGAACCCGCCGAGGCTCGCCCAAACGTCTTGGCCGACCCGCCTTCCCTCGCTGATGTCGGCGGCCGCCCGGAGCATCCCGTCCGCCTGGGCGGCGATCCGCCTCCACGGCCCGATCGCCTCCATGTAGCGACCGTCGGGAAGTTTCCATCGATGGCAGTCATCCTTCGCTTCCATGAAGCGGGCCGCGCGCGACAACCGTTGGTCGACCGCCCTCACCTTGGACCTGTCGCAGTGGGTCCGTGTCAAGAGGACGCCCGTCGGCATCGGTCCGGCCATCAACGTCGCCGCCCGGATCGAGGGCATCCGCCATTCCTTCGGAGACCACCCGTCCACCTGGACGACCACGTTGTCGCTCGGCATCCCGACGACCACCGACTTCTTCATCCTCGACTCGTCCCTGCTTAACACCGGACGGCTGGCGTGAACCGGGGAGCGGACCACCCCAACTGGCGGGGCGATGAGATCAGCTACCGCCAGGCCCACTTCCGGGTGATCGACGCTCGGGGGCCGGCGACGGAGCACGAGTGCCGTCGGTGCGGCGGTCAAGCGCAGCAGTGGGCCTACGACCACCTCGACATCGACGAGAAGTTCAACGCCGCCGGGGAGGTCTACAGCACCGACCCCGACCACTACATCCCGATGTGTCGCAGCTGCCACGTCCTGTTCGACCGCCGGAACCTGTGCCGTCGGGGCCACCAGCTCACCCCCGAGAACAGCTACGTCCGCGCCGACAACGGCCGCCGGTGGTGCCGGACCTGCGAGGCCCTGCGGAAGGAACGGATGAAGGCCCGCCGTGCTTCCTAGGCACTGCCTCGGGTGCGACCGGCTGATCCCCTCGGGCACGAGGTGCCAGGGCTGCCAGAAGGCCCTGGAGGCCGCCCGGTGGGCCGCAGGCAACAACCGGAGGGGACCGGGGTGGGCTGGCCGTTCACAGCGTCTCCGGGCCTCGTGGGCCGAGGCCGGGATCGGTTGTGTCGACGCCCACCTCGGGGGCTGCGCGGGACCGATCACCGCCGACCACGTCGTCGCCCTCGCCGCCGGTGGGAGCCAGGGAGGGCCGCTCGTCCCCCGGTGTCGCCGACACAACAGCGTGAAGGGTCAGAAGTAGTCCCCAGGTGACAAGAAGTTGTCACCTGGGGCATTTGCCCCACCTGCGCCAATTGGGGCACCTGTCCCACCTGGGACACCTGTTCCGAACGGACACCTGATCTTGCTGTCCTTCGACGAAGGACGCCCCGGTACATTTCCCGACCCCTGGGGGTCGACGTATAGCGCATGGCATTGCCGGGTAGGCCGAAGCTTCGATCAATTCCGGCCCCCGATCTCGACGGCCTGCCCGACGACTTGGGGGACCGGTCCATTGCCTTTCTCGACAGGGCCGGGATCAACGTCTACGGCTGGCAGGAACCCATTCTCCGGGACCTCATCGCAGAGGATTGCCCTCGGGTTGCATACGTCCAGACACCGAGGAAGAACGGGAAGACCCGGTTGGCCGCCATGCTCGCTCTCTGTGAACTGGTGCTCAAATCCGACCGGCACATCTACGCCGTCTCCGATTCCGAGCGGAACCTTCACTCGGTCCTGTGGCTCGAACTGTGCCAGCTGGTCAACGGGTCACCGGCCCTGAACGGCCGCTTGCACCAGTACAAGAACAAGTGGCTGTGTCAAGCCGGACTGGCCCCACCCTGCTCACGTGATCTGGCCCCACCGGTGGATCGTGGCGACGGCGTGGCGGGTCGACGAGAATCCGTCTGTGCCAGCCATGACCGCGTTCGAGTCACTCGTAGAGCGGTTGGGTCACGACCTCCGAACGCGGTTCCCGGCCATCGAGGTGCGGCTCGGCCTGTCGCGCGAAGACGTCGTCTGCGAGGTCCTCGATGCGGAAGACCCGTGGGGGTACGTCTCACTCGTCGAGGACTTCGACGACGAGTTATCGGTCGCTGAGATCGAAGAGTTCATCACCGGGGTTGTTACGAACATCACCGACAATCTGTGCCAGACGGAGCCGTCGATCTGTGTCGATGAGCGCTGACGGCGTCAGTCCTCGGGACACGATCGAGATATCCGTTTAGGGCCGCCAGGGGTTAACCCCGGGCGAGGGAGCGCAAACGTGTCGGCGATGTCCGGAAGGCGATCGTCGCCACGGGTGGTGGCAAGCGGCGTCGGTTCTTATCTGGTACCCGGTCGGCGATCTCCCAGCGGAACCTGGTGCCCGTCGGGTCGTTTCGTCGCGATGGTCACGCCGTTGCACGCTCCAGGCAGTGCGCCGCCTCCGAGTGGCATGGTCCCTCGATACAGTGCACCGAACAACGAGCGGCGACGGCAGAGGCCGACGTGCCGCCCCGAACAAGGAGAGTGCCATGGCGGTCACCCTTCCCCCCATTGGACTCGAGGTTCCCATTGCCTCCCACGCCGCGGACAGCCCGTTGCGGGTCGACGTACTCGGCGTCGTGCGTCTCGACTTCAAGGGCGGGATCAAGTTCCGCGTCGTAGAGCAGATCAGCTCCGGTCTGGGGGGCGTGAGGCTGCAGATCATCGGAAACGAATGGAGCGCTGACAGCCCGGTGCTCGGCAGGGTGACCATCTCTCAAGCCGACGTGGACACCACGCCGCTAAGCACGTTGGAGGTGGTCGACGAGCGATCCACGCTCCGTGACACGTGGCGTCTGGACTGGACGGTGACGATCGAGAAGCCGCCGGGGGGCGGTCCCCCGCTCACCCTGGTCAACACCCGTACGGCCGAAGTTGGGAACGACAGGCTGTCGCACTGGCCGCCCCAAGGCGCCGTCTATCAGCTTCGGGCACCGGTCGATCTCGCCCCCGTCGGAAACCCCAGCCAGGTCGTGGGCCAGCTCATGCAGCTACCCATGACGGCCAGCCACAACCCGTAGCCCCGGATCGCGCCCGGACGTGGCCCGCCAGCGGGCGAGAAACGTCCCGCCCGCCTGACCGTTCAGCCGAGGCGGATCCAGGGGCGCTGGACGCGTCCATCCGGAGACCTTCGTCGACGCCGAGCTGACGACGATGGGGTGGGCTGCACGACCTATGCCAAGGTGGCTGGCTCGGGACGTTCTTCCTGACCCTCGACGACACAGGAATGGGTCTCAGGGGTTCCAGCCCTGGAGCCCGGAAGCGCCCACCGGAGCAGTTTCCCTGGGCTGTGATCCAGAACCTCACGATCGAGGGGCGGGGCCGTTGGGCTCGGGTGGGGAGCTCTCAGCGCAGCTCCCCAACCGCGTCCTGCGCGCGACCATCGGCCGAGTCGACGAGATGATCGCCGTCGCTGCCCAACACCGACCCGCCACCCCCACCGACTGAGAGCAGTTGGTCAGCCGGCCTTGCGGGTCCTCGCCTTTGTCGCTCGGGTCGTTCGAAGACGGAAGCTCTCCGTGCCCGTCTCGATGATGTGGGCGTGGAAGGTCAGACGGTCAACGATGGCGGCCACCAGTCGGGGGTCCGGGATGATCGAGCCCCACTCGCTGAAGGGCGGGTTGCTGCCGGTGGCGATGGATGCCTTCTCCTCCCGCTCCGTCACGATCTGGAACAGCAGCTCGGCCCCCCGGGCGTCGAGCTGGACATATCCGAGCTCGTCGAGGCAGAGCAGGTCGAGGCGCCCATAGCGGGCCACGATGCGGGACAGGCGCCGTTCGTCGGCCGCCTCCACGAGCTCGTTGACGAGCTGGGCGCACGTCACGTAGCGAACCCGCCGGCCCTGCTCGCAGGCGGCGATGCCGAGGCCGATGAGCAGATGGCTCTTGCCCGTGCCGCTGTCACCGAGGAGCACAACCGGGTCGCCGGCGTCGAGGTAGGCGCCGTTGGCCAGCGTGGCGATGGTGGCCGGGTTGACCGTCGGTGCCGCCGACAGGTCGAAGTCGGCCAGGCGCTTCATGCGCGGAAAGCGAGCCTCGTGGACCCGACGCTGGCGCCGGCGATCGGCCCGTTCGTCCACCTCGGCCGACAGGACCTCGGCCAGGAAGGCCAGGTAGGAGAGCTGGGTGCGTTGGGCAACCTCGCCCAGGCGCACGGCCTCGGCCCGCACCGTCGGCAGGTGCAGCTCCCGGGTGGCGGCGCCGATGGCGGCCTGGGCGGCGGTGTCGGTCATTGGTGTCACGAGCTGGCCTCCAGCAGGGTGTCATAGCCGTCGAGGGTGGGCTTGGGTCGGTCGTAGCGGGAGAGGGCGCCGATCGGAACCACCGGGGCGACGGTGCGCTCGGACACCTTGCGGGCCTCGATCACCACCACCTCGGGGTCGATCGAGCCGATATCCAGCGCCGCCCGCAGGCCGGCGATCAGGGCGTCCCGGGGGATCGTCCGGTGGGCGAGGAGCACGTCGACCAGGACCCGGGTGCCGGCGGCGTCGCCCAGTCGACGACGGGCCGTCGCCCAGAACTCGTCGTGGGTGGCGGTGAAGGCACCGCTGGCCCGGGCCCGGGCCAGGGCGGTGGCCCCGGGGAAGGCACCGGGCTTGAGCTTGAAGACCTCGAGGTAGTGGTCGAGCACAAGCACCTCGGTGCCCTTCGCCACCGCCCGGGCATGGCGGGCGACGATGGCCGCGCCGTCGAGGGCCTCCACCCGCTCGGCGCCGAGGCGCACGTCGATGCGCCGGCCGGCGAAGCGCACCGGCACCGAGTAGAAGCACTGGCGCACGAACACCCGGCTCTTGGTGTCGACCCGGGGGTGGAGCAGCTCGGTTGTGTCGAAGGCCACCGCCGCCAGTGGGCGCAGGGCTGGCGCCTCGATCTCGAAGTGCTGGCCGACGGTGAGGGGCCGCCCGAAGATGCGGCGGTGGTCGTCCTTGGCGTCGGCGGCGGCCACCAGGTCGTTGAGCTCGTCCATGGACTCGACCCGGGGCATGGGCACCAGGTGGCGGCGTCGGAAGCGTCCGACTTCGCCCTCCACGCCACCTTTCTCGTGGGCGCCGTCGGGCCCGGGGATGCAGAAGAAGCTGTCGAAGGCGTAGTGCGAGCGCAGAGCCACGAAGCGCTCCGACTCGATGCGGTCCCGGCCCTTGAGCACCCGGGCCACGGCCGGCTTCAGGTTGTCGTAGCGGATGCGGAGGGCGGGCACCCCGCCGAAGTGCTCGAAGGCGCGCACGTGGCCGTCGAGGAAGGCCTGCTGGGCCTGGTTCAGGTAGATGCGGTGGAAACCCCGGCCCGAGGCCGACAGACGCATAACGAACATCCAGCCCTCGGTGAGCAGGCCGTCGAGATAGAAGCTGACGCTGCCGAAGTCGACTTCTGCCTCCTGGCCGAGGGGATGGGTTTGAGGCACCATCACCTCCCGCAGAACCATGGGCTGGCGTCGGCGGGCCTCGGCCACGTAGCGGCGCACCGTCGACTCGCCCACGTCGGCGCCGTGCTCGTCGACCAGGCGCTGCCAGATCCGCCGGGACGTGTGGCGTTGCTTCCTGGGGACGTCGGCGTCGGCGACCAGCCAGCCGTCGATCGTCGCCTTCCACGGCTCCAGCACCGGCGAGACCCGGGGCGGGGTCTTGCGTGGCGGCGGCGCGGACGACGCCAGGGCTTGGCGCACCGTTCGCCGATGCACGTTGAACTTCTTGGCCAGCGCCCGCACCGACAGCTCCTGGCGGTCGCGTGTCTTGCGGATCTGCTCGAACAACTCCACCTTCGACCTCGTCGTCATGGACCACACGGTCGAGCCCGCCACCCCGCCGGTGGTGGACCCTCGCCCGCACGAGGTCCCACCGGGGTGGGGCCAAATCAGATGAGCACGAGGCTCACAGGTGGGGCCAGATCAGATGAGCACACCCATGGCTTGAGAACCCGCACAACCGGAGCTTCCTGGAGCTTCGCCCCGGGAACTTCAAGGGGAGCCAGGGCCTCAACGCACATTGTGTGTTGGCGGATGAGGTCCACCTGATTAAACCGGAGGTATTCCACGGCTACCAGATGGCAGGTGCGGCGCGGGACGATGCCCTCCTGCTGGGGACGACGACACCGGGCTACGAATTGGCCGGGGTCGCCTTCGAGCTGTATGAGACAGCGAAGGCCAGCACCGACGACCAGCTCTACGCCCGCATCTACGAGCCCGATGATCCCCAGGCCGACCTGGCCGACGAGGTCGCGTGGACCCAGGCCAACCCGGTGCTCTCGGAGCCCGACCCGGACGGGTTCCTAAAGGGCCTTCGGTTCGACCTCGGTCACCTGCCCGAGCACGAGATGAGACGCTTTCGGCTCGGGCTTTGGACCTCGACCAAAGAGTCGTGGCTGCCGTATGGGGCCTGGCAGGCGTGCGCTACCAGGCGGAAGCTACAACCCGGCGAGGACGTGTGGTGTGGCTTCGACGGCTCCTACTCCGGGGACAGTACGGCCCTCGTCGCCAGCACTCGGGATGGACACCTGGAGGTGCTCGGGCATTGGGCGAAGCCGTCGTTGGGCTCGGCAGAATGGCGCGTCGACATCGCCACCGTTGAGCAGGCAATCCGCGACGCCTGCCAGATATACAAGGTCCAGGAGGTCGCTGCCGATCCCGCTCGGTGGTCTCGTTCTCTCCAAATTCTGGCCGATGAGGGGCTCCCGGTAGTTGAGTACCCGCAATCACCGGCCAGAATGATCCCGTCGACCGCTAGGTTCTTCGACGCCGTGCTCGACCGCAAGCTCACCCACGCTGGTGGGAAGGGGCTGACCACCCACGTCTCTAACTGCGTGGTAAAGCGCAGCGCCAGCGGTGTCATGGTGTCGAAAGAACACGCCCACAGCGCCCGCAAGATCGACCTCGCCGTAGCGGCAATTATGGCCCAGACCGGGCCACCCGGGCACTGGTGCGGGCACCCTTCGAAATGCTCTGGCTGTCGTGAAGACTGTCCCATGAAAGTGGACCAAACCTCGGTCCGCCGGTGTCACCCACAACGATCGAGGCGACGACCTCGGAGGGCATGTGGGAGGCTTGCCTTGGCGAACGGCGCGAAGGGAGCCAGTAGGTGAGCGGACCACTCTTGCAGTTCAAGAGCCACGTTGACGGCAAGAACGCCGACGTGTCTGTGTACGTAGACCGCATCGAGTGGGCGAAAGAGGGGGCGCTCGGCACCGGGGGCAAGCTTGCACTGGGTGCCATGACCGGGGGCCTGTCGCTTCTAAAGACGGGGATGAAGGGACGTCAGCAGGGTTCTGAGATGATCCCCTTGAAGTCCATCAGCAGCGTCACCACCGAGAAGGACGGGATGAGGTTCACCAGGGTCCGCGTGATCTGCTCGGGAAACACCATCGATTTCCGTGTAGGGCATGACGAAGCCGCACGGGTAAAGGGCCTCATCAACTCCCTAGTGCTCGGCAGCCATCCTGCACAGCAGACTGCGACAGCGCCACCACCGCCCCCCCCGCCGCCACCCCCCACCCAGGCAGCGGCACCCGACGTCGCTCAGCAGATTCGGAAGCTCGGCGAGTTGAAGGATGCAGGGCTAGTGACCGAGGAGGAGTTCGCCGCTGCGAAAGCCGATCTCCTCCGACGCCTCTGAACGACGGTCCTACCCGTCGAACCGTCGAGAGATCGGGCGCGACAGGATGGCGATGTTGCCCTGAACCGTCCGCAAAAAGTTTCGTTGCGACTGCAAGCGGGCCTCGGCCTTGCGCTTCGTGGCCTGTCGGTTCTTCCGCCACCCGTTGAACTTGGCGATGATCCGAATGCTGGTCTCCACCTGTGAGAGCACCAACGCCACCGCACCGAGCCCGGCGAGGCCGTAGACGAGGATCGTGTTCATGACCCCAGGCTACGAGGGTCCCGGACAACCCAAGAGTAAGAACCCGCGGCCTCAAACGGGAGCCCACCTTGTCAGGCTTACTGTCCCATGCTGCGGTACAGTCAAAAGTGGAGCTAGCGGGAGTCGAACCCGCCGGGCGACCCCTCTAAAGAGACCCCGGCAACCGTGCTAGCCCCGAGGGGAACTAGTTGAAGTAGTGCGGAGGGTCGGAGTCGGTGTTCCACCACCAGCCTCCGACCCTCCCTGCTTTGGCCCCCCGCTCTCGCCGTGGAATGTTTCGGGCGGCGGGCCACTCATCTCCTCATGGCGAGTCCACCTCCTGCGCAGCCGCCTGAGAAACCCGGCGACGAGGCGGGTGATTGCCTTCCATCGCCACCTTCTCGACCACCTGGGTCAGCGCGTCGGGCCAGGTGTCGGGGAGGTCGGCCTGTGGGAGGTCGCGCAAGCCCGGCAATTCATGCCCAAGGTCGGGCTCGGGCTTGTCAAACCACGCGAACGTGATCTGCCGGGTCTTCTCGCCTACGCCCCTACGGACAAGAGGGTCGGTTTCCGCTATGCGGGTCAAGGCGGTACGGACAGCGTTTTCGGGCTGATCAGAGTCAGGTAGCCATCCCCGCTCGCCCAACTCCCGGGTCATCAACCTGACCGTGTACCACCTGCCGGGGTTCTCGGTGAGCACCTGTCGAACAGCATGTTGACCTCGGGGACGGTCCGCTTCCGGCGACACCACCTTCTCGGTGCCGTCCTCCTCGGTCAGGGCCGGGAACAGTTCGACGTAGCCCTCCACCAACTTGTTGAGTGCAGACGCCCTCCTCTCCGCCGCCTGAACTGCCAGGAGAGCCTCGCCCAACTCACTGCGAAGAGTTCGCAGGATGCGCCGTGCTTCGGATTCGTCCATAGGGCGATGAGTGTACCGGAAGTTGGCATGTAGGGCACACAGCCAAACTCGCTCACGGCGACGAGTTGAATTACGCGAATGGAGTTTGCCGCCGGGAGGGGTAGCGGCGGCCAGGGCATCCTTTCACCGCACACTCATCTCTTGTCGGTTCTCATGACTCCCTGAACGAACCGTCGGG
>CAWHIC010000023.1:0-82556 GCA_963829165.1 uncultured Acidimicrobiia bacterium | reverse complement strand
CATCTCGGTGATGATGTCGGCCAGCCTCGCCCGGAGGCCGGCGACTTCGGGGGCGGTGAGGTACTTGCGGAGCTCGGCTTCGGGGAAGTTGGCCTCGAATTGGCGCAGTTTGTCGGCGAGGTCGGCGCTCACTTGGGGGGGCGCCTCGCGTTGGTAGTCCCCCCGGGGGAAGTCGGCCAGATCGCCGACGTCGTCCGCGCCGGGCCCTAACCGGTCGCGGTCGGGCGTCGAGAACCGAGCGTCGCCGGCCGGGAAGGCGGCGTCGTTGTCGTAGACGGTCAGCCTCGGGGTGTCGTTCTCGTAGACGATCTTGAAGTTGCCCCCGTGCCGGTCCATGCTGCCCATCACGAAGTCGAGGGCGTCGAGGTCCTTGCGGGTCTGCGAGTTGTTGAACCGGTCGAGGTCGGCGGCGGTGCTCGGCTGGTCGGGGGCGAGGTCGGGGCGCCACTCCTGCAGCGACCCGTGGTCGCCGTGCCACTCGGCCAGCACCGTGCCCGGGGTGTCGAAGCCGAGGGCGCGGGCGACGATCACGGCCGCCGGCGCCCGCCGGTAGCGCTGGCCGGCCTCGATCCCGACATCCGGTCCGTAGGGGTTCACCGTCTCCGAGGGCGCCGGCTTGAACAGGTAGAGCCGGCCGTCGGGCCCCCGCAGGATGAACTTGGGGTTGTTGCCCTCGCTGAGGGTGTCGACCTGGTGCCAGGTGTTCGGGTCGAGGACGTGGACGGCCGGGGCCGCCGCCCCCTGGGGGTCGTCGCTGTCGGGGTCGAGGAACCGGTCGGGGGCGACCTGGCTGGGGTCCTCGGGGGCCGGCTTCGTCGTCGTCCGCTCGTCGCCGATGTCGCGGGCCGTCTCGTCGGACTCCGGCGCCGGCCGGGTGGTGGTGCGCTCGTCGCCGACGTCCCGAGCCGTCTCGTCGGACTCCGGCGCGGGCCGGGTCGTGGTCCGTTCGTCGCCGATCTCGATGATCGTCTCGTCCGACTCGGGCGCCGGCCGAGTCGTCGTGCGGGTGTCGCCCACATCACGGGCCGTCTCGTCCGACTCGGGCGCCGGCTTCGTCGTGGTCCGCTTGTCGCCGACCTCGTCGCCGCCCCCGCCCGGAGGACTCGCGGCCGCCGGTCCCTGCCCCGCCGGCTGCTTCGTCCCGGGCTCGAAGTGGAACTTGTCCTTGAACCACTTGTGGTACGCCTCGACGTTGGGGAACGAGCGGCTGGCGTGGCCCCCGGCGTCGGGGTAGTAGATGGTGTAGTAGCCGGTCTTGCGCTCGTAGAAGATCCAGGTGCGCTCGGGCTTGCCGTCGACCACCACGTCGATCGCGCTCCAGTGCGGACCCTCCGCCGCCGGCCCCTTGCTGGCGTCGCCCTTGATGATCGGCAGGTCGCCGCCGCGGCCGCTCGGCACCAGGTTCGGGTCGCTCGTGTCGCCGGACTCGCCCACCGGGTGGCTGTGCCGGCCGAGGGTGGTCTCCTTCGCCGCCCAGCCCATCTTCTTCATGGCGGCGATGGTCGGGACCATCTTCTCGTTCCCCTGCACGACCGCCCACTGCTTCAGTCGGTGGTTGTAGAGGAGGGCGACCTCCCGGGTGGGGTCGGCGTTGATGGCCTTCTTGTACGCCCGCCACGCCTCCACCTCGTTGTCGCCCACGATCTGGAGCACGTGGCCCTCGGGCGTCTTGGGGACGGGCTTGCCCTCCTCGAGCGCCATCGGGACCCGCTTGGTGACGTCGGCGTCGGAGGTGTCGGCGGTGTCGTCGGCGTCGGCCGCCCGGGGCCCCTCCGGCTCGTCGGACGCACGGGTGGTCGCCTCGTCGCCACCATCCGCCCGCCCCCGTCGACCGGTGGTGGCATCGTCGTCGGTCGCCCGGCGGGTCGGCTCGTCGCCCGGCCTGGTCCCCGTCGTCGGCTCGTCGGCCCCGGGCGTCGTGGTCTTGGGCTTGGCCGCCCCCCGCCGCCGGGCCAGCCCCCCTTTCACGGCCGCGATCCCGTAGGCGAGGTCGAGCCCCTCGGTGGCGTCCTGGCCCAGGGCCTCGTTGGTGGCCACCGTCGT
The DNA here is from genome assembly GCA_963829165.1 of uncultured Acidimicrobiia bacterium. Taxonomy (GTDB): domain Bacteria; phylum Actinomycetota; class Acidimicrobiia; order Acidimicrobiales; family AC-14; genus JAXDMK01. The sequence goes on along the minus strand of CAWHIC010000023.1, from coordinate 80,513 downwards.
GGCCGCCACCTCGAAGGCCTGGCCCGCCATCTGCTGCGCCCCCGCCTTCACCTCGGCCGAGACGGCGAAGCCGAGCTCCTGGCCCGCGCCGGCGAGCTTGCGGCCGACGATGCCCGCCGCCTGCTCGCCCACCAACCGTGACGGGGCGCCCAGGCCCAGTCCGATCGCCGATCCGACCAGGTCGGCCTTGAGCATCGACCAGTCGTACTGGTCCCCCATGATGGCGGCCTTGGTCCCGATGTTGACCGCCAGGGAGATGGCGGCGCCCGCCAGGTGGCCTACGCCGGGGACGAGGACCGTCAACGCGATGTCGACCGCGATGGCGATGGCGTTGGCGATGGCCGCCCGCAGCGCGTCGGTGGCCTCGACGAACGCCACCTTGTCGGTCGACATGGCCGCCCGGGCGTCACGGGCCTTGAGGATGGCGGCCATCTGGCCCGCCGCATCTCCCGCCTCCTGCGCCTTGCCGAACTCGACCATGGCGTCGAGGAGGGCCCGGTCGGAGTCCTCGAGGGTCTCCCGGACCTCCCGCTTGCCGCCGACGGTGTCGGCGATCTTGCCGGTGATCCCGCCTTCTTCGATCGCCCGCTCGTAGGTGTCCCGGGTCCACTTGTGCGTCCACGAGAGCTCGGCCTTGCCCCCCGGATCGGGTGCCTCGATCAGCTCCTGGACGATCGCCTCCTTGTCGGTCCGCGGCTTCTGGATCACCAGGTTGGCGACGGCCGGCGACCCACCCGGCGTGTACTGCACGACGTTGATGAAGGTGCTCGACTGGGCCAGGGTCATGACCTTGCCCTTCACCGATTCGGAGAGGGTGGGTCGGCCGGCCTTGGTCGCCCCGGCGTCGTACTCGGCGACCACCTGGCGGCGCCGCACCGGTGCCAGCGCCTTCAGCGTGTTGATGACGGCGTCGAGGTCGGGCTCCTTCTTCGTCATCGCGAACTCGAGCTCTTCGACCGGCTTGAGCGTGCCTCCCTCGCGGACGAGCTGGTCGACGAGGTTGTGGTCGTGGGTGTTCCACGATTCGAGGATCTCCTCGAACCGTCGTTGCGGGGGGGTGGCGGCCTGGGCCATGACGTCGAAGCGGGTGATGAACCGGGCGATGTAGATGTGGGCCCGGTTGTCGATCGTCTTCTCCGCGCCGGACGTGACCGTTTCCAGGACCTGGGCCAGCGCGTGGGCGGGCGTGGTCTTGGCCAGCTCCGTGGCCCGCTCCCGCAGCTCGCCCCGGACGTCCTGGTCGGCCCGGGCCCGCAGCCCGCGCATCACCGACGTGATGTCGTCCGTCTTGAGGTCCTTGGCGTTCTCCAGCCGGGTCATGCGGGCGGCCGCCTCCTCCACCGGGTCGCCCTTGGCCATGGCGTCGATGACCGCCACCTCGACCGGCCCGAGCATGTCCCGCAGGAGCGCATCGATCGTCGGCCCGCCCTCGCCCGCCTCCGGGAGCTGCACCGCGAGCATGGCCTTGACCGAGTCGATCCCGCCCGCGGCCGCCTCCCGATTGATGCCGGCGAGGATGCCCTCGAGCTCGTCGAGGAGAACGCGGACCTTGGCCTTGACCTTGTCCTCGTCGTCCTCCAGGACGAGGTCGTTCATCGCATCCAGGACCTTCCCCTTCACGATCACGACCGCGTAGGCGTCGGCGGTCGTCCAGTCCCCCCGGATCAAGGAAAGCGCCCGCTGCTCCCACCACTCGGGGAGGGCCACGACGGCGGCGGTGAGCTCCTTGTCGAAATAGGTCTTGTAGAAGCTGGAAACCCAGCTGTTGTCGGCCGCGCTCTTGCGCAGCATCAGCATGATCTGCTTCCGGCTGGCGTCGTCGTTCTTGTCGAGGAGGATCTTGATCTCGGCTGCGTCGGCTGCGGCCCGGTTGCGGCGGACGACCTTCTGGACGTCCGAGAGCTGGTCCGGCGGCGGTGCCGTCAGGCTTCGCGTCCGGGATCGACGGCAACGCGGTCAGGGCCGTACCCGACCCGATGGCGCCGGTGTTGATCCAGGTCACGGGCACCGCGCCGGCGCCGACGGCGGCGGTGGCGGCGCCCGTCGGCTCGAGGGCGGTGCCCTCCAGCAGCGCCGCCACGCGGAAGCGCTGGGCCGCGTTGAGCTCGGACGGCACCGGCTGATTCAGGTAGTTGGGGCTGAACCCGAGCAGGTCGTCGCGCAGCTTGTGCTTGGTCTCCAGCAGGTACTCGGCCTCGATGGCGCGGACCTGGCTGGGGGCGAGGTTGCTGAGCACCCGGTCGACGACGTCGAACTTCACCGGGTGCACCGGGGTCTTGCCCCAGAACCAGCTGCCCTTCATCTCGGTGTCGGTCTGGTCGATGGCCCGCCGCAGCTCGTGGACGGTCTTGACCACGTTGACGTGCTCGGCCGCGGGCGCGGCCAGGGCGGTGGTGTCCCGCTGGACGGTGAGGCGCTGGTTGACGGCCCGGCTGCCGGCCGCCCGCTGGAGCGAGGCCACGTCGGCGGTCCCGATCGGTGCGGAGCCGTTGAGGAGGGCCGTGGTCGCCCGGTTGCCCGCCGCCTGCGCCCACTGGCTGCCCGTCCCGTTGCGGCCGGGCCGGCCGGCTGGGTCGGTCGGAGACTCTTCGTCTCCGGTGGCGACCGGGTCAATGCGTCGGTCACGGCCGGCGTTACCGGGGCCCCGGCGCCGGCGACGAGGGGGAAGTAGGGGCCGAACTCGGACTCCACGCACAGTCGGCCCAGCTTGCGGTACTCGCGCTCGGTGGCCCGGACGAGGTCGACCATCGACACCGCCCGGTCGTCGTCGGCGGCCAGGTAGGCGGCGCCGAGGGCGACGTTGCGGATGTTGCCCCCCGCGATCCGGAACGAGCGGGCCAGGAAGTCGAGGTCGATGTCGTCCGCCCGGGGCACCGACGGGCCCAGGTGGAGCTCCCAGAGCCGCCGCCGGTCGGCGTCCTCGGGCATGGGAAAGTCGACGATCACGTCGAGGCGGCGGGCGAAGGCCTCGTCGATGTTGCTGCGCAGGTTGGTGGTGAGCACGGCCAGCCCCTCGAAGGTGTCCATGCGCTGCAGCAGGTAGGCGGTCTCGACGTTGGCGTAGCGGTCGTGGGCGTCCTGGACGTCGGAGCGCTTGCCGAAGAGGGCGTCGGCCTCGTCGAAGAGCAGGACGCCGTTCACCCGCTCCGCCTCGGCGAAGATCCGGTCGAGGTTCTTCTCCGTCTCGCCGATGTACTTGTCGACGACGGTCGACAGGTCGATCACGTACAGGTCGAGACCGAGCTCGCCCGCCAGCACCTCGGCCGACATCGTCTTGCCGGTGCCGGACTCGCCCGCGAAGAGGGCCTTGATCCCGCGGTTGCGGCTGGTTCCGTGGCCCGAGGCCCCAGTCGTCGAGCACCCGATCACGGCGGCGGACCCTCGCCACCAGCTCTTTCATCTGGACGAGCACGTGGGCGGGGAGCACGAGGTCGGTCCACGCCACCGCCGGCTCCACCCGCCGGGCCAGGCGCTCGAGGCCGGCGCCGTTCTGGGCCCGCACCCCGCCCAGGAGGTCGTCCTCGGAGACGGCCCGGCCGTGGGCGCGGGCCCGGACCGACGCCGATCGGGCGGCGCGGTCGAGGTGCTCGGGCGGCAGGCGGAACTGGGCCGCCCGCTCGATGGTGTCGGCGTCGGTGTCGGTGGGACCGGCGCCGTTCCCGATAGCCCGGGCCAGGATGCGCCGACGCTCGTCGACGGTGGGGACGGGCGCGTCCACCACGAGGGGGTCGTCGCCACTCCACGCCGGGTCCCAGGTGCGGCTACCGGTCAGGACCAGCGTCCGGACGGGGGCGTCGGCCAGGCTGCGGATCAGCGACGGACCCCCACCCCCGGCCCGCTCGGCGACCGCCTCCACCGGGCCGGCGACGACGACGCACCCCCGCAGGCGGGCCTCCCGAGCCAGCCGCCGGGGGAACGCCTGGTCCGCGTCCCCGCCGTCGAGCCGGGTCAGGTCGGCCAGGAGGACGCCGAGGCCGATCCGCCGGGCGGCGGTGGCGGCCAGGCTGAAGCCGGCGCCACCGTTCGGCTGGCGGACGTAGACGAGGCGCTGGCCGGCCGCCATCGACCGCTCGAGGACCGACGTGTGGTGTCGCCGACCCCGGCGTCGATGTCGGCCATGGCGACGGCGCGGAGCAGGGGGTCGGGGGCGTCGTCGCCGAGCAGGTGGGCGACGACCCGGTCGGGCACCCGCAGGGCCCGGGTGAGGAAGGGCCGGTCCTGGTCCTCCACCACCACCAGCCCGCTCTCCACCAGGGGGGCGGTGGGGCCGAGCCGGCTGCGGCCGCCGCTGGCCGGCCCGAGGGCGCCGCACAGCTCCAGGGCCAGGCCGATGCTGGCCCGGCGGCGGGAGACGTCGTCGTTCAGGTACCCGTAGAGGCGCTCGAACCGGGGGTCGACGTCGGGGGCGAGGGCCACCAGGAGGAGGTCGGTGTCGAGGTCGGTGAGGTCGAAGGAGAGGGCCAGGCGGCGGAGGCGCAGGTCGGCGCCCGCGGCCTGGGCGACGTCGGCGGCGGCCTCGACCGCGGCCAGCAGGTCGTCGGACCCGCCGTCGCCGGCGCCAGCTTCGGCGGTTGGGAGGAGCGGCAGGCGGGTCCCGGCCAGGAGCCGGTCGACCTCGGTATCGGGCGTGTAGAGCCCCCGGAAGCGGTCGTCGGGATCGGGGTCGTCGCTCCGTCGGCGGGCGACCCCGGTGCGGACCCGCGCCTCCACCACCGACAGCCGACCCAGCAGGTGCCCGACCGACGCGTCGACGGCCGGACGTGGGTGCGGCGAGGCTTCCACCCCCGGCAAGCTACCGAGCCGACCCGTCCGTCGAGGCGGCCGCGGGGATGCACGCGGGGGCAGACATCGTGGCCCCTTCGGGCAAGTCCCAAGGGTTACCATCCGCCGATGGGAGCGTCGGTGGTGCTGACCCCGGAGAGGGTCGGCGTGACGCCGGGTTCCACGGCGACGGCCAGCGTACGGGTCCGCAACGACGGCAACCTGGTCGACGTCTTCACCGTCGACGTGGTGGGCGAGACCAGTGGCTGGACCACGGTCGAACCCACCTCCCTGAACTTGTACCCGGGGGCGCAGGGCACGGTCGAGGTCCGCTTCCAACCGCCCCGTTCGACTGCGGTCGGCGCGGGGGCCAAACCCTTCGGTGTGCGGGTGCGATCGCAGGAAGACCCCGGGTTCTCGGTGGTCGAGGAGGGCCTGGTCGACGTCGCCCCCTTCACCGAGCTGGGCGCCACCCTCGTCCCCCAGACGGTCGAGACGAGCGGTTCGGCCAAGGCCCGGGTCCGGCTGGCGAACAGCGGGAACGTGCCCGCCGCCGTCACCCTGCGGGTCGAAGATCCGGACGAGGCCCTGGCCGCGTCAGTCACACCCGCAACCGTCGCCCTGGCGCCGGGCCAGGAGGCCACCGCCCAAGTCTCACTGCGGGCCCGGGATACGTTCCTGAGGGGCCCCACCCGTAGCCGCCCGTATTCGGTGGTTGTCGATCACAGCGGGTCGGAGCCGATCCGGGTCACGGGGACGTTGGTCCAGAAGCCGGTGATCTCCGCCGGCTGGGTGAAGCTGGCGACCGGCCTGCTCGCCCTCGGGGTCGTGGCCGCCCTGTTCCTCCTCACCCAGAAGGACGACAAGCCCCTGGATTCCGATCCGACCGGGTCGAGCCAGACGACGGACCGCGACGGCGACCGGTCCGACACCACCCGCCGAGGGGGGCGGGCGGGGACGGCACGTCCACCTCGGCGCCGTCGACCTCGATGGCGACCACCACCACCCTCGCCTTCACCGAGCGGCCCATCGTCTACGCCTCGTTGGAGGATGGCCCCGACAGTGACATCTGGGCCATCCAGCCCGACGGCAACGGCCTGCGCCAGCTCACCGACGAGGACGACGACGAGACCGACCCCGCCTTGTCCCCCGACGGCAAGCGCATCGCCTTCGTCCGCGACGACGGGGGCGACACCGACATCTACGTCATGAACGTGGACGGCTCGGGTCAGAAGAACCTGACCGACGACGACGACGCCGAGGACGTGGCCCCGGCGTGGTCGCCCGACGGGACCCGCATCGCGTGGGCGTCGAGCGTGGGCGAGCTGCAGATCTTCGTGATGGAGGCCGACGGCGACAATCCCGAGCAGATCACCGGCCAGGTGGGCAAGGCCACCGACCCGTCGTGGTCGCCCGACGGCAATCGCATCGCCCTCACCGCCTTCCGCACCGCGACCAACGCCGAGATCGCAGTCGTCGACGACGACGGGGGCAACTTCACCTTCCTCACCAACAACCCGGCCCAGGACGCCCGCCCGGCGTGGGGCAGCACGGACCGGATCGCGTTCGAGAGCGACCGGGTGGCCGACTTCGACGTGTGGCTGATGGACGACAACGGCACCGGGCTGAAGCAGCTCACCGACACCAACGTCTACGACGGGGCGCCGGCCTGGTCGAAGGACGGCTCGGATCTGGCCTTCGAGAGCGCCCGGGGCGGGCAACGGCGCATCTGGACCATGGCCGCCGACGGCTCCGACGAGACGATGGTCACGGAGGACAACGGATCCTCGCCGTCCTGGTGACCCCGGGTCCCGCGGGCTCCTCAGGGCCCCGGCGCCACCGAGCGGTCGCGGATCCTGAGGGTTCGTCCCGGCTGACCGGCGCTCCCGCCGATGACCTCCTCGGAGACGGCGGCCCGGGCCGGCGCCGGGCGCGGGCGGCGGCGGCCGGCGCTCCTCGGGGCGTCCTCGCCACCGTCCGCCGACGCCACCCGGATGCGGGGCTCCAGCACCGGGGGGGCGATCTCGATGTCGGCCAGGCTGCCCGGCTCGAGGGCGGCGGTGACGCTGAGGTCGAGCGACGGCTTCAGCTCGCCCCCGAGGGCGCTCCACACGTCCGACACCGGCCGGTCGTTCACCGGAGGCATGCCGATGGCGAGGGCCAAGGGTCGGAAACCGTCGAGGCTGCTGGGCAGGACGTCCGGGGGCAGGACGGAGTAGCGCAGGAAGCAGGTCAGCACCGCCGACAGGAGCCGGTGCTCGTCCTCCGGCCTCTGGGTCCAGACCGTCACCAGATAGGAGAACTTGAAGTAGCGGGGCGGTGGGTTGCGGGCGACCACGTACCCGGTAGAGGCGTCGCGCACGTCGGTCGGTGCCGTTCATCCGCCGCCGGATGTCCTCCCGGATGTCGTAGAGGTACACGTCGACGGTGGGGGAGTTGCGGCGGGCGGCCCAGTCCCGGGTGGGGGCGTCGAAGACCACCTCGATGTCGCTGCCGTTGAGGGCGTCGCGCCGGATGAGGGTGCGGACGGCCTCGTCGATGGCGTCGATCAAATGAGGCCCTCGCGCATGGCGTAGGCGACGGCGTGGGAGCGGTTGCGGAGCTGGAGGCGGGAGGTCACGTCGTGGATGACGTTCTTCACCGTCCGCTGCGAGTAGCACAGGCGGCTGGCGATCTCGCTGGTGTCGAGGCCGTCGGCGATCAGCCGCAACACCTCGATCTCCCGCTCGGCCAGGCCGGCCAGGGTGAGGCCGCGGGGCCCGAGCACCTGGCGCTGGAGGCGTCCGACCTGGTCCAGCAGCCGGCCCAGGAGGTCGGGCGGCATGGTGCCGTCGCCGGCCACGGCCGCCCGGATGGCGGTGACCAGGCGATCGGGCCGGGCCTCGGCCCGGCGGAGGATGCCGCACGCCCCCACCTCGAGGGCGGCCAACAGCCCGGCGTCGTCGACCCGGGTGACGACCACGAGCACCCGGGGCACACCGTTGCGCTGGAGGGCCTTGATCGCCCGCTTCGACTCGGCGTCGACCTCGTCGGTGACCACGATGGCGACCACCGCGGTGTCGACGTCGGTCTCGGCCACCACGTGGATGCCGGGCTGGCCCCGCAGCTGGCCGGCGATGCCCGTCTCGGAAATGGGGTCGCCGGCGTAGACGAACACGCGGATGCGTTCTTCCATCGGGCGATCCTCTCGTCGGGCGGCAGATGCCGATTCTCCGGACGAGGCTCATCCGGCGCTCAACCAGCGCTCAACCGGCGTGACGGCGTGGGCGGGCTGGCCGGACGCGGACGGCAGTCAGGGCCCGCAGTTGGCGGCCAGGACGGCATCGATGGCCTTCCCGTCCCAGGCGTACACGGCCACCCCCATGCTCTCGTACTCCCGTATGCCGACGACCACCTCGAACCACGAGTCACCATCAACGTCGGCGACGGCAAGGAGCCGTGACGCGTAGAGGTACCCGCCGAACTGCTCGGCGCCCACCTCGTCCTCCGTGACGACATCACCGCTCACCACGACCGTCTCGACCTCGCCCTGGTTGAGGCGGCGGAGCAGCACGACCGAGTAGTCGCCCGCGGGGCGGGCGATCAACGATTCGTCGGCGTGGAGCGAAGCCTCGATCAGCACCTCATCCACGCCGTCGCCCTCGATGTCGGCCCTGGTCACCCGATCGATTGACACCTCGGGGCGGGCGATGCCCTCGCCCTCCAGCCACGCTCGAACCGTGTCGTGATGGGCGGGCGCGGCTGCGATCTGGTCGACGGGGCGGGGCTGCGGCTCGACACCCTCGGCCACGCCGACCATGTCGGCGACGTCGTCGGGCACCTCGACGAAGGCCGGGCCCGGTCCGATGCATTCCGAGGTCGACCTCCCGAGGTTCCGCGAGATCCGACGTCCGTCGCTGGATACGAACGTGTAGGGGCTGCCCAGGACGAGAGGAACCTCGGGATCCGCTGGGTCCCGGCGATCTGGGTTGGCCGGCTGCCAGCCCGTTCCGTCCCACCAGCCGACCAGGAGCCGTTGCGCGACGATGACCTGGCCGGGTGAGGCCACCGGCCGCACGACTGAGGTCGTCGTCGCGGCGCTGGTCGACTGGGTCGTACTGGCTGTCGAGTCGCCGTCCGACCCGCGGTCGGCGCAGCTACCGCTGACGATCATCAACGCCAGTACTCCGACCCACCGCCGAGGTTTGCCCACAGTGGGCGACGCTAGCCCCGGGTCCTCCATGGCGAGCCGGGCGGCAACCAGCCGTCCTCGGATCGGTGACCATCGCCAGGGCACCGCCCGCCAGGTGCAGGTGGAGGCCCTCGGTCGGCGATGGGAGCGTCCACAATGGCGGGCATGCGCCGACGCCCTCCCCTCCTTGGCCTCTGCCTCGCCCTGGCCCTCGGGTTCGCCGGTTGCCGCGGTGACGACGCCAACCCGAGCGTCGCCCCGACCACGAGCTCGGCCTGCCGGCACGGCCACCACCACCCTCGCCCCTTCGACCACCCGGGCCCAGGTGTTCGACGAGACGGCGGCCGTGCTCCGGGCCTACGCCGAGCACTGGCCGGCCTTCGACGCTTTCCTCAGCGGCCGGCCGCCGGGCGATCCCGCCGACTACTTCACCGGCGCCCGTCTGGCCGACCTGCCTCGGTCGGTCGCCGATTTCGCCGAGCGGGGGATCGAGCTTCGAGGCCAGGCCACGCTCTCCCCGGGAAAGGTGACGATCATCGGCAACAAGGCCACCTTCACCGACTGCCAGCTGGATTCGACGACCGCGGTGTCGAGGACCACGGGGGAGGTCGTGATCCCCGCCGCCACCGAACCCATGGAGGTCAGGGTGGAGCTGCTCAAGTTCGGGGGGATGTGGAAGGTGTCGTCGGTCGTGTACACCGAGGAGAAGTGCGTCCAGTAGCCGGACGTCCGGTGGTGGTCGAACGTATGTTCGTCTACAGTCGGGGGATGTGGGTTGGGAGAATCCTCCGCTGCCGTGGAGCGAGCTCGAGCGGCGGCTGTCGGGGCGGCCGCCGACGGCCGACGGGGGCGACAGCCCGGCCTGGTCCAACAAGCGGGCGCCGTACGACCCGCCGCCCCGGCCGGCGGGGTCGGGCCACGGCCGGCGGAAGGGCTCGGTTCCCTACGCCGAGCTGCACTGCCATTCCAACTTCAGCTTCCTCGACGGGGCCTCCCATCCCGAGGAGCTGGCCGAGGAGGCGGCCCGCCTGGGGCTGGAGGCGCTGGCCCTCACCGACCACGACGGCTTCTACGGCATGGTCCGCTTCGCGGAGGCGGCCGCCGCCCTGGGCGTGCCCACCGTCTTCGGCACCGAGCTCACCCTCGACCTGCCCCGCCGGTCGCAGCAGGGCATGGCCGACCCCCAGGGCCGCCACCTGGTCGTCCTGGCCCGCGATCCCGACGGCTACGCCCGCCTGAGCCGGGCCGCCAGCGCGGCCCACATGCGGGCGGGGGAGAAGAGCCTGCCCCTGGCGTCGCTGGCCGACCTGGCCGGCTCCCACGGCGGGCGGTGGCAGGTGCTCACCGGCTGCCGGAAGGGGACGGTGCCGGCCGCGCTGATGGAGGAGGGGCCGGCCGCCGCCGCCCGGGAGCTGGCCGACCTGGTCGCCGCCTTCGGACAGGACAACGTGGCCGTCGAGCTGTGGGACCACGGCGACCCCCTCGACTCGGCCCGCAACGACGCCCTGGTGACGCTGGCGGTGCGGGCCCGGGTCGACGTGGTGGCCACCAACAACGTCCACTACGCCACCGCCGCCCGTCGCCCCCTGGCCACCGCCCTGGCCGCGGTGCGGGCCCGCCGGTCCCTCGACGACCTCGACGGGTGGCTGCCGGCCGCCGCCACCGCCTGCCTGCGGTCGGGCGCGGAGCAGGCCCGCCGCTTCGCCCGCTACCCGGGGGTGGTCGAGCGGGCGGCCGAGATCGGGCGGGCGTGCGCCTTCGACCTCCGCCTGGTCGCCCCCAACCTCCCCGACTTCCCGGTGCCGCCCGGTCACACCGAGATGTCGTGGCTGCGGGAGCTCACCATGCGGGGGGCGGCCGATCGGTACGGCCCGCCTGGGGCCGGCGAGCGGGTCCCCGGCGCCTACCGCCAGATCGAGCACGAGCTGGCCATGATCGACGCCCTCGGCTTCCCCGGCTACTTCCTCATCGTCTGGGACATCGTCCAGTTCTGTCGCCGGTCCGACATCTACTGCCAGGGACGGGGCTCGGCCGCCAACAGCGCCGTCTGCTACGCCCTCGGCATCACCAACGCCGACGCGGTGGCGCTCAAGCTCCTCTTCGAGCGCTTCCTGTCGCCCGAGCGCGACGGTCCGCCCGATATCGATGTCGACATCGAGCACGAGCGTCGGGAGGAGGCCATCCAGTACGTCTACGGGCGGTATGGCCGGGAGAACGCGGCCCAGGTGGCCAACGTCATCACCTACCGGCCCAAGTCGGCGGTGCGCGACATGGGGCGGGCCCTCGGCCATCCGCCGGGCGCCCTCGACGCCTGGTCGAAGCAGGTCGACGGCTATCAGCTCTCGGCCACCCCCCCCGAGGTGGGCGTGCCCGAGCCGGTCATGGCCCTCGCCCGCCAGATCCAGGGCTTCCCCCGCCACCTGGGCATCCACTCGGGGGGGATGGTGATCTGCGACCGCCCGGTGGTGGAGGTGTGCCCGGTGGAGTGGGCCCGCATGGAGAACCGCAGCGTCCTGCAGTGGGATAAGGACGACTGCGCGGCGGTGGGACTGGTGAAGATCGACCTCCTCGGCCTGGGGATGCTCACCGCCCTGCACCTGGGCGTCGACCTCATCCGGGAGGCGCACGGGGTCGACGTCGACCTGGCCACCATCCCCCAGGAGGACGCGGTCTACGAGATGCTGTGCCAGGCCGACTCGGTGGGGGTGTTCCAGGTGGAGAGCCGGGCCCAGATGGCCACCCTGCCCCGATTGCGGCCGCGCACGTTCTACGACCTGGTGGTGGAGGTGGCGCTCATCCGCCCGGGGCCGATCCAGGGGGGGTCGGTGCACCCCTACATCCGCCGCCGCAACGGGCGGGAGCCGGTGACGTATTTGCATCCCTTGTTGGAGCCGGCGTTGAAGAAGACGCTGGGCGTGCCGTTGTTCCAGGAGCAGATGATGCAGATCGCCATCGACGTGGCCGGGTTCTCGCCGGGCGACGCCGACCAGCTGCGCCAGGCCATGGGCTCGAAGCGGAGCACGGAGCGGATGGAGGCGCTGCGGGGCCGGCTGTATTCGGGGATGGCGGCCAACGGGATCGTGGGGGCCACGGCCGACGCCATCTTCGAGAAGCTGTCGGCGTTCGCCAACTTCGGGTTCCCCGAGAGCCACTCGGTGTCGTTCGCCTACCTCGTCTATGCATCGGCGTGGATGAAGTTGCACTACCCGGCCGCCTTCTGCGCGGCGTTGCTGAACGCCCAGCCCATGGGCTTCTACTCGCCCAACTCCCTGGTGGCCGACGCCCGCCGCCACGGCGTGACGGTGTTGGGTCCCGACGTCAACCTCAGCGCGGTGAAGGCCACCCTCGAGCCCCTCCCCCCCGATCGAACCGGTGACGTTCAACCGCACATATCACCGTCAAGTGTCACCAGTTCGGATGGTGTGGCGGCCCCGGTGCGGGTGCGAACTGGTGACGCTCAGAGCCCTCACAGGGCTGTAACCGTCACCGGTTCGCTGCGAGGGGGCGCCCCGGTGCGAACTGGTGACGCTCAGAGCCCTCACAGGGCTGTAACCGTCACCGGTTCGGAGGGCGGGGGGGAGGTGGCGGTGCGGTTGGGGATCGAGTCGGTGCGGAACGTGGGCGACAAGCTGGCCGAGCGGATCGCCGAACGGCGGCCGTACTCGTCGATGGAGGATGTCGTGCGGCGCACGGGGGCCCCGTTGCCAGCGATGGAGGCGTTGGCCACGGCCGGGGCCTTCGCCTGCTTCGAGCGGGACGGCGGCCGTCGGGAAGCGCTGTGGGAGGCGGGGGCGGTGAGCCAGTCCACCCCCGGGCGGCTGCCGGGCGTGGTGGTCGGAACCGACTCACCGGCGCTGCCCGAGCTCACCGAGTCGGAGGTGGCGGCCGCCGACCTGTGGTCGACCGGGATCTCGGCCGACCGCCACCCGGTGCAGTTCGCCCGGGCCCGCCTCGACGAGATGGGGGCGGTCTCCGCCGCCGGCCTGGCCGACGTCCGCTCCGGGCGACGGGTGGCGGTCGGCGGCCTGGTCACCCACCGCCAACGACCGGCCACCGCCGCCGGCATCATCTTCGTCAACCTGGAGGACGAGACGGGCATGATCAACGTCATCTGCCACGCCCGGGTGTGGGCGGCCTACCGGCGGGTGGCCCAGACGTCGCCCGCCCTCCTCATCCGGGGCCGCCTCGAACGGGCCGAGGGCGTCACCAACGTCATCGCCGAGTCGATCGAAGCCCTGACCCTGGCCGCCGGCCCCACCCGCTCCCGCGACTTCCGGTGACTGTCGCAGCCGGTCGTATCCTTGACTCCGTGGCAGTCGAGCAGCCCCGCACGCTGACGTACGCCGACTACGCGGCCCTCCCCGACGATGGCCGGCGCTATGAGCTCATCGACGGGGAGCTGTTCGAGATGGCCGCGCCCTCCACCCGCCACCAGGACATCGTCCTGCGCCTCGGCTACGCCTTCCTCGACCATGTTCGCCGACACGGCGCCGGACGGGTCTTCGTCGCCCCGTGCGACGTCGTCTCTGTCGGACACGGTCACCGTGCAGCCCGACGTCGTCTACCTGTCCGACGCCGACGTCCACCGGGTCACCGCCCCCAACATCCAGGGCCCGCCGACGCTGGTGGTGGAGGTCCTCTCCGTCCCCCGGCACGACCTCGTCCGCAAGCGGGAGCTCTACGCCCGCTTCGGCATCCCCGAGTACTGGATCGTCTCTCCCGACGCCGACCGGGTCGAGGTCTACCGCCTCGCCGGCCCCGCCTACGCCAAGCCCGACGTCTCGAGCCGGGCGACCAGTTGGCTACCGATCTCGTTCCCGGGCTCAAGATCGACGTCGGCGAGCTGCTCGCCTTCTGACCGCCGGAACTGCAACGACGCCACAGGAAGATGCCGAACAGCGAGAACGGGCCCCAGAAATCCATATTCCAGTGTTCGTCGGCGCCGACGAACGGGGAATGTCGACCACATCGGTCGCCCCCGCCACAGTGGGCTGCGAGCCGTGCTGGTAAGTCCTACGAGAACTTTATGGCTCCCTCTCCGTTCATGAAGAACCGCACCGAGAGGCGCAGACGCACGTTGGAGTCGGACATTCGACGCCATGTCACGGTGAAGCCGTCGACAACGCGCTGGACAGTCGGTCCGGCTCCGAGTCGGACGAGCATGGCACTTGTCCCCTCCGGGAGGCTGCCCATCGGGCTGACGACCTCGTCGACAAACCCGTCCTTCTTGGCCGTGTCTGCGATGTCGCCATTCGCAATCAGGCGGCTCGGTGCGTGCAATGCCGACGCCCGAGCTTTGATCGTTTCCAGGCTGTACACCGGCTCCAGTGTTGCACTATCGGCCATTAGCCAAAGCACGGTCCGACGCTCGACGTGGGCCGCGCTCTGCGCAAAGTCCTTGATGGATTGCATCGTCAAGGTCTCGTTGTCGGTTAAGTCGTCCAGGGCGACCTTCAAATCGATCGCTAACTCGATGGCCCCTCCGAACGACTTTTCCACGCACTGATGAATTGATACTCCCGGCGGAAAGCTCGGGCTAACAATGCGGGATTGGTCGTCATGAGGGGTCCAGTCGGTTGTGACTCGGTAGGGGAGAGCTTCCGGCAAGACCTCGACGAAGACAAACTTATCCAGTGTCGGATCGACCTTAAGCCCGGTGGTGATCTCACTCTCGATCTTTGGCATAAACTTTGCCATCACGTCATCGACATGATCAGACACTCGCGCTCACCCCTTTATCGCTCCGATCTAACTGGCTTATGATCCATTCGAAGCGTGGCAAGCCCTTCAGGCTTGCGAGATCAGGATCCTTGGTGAGCCACCCGTCGCCCATCTGTTCACTGCCAGGGCGTTCAAGCGCAGTCTCGAGCAGCGTGAGCGCTTCTTCCGGATGACCCATACGGGCGTGGTAGCAGGCGAGGTTGTAGTTTATCTGCCACCAAGATCGTTCATTCTTGGCGTGGGCCGCCACCTTCTCGTAGTCGCCCTGGTTGGTCAGGAGTCGAGCGGACCGTGCTAGCCATCGCGGCAAGCCCCGCCGAGCCGTGCCGCCGCAGTATGGTTCGGAGCCTCGGCCACCAGACGATCCGCTCGCTTCTCCTAAGCGTCCGAGACGCAACGTGGGGCCAGTTACAATCCTTCACGAGGCGGCTGAGGAGACGATTGGTAAGCTCACCGAAGATTGCCTTGGCCTGTTCCGCATTGGCCGCAGCCAACTCGGCCAAGCCCAGTTTCGAAGTCGTAGCCTGATCTGCGCAAAGATTGGCCGTGTCAATCTCGATTCGTCGGCATGCTCGGTCGAGTTGACTCGTGAGGCGCTTTCTCTCGGAAAGTGAGGCGGACAGCCATTGTTTGTCGATCTCGCATGCCATGATACCGGTGGACAACGCCATCCGATAACGAGCGACAGGATAGCGAGGATGGGCGGATACAGCCCGGCTGTACAAAACCAGTGCCTCCCTATGTCGCTGCTCAAGGTCGTATCGTCCGGCGAGGGCATTGAGGAGCACTCCGCTTGTCGGTGCAGCCGCAACTGCTCTCTCGAGGTCCGCCATCGGTAGGTCGTCAGCGTCGTTGTAGAAAGCCAGGGCTTCAGCGGTTTCCGTCTTCCATGTCGCCCAGCTCGGAATGCGAGTGCTCTGGGACAGGATGTTTGCTGCCGCCCAGTAGCCGGCGGCGCGACACGCTGCGGTCGATGTCGGTCCGGAGACGGTTTTAACTCCGACCTGGGCGTTGGTCGTTTGATCGCTGACGCGAACCAGCACGCGCCACTTCTCGTCTGGCATCGAAGGTGCGACGACCTCACCATGGACGTCGTATCCGCCAGGTTTGCTGATGAGCCCAACCACGGACTTGGCCACCTTCCCAAACACTGAAGAGACCCCCACCAGCTCTGCCAGATCGGTAATGGGCGAGGCGGCCTGAGCACCGGGTACGGCCGCAGGCTCGGGGAGGTTTTGCAGAAGTGCCTCGCGAAACACTCCTTCCTGTTGCGTCTCGTCTCCGTTTGGGGCTGATTTCGAGACGGCACTCGACGACGTGTCCAACTTCACCTCGCTGCCAGGTTTGGACTCGTCCGCCTTGTCGGTCGATGGTGCGGGTGGCGGTTTCGCCCCTTTCAACGTTGCCGTCACTGGACCGGGAAGCTGCTGTCCGCTGCGTCGCTCGACAACTCGCCACACCCCCACCATCAGGCCGAGGAGAGCCATCCACGCTACGGTCTCGACTACCAACGGCTTTCCTTCGGGCCTGATCAGGTCACCGACGATGACATTGGCACCCTCGCTTAGCGAGCTGCCAATGTCGCGCTTCCTTGAAGATGAGCCGGTATCAGCTTGGGCTGCTTGAAGCGCCTTTGTGAGAGACTCGACATCTGTCTTGTCAACGTCACGAGCAAGAATGCCATATCGATATTTGGCTATCACGAGTCGAGCGGACGCTAATTCTACTGCAAGTGGATTGCCGGAATCTGTACCCGAACAGGGTATAATCTTCGGCACGTCCGAGACCGAACCCACTCTCTTGGCGGCCAGGCACGCCGAGGAGATTGCAGGCGTCGGGTCGGCGGGAGGCGCCTTCTCGGCCGCTGTAACTGATGCGGTAGCGTCATCAACTGCCGCCTTGAGTGTGATCTCACCCGCCGTCGCTGATCCCGGACGGAACAAGGCGTCGAAGGCTGCCTGGTCTGCTTCTCGCCTTTCTGCGTTCGCCTTCGAACTCCAATCTTCGTACAATGCGTCGCCGCCTGCTGCTAGTAGTGGCGATGATTCCCTGACGGCGTCGGCCGCAGCGTGAAGGGCGCTGAGGGCCTTTGCGCTTTTGTCTGCAAGTGCGTGCGCCTGGGAAGGGGCTTCTGCCCGCAGTATCGGAAGTCCCGAGGATGCGGCAAAGAGTTCACGCACCGCAGCCTGGGCTCCGCCATCGTCACTGCCGATGTGGATGACAAGCACGCCGAGAAGGAGAATAGAGATCCCTCCGAACCATCGGAGGCTGCGTCGGGTCCAGTTCCGCGAGGCGGCGAGGACAGCCGTGATCAGCACAACGACGCCCGTGAGAAACCGTTTGAGGGGAGGACCCTCCCAGGTCACCATCCACCAACTGACGGACAATGCCCCGAATGCGCCAAGCAATACGAGGAGGCCGAAGAGCAATTCGGGATCCGCGTCTCGCCACCACCACGACCGCTTTTGAGGGCCATACCACAGGATCGCCACTAACACAATTACAATGCCTATCTTGATCGCGCCCGCCATGGCTCTCCTGTCGCACGCCGAGGCACCTGAGGATAGTCATTTTGGTTGGATTTCGCCAGCGAGGACCGCTCAGTCAGTTGCCGCACTCGAGAATCGCTGCCATTTTCAGAAGCGGCGATCTGTCCAGGGCGAGCGAGTGGCGTTCGAATCATCCTCGATGGAGTTCTGTAGGCACAACGATCGGGATCCACGTCGGACAACGAACTCATACATCGTCGTACCGGGCAACGAACACCCATCGTGGACCGTGTCGATAGAGCTCCGACCGTTCGACGCTCGTCGGGAGGCGCCTACGCCCTCGCCGGGTTCCTCCTCGTCGCGGGCCTGGCCCACTTCGTGATCCCCCGGCCGTACCAGCGGATCGTGCCCGCGAGTCCTCGCCGACCCCGCCTTCTGGGTGCGGTGGAGCGGCGTGGCCGAGACTCGCCTGCGCCGCCCTCATCGTCCACCCCCGCACCCGCCGCCCAGGCGCCATCGCGGCCGCGTTCCTCTTCATCGTCGTCTTCCCGGCCAACGTCCAGATGGCGCTCGACACCAACTCCGCCGTCGCCTGGGCCCGCCTCCCGCTCCAGGTCCCGCTGGTCGTGTGGGCCGGGCGGGTGGCGGGAAAGAGCAGGCCATGGACGCAATCACACTCTTGAGACAGGACCACAAGACCGTCGAGAAGCTCTTCAAGCAGTTCGAGAAGGCGGAGGGCAAGCCCCAGGAGGGACGCAAGATCGCCGACCAGGTGATCGAGGAGCTCTCGGTGCACGCCTCCATCGAGGAGGACATCTTCTATCCCGCCATCCGCCAGGAGATGCCCGACTCGACGGACGACATCCTCGAGGCCTACGAGGAGCACCACGTCGTCAAGTGGCTGCTCTCCGAGCTGGAGGACATGGCTCCCGACAACGAGCGCTTCCGGCCCAAGATGACGGTGCTCATCGAGAGCGTGCGCCACCACGTGGAGGAGGAGGAGCAGACGATGTTCCCCGAGATCCGCAAGGAGCTCAAGCGCAAGCGCCTCACCGAGCTGGGCGACGAGATGGAGGCGGCGAAGAAGTCGGCGCCCCGCCGGCCCAACCCGCAGCCGGCCGGTTCCAACGGCAGCAAGAAGCGGGCGGCCGCCGGCGCCTCCGCCGGCTCGGCCTGAGCACAGAACGCTCCGGGGCGTCCGGCCCGCCGGGCGCCCCGGACGACGACGACGACGAGAGGAACAGCACCGTGGACGTCTCCCACATCGGCACGTTCCTGCTGGTAGCGGCCCTCGTCCTGGCCGCCACCGGTCTCATCCTGCTCCTCGCCGGCGGCCTCGGACTCGGGAAGCTCCCGGGCGACTTCGCCTTCGGGAAGAAGAACGTCCGGGTCTACGTGCCGATTGCGACCTCCGTCATCCTGTCGGTGGTGGGGACGATCGTGCTCAACCTGTACTTCCGGCGAAGGGGCTAGAGCGGACGCGGTTCACGTGCGCCGGCCCACCATCCCCGCCACCCGCCGCACCAGGCCCCGGGGGGCGTGGCGGGCCAGCGCCACCAGCAGCCGGTAGCTGAACCGGGGGACGCAGATGGCCTGGCCCCGGGCCACCGCCTCCAGGGCGGCGGCGGCGACCTCGTCGGCGGTGATCCAGAAGGGCTTGGGGATGTCGCGGCCCATGTCGGCCCGGTCGTGGAACTCGCTGCGGGTGAACCCGGGCAGCACCGCGGTCACGGCCACACCCTTGTCCCGGACCTCCTCGTGGACCGACTCGCTCAGGCTGGTGACGAAAGCCTTGGTGGCGGCGTAGGTGGCCACGAAGGGAATGGGCTGCTCGCCCGAGATCGACGACACGTTGACGATGCCCCCCGCACCCCGGGCCACCATCGCCGGCAGGGCGGCGGAGGTCAGCCGCATCAGGGCCACCAGGTTGAGGCGGACCATGGCCTCCACCTCGTCGACGGGTAACGACGAGAAGGCCCCGTGGCCGCCGGCGCCGGCGTTGTTCACGAGCAGGTCGACGGGGCGGTCGGGGTCGGCCAGCCTCGCCTCCACCAGGGCCAGCTCGGTGGGATCGGTGAGGTCGGCCGCCAGCGTCTCCACCCGCACGCCGTGGGCCGCGGCCAGCTCGGAGGCCAAGTCCTCCAGCCGGTCCCGCCGGCGGGCGACCACCACCAGGTCGGAGCCGGCCGCCGCCAACCGGCGGGCGAAGGCGGCCCCGATACCGCTCGACGCGCCGGTCACCAGCGCCACCGGCCACCGGGGACCGGGGTCGCCCTCCGCCGTCTTCTGGGAGCCGGGTGCCATCCCCGTCGCAGGCTAGCGGCGGCGCGTGCCCAGCCCCGCCGCAGACGCAACACGCCGTTAACAGAAGGGAAACGTACGTGTCAGCTTGGTTCCGTACGGTGCCAGCGACCGAGGGGCGTCGAGGGAGGCATCGAGACCGATGGACACTGGGGATACCGCGTGGGTGCTGGCGTCGTGTGCGCTGGTGCTCTTCATGACGCCGGGGCTGGCCTTCTTCTACGGGGGGATGGTCCGGTCGAAAAACCTGCTGGCCATGCTCATGCAGAACTTCTTCGCCATGGGCCTGATCAGCGTGCTCTGGGTGCTGGTCGGCTTCAGCCTGGCCTTCGGCACCGGCAGCAGCCTGATCGGCGATCTCAGCTTCGCCGGCCTGAAGGACATCGCCACCGCTGACTTCGGGTTCGCCGCTCCCCTCACCATCCCGGCCATCGCCTTCTGCGCCTTCCAGATGATGTTCGCCATCATCACCCCGGCGCTGATCACGGGGGCCACGGCCGACCGGCTGAAGTTCGGCGGATGGGTGGCGTTCCTGGGGCTGTGGAGCATCCTCGTGTACTCCCCGGTGGCCCACTGGGTGTTCAGCCCCCACGGGTGGCTGTTCGAGCTGGGCGCGCTCGACTTCGCCGGCGGCACCGTGGTCCACATCAACGCCGGGATCGCGGCGCTGGTCCTGATCCTCGTGATCGGCAAGCGCAAAGGCTGGCCCAAGGAGGCCATGCCGCCCCACGCCCTGCCGTGGACGCTCATCGGCACGGGCATCCTGTGGTTCGGCTGGTTCGGCTTCAACGCCGGCTCCGCGCTCGGTGCCAACGCCACCGCCGCCACCGCCTTCATGACCACCAACACCGCGGCGGCGGCGGCGATGCTCAGCTGGCTGGCGGTGGAGAAGCTCAAGAGCGGCCACGCCACCACCCTGGGCGGGGCGTCGGGGGCGGTGGCCGGCCTGGTCGCCATCACCCCGTGCGCCGGGTTCGTGAACCCGATGGCGGCCGTGGCCATCGGCCTGATCGCTGGCGTCCTCTGCTACCTGGCCTGCCAGCTCAAGTTCAAGTTCGGCTTCGACGATTCGCTCGACGTGATCGCCGTCCACCTCGTCGGTGGCATCACCGGATCGATCCTCCTGGGCGTCTTCGCCAACGAGGCCTCGGGCGGGCTCCTGGCCGGGGCGGGGTCGAACCTGCTCGGCAACCAGGCGGTGGCGGTGGGGGCGACGATCGCCTACTCGGGCGTCGTCTCGTTCATCCTGGCCAAGATCGTCGACAAGACGATCGGCCTGCGGGTCCCGGAGGACGATGAGGCTTCGGGCCTCGATCTGAGCCAACACGCCGAGTCCGCCTACGCTGCCGGTGAATTCGGGTCAATGGGAAGGGTCGGCTGAAAAATGAAGCTTGTGACCGCAATCATCAAGCCGTTCAAGGTCGACGACGTGAAGGAGGCGCTGCGGGCCCTGGGCGTCCAGGGCATGACGGTCTCCGAGGTGCAGGGGTTCGGCCGGCAGCGGGGCCACACCGAGGTCTACCGGGGCGCCGAGTACACCGTCGACTTCGTCCCCAAGGTGAAGGTGGAGGTGGTGGCCGACGACGCCGAGGCGGCCGCCATCATCGACGCCATCGTCACCGCCGCCCGCACCGAGAAGATCGGCGACGGGAAGGTGTGGCTGACGTCCGTCGAGAACCTGGTCCGTATCCGCACCGGGGAGATGGGACACGACGCTCTCTGATTCCGATGTGCCCGTGAGAGTCCGCCAGGAGCGATCGGCGCTCCTGGCGGACTCCTCGCTCAAGGGGACGGACTTCTGCCGGGCCTACACCGAGCTGGCCGACTCGTGGCTGGCCGGCCTGCTCGGGTCGGGGGCGCCGGGGGTGGCGCTCGTGGCGGTGGGGGGCTACGGCCGGGGCGACCTCTGCCCCGGGAGCGACCTCGACGTCCTCCTGATCCACACCCGCAAGGACCGGGACCTGGGCGAGGTCAAGAAGCTGGCCGACCGGATCTGGTACCCGCTGTGGGACGCGGGGCTGAAGCTGGGCCACGGGGTGCGGTCGGTGAAGGAGGCGCTGTCGCTGGCCGGCGAGGACCTCGACACGGCCACGTCGCTCCTCGACACCCGCCTCATCGCGGGCGACCCCGCCATCGCCACCGACCTGCAGGAGCGGGCGGTCGGGGCGTGGCGGAACAAGTCCGCCCGCTGGTTGACCGCCCTGGGCGCAGGCGTCGACGCCCGCCACGCCAAGTCGGGCGAGGTCGCGTTCCTCCTCGAGCCCGACCTCAAGGACGGGCGGGGCGGACTGCGCGACGTCCACTCCCTGCGGTGGGCGGAGGCGGCCCGCCGCATCCTCCTCGACGACGACCACCAGGCGTTGACCGCCGCCTTCGACGTCCTTCTCTCGGTGCGGATCGAGCTCCACCGGCGCACCGGGAAGGCGGTCGACCGCCTCCTGCTCCAGGACCAGGACGGGGTGGCGGCGGCCCTGGGCGACGCCGACGCCGACGTCCTCATGGCCCGGTTGGCGGCCGCCGCCCGCACCGTGGCCTGGACCAGCGACGACTCGTGGGACCGAATCCGGTCGTCGTTGCGGGGTCCGATCGGGCGGGCGGTGGCGAGGGACCGCTCTTTGGGACCCGGGCTGGTGCTGCGCGACGGTCGGGTGGAGCTGACCGCCGACGCCGACCCGGCCCACGACCGGAGCCTCGTCCTGCGGGCGGCGGCGGCCGCGGCCACCACCGGCTCCGGCACCCGCCTCAGCCGGTCGGCCCTCAACCGGCTGGCGGCGGAAGCGGTGGGTCCGGGCGACCCGTGGCCGGACGAGGCCCGCCAGGCGTTGGTGTCGCTCCTGGGCGCGGGCCGGGCCGCCATCCCGGTGCTGGAGGCGCTCGACCAGAAGGGCCTGCTCAGCCGGGTGCTGCCGGAGTGGGCCAAGGTGTCGTGCAAGCCCCAGCGCAACGCCTACCACCGCTTCACCGTCGACCGGCACCTGTGCGAGGCGGCGGCCAACGCCGCCGCCCTGGTGGGACGGGTGTCGCGTCCCGACCTGCTGCTGGTCGGCACCTGGTTGCACGACCTGGGCAAGGGTTTCGTCCCCGAGCTGGGCACCGACCACAGCCTCACGGGGGTGGCCGTCGTCGGCCCCGCCGCCACCCGCATGGGCTTCCCGCCGGCCGACGTGGCCGTGCTGGTGGCCCTCGTCCGCCATCACCTGCTGCTGGCCGACCTCGCCACCCGCCGCGACGTGGAGGACCCCGCCACCGCGGCCGCGGTCGCGACCGCCCTGGGCGACCCGGTCACGGTCGAGCTGCTGCACGCCCTCACCGAGGCCGACTCCCTCGCCACCGGCCCCGCCGCGTGGAGCCCGTGGAAGGGCGGCCTGGTCTCCGACCTGGTGGGCCACGCCATCGCGACCCTCACCGGCGGGCAACGGCCCCGGGCCCAGGGCGCCTTCCCGTCGGAGGACCATCTCGACCTCGTCACCCAGGCCCAGGAGGCGGGCGAGGTCGTGGTGCGGGGGAACGGGTCGCACGTCACCATCGCCGCCCACGACCGGGCCGGGCTGTTCGCCAAGGTGGCCGGCACCCTCACCCTCCACGGCCTCGACGTGCTCAGCGCCCGGGCCTGGTCGGGCGACGACGGCCAGGCGCTGGAGGAGTTCCACGTGCAGCCCGTCTTCGACGACCTGCCCGACTGGGCCGACGTGGAGGCCGACCTGCGCAAGGTGCTCGAGGGCCGGATGTCGCTGGAGGCGAGCGTGGCCGACCGGGCCCGGCGCTACGCCGACCGTCCCCGCCCGCCGGGGTCGGTGTCGGCCGTGCCCGCCCGCACGTCGGTCACCGTCGACAACCGGGCGTCGGCCACGTCGACCGTGGTCGAGGTGCGGGCGCCCGACCGTCTGGGCACGCTCTACCGCATCACCCGGGCCCTGGCCGACCTCCACCTCGACATCCGCCACGCCAAGGTCGCCACCCTCGGCCACGAGGTGGTCGACAGCTTCTACGTGGCCGACGCCCACGGGGCCAAGATCGCCGACGGCGACCACGCCCGGGAGATCGAGCGGGCGGTGCTGGTGGAGCTGTCCCGAATCTGAACCGAATCTGAATCGCCCCGGCGGCGAGTAGAAACGGGGGATGACAACCCTCGCCTTCGTCGGACTGGGTCAGATGGGCCTACCCATGGCCACTCGCCTGCTCGACGCCGGCCACGACCTGGTGGTGTGGAACCGCTCGCCGGACAAGGCCGCGTCCCTGGTGGAGCGGGGGGCCCGCCTGATGGCCACGCCGGCCGACGCCGCCCGCGACGCCGAGGCCGTGTTCACCATGCTCGCCACCCCCGAGGCGCTGGAGGAGGTGGTCTTCGGGCCGGGCGGGTTGGTGGAGGGGATGGAGGACGGGCACACCCTGGTGGAGATGTCCACCGTCGGCCCCGACGTCATTCGGGAGCTGACGGAGCGGGTCCCCGACGACGTCGACGTGATCGACGCCCCCGTGCTCGGCAGCGTCCCCCAGGCCACCGACGGCACCCTGAAGATCTTCGTGGGCGCCGAGCCCGACCTGTTCGAGGAGTGGAAGCCGGTGCTGGAGGCGTTGGGCCGGCCCCTGCACATGGGTCCGCCGGGGTCGGGGGCGGCCATGAAGCTGGTCACCAACTCGATCCTGGGGGCGCTCATGGCCGGCCTGGCCGAGGCCCTCACCCTGGCCGACTCGTTCGCCCTCGACCAGACGACGGTGCTCGACATCCTGGCCGAGTCGCCCATCGGGGTGACGGTGAAGAGCAAGCGGGACAATGATCGAGTCGGGTCGCTACCCGCCCAACTTCAAGCTGGCGTTGGCGGCCAAGGACATGCGCCTGGTGACGGGGACGGCGCAGAACGCGGGCCTGCAACTGCCCCTGGCCATGGCCGCCCGGGCCTGGTTCGAGCTGTCGGAGGCGGAGGGCCTCGGCCCCCACGACTACTCGGCGGTCACCGCCCGGGCCCGCAACCGTCCCGTGAAAGGCTGACCGTCATGGACCTGGACAAGGCGCGGGACTTCATCCGTGAGCACCACTCGGCGGTGCTGTGCACGTTTCGGACGGACGGTCGGCCCCAAATGTCGCCCGTGGGCGCGGTCGTCGACGACGAGGGCCGGGTGGTGATCAGCAGCCGGGAGACGGCCTACAAGGTCAAGAACCTCCGCCGCGACCCGAGGGTGTCGGTGCTCGTCACCAAGGCCAACTCGTGGGAGTGGGTGCAGGTCGACGGGACGGCGACCACCCTGTCGCTGCCCGACGCCATGGAGCCGCTGATCGACTACTACCGGCGGGCGGCGGGCGAGCACCCCGACTGGGACGACTACCGGGCGGCCATGGAGCGCGAACGCCGCCTGGTCGTCTACGTCGACATCGAGCGAGCCGGACCCGACCGGTCCGGCTGATCCGGGCCGGCTGATCCGGGCCGGCTGATCTGATTCGGCCGGGGGCTACCGCCCGGGGCCGACCTCGTCCTCGCCGTCGCCGGGGCCGAAGTTGGTGTCGTCCTCGTCGATCTTGTCGCCGGCGTTGGAGTTGTCGTCGCACGCGGCGGCGCCGAAGACGAGAATCGAACCGGCCAGCATCGCCGCGATGACCTTGCGCATGTGTCCCCTTTGAGCCGGACGTACTCGGACGACGGATGGCGCCCTGCAGACGAAGATGCCCCAGGAGCTCCCGACGTAACCGCCGGCGCCGCCGGCCCCCTGCCGAAAATGTTGTATCAGGCCTTCGCCGTCGGGCTCATGACCGTAGAAGCGGTCGAGGTCTGGCCCGGGGGGTGGCGGACATGAGGCGGGGAGCGGCGGTAGCACTTGTCGAGGCGGCGTTGGTGGCCGCCATCACCGCGTTGGGCGCGGGATCGGCCGCGTCGGCGCAAGTCGACTTCGATGATCTGGTACCGAACCAGGCCGCCTTCGGCTCCATCCTCGTAGGCGCCATGAGCGACGAGTTGGCCTTCACCGCCCACGGGCCACTCACGGTGGACAGGGCCTACGTCTCGGGGGCGGGCGAGGACCACTTCATCGTCCGCGGCTGGACGTGCGTGCCCGACCCGCTGGCGGACCTCAACGGCATCTGCACCGTCTCCGTCGCCTTCGTGCCCCGGGCGCCCGGTATCTGGACCGTCGCATTGGTCGTGGAATCCAACGCTCTCGACACTCTCTACGTCGCCGAGCTGTCGGGCACGGGTGTCGCCGCCAGCGAGGTCTCGGCCGACGTCAGGCCCGATCGACTGGAGTTCGGCGAGGTCGAGCTTGGCAGCCCGGCCCCGTCGCAGGCGAAGATCCTCACCGTCACCAACACCGGCACGGTCCCGCTCGACCTGCAGGTCACCTCGGGCCCCGGCGAGTTCACGGCCGACGCCTCGGATTGCGGGCCAGCCGTCCTCGAGCCGGACGAGACGTGCCAGGTCGGCGTCCGGTTCGTTCCCAGCGTTCTCGGCGAGCGGACGGGAAAGGTGCTCGTCGAGGACGAGAACCTGGGCGTGAGCGAGGTGGTGGACCTGCGGGCGAGGGTGGTGGCGCCCGTGGTCGGTGTGGAGGTTTCGCCCGACGCCGTTCCCTTCGGTGACCTCCGCGTCGGCGCCGCGCCGGCGATCCGCTCCGTCTCCGTCGTCAACGTCGGCCACCAGACGGTCGTGCTCGACCAGATCACCTCCGCGGGCGATAACGACTTCACCGTCGCCGGCGGCACCTGCCGGCAGGGGACCAGCCTGCAGGCCCAGGGCGCGTGCGACGTGCGGGTGGAGTTCAAGCCGGAGTCGGCGACGGACCGGTCGGCGAACCTCACGGTCGGCTTCGGCGGCGGGGTCCCCGACGAGCGGGTGGCGCTGTCCGGGCACGGGACCGCCGCCCTCGTGACCACGACGACCACGGTGACCACCGTGACCACGGCGACGACCCTCCCCCCCGACCAGAAGATCATGACCCTCGCCGTCACGCCCCAGGCGGCGGAGCCCGGCGTCGAGGCGACCGTCAGCGGCGAGGGCTACCGGGGCGAGACGAAGCTGTACTGGGACGTCGCCGCCGACGGCCGCCTCCTCGCCTCGCTGACGCCCGACGAAGGGGGCCGGATCGACACCCCGGTGGCGCTTCCGGCCGACGGGGCCGTAGGGGCGCATCGCATAGTCGCCTGCGACGAGAGCGGCTGCCGGGAGGCGTCGATCGTCCTCATCGCCGCCGCCGTGGACGGAATGCCGGTGTGGCCGATCGCGCTGGTCGCGATGCTCGCCTTGTTCACGGGCGGCGGTGGGTCGGCCCTGGTCCGGCGCCGAGGTGGAGGTGGTGGCGGCGACGGAGACGGCGGTGACGGCGACGGCGATGGCGATGGCCACGACGACGGGAGCGACGGCCTGCGACCCGGCGAGCGGGCCGTCCGCACCGGGTTCTCGTCCGCCGACGACCCCATGACCCCGCTCGATGAGACCCGCCCGTTGATCGCAGGGCGGCCGTACCACTTCTGGCTCGAGCTCGGCCCGCCGGTGGCCGATCCCGCCCTCCGTCGGGTGCAGCTCGACGTGGTGCTCTTCGGGTACGAGGGCGAGTTCGACATCGTGTCCAGCGTGGGCGAGCTCGAGCTGGCCCCGGATGGGGCGGCGACGGTTCGCCACCACGGCGGCCACCACCCCGCCGGCACCGCTCGGGTGCCATCCTCCGGCGGCCGGGTGCTGTTCCCGGTCCAGGCGCCGGACACGGCCGGGACCCACCGGGTTCGGTGCAGCCTCTACCACCGCCACGTGCTGGTGCAGTCTTGGGTGGTATCGGCCACCGTCGAGGAGGGCCCCGCCCGCACGGCGCAGCCAGGCATCCCTGCGGTCACCCGAGACCGGGACTACGTGCTGTCCCGTTCGCTCGACCCGGCCCACCTCGACCAGCTGGCGCCCCACCAGTTGAGCCTCATGCTCAACGACAACGGCGACGGCAACCACAGCCTCCGGCTGTTCGGCGAGGACGGGTTCGAGTCGACCGCCCCCATCGGTTCCGAGGAGCTCGGCCGGCTCAGCGCCCTGCTGCGGGAGCAGCTGGAAGCCGTCGCCTGCGAGCGGGCGCCGGGCCGGCCCCTCCGCTACCGGTACGACGGCCCGAAGGATGTCGACCGGCTGGAACGCGACCTCATCCGGCTGGCCCGCTTCGGCTACGACACGTACATCGCCCTGGTGAACCGGCTGGGCCAGGACGCCCCCGGGGACGAGCGCAGCGCCCGGCGCCGTTTGGGCCGGATCCTGCGCCGGCCCGGCCGGATCCAGGTGGCCAACCGGCGCGACGCCACCGACGTGGTGCCGGCCGCGTTCCTGTACGACCACCCCCTCGATTCCAAGGCGTCGAACCTCGAACTGTGCGTCGCCTTCGTCGAGGCGTTGGCCGCCGACGAGCCCCTCGAAGCGTCGGCGTGCTTCCGGGGCTTCTGTCCCAGCCACGGGCGGAACAACGTCGTGTGCCCCTCCGGGTTCTGGGGCTTCCGCCACGTCATCGGGGTGCCCCAGTCGATCGGTGACGGTGAGAGCGCCCCGCTCGACGTTCCCTTGGAGGCGGGAGGCTCGGTCGACGCCGCCATCCCCGCCGGGGTGTCCACCGATCCCGGCTTCTCCCGTCTGCCCGGGCACATGGACGTGCTGCGCGGGCTCGACCCGGACCGGACCTGGGACGTTCTCGACTCCCGCAACTCCCTGCTCCAAGCGCTGCAGACGAGTGACCCGGCGCTGGTCTACTTCTACTGCCACGGGGGGACCGACTCCTCCATCGCCTACATCCAGGTCGGCCCCCTGACCGACGACCTCATCACCGGCAGCGTCCTCGCCGGCTGGGACATCGAGTGGGACTCCCGCCCGCTGGTGATCGTGAACGGCTGCAACACCGCCGCCGTCGGTCCCGAGACGCCCATCGAGTTGGTCACTGCCCTCGTCGGCCAGGCCAACGCGGCGGGGGTGATCGGCACCCAGGTGACCGTTTTCGAGTCTCTGGCCTGCGCCTTTGCAGAGACGTTCCTGAGGTTCCTGCTGGTCGACGGCGAGTCGGTGGGGGTCGCCATCCACGCCACTCGCCTGGCTCTCCTCAAGGAGGGGAACCCGCTCGGGCTGGTGTACATCCCCTTCGTGAGCGACGAGGTCCGCATCCCCCGGGTGCTGGCTCCGGTTCCGTCCGCCCAATGGCAGCACGCCTGATGGCCGCCGAGCAGGCGTCGGTGCTCCAGCTCCTGGGCGCGGGCAGCTTCGGGTTCGTCATCGGCTGGCAGCTCTACTTCGTGAACCGCTACCGCCGGGACGGGGTGTCGCTCATCGACCTGGGCGGGATCGTGGCCGCCATCGGTGGCACCGCCGTCCTGGCCATGTTCCCGGCCAAGAGCGACCTGCTCGGCGCCTACGGGATCGGGTTGCTGCTCGGGTTCCTCGGCTACTTCCTGGTCCTGGCGGTCCTCGTGTCCCGCTCGGACAACTTCGGGGCCGACTGGTTCCTCGACGGTCGGCGGAGGGCGCCCACCGGCGAGCAGACCACCAACGGGGCGGCCACCACCACCCACGCCATGGGGACCGACCTGCGCGTCCCCCGCTGAACGAGACCCGGCCGGTAGGATCGGCGGCGACGGCGACGAGGCGGAGGACTCCATGGCGGAACGGTCGGTCGGATGAGCGGGACGATCTTCACCGAGCCGGTGCTCGTCGTCGTCCAGACGTGGCGCAACAGCTTCATGCCCGACTACCACCTGTTCGACCAGCGCTGGCGGCAGATCGGGACGGCCCGGCGAGCTGAGCGGCAGGGGCTGAAGAAGCTGTCCAACGAGGTCGATTCCGGTCCGCTCTTCGTCTACGACGCCAGTGACCGGCTCCTCTTCTCGGCCGACTTCAGTCGTCCCCACCCGCGCCCGGCGGTGTACCTCGCCGATGCCAACGGGGACGAGATCGGCTGGGTCATCCGGATGGGCGGCGTCGTGAAGCCCATCTTCGACCTCGAGCGCGACGGCGGCCGGATCGGGTCCCTCGAGGTCACCGACTGGCGGCAGAGCCTCACCTACGTGCGGGACGAGGAGGGGACGGCTGTGGCCGAGATCCGCCCGCTCGACGAGGACGCGCCCGTCGAGAACCCGGACGGGACCGAGGGCTACTACCTGAAGTTCGTCCAGGAGATCGCCGACCCGCTGCGCACGCTGGTGGTGGGCTGCGGGATCATCCTGGAAGCCCTGGTCGGGTCGGAATCGTTTGAACCGACCCTGATCCGGATCACCTCGCCGGGGATGCCCGCGATCAAGGCCCGACTCAAGGCGATGTTCCGCAAGTAGGGGCGGGGGACCGCGGCGTCCGCCGACCGGTGCCGGACCCCCGGTAGAATCCCCCTGAGTCGAGGCTGGAGGACCCCGATGGCGGAACCGCCGAGTCATGGCACGCCACGCACGCCGCACGGGCGCCGGCTCCGGCGCGTCCCCGGTGCCGGGGCGCACCGGGCCTAGCCGTCCCAAGACCCGCCGCCCCCGCCGCGGCGCGCCGGACGGGGATGGCGCCGACCGGAGCACGGCGGCCGAAGGGGCCACGGCCGACGGGGCCACCGGGGTCAACGCCGACGGGGCCCTGGCCGACGGGTCGTCCGGAGGCTCGTCCGACCCCACTCCCGCCCGCCGCCGGCCGGTTCGTGAGGAGCGGCCTCGGGACGGGGCGCTTCCCGCCCGCCGTTCCTCCCCCGAGCGCGACCGCCGCGGCCGCGGGCGGGGCGAGCGCACCCCACCCCGGCAGCTGCCCCGGCAGGCGATCAGAGTGGGCGCCAAGGTCGGTACCACGGTGGCGGTGCCGATCCGCCGGGCCCGCAAGGTCGTGCGGCCGATCGACCTCACCCGCCGGCTGCTGGCGCTCCTCGGGCCGAGCACCGATGGCGCCCGCCAGAGCCTGGTCTCGCTCTGCCTGAACAGCTCCACCAGCCTGCTGGCGGGGGCGGTCCTGGGCTCGATCACGGGCACCTTCGAGCGTCTGCCGGGGCTGCTGGTGCTCGTCCCCGCCGCCATCGGCCTGCGGGGCAACGTGTTCTCGTCCCTGGGCAACCGCCTGAGCACGTCGATCCACGTGGGCACGTTCCGCCTCTCGCTGCGCCCCCGCACCCTGGTCGGCCAGAACGTCGTCGCGTCGCTCGTCCTCACCCTCATGCTCTCGATGCTGCTGGCAGTGGTGGCCAAGGTGGTGGCCGTCGCCCTGGGGGTGGCCGACACCATCTCCGTGTTCGACCTGGCCCTCATCTCGGTGGTGGGGGGGCTCCTGGCCTCGCTGGTGGTTCTCGTCGCCACCATCGCCCTGGCCGCCGGCTCCGTCCGCTACGACTGGGACCTCGACAACGTGACCGCGCCCATCGTGTCGACCCTCGGCGACGTGCTCACCCTGCCCGCGCTGTGGATCGCCAGCCTGCTGGTGGTCGACCTCCCCCGTGTCTCCGACGTCCTGGGTGCCCTCGTGGGGTCGCTGGCGGCGGCCGCCTTCGTCCTCGCCTGGCGGTCGCACCAGGACGTGCTGCGGCAGGTGGTGCGTGAGTCC
The DNA here is from genome assembly GCA_963829165.1 of uncultured Acidimicrobiia bacterium. GTDB lineage: Bacteria > Actinomycetota > Acidimicrobiia > Acidimicrobiales > AC-14 > JAXDMK01. The sequence goes on along the minus strand of CAWHIC010000023.1, from coordinate 49,566 downwards.
ACGCCCATCCTGCTGGCTGCCACCTGCCTGAGCACCATGGCCGGCATCGCCATCGAGAAGCGGCTGGACACGTTCTCGACCTACCCCGCCCTGCTCATCCTCTTCCCCGCCTTCATCAGCAGCGCGGGGGCGCTGGGCGGCATCCTCTCGGCCCGGCTGTCGACCAAGCTCCACCTGGGTGTCATGGCGCCCACCCCCGCTCCCAGCCGCGACGCCCGCCTCGACGGCGCCATGATGCTCCTCCTGGGCCTGCCCGTGTACCTGTTCAACGGCGTCGGCGCCCACTACGTGGGGCGGGCGCTGGGCCAGGCCAGCCCTGGGCTGCCCCAGATGGTCGGCGCCTCGCTGCTGGGCGGATTCCTCGCCGTGGCCTTCGTGGTGGCGGTGGCCTACTACGGCACCATCGCCGCCGTCCGCTTCGGCGTCGACCCCGACACCTACGGGATCCCGCTGGTGACGTCGTCGGTCGACTTCGCCGGCGCCCTGTTCCTCATCCTCATCATCGTCGCCCTAGGTGTGGCCTAGGCTCAGGAGGCACCCCCTTCATGGACGAACGACCCCGAAATCTCAAGACGATGCTCTCGGAGGCGAAGGACACCTCCGAGCTCATGATCGACTTGGGCTACGCCGCGGTGTACTTCGGCGACACGGCCATGGCCGAGGAGGTGGAGGAGCTCGAGGACCAGCTGTCCGACCTGATCCACGAGATGCGAGCCATCTGCGTGCTGGCGGCCCGGTCGCCGCGTGACGCCGACGCCATGGCTTCGGTGCTGCAGGTGGTGAGCGCCATCGAGCGGTTGGGAAACGCCGCCGTCGACATCGCCCGCATCGTCACCCGCCGGCTCGGCATCCCCCGGGCGCTGGTGGCCGACCTGTCACAGGCGGAGGAGATCTCCCACCGGGTGCGGGTGCGCGAGGACTCGGCCATGGCCCGCCACACGCTGGCCGACCTGGAGCTGCCGGTCGAGGTCGGGATGCGGGTGGTCGCGCTGCGTCGGGGTCGGGAGTGGAACACCGAGATCGACGGCGACATGGTGCTGCAACCGGGCGACGTCCTGTTCCTCCAGGGGGCGGCGGCGGGCATCACCGAGCTGCGGCAACTGGCGGGGGCGCCGGCGTGGGAGCCCCCCCACGCGGCCGACGAGGTGGAGGTGTCCGACCTCGACCGGGCCATCGACGTGCTGGTGGAGATGAAGAACATCTCCGAGGTGGCGGTGGGGCTGGCCTATTCGGCGCTGGTCCTGCGCGACCAGGGGCTGGCGGCGGAGGTCAACCACCTCGAGGACCGGCTCGACGAGATGATGGAGCGGCTCGAGCTGTGGGTGCTGCGGGCGGCGCAGGAGCGGGTCGACCCGTCCGGGCTGCGGGGTCTCATGCACCTGGCCCAGGCGGCGGAGGAGATCGGCGACGCCGCCCAGCAGATGGTGTGGCTCATCGAGCAGGGGGAGGAGGTCCACCCGATCCTGGCCCTGGCCCTGGGCGACGCCGACGAGGTGGTCGTGCGGGTGCCGGTGGCGGCCGGGTCACAGGCCGACGGCCGCACGCTCCGGGACCTGTGCCTGGAGACGGAGACGGGATTCTTCGTCCTCGCCATTCGCCGGGGTGGGCGGTACGTGTACCGGCCCCGTCCGACGGTGGCGCTGGAGCCGGACGACGAGCTCATCGCCACCGGTCCCGACGAGGGTCATCATCACCTGGCCGCGCTCTGCGGCTACGAGCTGATCAGCGACGACGAGACAGGCGAGGACGAACTCGTCCCCACGGGGTCCGCCAGCCGCTGGTAGTCGGGGGGCGGGCGCCGAGCGGCGGGCGGGGGGCTGCGGGCGGGGCGGCGGCGGCCTGGGCGGGCTAGGCGACGGTGAGCTTGCCCCGCATGCCCTTCTGGTAATGGGTCTGGCCGTCGGGGTCGGTGACGATGCAGAACAGGGTGTAGGTGCCGGGCTTGAGGTCGTAGGTGGCCTCGCAGCTCAAGCCGGGCCCGAAGGCCTCCAGCTCGAAGGCGCCAGCCGCGCCCAGGGCGTCCTCGTCCGGGGTGCCGGCGGTGGTCAGGGGCACGTCGCCGCCCCCGGGCAGGAAGGCAACCTCGTGGTTGGAGGTGCCGGTGTTGTTGGCGGCGAAGGTCACGATGCCGGCCCCCACCTCCACCGTCGACGGTGTGAACGAGAACTCCTTCAACTCGAGGGCGACCGTCTTGAGGGCGTTGGCCTTGAGGTCGGTGCCCACCGGCTCGCAGGGGGCCGCTTCGGTAGCCGAGTCGTTTCCCACCTCGGCATCGTCGCTGTCCGACGATCCGCAGGCCGCGAGTCCGACGGTGAAGACCACGGCCATCCCCAACGCCACCAGTCGACTTCTACGCACCTGTCCTCCTCGGTTTCGAGTCGGATGTTGGTCGATCCGGCGGGGCCGAGTCAAGATCTCCTAACTCGAAGTGTTCGGACACCCTTACTGCTAGAGCCAGCTCCGCCGTCTGAAGAAGCGAAAGCCGACGACGGTGATGATGGCCATCAGACCGAGGGCCCAGGCGTAACCGAGGCGCCAGTGCAGCTCGGGCATGTGGTCGAAGTTCATGCCGTAGATGCCCGCCACCAGGGTGGAGCCGAGGAGGATGGCGCCCCACGACGTCATCCGCTTCATGACCTCGTTGACCCGGTTGGAGATGATGGCCAGGTGGGCGTCGACGGCGTTGCCCATGAGCTCGCGCTGGCTGTCGATAACGTCCACCGCCCGGAGGATGTGGTCGTAGACGTCCTGCATGTGGGTGGCGGTGAGGTCGTCGACCCAGTCGGGCTCCCGACGGAGGAGCACCTGGACCACGTCGCGGAGGGGCACGACCACGCGGCGGAACTCGAGCAGCTTGCGGCGGACGTCGAACAGGTCCTGCTGGATGTCCTGTTCCTGGGGCAGATCGTCGGCGAAGATGCGCTCCTCCAAGGCCTCCAGGAGCTCCTCGATCTCGTCGGCGGCGTTGAAATAGCCGTCGACGATCTCGTCGAGGAGGACGTAGACGAGATAGCCCACCGTCGGCTTCTCGATGTGGGTCCGTACGAAACGGGTGCGGACGCTCTCGGTGGAGTAGCCCTCGGGGCCGACGGTGACCAGCCATCCTTGGCCCACGAACATCTCGACCTCGTAGCGGTCGCGGGTGTAGGCCACGAGGAAGGAGTGGCTGGGGTAGGTCTCGATCTTGGGCCGCTGGTGTCGCTCTCGGATGTCCTCCATGGCCAGGGCGTGGAGGGAGAACTCACTCTGGACGCAGGCGAGGTCTTCCTCGGTGGGATCGACGACGTCGACCCACACGATCCGCTTGTCGACACCGAGCTGTTCGGAGACGTCGGCGCTGGGGATCTCCTTGAAGCCGTCGCCCTCGTAAGCCCACGCGGTCATCACCGCCGCGACGCTAGCCAGGCATTCGAATGGCTTGCATTGCGGTGGGGGAGTGGTAGGATGCGAACACCAGTTCGGTAGTGGCTGGTTTCACTTCCCCCTTTGTAGGTCGCTTCGTTTTCGGACGGTAGGCACGGCTATGGGTGTGGGGATCGCGGAGCTGCGGGAGTCGCTGAGCGGGTACGCCGCCGGCTTCGACGCGGCCGTGCTGTCGGCGGCCCAGGCCGAGAAGGTCGTCGAGGAGGCGTCGCGGATCGAGAAGATCGCGGCCAACCTCAAGGGTCTGGCCGCGGCGCGTCTGGCCGAAGTTGGCACGTGGCGGGCCGAGGGCGAGCGGTCGGCGGCGCACCAACTGGCGCGGCGGACGGGCACGTCGGTGGTTCAGGCGGCGTCGGTGATCGACACCGCCCGCCGATTGGGTGCGCTGCCCGAGACCGCGGCCGCCGCCCGCCGGGGCGAGCTCTCGGCGGAGCAGGCGGCGGCCATCGCCGACGCGGCCGTGGCCGACCCGGGCGCGGAGGCGGAGTTGCTGGAGACGGCTCGTCGGTCGCCCCTGGCCGAGCTGCGCCAACAATGCGCCCGCACGAAGGCCGCCGGTGGCGTCGACGTCGAAGCCCGCCGCCGTCGCATCCACCAACGCCGGTCGCTTCGATCCTTCACCGACGCCGAGGGCGAATGGCACCTCCACTGCCGCAACAACCCCGAAGTCGGCGCCCGCATCATGGCCGCCCTCGATCCCTTCCGCGAAGCCGTCTTCCGCCAGGCCCGCTCCGAAGGCCGCCACGAACCCCCCGAGGCCTACTCCGCCGACGCCTTGACCGAAATGGCCCGCCAGTCGTGTGCTGGGGCAGTCAGCGCCGAATCCCCGGCAGCGGCGGCCAGCGAGCCGCCAGCGCTCGGAGTCGACGGAGCCACCCCGGAATCGGGGCCCGCCGAGGCCGGGGGCACCGCCGAGGCCGGAGGCAACGCTGACCGGAGGCACCGCCGAGGCCGGTGTCGCCAACAGCGGGTCCGCCGCCGCCGAGCCCGGGGCCTCCTCAGTCGACGCCCGGGCCGAAATTGTCGTTGGTCCGCACTCCAAGGGGTCTGGGGCCCGCCGGCCCGCCCGGGGAGGAGGCGGGTCCAAGGTCATCGTGCGGGTCGATTTGGGGGTGCTGCTGCGGGGCTATGCCATCGAGGGCGAGGTCTGTGAGATCGCCGGCTTCGGGCCGGTGGCAGTCTCCGCGGTGCGGGACATGATCGATACCGACGACCCGTTCCTGACCGCGGTGGTCACCAAGGGCCAGAAGCTGCTGGGCGTGGCCCATCTCGGGCGGCGGCCCAACGCCTTGCAGCAGACGGCGCTGCAGTGGCTCTACCCGAGCTGCGCCAACGAGGCCTGCAGCGCCCAGGCCCGTCTCGACTACGACCACCGCATCGACTGGTCCCGCACCCACTTCACCGTGTTGGACCTGCTCGATCGTCTCTGTACGCACTGTCACGCCCTCAAGACCAGACAGAACTGGTCCCTGGTCGAAGGCCGGGGCAAACGGGCCCTCGTGCCCCCAGAGGACGAGCGGCATCCTCGGAACGCCGAAGGTGGAGCGAAGGTGAATGGTCCGGCGCCGCCATGAGCCGCGTCGGCGGAAGGCCTGGTTCGCCCAGCGGCAGGGTGGCCCAGCGGACCGGGTAGTCGGGGGGCTGGCTTTGGATGGACGGCCCGGTGGCCGGGGTGACCGATCGCCGGATACCCCGCCCCTTGCCTACTCGGAGGGGGTTGGGTGCCCGGACGCGCCTGGGTGCCGGGAGGGCTTGGGCCGGAGGGCCGGCCTGGTGCGGAGGGGACGGCCTTGCGGAAAGGACGGCCTTGCGGAGGGAGACGGCCTTGCGGAGGGACGGTCTGGTGCGGCGGACGGGTGACGGAAGGCCGGGCAGCCCAGGGCGCCGGGTGGCTGAAACCGGCCGCATGGGCAGATGGCCTTCCAGGGGGACCGGGGGCGTGAGGGACTGGGCCTGGTTGACGTCCGAGCGGGCTTGTTCGGCGGCTGGGCGCAGCGACGGGGACCGAAACGGCGGGGACGTTCATGCCGGCGGACGACAGCGGCCTGGCCCACCGCCTGGGACTGACGTCGATGGCTGTCCGCCGCGAAGGAGGACGGCGTTGGGGTTAGCGGCCTACGACGTGGCGGACTTGGGTTTGGCGGGTGTCGATGGGGCCGGTGAGGGAGGTGAACCTCACGTCGGCGTCGTGGAGGAGGGCGACGATGCGGCGGTCGATGTCGGCCTGGAAGGTGGTGTCGTCGGGGCGGAGGCCGTCGAGGACGATGGGGAACTCGATGGGGAGGTAGAAGACCTCGTCGTAGCGGGCGCGGAGGTCGAGGAGGGCGATCTCTCGCGACTCGTACCAGAGGTGGTTCTCCTTGCGGCCGGGGTCGTTGTGCTCCATCACCCAGTCGGCGTAGGCGAGGACGTCGTAGATCGAGCGGTCGGCGACGAACTTGTCGTGCACCGCCTCCGCCCGCCACTGCTTGAGGAAGATGAGCGTCTCCGTCTCGGCGGTGGCGCTCATGTCGAGGGGGAAGCCGAGCTTCACCACCTCCCGCGCCACCTCGGGCAGCAGCGGGAGGTCCCACTCCTTGGCGAAGAGGTCGGCCAGAGTGGTCTTGCCGGTGGAGAACGATCCGACGAATGCGATTTTCACCGTCCGAGTCTGGCCGCCCTCCCCCGCCAGCCACAACTCATCGATAGGGAACCAACCGCCAGTACCGTTGGGGCCATGGACGACACCACCGACGCGGCCTTTCGCCTCCTCACCGTCCACGCCCATCCCGACGACGAGGCGTCCAAAGGCGCGGCGACCATTCACCGGTATGCACGGGAAGGCGTTCGCTGCGTGCTTGTCACCTGCACCGGGGGCGAGGAGGGTGACATCCTCAACCCGGCCATGGACCGTCCCGAGGTAAGGGAGCGGCTGCCCGAGGTCCGCCTGGAGGAGCTCGCCCGGGCGGCTGAGATCATCGGCTACCACGAGGTGGTGATGCTCGGCTACCGCGACTCGGGCATGGCCGACACCGAGGCCAACAGCCGGCCGGGGTGCTTCGCGGCCGCCGATTTGGCCGAGGCCGTGGGCCGGCTGGTGGAGGTGATCCGCCGGGAGCGACCCCAGGTGATCGTCACCTACGCCGACGACCAGGAGGGCTACCCCCACCCCGACCACCTGCGGGTGCACGACATCAGCGTGGTCGCCTTCGACGCCGCCGGCGACCCCGACCGCTACCCCCACCTCGGACCGCCGTGGCAGCCGTCGAAGATGTATTACTCGGCCTGGACGAAGGCCCGGATCCTGGCCCTCCACGACAAGTTCCTGGAGTTGGGCCTGGAGTCGCCATTTCCCGAGGAGTGGCGGGACCGTCCGGGCATGGACGAACGCATCACCACCCGCATCGACGTCCTGCCCGAGGACAACATCCGCGACGCGGCCCTCCTGGCCCACGCCACCCAGATCGACCCCGCATCGCCCTTCTGGTTCGGTCTCCCGCCGGAGGCCGGGAACGCCTACCCCTACGACGACTACATCCTTGCCCGCTCCTTGGTCGACGCCCCTGCTCCCGAGGACGACCTGTTCGCCGGCCTGCGGGAGCCCGCCCGTCGCTAGGGTCCTGGCCCTGATGTCCCGCCGCTAAAGTGCCGGCATGGAGAAGTACCTGACCCAGCCGTGGCTCGACGTGCAGAAGGAACTGGCCCAGACGTTCCCCGAGCGGGCCGGGGCCACCGCCCGCATGCAGTACAACGTCACCGGCGGGCCCAACGGCGACGTCCGCTACTACTGGGTGGTCGAGAGCGGCAAGCTCACCGCGGCCCAACTGGGCGACGACGTCGACTCCGAGTTCACCCTCACCCTGACGTGGGACGACTCGGTGCGGATCCAGAAGGGCGACCTCGATCCCAACGCCGCCTTCATGCAGGGCCGCATCAAGGTCACCGGCAACATGGGCAAGCTCATGGGCCTGCTCCCCCTCACCCAGAGCCCCGAGTACAAAGCCATCCAGGAGAAGATCCGAGAGGTCACCGACTACGACGTCTAGGAACGTGTGACCCACCCCCGCTACGAGGCGGCCTTGTCCGGGATCTGGATCGGCTCCGGCACCGGGTTCTCGCCCAGGACGAGACGCAGGACCACCTGGTGCTGCTGGTCGGTGGCCAGGATCAGCGCCGCCGACCGCACCGACTCCTTGTCGAGCAGGGTCGGGATCGACTTGAGGTAGGTGTCGGCCAGGATCTCCTCCAGGAGGAGGGCCAGCCGGGCCGCCCCGCCGACGTCCTTGACCTGGGCCAACATGCCGTCGACGGTGGGCTTGAGCCCGGGGTCGGCTGTGTTCACCTCGGGTTTGCCCGCCGCCGTGAGCACCCCGTTCCACACCGCCAGGTGCTCGGTGTGCTGGGCCAGGGCGGTGCCGACCACCGCCCCCACCAGCGCCGGCACCGGACCTAGCGTCCCGGCCGAAGCGGTGGTGAGGAGGGCGTCGTAGGTGTCGATGGCCAGGTTCTCCAGCCGGGCGTGGAGGTCGGCCACGGCCACGTCTCCGACCAGGGGCGGCAGGGTCTCGACGGTGGTGTCCGACGGCTCGCCGCCCCCGCCCCCACCGCCACAGGCGGTGCCCACGCCCACCCCGACGGCCGCGGCCGCAGCTACACCGAGGAACCGGCGCCGGGTCAGCCCCGACCCCGCATCCGTCACAGGACGGCTCCCGACTCGGGCTCGGCCGTCGTCGACACCTCGTCGAGGGCCTGGGGAAAGGCGACCGCGGCCACGGTGGCGGGGATGTTGACCAGGTCGGCGCCGAAGGGGATCTTGAGGAGCTGGGGGGTGTCGTCCCGAAGCAGGACCCCGATCGTCCGCAGCAGGGCCAGGTGCTGGGCCTCCACTGCCATCACCGCGGCCAGAGCCTCCTTGGCCCTGACGTTCTCGGCCAGGGTGAGATCGACGACGTAGGTGTCGGTGAGGATCTTCTCCAGCACCGCGGCGTAGTCGACGAGGAGCAGGGGGCTGCTGAGGTCGGCCGCCGCCACCCCCGACGTGTACTTGGGGTTGGGCGCGCTCTGCTCCTTGCCGCCGAGGGCGAGGGTGATGGTCTGGAAGGCCTGCCGGTGCTCGCGGTGCTGGTTCTGGGTGTCGCTGAGCAGCTTGACCAGGGTGTTGCGGGCGGTGACGTCGGGCATGGTGGCCAGGGCCCGGGCCGACGGGGCGTTGGGCCCGAGGGGACCGGTGCCGAGGGCGGCGCCGTAGAGGTCGACGAGCAGGGTCTCCAGCGACGACGCCGTCTGCAGCATCTGGATGTCGAGGGCGGCATCGGCCGCCACACGGCCACCCGTGGCCGCGGCGACCGGGGGAGCGCTCAGGAGGCCGGTGAGCACACCGCCAAGGCAGCCGGTGGCCACGGCACCCGCGCCTCGTCCCAAGGCGCGCAGGGCCGCCCGCCGATCGGCGTCGAGGTCCTGGACCTCTTCGAGGAGTCCTTCTACCGAATGGCCCGGCACCCTGGTCATTCTGCCCGCTGGCCGGGCCGGGACGGGGCAGCGCCCGCCACCGACGCCGGGTGGGAGGATAAGGACATCCGGCCCCCGCACCGGCGACGAACAAGGGCATATGGCCATGGACGATCTGCGTGAGGCCAGCGACGCCATGCTCGTCGTGGCCATCGGTCGCTGGCGGGAGGATGCCCTGGCCGAGGCCTACCGCCGCCACGCGGGGGCCGCCTACGCCCTGGCCTGCCGCCTGCTGAACGACCGGTCGCTGGCCGAAGAGATCCTCCAGGAGGTGTTCCTCCGGCTGTGGAACCGTCCCGAGCGCTTCGACGCCGAGCGGGGGTCGTTGCGCTCCTACCTGCTGGCCCAGACCCACGGCCGCTCGGTCGACCGGTTGCGGTCCGACACCTCCCGAAGGCGGCGGGAGGAGCGTGACGCCCGGGAGTCGCCTGCGATCTCGGACGACATCGAGCGGGAGGTCATCGACCTCACCGTGGCCGAGCAGGTCAAGGAGGCGGTGGCCGCGCTGCCCGTCGACGAGCGGCAGGCGGTGGAGCTGGCCTATTTCGGCGGCCACACCTACCGCCAGGTGGCAGTGATGTTGGGGGCGCCGGAAGGTACCGTCAAGAGTCGTATCCGGTCCGGCCTGCGCCGGATGCGCAGCGAGTTGGTGCAGATGGGAGTTGGGGAGCCGTGGCTCGCGAGTTGACCCATACCGAGGCGAGCGAGCTGTTGGGCGTTTTCGCGCTCGACGCCCTCGACGCCGACGAGCAGGTGGCCGTCGAGCGCCATCTGACCGGGTGCCGGCTGTGCCGGGCCGAGGTGGCCGAGCACGTCGAGGTGGCCGGGCTGTTGAGCAGCGGGGTCACCAGTGCCCCCATGGCGGTGTGGGACCGCATCTCCGAGCAGCTGGTCGACTCTCCGCCGCCCCTCGACCTGGCCACCCTCCGACCCCCGTCGCCGGGCACGGTGAGCCCGCCCGCGGTAGAACCTCCCTCGCCCGACGAGGGCCGCACGGCGCGGCCCGGCCCGTTCGTGGCCGCCGGGCGCTCGGGCGGCTCAGGGCGCTCCGGACGGTCGGGCGATGCCGGCGGTGCCGGCGGTGCTGGCGGTGCCGGACGGTCGGGTGGCTGGGGACGGGGCATGCGCATCGGCGGCCTGGTGGCGGCGGCGTCGATCGCGGCGTCGGTGATCGGAGTCCTCGGCGTGCGGGTGGTGGAGGACGGCCGCCGCATCGACGAGATCGCGTCCGGCGGCCACGGCAGCCAGCTCGAGCGCACCATCGACGCGGCCAAGACCGACCCGAAGGCGGTGAAGGTCGAGATGCGGTCTCCCGACGGGGCCCTCTTCGTCGACGCCTGGGTGCTGCCCGACGGCCGGGGCTACCTCGACCGCGACAACCTGCCCAGGCTCAGCCCCGACCGGAACTACCAGATGTGGGCCGTGGTGGGCGAGAACAAGATCTCGGTGGGGCTCCTCGGCACCGAGCCCGAGCCCGCCGCCTTCGTGGCCAGCGGCCCGGTGACCGCCCTCGCCATCACCGAGGAGGACGCCGGCGGAGTGGTGTTGAGCCTCCAGTCGCCGGTGGTGGTCGGCAAAGTCGACCTCAACTGACAGTGAGAATGGTGACGGGCACGCGGCCCGCCGCCGGAGCGGGGCCTCAGGCGGAGGATCGTTGGAGGTCGCGTAGCTCCCGGTAGCCGAGGAACACCACGCCCGAGCGGGCGGCGAGGGCCCGCAGGGTGGAGCTGCCGCGGGTGACGAGGTCGTGGTCGTCGACCCGGGCCGACCAGTCGGGCGCCATGGCCCGCAGCTCGCCCGTGTCGAGGGCAGGGCTCACGTGCACCTCGGTGACGCCGGGCTCGAGCTCCTCGATGGCCCGCTCGATGGCCCGCCGGCGGCCGACGCTGCGCACCGCCACGAAGTGGTCGGGGGACACGACGCCCTCCTCCTCGGCCAGCCGGCGGAACGGGAACCCGACCGATCGTTCGGTGGAGGCCGATCCCAGGCGCAGGGGCAGGCGGAACTCGACCGCCAGCTCGAGGTAGATGTCGAAGAACTCGGGCCGCAACTCGAGGCTGCCCAGGTGGGAGTCGAGGTGGCTGACGTCGAAGCCCCAGAGGATGGCCCGCTCCACCTGGGCCCGGCACTCCCGCCGGACCTCGTCGAGGTCGGCGTGGTCCCACAGGTCGTCACGGGTGCGGGGGAAGCCGCCGTCGCCGTCGAGCAGCGAGGGGGCGTGGGTGATCGGACCCCACCGGTAGAGGTCGTGCTCGGCGTTGAGGGTGAGGTGGACCCCGATGTCCTCCCCCCGGTAGCGGGCGGCCGCGTCACGGGCCCAGGGACAGGGCACCATGAGGCTGGCGCTGGTGCCCGCACCGTCGCGGAGGGCTTCGTAGACGCCGACGTTGGCCGCATGGCTCGAACCCAGGTCGTCGCAGTTGACGATCAGCAGGCGGGCGTCGGGGCCGTGGCCGAGACGTTCCGCGAGCGATACCACCAGGTCGGACGCTACCGCGCCCCGTCGCCCGCCGAGCACGGTTCACGGATCGGTGGCGCAGGCCGTCCACAGCCCCCGACCCCCCTCCCGGGCCTGTTGGGCGAGGACGACGAACTCGTCGGCGTGGGCCACGTTGGGGGGGATGGTGAGGAGGCGGGCGAAGCCCTGGCGGAGGAGGTCGGCGTTGACGAAGAGCCCGTCGGGCAGGCGGTAGGCGTAGGCGAGGGTGCGGTCGAAGACGTCGCGGGCCTCGGCGTCGCCCACCAGGCGGATGCCCGTGCCCCGGGGCAGAAGGCCGGTGAGGAACGACGACGCCTCGTTCCCGAAGCACTGCACCGGGCGCCGGGGATCCTTCGTCTCCGGGGTGTCGACGCCGATGAGGCGGATGCGGTGGCCGCCGGCCACGATGAGCGTGTCACCGTCGACCACCCGGTCGACGGTGGTGTCGAGGCCGATCGGCAGCTCGACGACGGGCGGGGCTGGGACGGGGAGGGCGGCTGTCGGCCGGTGGACGGCGGTGCAGCCGGATCCCGCGACCAGGACGGCCAGCAGCAGGGACAGGAGCCACCCCCGGCGACGCACGGACGGGCCGTCGTGGAATGGCGTGATGGAGCTGGTGGGCATGGGCGCCTCGTGGAGCGGCGGGGGCTGCGGGGGGGAAGCGATGGCGCCGGCCGGGGACCCCACGATACCCGGACCAGCCCTCAGGCGGCAGTGCGGCGGGTGGCCTGGCCGGGCGCCCGGCGGCCGTCGTCGGCGGACCCACGGCGCAGCGCGGCCCGGGCCTCTTCGACCCCCCGGCGTCCGATCTCGCGGGTATGGTCGTCGAGACGCCACGGTTGTTCGGCCGGCCGGAGCAGGATGAGTTGCTCGTTCATGGTTTCAACCATGGCAGGAGGGTGAGACAACAAAGGAGCGAGCCGTTTCGTAACCGAAACACACTCGAAACGACCTGTGGCTAGGGTGGGCTCCACAACGGGGCTCAAGCCGGCGATCGGCCGTGACGAGAATTAGAGGGAACAGAGCAGGCTGTCCGGTGTTAGGAGCACATGAGATGAGCACCACGATCGAGAGAGACGCAATTTCCGAGGCCCTTCGGATCATTGACCGGAGCCTCGGGTGGATGCACAGCCGCGAACTGGTGTCGACGGCTGAGGTCTCCGACCTTCTGCTCGACATGCGTTCGGTGCTCGCTTCCCGGTCGCCCGTCATCGACGATCTCGAAACGGCCGGCGTCAACTAGCGCCTATCCCCCTGGCGGCACCACCGTCGGCAGAGGGGGGAGCGGGTAGAGGCGGCGGGCCACGAGTCCGAAGGCGGTTCCCAGGGCGGCACCGACGATCACGTCGGACGCATGGTGGATGCGCACGTGCACCCGGCTGGCGGCCACCACCACCGCCACCGAGTAGTAGAGCGGCCACAGGGCGTCGTCGTCGCTCAACAGCAGGGCCGCGCTGAAGGCGGACGTGGCGTGCCCGCTGGGAAAGCTGCTGGTGAGCGGGATTCGCAGGTGGTACGGGTGGGCCGTCGGGACGATGGGTCGTTGGCGGCGGAAGAACGACTTCACCACCCAGTTGATCAGGAACGATTCCGCCCCCGCGGCCGCGCCCAGGCGGACCGCGGCGTGCCAATCCCGCTCCGAGCGGAGGCCGCGCAGGGCGCCCAGGATCATCCACACCAGGCTGAAGTCGCCCAGGTCGGACGCCACGTAGAAGACCTTGTCGGGCACCTTCCGGCCCCGCAGGTGGTCGAAGCCGCGGTCGACGGCGGCGTCGAAGCGGGCGATCTGATCCGGGACCCGCCGGATGCGGAGGAGGCGGCTCACGTTGGCGTGCACGGTAGCGGCCGAACTCCGCCGCCGAGGCGATGTCAGCCGGTGGGGGAGGGGCTGAGCACGACCGGCGTGGGGGTTGAACGCCCGGCCGGCCAGGGTGGCCAGGGCGGGGTCGCCACCGAAGGCGGGGCAGTAGGCGTGGAACGAGCACCAGTCGCACAGCCGCGACGGGTGGGGACGGAAGTCTTCCCGCTCACAGGCCTTCTCGACCGCCGACCAGATGGCCGACGTGCGCTGCTGGAGGCCGCGAATCGACTGGTCGGACGGCTCGGCCACGATCGCCACCGGCTCCGACAGGTAGAGGAGCTGGATCTTCGCCGGCCGCTGACCGAGCACCTGCTCGCACAGGAAGGCGTAGAAGTGGACGCCGCCCAGCTTCCCCTGCTCGTACATGACCCGGGGGACGGCGCCCGACTTGTAGTCGGTGACGACCAGGCCGCCGTTCTCGTCGAGCTCGAGGCGGTCGATGATGCCCCGCAGGACGAGGGTGCCGACCTTGGCCTCCAGCATCAGCTCGAGGCCGATGGGCCGGATGGTGCGGGGGTCTTCCAGCCGGAAGTAGCGGCGGACGAGGGTCTCGGCGTCGGCCACGAAGTCGGCCTTGGCCTCGGGGGAGAGGTGGAGGCCGGTGAACTCGGGGTCGGAGGTCATCTCCTCGCGGGCCTGGTCGAGGCAGGCGAGGGCGGTGGGGATGGTGCGCTCCTCGGCCGGCTGGCAGAAGAGCAGCTCGAGGGTGCGGTGGACGAGCGTGCCCTTGGTGGCGGGCGCGGTGGGCGGCTCGGGCACCCGGTCGATGGCCGAGAACCGGAAGGCGAGCGCACAGTCCTTGAACGACGCCACCTTGGAGGGCGACAGGGACGTGGGCAGCGGAAGAGCCATCGACCAGAGGCTACCGATGCCCTACGACACCCACGTGGATACTTCGTCGTCCGTCCGTGCGCGCAGGGCCTGCCGGAGCTCCGCGGCGCGGAGAGGTCGCCAGGCGATCATTACGCGCCAAAGTCCATGGGACGAGATCGCTCCGCGGCGCGGAGAGGTCGCCAGGCGACCATTTCGCGCCAAAGATCAGATGGCGAAGGATTGGGCGACGGATCGAGCGACTCGGGGTGGGTCCTCCAGGGGGCCGAGGTGGCCGAGGCCGGCGAAGGTCTCGCCCGATCCCGACGGGAGGGCCGCGACCTGGGCGGCCACGACTCCAGCGTCGACCGCCTCCCAGCGGTCGCCGGAGGCAACCACGACCGGGCATGACACCCGGCCCAGGCGGGTGAAGCCGTCGTGGACGAGTCCCTGGCGGTAGACGGCCGCCTCCCACTCGCCCCGGCAGCGCAACCGCAGCGACCCGTCGTCCCGCGTCTCGAAGCCACAGGCCACGTAGGCGTCGAGCGCCTCCCGGGAGAAGCCGGAGAACGGCCGCTTCCCGGCGAAGTTGGCCCGGGCCGCGGCCGGCGAGTCGAACCGGTCCCGGCGCCGCAACGCCCCTTGCACGAGGAAGTCCCGGCTGCTCGCGGGCGGGGGAGTGGGCCACACGATCGGCTCGTACACGTAGAGGGCCCGGAACGTCCCCGGTCGCCGCGCCTCGGCGTCGAGGACCGCCGCCCCGCCCGACGAGTGGCCGAACCCGTACGCCCCCTCCAGCCCCAGCGCATCCACCACCGCCAGCACGTCGTCGGAGAAGCCGCGTCCACCGGAAGTCGACCCCGTCGGGCGTCACCGACGACCCGTGGCCCCGGATGTCGAGGGCCCACCCGTGGAACGACCCGGCCAGACCGGCGAACATCGGCGCCAGCACGCCCCCGCAGAACCCGGTGGCGTGGGCGAGGACCAGCGGCGGGCCGTCGCCCCCGAGGTCGTGCACCGCCACCTCCACCCCGTCGGAGGATGGGACGAGGCGCACGTCAGGGGACGCTACAGCCAGGGGATATGGTCCCGAAGCCGATGACTTCGCCCGACATCGACGGCGTCCTCGCCGCCAACGCCGCCTTCTACGCCGCCTTCGAGGAGCGCGACCTCGACGCCATGTCCCAGCTGTGGGAGCACTCCGACCGGGTCCTGTGCACCCATCCCGGCTGGGCGACGCTCCAGGGGTGGGGCAAGGTGGCGGCCTCCTTCTTCGCCCTGTTCCAGAACGCCCAGCGCCTCCAGTTCATCCTCACCAACGAGACGGCCGAGGTGATCGGCGACGTCGGGTGGGTGGCCGTCGACGAGAACATCCTCGACACGGGCAACGCCACCACCGTCGCCGCCCTCAACCTGTTCACCCGCGACGCGGCGGGCGACTGGATGATGGTGGTGCATCACGCGTCGGCCGTGAGCGCCTCCGACACCGGCGGGGGGACCTGAAGCAGGCCCGCGATCTGGGCCGCGTTGACCACCGCGTAGTCCCGCCAGCAGTTGTTCATCAGGACGTGGACCTCGTCGGCCGACGCCGCCAGCTCCCGCACCCGGGGCACCCACTCGGCCAGCTCCTCCTCCGGGTAGAGGTACCGGAAGCGCTCGGCCGCGCTCGGCACCGGTCCCTCCCACGTGGCCGCGTTGCGTCCGTGGAAGCGCACCACGGCCAGCGGCGACGTGGCCGCCACCACCGGCGGCATCGACGAGGGGAACCCCGCGGGCTCGTCGACGCACACGAACGACGCCCCCAGGTCCTCCAGCAGGGACAGGGTCGACTCGCAGTCGCCGCCCTCCAGCCAGCGGGCGTGGCGGAACTCCACGCACACCCGGATGCCCTCCAGCCGGCGGACGGCCTCCGCGATCTCGGCCCGGTGCGCGGGACGGGGCCCGAACCACCGGGGGTACTGGAACAGCACCGCCCCCAGCTTCCCCGCCGCCAGCAACGGGCCCAGGGAGTGCCGGAACCGGTCCCAGGCCTCGTCCATCACCGCCGGCGGGAGGTGCTTGGCGTAGAGCCGGCGCTTGCCCCGGTGCTCGGTCGGCACCTCCGGCTGCAGGTCGGGCCACAGGGAATCGGGGAACGTGGGATGGCCGGTGAGCAGCGACCACGCCTTGATGTCCATGGTGAAGCCGTCGGGGGTGCGCTCCACCCATGCCGCCGACAGCTCGGGCGTGGGCGGGAAGTAGTACGTGCTGTCGACCTCGACCACGGGGAAGGTGGCGGCGTAGTAGGCCAGCCGTTCGGCGGCCGTCATCGACCGCTTGGGGTACCACTCGGTCTCCTTGACCAGGGTGGCATCGGTCCAGGAACAGGTGCCGACCAGCACCCGGGCGCCGGTGCCGACATCGATGGCCGACATCCCGCCGACGGTATCGCCCGCCGCCCCGCCCGGTCTGGCGACCGGTCCCGGCGACTGGCCGGGCGACTGGGCCTTGCAGTCAGGCAAGCCTCTACGCTGTTATTAGGTACACCTATTACGTCGCCACTAGGAGACATCCACCATCGTGCTTCGCTCCCGCCGCCGCATCCCCGTCGTCCTCGTCCTCGCCGTCGCCCTCACTGCGGGCGCGTGCGGCGGAGGCTCGTCCGACTCGGCCAAGACCCTCACCCTCTACTCGGGCCGGGCCGAGGTCCAGATCCAGCCCGTGATCGACGAGTTCACCGAGGAGACGGGGATCAAGGTCAACGTCCGCTACGGGGCCACGCCCGAGCTGGCGGCCCAGATCTCGGAGGAGGGGTCGAACTCGCCCGCCGACATGTTCTTCGCCCAGGACGCGGGCGGCCTGGGGGCGGTCGACGACCGGGGCCTGTTCGCGCCGATCCCGGCCGACGTGCTGGCCCTGGTCGACCCGAAGTACCACGCCGACGACGGCGACTGGATCGGGATCACGGGCCGGGTCCGGGTGATCGTGGCCAACAGCAAGAACGTGCCCGACGCCGAGGTGCCCACCGACGTCTTCACCGTCACCGACCCCAAGTGGAAGGGCAAGGTCGGGATCGCCCCCACCAACGGCTCCTTCGAGTCGTTCCTCACCGCCATGCGGGTCCAGGTGGGCGACGAGCGCACCAAGCAGTTCATCCACGACCTCAAGGCCAACGACGCCAAGGTCTACAACGACAACGCCCTCATCCTGAAGGCGGTCAACGACGGCGAGATCGACCTCGGCCTCATCAACCACTACTACTGGTACCAGCTGGCCAACGAGATCGGCGAGGACAAGATGGTGGCCCGCAACCACTTCACCCTCAACGGCGACCCCGGGGCCCTGGTGAACGTGGCCGGCGTCGGCATCCTCAAGTCGGCCGAACACCAGGAGGCGGCGGCCGAGTTCGTGTCCTTCCTCCTGGGGAAGACGGCCCAGACGTTCTTCGCCGAGAAGAACTTCGAGTTCCCGCTGGCCTCGGGCGTGCAGCCGCTGCCCAGCCTGCCCAAGTTGGCCGAGGTCCAGAGCCCGGACATCGACCTGTCCGACCTGTCCGGCCTCGACCAGACGCTGGCCATGCTCCGCGACGAAGGCCTCCTCTGACCCACTCGCCCGTCGCCGCCCCGCCGCCAGCCGCGGCCCCGGCCCCGGGCCGCCGGGCCCGCCGGTCCTGGCGACCGAGCCGGTCGTGGCGGGCCCGGTCGTCCACCGGGGGCGGCTCCGGGGGCATCGCCCACCCCCCGGGTTGGCCGTGGCCGGCTCGGTGGTGGCCGTGGCCGCCCTCCTGCCCGTCGTCTACCTGCTGGTCCGGGCGGGCGAGGGCGGTTGGTCGACGGTGTCCGACACGCTCCTCACCGAGCGGACGGGCCGGCTGCTGGCCCGCAGCCTGGGCTTGGCCGCGGCCGTCACCGTGGCCTCGGCCGTGATCGGTGTCGCCCTGGCCTGGCTGACGGTGCGGTGCGACCTCCCCGGGCGGCGGGTGTGGCGGGTGGTGGCGGCCCTGCCCCTGGCCGTGCCCAGCTACGTGGGCGCCTTCGCCTACCTCTCGGTGTTCCCCTGGCTCACCGGCTTCCGGGGGGCGTTCGTGGTCCTCACCCTGCTCTCCTACCCCTACGTGTTCCTGCCGGTGGCGGCGTCGTTGGAGCGCATCGACCCGTCGTTCGAGGAGGTGTCCCGCTCGCTGGGCAACAACGCGGCCGACACGTTCCGCAAGGTCACCCTGCCCCAGCTCCGGCCGGCGATCGCCACCGGCGGGCTCCTCGTCTTCCTCTACTGCCTGTCCGACTTCGGGGCGGTGTCGATCCTGCGCTTCGACAGCTTCACCCGGGTGATCTACCAGTCGTACCAGGCCAGCTTCGACCGCACGCCGGCGGCCATCCTCGGCTGCCTCCTGCTGGTGGTGACCCTGGTGGTGGTGTCGGCCGAGGCCCGCACCCGGGGCCGGGCCCGTTATTACGCCAGCGGGCCGGGAGCCAACCGTCCGCCCCGCGTCACCCGTTTGGGACGGGCCCGCTGGTGGGCGCTGGCCGTGCCCGTCGGCGTGGCCGTCCTGGCCCTCGGGATTCCGGCCGTCAACCTGGTGCGGTGGCTGGTCGACAGCGTGCAGGCCGACGTTGACATGGCGCGGCGTGTGGCGGGCCGCGGGCGGCTCGCTGATGGCGTCGGGACTGGGGGCGCTGGTGACGGGGGCGGCGGCCATCCCCGTGGCCCTGCTGGCCGCCCGCCACCGCAGCCGGCTGGCGTCGGTGGTGGAACGGTCGGCCTACGTCGGCCACGCCCTGCCCGGTATCGTGGTCGCGCTGGCGCTGGTGTTCTTCTCGGCCCGCTACCTGACGTCCCTCTACCAGAGGCTGCCCGTGCTGGTGTTCGCCTACCTCGTCCTGTTCCTGCCCCTGGCCGTGAGCGCCGTCTACACGTCGGCCATGCAGGCGTCGCCCGCCCTCGACGAGGTCGCTCGCTCCCTGGGCAAGCGGCCGCTGGAGGTCCTCCGCACCGTCACCGCCCCGCTGCTGGCTCCGGGCGTGGCCGCCGGCACCGCTCTCGTCTTCCTGACCTGCATGAAGGAGCTGCCGGCCACCCTGCTCCTCGGCCCCACCGGCTTCGAGACCCTCGCCACCCGGGTGTGGTCGGCCACCGCCGTCGGCGCCTACGGCGATGCCGCGGTTCCCTCGGCCCTGCTGGTGGTGGCCGCGGCCGTGCCCACCTGGCTGCTGTCCCGCCGCCTCGGCCGGCAGGCGGCGACGTGAGCGGCAGCGTCACGGGCAACAACGACACGGGCAACAACGACACGGGCAATGGGGGGGTGCACGGCGTGCTCGCCCTCGGTGTCGAGATCTCCGGCGCCCGCAAGTCGTTCGGGGCCGTCTCCGCCCTCGACGGCGCCGACCTGTCGGTGGAGGCGGGCACCCTCACCGCCGTGCTCGGCCCCTCCGGCTGCGGCAAGACCACGCTCCTGCGCAGCGTGGCCGGCTTCGAGCGCCTCGACGAGGGCAGCGTCTCCGTCGGGGGACGGGTGGTGGCCGGGCCCGGCGTCCATGTGCCCCCGGAGCGGCGCCGGGTGGGCATCGTGCCCCAGGAGCAGGCCCTCTTCCCTCACCTGTCGGTGGCGGCCAACGTCGGCTTCGGCCTGCCCCGGGGGCCCGAGCGGGCGGCCCGGGTGGACGCCATGCTCGAGCTGGCCGGCCTCCCCGGGCTGGGCGACCGCATGCCCCACGAGCTGTCGGGCGGCCAGCAGCAGCGGGTGGCCCTGGCCCGGGCCCTGGCGCCCGCCCCGTCGGTGGTGCTCCTCGACGAGCCCTTCGCCAACCTCGACGCCGCCCTGCGGGTCACCATCCGCACCGAGGTGCGCCGGATCCTGCGGGAGGCGAGGGCGACGGCCATGTTCGTCACCCACGACCAGGAGGAGGCCCTCTCCACGGCCGACACGGTGGCGGTGATGCGGGCCGGCCGGGTGGTGCAGGTGGGGCCGCCGGACGAGATCTACCGCAACCCGGCCGACCTGTGGGTGGCCCGGTTCGTGGGCGACGCCAACGTCGTCGAAGGGGAGATGGTGGGGGAGGGCAAGGTGTCCTGCGTCCTGGGGATGCTCGAATGCCGGGGTCCGCAGGAGAGCGGCTCCGGCTCGGCCCTCGCCTCCGGCCCGGTCCAGGTGGTGATCCGGCCCGAGCAGGTCCGCCTGGCGCCCAGCCCGGTGGCCGGCGCCGTGCTCCACGACCGCCAGTACTTCGGCCACGACGCCCTCGCCCGGGTCACCCTGCCCGATGGCACCGACCTGGTGGCCAGGGGCACCGCGGCCAACCTCCCTCCCGACCGCACCCACGTCTCGGTCGGCTGCGAGGGCGAGGTCATCGCCTTCGCCGAGGGAACCGGGACCGGCGCCCCGTAACAGTCCCCCGTAACCGTCGCCCGGACGCGCCGAGGGCCCCCGTCACAAGGAGGCCCCCGTCGTGCTGCACGTTTTTGATCCTGCGACCGGTTTACGGGTCGAAGGCGATGGCGAAGCCCAGCAGAAGGGCGGTGTTGGTAGCCGTGGGGGTGGATGTTGCATTCCCCGTGTTCCCGCTACCGCCGGAATTGCCCGTCGTCGCGTGGGGCGAGCCCACGGACGTCGAGTTGGCCGAACCAGTGCTGCCCGAGTTGGTACCGCTCGATTGCGCGGTGCTCGCTCCCGAGCCGCCGGACCTGGCCACGGGGTTCGACGTGATGTTCACGTTGCCCCCGCCGCCTCCGTTCGACTCACTGATGCCGATACTCGTACCGCCGATGGCGATGCCGGGTCCCAGCACGTTGATGGCCGGACCACCGCCAGCGGAGATACCGAGGGCCAGGCCCCCGTTGCCTCCGTTGCCGCCGACGGCGAAGACGGCCACCAGGTTGGACACCGAGCCGGTGTTACCCGACCGGGCGACCGACGTGGCGCCTGCCCCCGAGTTGGCCGAGCTGTCGGCGAAGCCGATGGAGATGGCGTCGCCGGTAGGACCGGAGTTGCCCGTGCTCCCCGACGTCGCGTCACCGCCGATGGCGATGGCCGCCCCCAGGATGCCGGTGTTGATGGCCGTGGGGTTCGAGGTCGCGTTGCCGGTGTTCCCGGTGTCACCCGAGTTGCCCGACACTGCGACCGGCGACGAGGTGGCGCTCGATGTGGCGTTGCCGGTGCTCCCGGAGTTGGTGGCGCTGGACTGCGACGTGGCCGCCCCCGAGTCTCCGGAGGTAGCCGTCGGGCTGATGTTCACCGTGACGTCGCCCCCCTCACCACCATTGCTCTCGGCAATGGCGACGCTGGAGCCACCCACGGCGAAGCCGGGGCCGGCCGTGTTGGCCGCCGCACCGCCGGGGCCGGCGATGCCGATTGCCGCGCCGCCGTCGCCGCCGTCGCCGCCCGCCACACCGATGATGACGGTGTTGGAAGCGTTGCCGCTGCCGCCCGACCCTGAAGTGGATCCGGCACCGACACCCGAAGCGGCCTGGCTGTTGGCCTCGCCCAGGGCCAGCGCGTCACCGGTGGAACCGGTGTTGCCCGAGTCCCCGGTGGTCACGTCGGCGTAGGCGTTCGCTGATCCGAGGATCATGAGTGCCAGCACCGCCACCACCCCGGTCACCAGGGCCACCATGGCCTTGACGATCGATCGATTGCTCTCTGTCTGCATGTATTTCACCTCCTTCCGTCCCGCCCCTCCGCCGGGAGGTGACGGTCAGGAGTCCCCAGCACGTACAAGACGACCGAGGCTGAGCCGTTTGATGTGGCGCACAAACTAGCAACTCGGACGCGCTTTTGGGCGTTCAACCTCCTGAATCTGTCAGGCGCCTGTCCGGTCGGCCACAGTGGCGGCTGACCCATGCGGATCGACGTCTTCTCCGTGTTGCCCCAAATCCTCGAGCCGGCGCTCTCCGGGGGCCTGCTGGGCAAGGCGCGGGAGCGGGGCGTGGTCGACGTCCGGGTCCACGACCTGCGGGATCACACCACCGACCGGCACCGGTCGGTCGACGACTCGCCCTTCGGCGGCGGGCCCGGGATGGTGCTCTCGCCGGAGCCCGTCTTCGCGGCGGTGGAGGCGGTGCAGCCGCCCCGGCCGCTCCTGCTCCTCGACCCGGGCGGGCGTCGCTTCGACCAGGACGTGGCCGCCGAGCTGGCCGCCACCGCCGGTTTCTCGCTGCTGTGCGGGCGCTACGAGGGGGTCGACGAGCGGGTGCGCACCCACCTGGTCGACGGCGAGCTGTCCATCGGCGACTTCGTCCTCGCCGGGGGGGAGGCGGCCGCCTTCGTCGTGATCGAGGCCGTCACCCGCCTGGTGCCGGGCGTCATGGGCAACGACGAGTCGGCCGGCGACGAGTCCTTCACCTCCGGCCTGCTCGAGTACCCCCACTACACCCGCCCGGCCGAGTTCCGGGGCTGGCCCGTCCCCGAGATCCTCCGCTCGGGCGACCACGGTCGCATCGCCCGCTGGCGCCACGCCCAGGCCCTGGCCCGCACCCGGGCCACGCGGCCCGATCTGCTGGCGGCCAGGGGCGGGCTGACGGCCGACGAGGAGGCCCTGCTGGAGATGTTCGGCCTGGGCTATCCTGGCCCGGACCCGGGAAACCCTGCTCAGGAGCCGTTCGCGCCATGAACCCCACCGACATCATCGATCGCGACGGCCTGCGCGACGACATCCCCGTCTTCGGACCGGGCGACAACGTCAAGGTCCACGTGCGCGTGGTCGAAGGCAACCGGGAGCGGGTGCAGGTCTTCCAGGGCAACGTCATCCGCCGCCAGGGATCGGGCGTGCGGGAGACCTTCACCGTCCGCAAGGTGAGCTTCGGCGTCGGGGTGGAGCGCACCTTCCCCGTCCACTCCCCGATCCTGGCCCGCATCGAGCTGGTCACCATGGGCGATGTCCGGCGGGCCAAGCTCTACTACCTCCGTGACCTCACGGGGAAGGCGGCGAAGATCAAGGAGAAGCGCACGGCTCGTTGAGCCGCCACCGCTTCCGGCGCCCACCTTCCTGACCCCGCACCGCCTGAACCCGAACCGCCTGAACCCGAACCGCCTGAATCCGGACTGCTTGCGAATGTGGGTCTGACGAGGGTGTCCAACCTCGACGAGGCGCGCGAACGCGTCAACGCCTCCGGGCGGCTGCTGCGGGAGGCGGTCGTGCTGGTGGGCACGGCGATGCTCATCGCCTTCCTCATCAAGAGCTTCGTGGCTCAGGCCTTCTTCATCCCGTCGGGGTCGATGATCCCGCAGCTCAACGTGGGTGACCGGGTGGTGGTGTCGAAGGTCGCCTACCGCCTGCACGATCCCCACCGGGGCGACATCGTGGTTTTCGACGCCCCCAACCAGATCGACACCAAGGACGACGAGGCCCTGCCCCGCAAGGTGGTCAAGGGCCTCCTCGAATCGATCGGGCTGTCGACGCCGTCCACCGAGGAGTACATCAAGCGGGTGATCGGCCTGCCCGGGGAGAAGGTGGAGGGCCGCGACGGGCGGGTCTACGTCAACGGCCGGGAGCTGGTGGAGCCCTACCTGCCCCAGGGACCCACCACCCGTGACTTCGAGCCGGTGGTGCTGGGCGACGGGCAGTTGTGGGTGATGGGCGACAACCGCGAGAACTCGTCCGACAGCCGGGTCTTCGGGCCCATCCCCGAGTCGACCGTGGTCGGGCGCGCCTTCGTGAAGGTGTGGCCCATCCCCGACGGCTCGTTCCTTTAGTTAGGTGAGGTAGCTCGCCACCCGCTCGTACACTGCGGGGATGAGCGAAGAGGACCTCGAACGGTACGAGACGGAGATGGAACTCCAGCTGTACAAGGAGTACCGCGACGTCCTGCCGTTGTTCTCGTACGTGGTGGAAACCGAGCGACGGTTTTACCTGGCCAACTCGGTGGAGCTCACCGAGCACGACGGCGACTCCCGCAGCCACCTGGAGCTGCGCCTCCGCGACGCCTGGGTGTGGGACATCTACCGGCCGGGCCCGGCCCGGTTCGTGCCGTCGGTGCGGGTGGTGACGTTCAAGGACGTCAACATCGAGGAGATCCGCCGGGAGGCCTAGTCTCTCCCGCCGTGACCCAGGCGCGTCGGGCTCTCGGCATCGGGGGGGAGGAGGCGGTGGCCGCCTGGTACCAGGAGCGGGGCTATCGGGTGGTCGACCGCAACTGGCGGTGTCGCGACGGCGAGCTCGACCTGGTGCTGCGCCGCGGCGGGCTGGTGGTGTTCTGCGAGGTGAAGACCCGGACCTCGGACGCCTTCGGGCTGCCGGCGGAGGCCGTCGGTCGGCAGAAGCAACAAAAGATCCGCCTGCTGGCGGCCAAGTGGCTGGACGAGTCGCCGTCGCCGGCGGCCGAGATCCGCTTCGACGTGGCCTCGGTGCTGGCCACCGAGATCGAGGTGATCCAAGCCGCCTTCTAGCCGGGCCGCCTTCTCGCCGGGCCGCCTTCTCGCCGGCCGCCTTCTCGCTGGCCCGTCTTCTCGCCGGGCCGCCTTCTCGCCGGGCCGCCTCGCTGGCCGCCTTCTAGCCGGGCCGCCTTCTCGCCGGGCCGCCTTCTCGCCGGGCCGCCTTCTCGCCAGGCCGCCTTCTCGCCGGCCTAGGCCTGGCCGCACTCCTCGCGCTCGATCTGGTGGAGCTGGTCGACTCGGGGCTGGTGGCGCCCGCCCTCGAACTCGGTGGTGAGGAAGATGTCGACCAGGACGAGGGCGAAGGCGTCGGCCAGCTGGCGGGCGCCGAGGGAGAGGACGTTGGCGTCGTTGTGCATCCGGGCCATGCGGGCGGTCCACTCGTCGTGGCACAGGGCGGCCCGGGCCCCGTGCACCTTGTTGGCCGCCAGCTGCTCGCCCTGGCCACTCCCGCCGATCACGATGCCCCGGTCGGCCCGTCCCGCGGTGACCTCGCGGGCGGCGGCGGCGCAGAACTTCGGGTAGTCGACGGACTCCTCGGAGTCGGTGCCGCAGTCGATCACCTCGTGGCCCTGGTCGGCCAAGGCGGCGGCGATGACGGACTTCAGCCGGTAGCCGGCGTGGTCGGAGCCCAAAGCGACCCGCATCAGCCCATCACCGCCCACACGAGCAGGACGGACACGACGGCGAAGGCGGCCACCACGAACAGGTAGTCGGACGGCCGGCGTCGATGCTGGCGATACGGATTGAAGCCCACAAGTCGGCATTCTGGCCCACCGGCCGCGGGCCTGTCGCCGTGGCGGTGGCGGCAGTTCGTCGGTCCCCCGCCGCCAACCGATCGCTCGGCGACACGCACGCGCCGCAAACGGGCTTGGGGGCGGCGGTCCGTCGGTCGCCTGTCGACATGTACGCGCCGCGGACGGGTCTTGGGGGGCGGCAGTGCGTCGTTCGGTGGCGCGAATCGATCGCCTGGCGACACCTACGCGCCGCGGACGGTCTCGCGGACCGGTCCGTCGTTCTTTGGCGCGAATCGATCGCCTGGCGACACGTGCGCGCCGCGGACCGTCTTGCGGACGCGGTCCGTCGTTCGGTGGCGCGAATCGATCGCCTGGCGACACCTGCGCGTCGCGGACGGTCTCGCGGACCGGCGGTCCGTCGTTCTTTGGCGCGATTCGATCGCCTGGCGACACCTACGCGCCGCGGACCGTCTTGCGGACGGCGGACCGTCGTTCGGTGGCGCGAATCGGACGCCTGTCGACACGTGCGCGCCGCCGACCGTCTTGCGGACCGGCGGTCCCTCGTTCTTTGGCGCGATTCGATCGCCTGTCGACACCTACGCGCCGCGGACCGTCTTGCGGACGGCGGACCGTCGACTCTTTGGCGCGATTCGATCGCCTGCCTGGAGACACGTACGCGCCGCGGACCGTCGATTCGGCCCCAGTGGCCGTCCGAACCGTCGGCGCGAGTCGGGCGAGCACTTCGCGCCGTGGGCCGAGGCCCCCTCGGTAACGGACTCGTTGTCGTACCCCCCGGCTATCGTGGATTTTGCTCCGCTCGAGTCGGCCGGCGTCACGGCCCTCGCCCCGACGTCAGTCGCGCGAGGAGTTGCCCGTGATCGCCACCATCCCGTCCGCCACCCTGCTCGGCGTCGAGGGGCGCCCGGTCGCCGTCGAGGTCCACGTGTCCAACGGGCTGCCCGGGTTCACGCTCGTCGGCCACCCCGACCCGGTGTGTCGGGAGGCGCGCGACCGCGTCCGGGCGGCCCTGCTGTCGAGCGGGCTGACGTGGCCCATGAAGCGGGTGACGGTCAACCTGGCGCCGGGCCTGCTGCGCAAGATCGGCCCCGGGCTCGACCTCCCCATCGCCATCGGGCTGCTGGTGGCCACGGAGGAGCTCGGTGCCGAGGCCGTCGCCGGGTGCGCCTTCCTGGGTGAGCTCGGGCTCGACGGGTCGTTGCGGCGGGTCCCCGGCATCGTCCCGATGGTCGGTGCCCTCGATGCTCGGGTGGTGGTCGTACCGGTCGACTGCGTGGCCGAGGCCGCCGTGGTGGGGAGGCTCCGGGTGCGTACCGCGGGGCGACTGTCCGAGCTGGTGGGGTGCCTCCGGGGCCTCGAGCCGTGGCCCGATCCTCCGCTGCCGACGATGACGGCCGGCATCCCTGTCCACCGTCCCGACCTGGCCGACGTCCGGGGCCAGCCGGTGGGGCGCACCGCCCTCGAGATCAGCGCTGCCGGCGGCCACCACCTCCTGCTGTCGGGGCCACCGGGGGCGGGCAAAACCATGCTTGCCCGCCGTCTCCCCGGCCTCCTCCCGCCGCTCGAGGGTGAGGACGCCCTGGTTGCCACCACCATCCGCTCGGCCGCAGGGGAACCGTTGCCGCCGGCGGGGCTGGTGGTCGAGCCACCCTTCCGGGCCCCCCACCACGGCGCCTCGGCCGTCGCCCTCATCGGCGGGGGCACAGCGTGGATGCGGCCGGGGGAGATCAGCCAGGCCCATTTGGGCGTCTTGTTCCTGGACGAGATGGCCGAATTTCCCCGCACGGTGCTCGACGCCCTCCGCCAGCCGCTGGAGGAGGGCGTGGTCCGGGTGAGCCGGGCCCGGGCCAGCGTCGCCTTTCCGGCCCGGTTCCTGCTGGTAGGGGCCACCAATCCCTGTCCTTGCGGCGACGCCGGGCCCGAGGGTGCCTGCCGGTGCTCGGAGGCGGTTCGCCAGCGGTACCACCGGCGGTTGTCGGGCCCCCTGCTCGACCGCTTCGACCTGCGAGTGGTCATGTCCAGGCCGGCGGTGGCCCACCTGCTCGGAGGACCGCCGGGGGAGAGCACCGAGGTGGTGGCGGCGCGGGTGGCGGCGGCTCGGGAGCGGGCCCGGAGCCGGGGGGTGAGCTGCAACGCCGAACTGCCGGCCGGCGTCCTCGACGAGGTGGCGCCGCTCACGCCGGCGGCGACATCCATCCTCGAGCACCGGCTCCGGATCGGCGCTCTGAGCGGCCGGGGTCTGCACCGCATCCGGCGGGTCGCCCGCACCATCGCCGACCTGGCCGACGCCGGCACCGTCGTCGACGAAGACCATGTCTGCCTCGCCCTCGGCCTGCGAGCCGACGTCATCGCCCCCGAGGTAGCCGCGTGAGCCCTCAATCGCAATCGCCCGGGCCCCTCGGGCCGGCCGCGGCCGCGGCCGCCGCGCCGCCCTCGGCTGCGGCGGCGGCGGTTCCGGGGGCGGCCGCCGCGTCGCCGTCGGCTGCGGCGGCCATGGCCGCCGCGCCGCCCTCGGCTGCGGCTGCGGTACCGGCGGTTCCGGTGGAGGCCGCCGCGCCGCCCTCGGCGGCTGCGGCGCCGGTTCCGGGGGCGGCCGCCGCACCGCCCTCGGCCCGGGCGGCGGTACCCGCCGAGGCGTTTGTGGCGGCCCTGGCGGGGTTGCCGGCGATGGGGCACCGGAGGTTGGTCGCCCTGCTGGTCCGGTGGTCGCCGGAGGAGGCGTGGCGGCGGGTAGGCGAGGGTCGGGGGCACGACGACGACTCCGACGTGGCCGAGTTGTGGCGCCAGGCGGCGGGCCAGGTCGACGTCGACGATCTCTGGCTGAGGCTCGGGCGGGCCGGCGTGGGAGTCGTGTCCTTCGGCGGCCCCGGCTACCCGTCCGTCCTCACCGCCGACCATGAACCGCCGGGCGTGTTGTTCCACCGGGGCGATCTGGCCGCCCTCGACGGCAGGCGGGTGGGCATCGTCGGCACCCGACGATGCACCCGCTACGGCCGGGAGTTGGCCCACGAGTTGGGCCGGGACCTGGCCGCCAGTGGCGTCCGGATCGTGTCCGGGCTGGCCGCCGGAGTCGACGGGGCCGCCCACGCCGGGGCCCTGGCCGCAGGACCCGGCGGGGCGCCGCCGATCGCGGTCGTCGGCAGCGGCGTCGATGTCGTCTACCCCCGGCGCAACGCCCAGCTGTGGGCCGACGTCGCCCGCGCCGGCCTCCTCCTCAGCGAGGCGCCCCTCGGGGCGGCGCCCGAGCCGTGGCGGTTCCCGGTCCGCAACCGGGTCATCGCCGCCCTGTCCGAGGTGGTGGTGGTCGTCGAGTCCCACGCCCGGGGCGGCTCCCGCTACACGGTCGACGCGGCCGCGGAACGGGATCGCACCGTGATGAGCGTGCCCGGCTCGGTCCGCAACCCGGCGTCGGCCTACACCAACGCCCTTCTGGCCGACGGGTGCCCACCCGCCCGCGACGCCACCGACGTGCTGGTCGCCCTCGGCCTCTCCACCGCCGGCTCGGGCTTGTCGGCGACCACCGCGCCCGACGTCCGGCCCCCGCCCGACGGCATCGCCACGGTGGTCCTCGACGCCCTCGGTGGGGAGCCGTCGAGCCTGGAAGGTGTCGTCCTTCGCAGCGGTCTGTCGCCCGGCCAGGTGATGGTCGCCCTCGCCCATTTGGAGCGGGACGGGTGGGCGACGTCCCGGCAGGGCTGGTGGGAACAGGTGGCCCATGGCTAGCCGGGTTCTCCCTTCCCACCGGCGGTGGTGGTCCCGACCACCGATGGTGGCAGTTCTGGCCCGGTGGCCGGTACCTTGGTGCAGTGAGCTGGGATCAGGACGCGTTCGTGCGGTCCCTGTCGGCCGTTTCCGAAAACACGGTGCTCGCCTACGCCGACGACGTCTCCCAGTTCGTCATCTGGGCCGAGCGGGCGGGCTTGGGTGGGCCGGCCGAAGTCGACCGCCTGGTCCTGCGTCGCTACCTCGCCTTCCTGGCCACCCGGCGCTTCGCCCGCCGTTCGATCGCCCGCAAGGCGGCGGCTCTCCGGCGCTACTTCGGCTGGCTCCGGCGCACGGGCGTGATCGCGACCGATCCGTCCACCCGCCTGTCGGCCCCCCGGGGCGACGCCCGGCTGCCCCATGTGCTGCGCCCGGCCGAGCTCGACACCCTCTTGCGCCCGCCGGCGGTCGACGACCCGGTGGGGCTGCGCGACGTGGCCGTGATCGAGTTGCTCTACGGCAGTGGCCTGCGGGTGGGCGAGCTCTGCGGGCTGCGCCGCTCCGACCTCACCCTCGACCCCGAGCGGCCGGTGGTCACGGTCTGGGGGAAAGGATCCAAGCAACGGCAGGTCCCCATGGGCGAGCCGTCGGCCGACGCGGTGCGGGCCTGGCTCGACCACGGCCGCTCGGCGCTGGTCGTGGCGGGCGTCACCCCCGACGAGATCGTTTTCCTCAACCGCCGGGGCCGGGCCCTCACCCCCCGCGACACCCGCCGCATCCTCGACCGGCGAGCGGCCAACCCCACCCATCCCCACGCCCTCCGCCACACCTTCGCCACCCACCTCCTCGACGGTGGAGCCGACCTCCGGGCCGTGCAGGAACTGCTCGGTCACGCCGATCTGGCCACGACCCAGCTGTACACTCACGTGAGCAAGGAGCGGTTGCGGACGGTGTACGACGCCACCCATCCCCGAGCCTAGGAACCGCGTGGACTCCACCGAACCGGCCGCCATCGACCGCCTCTGGGACGCTTTCAAGACCACAGGCACCCTCGAGACGCGCAACCGCCTCGTCGTGCACTTCTCCCCGCTGGTGAAGTACGTCGCCGGCCGCCTGTCGGCCGGTCTGCCCCACACCATCGAGCAGGCCGACCTCGTCAGCTACGGGATGTTCGGGCTGCTGGACGCCATCGAGAAGTTCGACCCCGGTCGGGGCAACAAGTTCGAGACCTACGCCATGTCCCGGATCCGGGGTTCGATCATCGACGAGCTGCGGTCGGTCGACTGGGTGCCGCGCTCGCTGCGGGCCAAGGCGCGCACGGTGGAGAAGGCGTTCACCAAGCTCGAGCACGAGTTGCTGCGCAACCCCACCGACGCCGAGGTGGCGGAGGAGATGGGCACCACCGAGGCCGAGCTGCACGACGTCTACGGCCAGATCTCGTTCTTCGGGCTGGTGGCGCTGGAGGAGACCCTGAGCGTCGGGGCCGACCGGGGCGAGTCGGTGACCCTCGGCGACACCATCCCCGACCCCGGCCTGGGCCCGGTGGGCGCCTTCGAGGTCCAGGAGACCAAGCAGATCCTGGCCGCGGCCATCAACCGGCTGCCGGAGCGGGAGAAGATCGTCCTCACCCTCTACTACTACGAGGGTCTGACGCTCGGGCAGATCGGCGACGTCCTCGGGATCACCGAGAGCCGGGTGTGCCAGATCCACACCAAGGCCGTGATCCAGCTCCGGGGCAAGCTGGCCGAGCCCCAGCGGGAGCCGGCCTAACAAACCGCCAGCCACTCGGCCCGCGCCCGAGGCGAGTGCTGGTTCTTGTCTCACCCCCGCGCTATCCTGCGGTGGTCGGTTATCTTTGATGTTCCGCCACTTCCCCCCAGCGTCTCGCGTACCCCTGGGGGGTTTCCATGCGGCAGCTCGCCGTGCTGGTGGCGTTACCTCTCGCGCTGGTCGTGGCCCTGCCGTCGTGGGCCCACGCCGCGCCTCCCGAAAGCGTCACCTACCGCCCGCCGGTCGACGCGCCGATCGTCGATGCCTTCCGGCCGCCGGCCCAGAAGTGGAACGCGGGCAACCGCGGGGTCGAGTACGCCACCACCAGCGATGAGCCGGTGGCGGCGGCCGCCGGGGGAGTGGTGGCCTTCGCCGGCCAGGTCGGCGGTCAGCTCCACGTGGTGGTGCTCCACGCCGATGGGGTGCGAACCACCTACGCCTTCCTCCGGTCCATCGACGTCCACCGGGGCGACACCGTGGCCCAGGGCCAGCGGGTGGGCACCGCCGGCGACACGTTCCACTTCGGCGCTCGCATCGGCGAGGTCTATGTCGACCCGATGCTGCTCTTCGGCGACGGTCCCCCCGAGGTCCACCTCGTTCCCGACGACGACCGGGCCCTGGCCGCGGACGAGGACGAGAGGGAGGGCCTGGTGGGCCAGCTCCTCAACCTCGGCGGGGCGGCCACCACGTGGACGATCGACTGGCTCGGCGGCAAGGTCGACGACAAGCTCACCGAGCTGAGGGGAGCGGTTCACTACCTGACCGAGGTCGGTCCGGCACCCGAGGCCCTCCGCCTGGGCGACGCCGGCCTCGACTGGCTCCGCCAACGGGCCGACTGCACACCGTCCGCCACCGCCTCACCCCTCCTGCAGGAGCGCCACCTGGCGGTCCTCGTCGGCGGCCTCGGGTCCAGCTCCACCGATGCCGCGGTCGACGACCTCGACACCGCCGCCCTGGGCTACGCCGCCGGCGACGTCTCTCGCTTCTCCTACCGGGGGGCCAGCACCGACGTGATGACCTACCAGCCGTCCGACACCACCGTCGACATGCGGCAGTCGGCCCGCCTGCTCCGGGAGTACCTCCAGCAGCTGGAGCACGAGCACCCGGGGGTTCCCATCGACGTCATCGGCCACTCCCAGGGTGGCGTCGTGGCCCGCGAGGCCCTCACCGACGAGTTCGACGGCCTCGACCCCACCCTGCCCCAGGTCGCGTCCCTGGTCACGCTGGGCAGCCCCCACCAGGGCACCGACCTGGCCACGGCCGCGGCCATGATCGGCGTCACCCAGGTGGGCGAGCTCGGCACCCGGGCCGTGGGCCGGGCCATGCCGTGGGATCCCCGGGGTCAGTCGGTGCAGCAGCTGTCGGAGACGTCGTCGTTCATCCGCGACCTCAACGCCCGTCCCCTTCCGGAAGGCCTCTACGCCACGTCGATCGGGGCCCGCGGCGACCTGGTGGTGCCCGCCGGGCGCACCGAGTACGAGGGCGCCAGGCACGTGATCGTCTCCGTGCCCGGCGTCTTCACCGACCACGACCGGCTGCCGGCGTCGGACGAGGTCGAGCGGGAGGTCGCCCTGGCCGTCAACCACCTGGCCCCGACCTGCCAGACCTTCACCGACGCCATGGTCGACGCTCTGGTGTCCGACCAGATCTCGACATCTGAGGACGCCCTCGGCGGCCTCGCCTGGTACGGAGCCCGCCGGGTCGACAAGTTCATCCCGTCCCCCTGGGACCTGATCAAGAAAGCACGGGGTTCGTCATGACCGTGAGTCGCCGCCCGTCTCCCTTCCGGTTGCTGGCCCTGGTCGGTGCCCTCGCCCTGGTCGGCTGTGGCCACGGC
The DNA here is from genome assembly GCA_963829165.1 of uncultured Acidimicrobiia bacterium. Classification (GTDB taxonomy): domain Bacteria; phylum Actinomycetota; class Acidimicrobiia; order Acidimicrobiales; family AC-14; genus JAXDMK01. The sequence continues at coordinate 17,097 of CAWHIC010000023.1, read as the reverse complement.
GACGGGCACCGCCCCCCGGGTGGCACCGCGGCCGCCGACGCGGAGACCGCCGTCCCCCCGACGTCGGGCGCCACGACCGACCGGGCCATCGACGTCGAGGAGGTGTGGCGGTGGCCGGCGCCGCCACCCGGCAACGTCGGGATGCCCGCGGCCGACGACGAGGGCGTGGCCGCCACCTACGGCCACCTGGGGGTGGTGCTCCTCGACCTCGACGGGTCCCCGCAGTGGGAGCTCGAGCGGCAGGGCCTGCGCGACGTCGCCCCCGCCTTCACCGCCGACCTGGTGGTGGCCGCCACCGAGGAGGGCGTGCTGGCCGTCGACCGGGCTAGCGGACGGCTGCGGTGGGACACCCCGGTGGGGGAGCGGGCCAATTCCCCCGTGATCGCCCGGGGGATGGCCGTGGTCTCCACGTGGGAGGGGTCGCTCACCGCCTTCGACCTGGCCGACGGCCACGTCGTCTGGCGCACGGCGCTGCCCGGTCCCGCCCTCGGCCCCGCCGCCACCGACGGGACTGCGATCGCCGTGACCTGGGAGTCCGCCCACGGCGAGGCCGGCGGGGCGGTGGTGGTCGAGGCGGCCGACGGTCGCCCGCGATGGTCGGTACCCCTCGAACCGGGAGGCGTAGGGGGCGCGGCCATGGTGGCTGTCTCCGACGACGAGGAGACCTCGGTGGTCGTGGCCGTCGCCGGCGACATCGGCGCCCACGGGCTCGACCTGGCCGACGGCACCGAGCGGTGGCGGGCCGAAGCCGAGGGCAAGGGCTCGCCCGAGGTCCCGTCCCTGCCCCTGCCGGCCGACGGCCAGGTGCTCGTCGCCCACCGCTTGGCCGGCCTCATGCTCCTCGACGCCGACACCGGCGCCGAGCGGTGGATCGGGTCGGCCAACCGAGGCGTCGCGGTCCGGGGCGGGCCCGCCGGCACGGGGTCGGCGGGGCCCTTCGCCTTCCCCATCGACGACGGCCGGCTGTTCCTGGTGGGGCCCGGCCTCGCCCCCCGCGTGCTCGACTGGCCGGGGCGGGTCAGCGGGGTGGCGATGACCCCCGACGGACTGCTCCTCGTCGGCACCCGGGAGGCCCGGGCCAACCACCTCATCGCCCTCGACAGTCTCTCCTTCCGGACGGGGCGTAGACTGATGCACCCGGAGCACTTCGCACCCGGGTTTCGACATGCCTTGGCGCCGTCCCACGGTCGCCCCTGCGGGGGCGTGGCGCCGGGCACTTCCAACCGGTGGGAGAGGAGCAACCATGGCTGTCGTCACCATGAAGCAGTTGCTGGAGGCAGGGGTCCACTTCGGACACCAGACCCGGCGCTGGAACCCCAAGATGCGCCGCTTCATCTTCGGCGAGCGCAACGGCATCTACATCATCGACCTCAACCAGACGCTGGTTCGCATCAACAGCGCCTACACCTTCGTCCGCGACATGGTCGCCGACGGGGGCACGATCCTGTTCGTCGGCACCAAGAAGCAGACCCAGGACCCCATCGCCGACCACGCCCGCAAGTGCGGGATGCCCTTCATCAACGAGCGCTGGCTGGGCGGGATGCTCACCAACTTCCAAACCATCAGCGGCCGGGTGAAGAAGATGCAGGAGTACGAGCGCATGAAGGAGGCGGGCGACTTCGAGGCCATGCCCAAGAAGGAGGCGCTCATCCTCAGCCGGGAGCTGGAGAAGCTGCAGCGCAACCTGGGCGGCATCCGCAACCTGCAGAAGCTCCCCGACGCGGTGTTCATCATCGACACCAAGAAGGAGCACATCGCCGTCACCGAGGCCAACAAGCTCGGGATGCCGATCGTGGCCGTGGTCGACACCAACTGCGACCCCGACCTCATCCAGTACGTGATCCCCGGCAACGACGACGCCATCCGGTCGGGCAACCTGATGTGCCGCATCATCTCCGACGCGGTCGAGGAAGGCCGCCACATCGCCTCCCGCCGGCACGCCAAGGCGGTCGCCGCCTCACCCAAGCCGGCCGCCGACGCGGTCGACCCCGAGGCCGAGGCCCGGCGCCAGCACCTGCAGGCCGAGGCCCGCCGCCAGGCCGCCCTCCAGGCCCAGGAGCGGGAGGCCCGCCTGGCCACCACCCGCCGCCACCAGCAGGCCACCGACATCGCCCCCCCGGGCGACGACATGCCGGCCGCCACCATCAGCGCCTTGGCCGAGCACGGTGCCACCAACGACAACGCCGGGATGCGCGTCGTCGGTCCCGACGACGAGGAGTCGTCCGACGTCCGGCTGGTGAGCGGCGACGCCGAGCTGCTGTCGACCCTGGCCCCGGCCGCCGCTGATGCCGCCGCCGGCGCCCCGGGCACCACCGCCACCACCGCCGCCCCCGCGGCCGACACCGAGCCCGAGCCCGCCTCCGCCGCCACCGACGAGGACGACGCGGCCAACGCCGCGCCCGCCGCCTCGGCCGACGACGCGGCCTCAGCCGACGACGCGGCCAACGCCGCGCCCGCCGCCTCGGCCGACGACGCGGCCTCAGCCGACGACGCGGCCAACGCCGCGCCCGCCGCCTCGGCCGACGACGCGGCCTCAGCCGACGACGCGGCCTCAGCCGACGACGCGGCCAACGCCGCGCCCGCCGCCGACACTCCGGGGGCCTGAGCATGGCCGACTTCACCGCCAAGGACGTGCAGGCCCTCCGGCAGGCCACCGGCGCCGGGATGATGGACGCCAAGCGGGCCCTCACCGAAAACGACGGCGACGCCGAGGCGGCGGCCAAGTGGCTCCGGGAGAAGGGCCTCACCAAGGCCGTCGAGAAGGCCAGCCGGGCCAACGAGCAGGGGGCGGTGGCCATCGCCCGGGTCGGCAACGCGGCCGCCATCGTCGAGCTCAAGAGCGAGACCGACTACGTGGCCAAGTCACCCGCCTTCAAGGAGATGGTCGACACCCTGGCCCAGGCGGTGGCCGCCGACGGCGAGTCGGCCATCGCCGCCCACCAGGACGCGGTCGACGACCTCAAGCTCACCCTCAAGGAGAACATCGCCGTGGGTCGGGTGGTTCGCTTCGAGGCGGCCGACGGCGCCGTCATCGACAGCTACCTCCACGTCCAGAACGACCGGGGCGTCAACGCGGTGCTGGTCGAGGTGGTCGGCGGCGACCAGGCCCTGGCCCACGACATTGCCCTCCACGTGGGCTTTTCCCGCCCCGGGTACCTGTCCCGCGACGACGTCCCCGCCGAGCGGGTGGCCGAGGAGCGCCAGACGCTCGAGGCCATCAGCCGCAACGAGGGCAAGCCCGAGCAGGCCATCGGCAAGATCGTCGAGGGCCGCCTCGGCGGTTGGTACAAGGAGCACGTCCTCCTCGACCAGTCCTTCGTCAAGGACAACAAGCAGACGATCACGGCCCTCCTGGGGCCGGCCAAGCTCACCCGATTCGCCCAGGTGGAGATCGGCCGATAGTGCCCGGGGCCCGGCGGGAGCGCTGGCAGCGGGTCATCCTCAAGCTGTCGGGTGAGGCGTTCGCCGACGAGTCCATCGGGTACGGCATCGACGGTGAGGTCGTCGCCCGCATCGCGGGCGAGGTGGCCGAGGTCCGCCACGACCTCGGCACCGAGGTGGCCATCGTCGTCGGCGGCGGCAACATCTGGCGGGGGATGGCCGGCGCCGGCGCGGGCATGGACCGGGCCCAGGCCGACACCATGGGCATGCTCGCCACCGTCATCAACGGCCTCGCCCTCCAGGACGCCCTCGAGAAGCTGGGCGAGCCCACCCGGGTTATGACCGCCATCCAGATGGACCGGGTGGCCGAGCCCTACATCCGGCGGCGGGCCCAGCGCCACCTGGAGAAGGGCATCGTGGTGATCCTGGCCGGCGGCACCGGCAACCCTTACTTCACCACCGACACCACCGCCGCCCTGCGGGCCGCCGAGATCGGCGCCCAGGCCATCCTCAAGGGCACCCACTCGGGCGTCGACGGGGTCTACACCGACGACCCCCTCCTCAACCCGGACGCGGCCAAGTTCGACGAGGTGGCCTACATCGAGGTCCTCAACCGGGGCCTGAAGATCATGGACTCCACCGCCATCACCTTCTGCATGGACAACAAGCTGCCCATCGTCGTGTTCGACCTGATGGTGCCGGGCAACATCAGACGCGTACTCGAAGGTGAGCCGATCGGTACCCTTGTCTCATGACGGGCCCAATCCTCGGGCGATCAGGTAGCCGATGATCGACGACATCCTCCTGCACACGGCCGAGAAGATGTCGAAGGCCGTCACCCACACCCAGTCCGAGTTCTCCAGCGTCCGCACCGGCCGGGCCACGCCCGCCCTGGTCGAGAAGCTGAAGGTCGACTACTACGGCACCGAGGTTCCCCTCCAGCAGCTGGCCGGGTTCACCGTCCCCGAGCCCCGCACGCTGGTGGTGGCCCCCTACGACAAGAACTCGATCAAGGCCATCGAGCGGGCCATCCAGCACTCCGACCTCGGGATCACGCCGTCGAACGACGGGGTCGTCATCCGCCTCAACTTCCCCCAGCTCACCACCGAGCGCCGGAAGGACCTGGTGAAGGTGGTCAAGCACAAGGCGGAGGAGGGCCGGGTGGCCGTCCGCAACGTCCGCCGGGCGTCCCGCCACGAACTAGAGGCATTGGAGAAGGACAGCGAGATCTCCCTCGACGAGCTCGACCGGGCCGAGAAGGAGCTGGAGAAGGTCACCCACGAGTACGTGGCCGAGATCGACGGCATGTTGGCCCGCAAGGAGCAGGAGTTGCTCGAGGTCTGAGTAGTTGGGTCTGAGTATTTGGGTCTGATCGGGGGGACGGGCCGGCGACGGTCCGGACGGGGGCTCAGGCCCCGAAGGGAGGGCACGTGGACGACCAGGGCGACGACTTCAGCGACGACCTCAGGGGAGGCACGCCCCGGGGCCCGTCGGCCGACGACGACGAGCTGGGCACCGACCCGGGCCCGGCCTGGAGCGGCTTGGGCGCGACCCGTGGTCCCCGCAGTCCGGCCGAAGGGGTGCGCATCATCGGGGCCGAGGAGGCCGCCGCCGCCCTCGAGGCGGGTCACGTGTCGCCCCGCGTCCCCGACGACGCCCCCCGCTTCGGCGACGTCCCCGAGGCCCCCTCCGGGCCCCGGCCCGGCATCCGCTTCCCGGGCGCCGATCCCCGCACGGTGCCCAAGCCCCCGGTGGTGACCCCGCCCCCGCTCGAGGTCGAACCCCGCCGCAGCGTCTGGGACACCGCCCCCGAGGAGAGCATGGCCACCTCCCGCGCCGGCCGGTTCGAGGAGCTCATCGCCCGAGCCGAGGAGCGGGCCGCCGAGCGCGGCCTCGCCGGGGCCGGCGGTGGCGGTGCCCGAGCCGGCGCCGGCGACAGCTGGTCCTCCCCGCCTCCGGCCGCGTCCGGCACCTACGGCGGTAGCGCGGGCGGGGGCGGTAGCGCGGGCGGCAGCGCGGGCGGCGTGGGCGCGGGCGCCGGGGCCACCGGAGCCGGCGGGGCCGGCGGCTTCAATCCCGGCGGCTTCAATCCCGGCGGCACGGGCGCGGGCGACTCGTGGCCGCCCGAGCCCCGGGCGTCCTCCGACGACTCGTGGCCCCCGCCCCCGTCACCCTCCTCCGGCGCCACCGACGACGCCTGGCCGCCTCCCCCGTCCGCCTACCCCCCATCCGCGTACCCCGCCGGCGGCGACGCCGACGACGCCTGGCCCGCGCCCCCGTCCGCCGGGGCCGGGGGGTCCGACGACTTCTGGCCGGCCGACGACGACGGCACCTTCGAGCCGGAGCCGGTGGGCGCCTCGCCGTGGGACACGTTCGACGAGCCCCTCCCCAGCGGCGAGTACCCCCGGGTGATGTCCCCGGGGATGCCGACGGGCGACAACTCGGGCAGCATCCCCCTGCCCCACTGGACGGAGCCGGCCACCGGCGAGGTGCCCCAGATCCTGGCCGGCGAGCCCCCGCCCCCACCGCCCCCGGCCGACGAGCTCGGCTCGTGGTCGACGCTCACCAGCGGCCCCCGGTGGCGCGACCAGGCCACCGACTGGGACGAAGCCGACTTCCACGAGGCCATCCTCGACGACCAGTCCACCCGCGTCGGCGCCCTCGACCAGAGCCGCGACGACCTCTTCTCCTTCGACGAGGCCGCCCCCGAGGCCGACCCCGGCCCCGGCCCGGCCCCAGCACCCGCCCCCGCCCGCACCGGGGGACGGGCCGGCGCCCAGGTGTACGCCCCCACCGGCCCCGCCCCACACCATGGCCCCCGGTGAGACCGGCGGGGGGGCCGACGCCGACCTCACCACCCGGGTGATCGTGGGCCTGGTGGCGGCGGGCGTGGTCCTCGCCGCCGCCGTCATCGGCCCCAAGGCGCTGGTGTTGGTGGTGGCCGTGGCCGTCACCATGGCCGCGGCCGAGCTCTACCAGGGCCTGCGCACCCGGGGCTACCAGCCGGCCACCCTCCTGGGCCTGGTCGCCTCGGCTTCGGTCGTGGGCGCCGCCTACTGGCAGGGCGAACGGGCATTGCCGCTGGTCACGGCCATCCTGCTGGTGTTCTCGTTCCTCTGGTACCTGGCCGGCGTGGTCAAGGGCCGGCCCACCATGAACATCGCCGTGAGCGTGATGGCGTACCTCTACGTGGGCTTCCTGGGCTCCTACGCGGCCCTGATCTTCCACATCCGCAGCGTCCCCCACGGGATCTTCAAGCCCGAGCACTGCGTCGGCATCCTGCTGGGCGCGGTGCTGGCCACCGTGGCCCACGACGTGGGCTCCTATTTCGTGGGCCGCTACGGCGGCAAGACGCCCCTGGCCCCCATGATCAGCCCCCACAAGACGTTCGAGGGACTGGTGGGCGGCACCTTCGCCACCCTCGCCGCCTGCCTGCTGCTGATCCGCAGCATCGCCCCCTGGAACGCGGGCCGGGCCTTCTGGCTGGCGGTGGTGGTGTCGATCGCGGCGCCGCTGGGCGACCTGTGCGAGTCGATGATCAAGCGCGACCTCAACGTCAAGGACATGGGCAAGACCCTCCCCGGCCACGGCGGCATCCTCGACCGCATCGACGCCCTCCTCTTCGTCATCCCCGCCACCTACTACCTGGCGCTCGTCCTGTTCCCGCTGGTGTGAGCTGAAGACCGTCAGCCTGGTCGGCTCCACCGGCTCCATCGGCCGCCAGACCCTCGACGTCGTCCGGGCCGAACCCGATCGCTACCGGATCGTCGCCCTCGGCGCGTCCACGTCGGTCGAGCAGCTGGCGGCCCAGGTGGCCGAGTTCCGGCCCGACGTGGTCGCCATCGCCGATGCCTCCCGGGCGGCCGATCTCGAGGCGGCCCTCCCCCCGGGCACCAAGGTCGAGATCCACGCCGGCCCCGAGTCCCTGGCCGCCATCGCCGGCGACGCCGACGTGGTGGTCAACGGGGTGGTGGGCTTCGCCGGGCTCACCGTCACCCTGGCCGCCCTCAACGCCGGGCACCGCCTGGCCCTGGCCAACAAGGAGTCGTTGATCGCGGCGGGGCCGGTGGTGGCGGTGGCCAAGCGCACGCCGGGGGCCGAGATCGTGCCCGTCGACTCCGAGCACTGCGCCGTCCACCAGTGCCTGCGGGCCAACGCCGTCGGCCCCGACGGACAGGCGATCGCCGACCGGGTGGCCCGCATCGTCCTCACCGCCAGCGGCGGTCCCTTCCGGGGCCGCACCCACGCCGAGCTGGCCGACGTGTCGATCGAGGACGCCCTCAACCACCCCACCTGGTCGATGGGGCCCAAGATCACCGTCGACTCGTCCACCCTCATGAACAAGGGCCTGGAGGTGATCGAGGCCCACGAGCTGTTCGACGTCGACTACGACCGCATCCAGGTCGTCGTCCACCCCCAGTCGATCGTGCACTCGATGGTGGAGTTCACCGACGCCGCCGTCATCGCCCAGCTGTCGATGCCCGACATGCGCCTGCCCATCGGCTACGCCCTGGCCTACCCCGACCGCAGCGGCGTGGCCTTCGGCGCCCTCGACTGGACCAAGGGCACCCGCCTCGACTTCGAGCCCCCCGACCTCGACGCCTTCCCCTGCCTGGGCCTGGCCTACGCCGCCGGGCGCACCGGCGGCACCGCCCCCGCCTGGCTCAACGCGGCCAACGAGGTGGCGGTGGCGGCCTTCCTCGACGGAGCGCTCCGCTGGTCAGCCATCGCCGACGTGATCAAGGAAACTCTTGATGGGCATGATGGAACTGATCCGATCGACCCAGACGTTGTCATCGAAGCCGACCGAAAAGCTCGGGAGCTGGCCAGGCGGGCCGTAGAACGGAGAGTTGCAGCAGCGTGACAGACAGCGGCCGTCATCCACACACGACCATGGAATCCACGACTGAGGCATCCACGACCCCCGGTGACCACACCGTCACCGTCGAGCCACGAGGGACAGAAACGACCACTTCGCCCGAAATCACCGCGCCCCCCCTGCCCAACGAGGGCCTGCGCAAGCTGATCCCCATCGCCGCGGCCATGATCGTCGGCATCGTCTGGTCGATCTCGGCCGGGTCGTTCCCCGTGGTGGCCTTCGTCCTGGCCATCATCGCCATGGTCATGATCCACGAGACGGGCCACTTCGTCACCGCCAAGTGGGCGGGGATGAAGGTCACCGAGTACTTCTTCGGCTTCGGGCCCAAGCTGTGGTCGATCCGCAGGGGTGAGACCGAATACGGCATCAAGGCCCTCCCCCTGGGCGGCTACGTGAAGATCATCGGGATGAGCAACCTCGAGCGGGGCGTCGACCCCGCCGACGAGGCCCGCACCTACCGCCAGCAGAGCTACCCCAAGCGGGTGATCGTGGCCGTGGCCGGCGTCGTCACCCACTTCGTGGTCGCCTTCCTGCTCCTGATGCTGCTGTGGACGGTGCTGGGCGTGCCCCGCAACGACCGGCCCATCATCGGCACCATCAGCGCCCTGCAGTCGGGCGAGGCGCCTGCGGTCGACGCCGGGTTCAACACGGGCGACCGGATCGTGTCCGTCGACGGCACTCCCATCAACCACTGGGCCGATCTGCTGCCCATCATCCGGGAGAGCCCCCAGCGCGACCTGCACTTCGTCGTCGAGCGCCAAGGTGCGCTGGTGGACCTGACGGCCCGGCCCGCCGCCATCGACCGGGAGGGCGCCACCGTCGGTTTCATCGGCATCGGTTCGGCCCGGATCACCGAGAAGCTCGGCCCCGTCGCCGCCGCCAGCCGATCGGCCAGCGACATGTGGGGCCTCACGGTGGAGTCGGTGAAGGGCCTGGGCAGCATCTTCACCCCCAGCTCGCTCAAGGACTACGCCGGCAACCTCACCGGTTCGGAGGAGCCCGGCATCGACGAGAAGCGGCCGGTGTCGGTCGTCGGCGTGGCCCGCATCGCCGGTCAGGCGGCCGACAGCGGGATGTACAACGTGGTCTACCTGCTGGTTCTCCTGAACCTGTTCGTGGCCGTCCTCAACATGGTGCCCCTGCTGCCCTTCGACGGCGGCCACATCGCGGTGGCCACCTACGAGCGCCTGCGGTCGCGGGCCGGCCGTCGCTACCACGCCGACGTGGGCAAGCTCATGCCCCTGACGGCGGCGGTGGTGGCGATCATGGTCGCCCTGGGCGTGACGTCGATCTACCTCGACATCTTCAAGCCGGTGGGCAACCCGTTCCAGTAGGGCGTCCCCCGACACCCGTCCCACCCTCCGAACTGGTGACACCCACCGCCCTTCTCGGGCGCGGGGTGTCATCAGTTCGGCCGTTGGTGGGAGACTTGGTCGGATGATCTCGACTCGCCGGCCGACCCGGCAGATCATGGTGGGCCCGGTGCCGGTGGGCGGGGGTGCGCCGGTGACGGTGCAGTCGATGACGATCACCCGCACGTCCGACGTCGAGGCCACCCTGGCCCAGATCTACGACCTGGCCGGCGCCGGCGCCGACATCGTGCGCTGCACGTGCAACGACCCCGAGGCGGCGGTGGGGCTGGCCCAGATCGTCCCCCGCTCGCCGGTGCCGATCGTGGCCGACATCCACTACCACTACCAACTGGCCCTGGCCGCCCTCGACGCGGGCGTGGCCTGCCTGCGCCTCAACCCGGGCAACATCCGCAAGCCGGCCCAGATCAAGCTGGTGGCGGAGGAGGCCAAGGCCCGGGGCGTGCCCATCCGCATCGGGGTCAACGCCGGGTCCCTCGACCGCGACATCGAGGAGAAGTTCGGCACCACCCCCGAGGCGCTGGTGGCGTCGGCCCAGCGGGAGCTGGCCTACTTCGCCGAGGTCGACTTCCACGACGTGAAGATCTCGGTGAAGGCGTCGAACGTCCCCCTCATGATCGAGGCCTACCGCCAGCTGTCGGAGACGGTCGACCACCCCCTCCACCTGGGCGTCACCGAGGCCGGACCCCCGCCCAACGGCCTCATCAAGGCCACCGCCGGCATGGGCGCCCTGCTGGCCGAGGGCATCGGCGACACCATCCGCTACTCGCTCACCGCCGACCCGGTGGAGGAGGCGAGGGCCGGCCGCCAGCTGTTGGAGGCACTGGGCCTGCGGGAGCGCAAGACGGTCGACCTCATCGCCTGCCCGTCGTGCGGCCGGGCCGAGATCGACGTCATCCGGGTGGCCAAGGAGGCGGAGATGGCCCTGGCCGACCGCAACCTGCCCATCCAGGTGGCGGTGATGGGCTGCGTCGTCAACGGGCCCGGCGAGGCCAAGATGGCCGACCTGGGCATCGCCGCCGGCAAGGGCCGGGGCCACCTGTTCGTCAGGGGCAAGATCGTGCGGGTGGTGGCCGAGGCCGACATGGTGTCGGCCCTGGTCGACGAGGCCGAGCGGCTGGTGGCGGAGGGGTTCGAGGCCCGGCTGGCGGCGGCCGACGAGGGCGCCGAGGCCGAGGCCGACGCCGACCGGCGGGCCCTCCTCGAGATCCAGGGCGACGACCCCAACGCGGTCTCGCAGCGGGTCCAGCTCATCCGCAAAGACCTCTCCTAACCGGTCCCGGTGGCCGATGCCCCCACCGACGGGACGGTGCTGGCCCGCGGGCTGGACGCGGGCGCGTTCCTGTCCGCTCGGCATCTGGCCGCCGGGCGTGAAGGTGCAGCTGGTGGAGGGGGCGGCGGTGGTCGACGCCCCCGGCGCCGCCCACCAGGCGGTGGCCGGGAACGTGTTCGCCAAGCTGGTCACCTTCACCGGGGCCAAGCCCGGCCGGGGGACGGCGGGCCTGCCGGTGGCGGTCGTCGTCGGCGCCCGTGACGTCTACGCCCCCGACGTGTGGTGGGCGCGGGAGGGACGGCCCGACGTCGCCGCCGGCCGCCTCGACTCCGTCCCCGACCTGGCCGTCGAGGTCCGGTCGCCCGCCACCTGGCGCTACGACTCGGGGCCCAAGCGCCGCCGCTACGGCGCCGCGGGCACGGCCGAGCTGTGGCTGGTCGACCCCCCGGCCCGCAAGGTCACCGTCCACCGGCGGTCGTCGGCCGACTCCCGGGGCTTCGACTCCACCTTCGCCGTCGTGGCCGGCGAGTTCCTCGTCACGCCCCTCCTGCCCGGGCTTCTCCCTCGACCTCGACCAGCTCTTCGGCCGGTGACGCCCGACACGGCTAGCGACTGGGACGGGGCCACCTACGACCGCATCGCCCACCCCCAGGCCCGGTGGGGGAGTGTCGTGCTCGACCGGCTCGATCTCCGCGGCGGCGAGCGGGTGCTCGACGCCGGGTGCGGCAGCGGGCGGGTCACCGAGCAGCTCTTCGACCGGTTCCCGGGGATCTCGGTGGTGGCCCTGGACGCGGCCCCGTCGATGCTGGTCGAGGCCCGGTCCCGCCTGGCCCGCTTCGGCGACCGGGTCGAGTACGTGGAGGCCGACCTGTCCTCGCCCCTGCCCGTCGACCCGCCGGTCGACGTGGTCATCTCCACCGCCGCCCTCCACTGGGTCCTCGACCACGACCGCCTGTTCGCCAACCTGGCCGGAGTCCTCCGTCCCGGCGGACGGCTGGTGGCCCAGTGCGGGGGCAAGGGCAACATCGCCACGGTGACCGATGCCCTCCGCCGGCTCGGGCAGGAGGAGCCGTACCCGTGGCTGTTCGCCACCCCTGCCGACACCGTCCGCCGCCTCCACGACGCCGGCTTCGTCGACGCCGACGCCTGGCTGCACGAGGAGCCCACCCCCTTCGACAGCCCCGACGACCTGCGCACCTTCCTGGCCACGGTCGTCCTCCGGTCCCACCTCGACATCCTTCCCGACGCCGAACACGAGGCCTTCCTCGACGCGGTGATCGACCTCCTCCCCGGCCCCGCCCTCGACTACGTCCGCCTCACGATGGTGGCGACCCGGGCCTGAGACAGGCTGCCGGTGGCCTAGGACCTGGAGGTCGGCCGCGGCGAGGTCCCGCCGCCGGACCATGTCGGCAGCGGGACCTCGACCGCCCGCATGGGCGACTGCCCTCCGAGGCTCGGACCGGCCTGCGGCCGGGCGCTCTGTTCGTTCCGACGGGCGGGTCGGCTCCTTCGTCGCCTGCCCGTCGGCTAGAAGGGGAAGAAGGGGATCCCGCTCAGGCCGGGGATGCCGCCGCCCACGCCCGGGATGCCGGCGGTGAGGCCGGTGGGCATGCAGGCCGACAGGTCGACCTGGGGCACGCCGCCGGCGGTCGGGAGGGTGCCCAGGCTGCCCGTGACCGCGGTGAGGCACTTCGACACGTCGAGGGGCACGCACCCGGCGGGGATGGCGTTCAAGCCCGGGATGTTGAAGTTGAAGTTCCCGAAGAAGTTGAAGCCGGTGCCCGGCGAGCCGGTGCCGCCGGCGCCGAAGCTGCCGAAGATCGACCTCAGCATGTCGCCGACGAAGGGCATGTTGGCCATGCCGGTGGCGGCCAGGACGCTCGAGGTGCACTGGGTCACGTCCAGAGGGATGCAGGCCGACACGTTGAGCTGCGGCAGGCTGCCGATGGCGGCCGGGTTGAGGACCCCGGCGACCGTCCCCAGCACCGACGCCACGCAGCCGGACACGTTCACCGGCAGGTTGGCGGTGGCCAGCACCGTCTGGATGCAGGCCGGGATCTGGGCCACCAGGGCGGTCGGGTTGGGCATGGCGCCCGACGTCGGGATCAGGTTCTTCACGCACGCCGGCAGCTGCACGGGCAGGTTGTCGAGGATCGGCGTGATGTCGGGGATGGTGGGCAGGGCGATGTTGGGGAGCGTCACCGGGGGGATGCTGGGGGTGGTGAGGTTGGCGGAGCCGCCGACCGACACTTCACCGACGGGCGTCTGCACGACGCCGTCGGCCGAGAGGGGGATGCTCGGGGGCACAACGGGAACCGGCGTCGGGACGGACGACAGCACGTTGTTGGCGATGTCGGTGGCCGTGGCCACCGTCTGGGCGGGATCGCCGGTGGGCACGTTCAGGGGGCTGATGGCGTTGATCACGCCACCGACCGTTCCTTGGACGGGCCCGGGCAGGACTCCGGCAGCGGCGCCGGCGACGGTCATGGTGGCGAAGGCGGTGGTTGTCGCGATCGCGGCCTTGGCTGCCGTTCCTGCTCCGACGATCTTGCCGATCAGCGTCGAGAGAAACGCTAGAGGCATCGGGTTTTCCTTTCTCCAGTTCGGTAGTCCGGCCACCTGCGACGTTGCAGGCCCGTGGACGTTGCTTGCTGCTGTCACCAGCAGGTCGCCTTTGTCGGTGGAGAAGCCCGACCTCGGCCCGCCCCCCTCGAAGAGGGATGCCAGCTGCGGGCTCGGAACGGGAGCCGGCCCTCGGCTGGCGAAGCGCACGTCCTGGGCGAAGGGGACGAGCCAGGGGAGGCCGTCCAGGTCGTCCGGGTCCCCGGATGGGGAGAGGTCTTCGAGCATCTCGTCCTAGTGATCGTCGAGATGGCTCAAAGGGGTACGCCCTCCCGGTCGAGGACCTGGCGGAGGGCGGACAACGCCCGCCGCTGGAGCGCCTTGACCGCGCCCGGGGACTTGTCGAGCGCCTCGGCGATGGCGTCGACGGTCATGTCCGACACCAGCCGGAGGAGCAGGACGTCGCGCTGGTCGGGGGAGAGGGTGCCGCAGAGGGTGCGCACCCGGTCCGCGCTCATGCGACGGAGGGCGTCCTCCTCGGCGTCGCCCCCCGGCCGGTCCTCGGGGTAGGGCTCGTCGGCCAGGAGGGGACGGGTGGACACCCGCCGGCGCTCGTCGGTGAGTCGGCGGTGGGCGATGGTGAAGACCCAGGAGCGGAACTGGTCCTCGCCGCCGGTGAAGCCGCTCAGGCCCCCGAAGGCGCCGAGGAACACCTCACTGGTGAGGTCGTCCGGCTCCCTCGCCCCCTGGACCCGGAGGTACCCGCAGACCGACGGGGCGAGGTCGCGGTAGAGGCGTTCGCAGGCCCACCCCGCGTCCACCCGAGCGGCGGCCAGCACACGATCGAAGGCGGCACCCAATGCCACGCCGCCGTTGTCGGTGGCCCGGCCGAAAAACTTGAGCCGGAACTCGGGCGCGGGAGCGGCGTCGTCGCGAAGGAGGCCGTGGAGAGAGGACGTCACGGTGAGGGCGGCGACCGTTCTCACCCCGCGACGACATGGCAGGTGCAACTGTTACGTGCGGCTGACCGCCGCCGCCCCGAGAAGGAGACGCCCATGAGGAAGCTGTCGTTCCGCCCCTCACTCACGTTCAAGGGCCGGAAGTTCAAGGGGTTGCGGGGCTGGGCGGGCAAGCCCCTCCACCCGCCGCTCACCGACATCCCCATCGGGGCCTACATGCTCGTCGCCGCCTTCGACACGATCTCGTTCCTCGGGAAGAACCAGGAGTGGGCCCGGGACTTCTACCGGGCGGGGACGTTCACGCTCATCGGCGGCGCCGTCGTCTCCCTCCTGGCCGCCCTCACCGGCTACGTCGACTGGGCCAAGTCGACCAAGAAGGGCACCCAGGCCCGGCGGACGGTCAACGCCCACGCCTGGACCATGATCACCGTCACCGTCCTGGTCCTCGCCGACGTCGCCCTGCGCTGGCTCGTCTACGACGGCGACGCCCACACCGGCGTGGTCGTGCTCGTCCTCAGCCTGCTGGCCGCCCTGCTCACCATGCTCGGCGGCACCATCGGCGGCGGACTGGCCTACGACTACGGCTTCAACGTCGAGACCTCGGGCGACCACCCGGTGTGGCACGAATCCGAGACCGACGTGTTCCCCGGCCACAAGTGCTCCGGCGCGGGTCGGCCCGAACTGGTGACGCCTACCGCCCTCTCGGGGCTGTAAGTGTCACCGGTTGGCTGGGGGCTGCGAACTGGTGACGGTTGAGCCGGTCCTGGCCGGTTGAAGTGTCACCGGTTCGGCGGGGGCGGGCCAACATGGCGGGGGCGTGCGTGCCTTTCTCCTCAGCTTCGGGATCATCTTCGTGGCCGAGCTGGGCGACAAGAGCCAGCTCATGGCCCTCGCCTTCGCCGCCCGCTACCCGCCGGTGCCGATCCTCGTGGGCATCACCATCGCCACCGCGGTGGTCCACGGCTTCTCGGTGGTCGCCGGCGCGCTGGTGGGGGCGGCCCTGCCCACCCGGCCCATCAGCGTCGTGGCCGGCCTCGCCTTCCTCGGCTTCGCCGCCTGGACCCTCCGGGGCGACCGGCTCGACGAGGACGAGGCGGCGAGGGCGACCCGGTCGGCCCGTTCGGCCGTGGTGGCGGCGGCGGTGGCGTTCTTCCTGGCCGAATTGGGTGACAAGACCATGCTCGCCACCGTCACCCTGGCCACCACCGAGGGTCTGGTGGGCACGTGGGCCGGGTCGACCCTCGGCATGGTCGTCGCCGACGGCCTGGCCATCGCCGTGGGGGCGCAGCTCGGACGGCGACTGTCGGGCCGGGCGATCAAGATCGGCGCCGCCACCTCCTTCGTGGTGTTCGGCCTGCTCCTGATCGCCCAGGGCATTCGGGGCTAGCGGCTCAACCCGACGGCCGTTGGCGGGCGTGCTCCATGTCCACCCCGATGGCGTCCGCCAGCGAGGCCAAGACCTCCCGCTCGACCAGCCACAGGGCCAGATCGATCCCGCTGGTGACGCCCCCGCAGGTGACCAGGTCGCCGTCGTCGACCACCCGCTCCGCAACCACCACCGCACCGGCGGCCCGGAGGTCGGCGAGGGCGTTGTGGTGGGTGGACGCCCGCCTCCCCGCCACCAGACCGGCGTGGGCCAGCACCATCGTCCCGGTGCAGACGCCGGCGATGCAGGCGGTGGTGCGCCGGGCCCCGGCCAGCACGGGGAGCCAGTCGCCCCGCGCCACCTCGCCCCATGCGCCCACGGGGGAGCGGCTGACCCAGCCACCGCCGGGCACGAGCAGGACGTCGGCTCCCGGCTGGTAGACGCCGTCGGGCACGAAAACGAGGCCGTGAGCCGCCCGCACCACGTCCTGGGCCTGCCGGGTGACGAGGCGGACGTCGACGTCGGCCCCCGCCTTCGCCGCCCGCCGGAACACCTCCAGCGGCCCGAGCGCGTCCAGTTCGTCGAGCCCATCGAACACCACGATGTCGATCCGCACCCGTCCATGGTCGCCGACGGGGGCCCAGGGTGACGGGGATTTGCCGACGCCGGCCACCGCTGCCCCGAGCCCTCGGAATGACCGACCACAGGTGGCAGACGACCTATACTCGATCTGACTAGTTCGACTATTCCGAGGTGGTGACCGAGCGTGGGCATGTTGGCCCACGCTTTTGTCTGCCAGGTACGAGAGGGAAGGGGTGAAGGGGTGGCTGAGCCGAACGTGACGACGCGCGTGCGTGAGCTCGTCGAGGCCCCTCTCGTCGCCGACGGCTTCGAGGTCGTCGACGTGGTCTTCCAGGGATCGCAGCTGCGCATCACGGTCGACCGCTCCGAGGGCCTCGACATCGAGTCGGTCAGCCAGGCCACAACGGTGGTGTCGGGTGTCCTCGACGAGAACGACGTCGTCCCCGGCACCTACACGCTCGAGGTCTCCAGCCCCGGCATCGAAAGACCCCTCCGCACCCCCGACCACTTCCGACGCTTCGTCGGTCGGGAGGTCGTGGGGCGCACCCACCCCACCGTCGCCGGTGAGCGACGGTTCGACGGCCTCCTGGAGTCCGCCGACGACGACGGGGTGGTGGTCGCCGGCCGCCGCCTGGCCTACGACGACATCGAGCGGGCCCGCACCCGTTTCGTCTGGCCGGGCACGCCCCAGGCCAAGCCGGGCCAGAAGCCGGGCGCCAAGTCCA
>CAWHIC010000022.1:0-29650 GCA_963829165.1 uncultured Acidimicrobiia bacterium | reverse complement strand
CGACCCCATCTGAGTCAGATGTCGTAATACAGCATGAATTCCCGGGCGGCGGCTTGCGACCTGCAGAACCGTGTAACGGTCCATCTGACCTGGAGCGATGCCTTACCAGCCCTTACCGCCACAACCCCCCTCGTCGCCCCCCTCTCGCGTCCTGGCCGCGTCTTGATGACCCCGCCACCGGTCGCGCCACAGCGACATGATCACCGGCACACCGGCAGCTCACGCCGTGTGGGCCTGCCATAGGCGTTCAACCATCTCAAGTGCCTGTAGGTAGGTCCGCCAAACGCGCTCGACCATCTCAACGAGGTACGTGTCGACCGCCTCAACACGTCCCACGAGCCCCGCCCCTGCGGCGACGGACGGATCCACAACGATGCCAAGCGTCCTCGTCCACTCCTTCGTGTGCGCATAGCCCGAGAGGAATCGGTAGACCCAACTGTCGCCCTTGAGCGCGCTCGCTCCGCCCTGGGCGATAAGCAGGTCGATGAAGCTCGGGCAGGTGACGCGGAGCCGCGCCACACCGCTTTGCGCAACGGTTGTCAGCCCCAGCCCGCCGGCAGTTCTCAGTAACTCGTCGATCCGCCCTTTGGCCAACTCGCTGCCCCCGGCCGCCGAGTCCTCAAATTTGCGACGCTCATCCAGGTTGTCGAAATCGAGGGCAAATCCCCTCGCCAGTCGGTCGGCACCATCGCCACCCATGACCCACCTTGCGTGAAGACTAGGCTCAAGTGCTCCCCGAAGAAGCGTCATGTGGGCGAAAGCAGGAATGGCCCGCGGATCGACAACGAGCAGCCCGAGCGCTCCGAGGTGGTCGAGAGCGCAGGTGAGCAGAGCGCGGGCATGGATGTAGGCCCGCTCGCTCTCGGGGTCGTTCGACATTTCAGCGGCAGCAACCGACCCAGGTGCAGCGGCCGATCGGGTCAAAGTCGCGACTCGTCGATGGAGGTCGTCAACCCCACCGAAGCGGGCGAGGAGCCATTTCGTCGTCGACTCGTCAAGCTGGCCGGGATCTGGCGGATGGTCCTGCGTCGTCATCTTTGCCAGTGTCATAGACCCACAATGGCCGAGCCAGCGATTTACACCGGTCCCGACACTTTCACGCTGGCGGGGACCGCTGCATCCGGCAGAAAAAGGCTCTCAGGCCAGCTTCTCCGAGGTCACACGGGTTACACAGAGTGTTTTCGCGCCCGATCGTGCTCGTCGGCTTGGAGGTTCGGCGATGGGATGTCATTCAGCCGCGCCTGCGGAGGCATAGCCAAACCACGGTACTTCCATGATTCACCACCAAAACGTTGCCGTCTCGCGACCAGGCGACGAACCGTAGCGGCCCCCCGAGCCGCAGCGCGGCCACCTCGGAGCCGGCGGAGACGTCCCACAGCCTCAGGGTCTGATCGCCTCCGGTGCTGGCTAGCGTGCCCCCGTCCGGCGAGAACGCCACTCTCCTGACGCCACAGGTGTGGCCATAGAGAACTAATTGCTCAGACATCGACGGGAAGTTCCAAATGCGCACGGTCCCGTCATCGCTGGCGCTGGCGAGCAGGGCTCCGTCGGGTGCGACGGCTAACGACTTGATCCTGCCGGTATGTCCGGTAGGCACACTTCGACGCTCGGTACCGGCGTCCGCGTCCCAGATCCGCAGCGTCCCATCGCCCCCCGCGCTGGCAAGGATGCGCCCATCGGCCGAGAACGCCACGCCCCTGGCGCCGAGCGTGTGGCCAGTGAGCAGCCGTGGCTCAGACCCCGTGGTGAAGTCCCATAGCCGGACCGTTCCGTCCTGGCTGGCGCTCGCGAGGGTCCCGTCAGAAGCAAAAGCCAGTGCACTGATTGGACCCGTGTGGCCCGTTCGGACACGCCGCTCCGCGCTATCGGCATCGCTCCACAGCCGCACCTTCCCGTCGAGGCCGGCGCTGGCCAGGGTAATCCCGTCGGGGGCGAACGCCACAGCGCTTACTCCCGGCGTATCGCCGGTGAATACGCGACGCTGGGCCCCGGTGGTGACGTCCCACAGTCGAAGTGTTCGGTCGTCAGCGACGGTGGCCAGGGTCGCTCCACCAGGAGCAAAGGCCGCGGCCCTTACCTCCAAGGTGTGGCCCGTGGTGGAACGCCAGGTGGGCGCCGGGACGGTGCCCAAAGCAGGCTGAAGCCATACGGACCCGAGTAGATCCTCAACGTCTCGTTCGGCGACGGGCAGCCGCGCGACGAGTGTCGCGGCAACCCCTGCCTGGCTGAGGCCCGTGTTGAAGAGCCCCCACATACCCAGCGCATTGGCCATCCCGGACAATGCGTCGCTGGGCTGGGCGGCTTGTGCACGTCTGACGTCGAGGGCAGCCGCATGCGGTCCGCTGAGGTACAAGCGGCGGGCCATCCATCGACCATTGGCGGCCACGACCGCCATCTGGTGGTGTTCGCCCGCCATGTGGAGGTGGTAAATCAGGTGGTCCCACAGATAGGGCTCCTCGTCGGGCAGGTAGGCCCAGCCCATCGTCGGACGGTGGGCGTCGAGCACCTGTCGGTGAGCCAGCGCCCAAGGGCCATCGCCGTCGAAGATGACGAACGCCCTCTGCAGGTCGTGGAGCCGGATCCGGTGTCCACGCCAATCGAGCAAGCTGGCGCCGTCCAAGCGAGCGAGCACGGGAGCGGCGTCCTCCACCCCCCAAAGCCGAGCCACCGTGATTTCAGGGATTGCAAGGTCTTCAGGGAAAACCCCGAGCAGCCGGTACCGCTCGGCGTCCTTATGCCCGAGTCCATCGACAGCGAGGCGCATGGCCTTGAAGACGTCAGCGTAGGGATGGCCGCGAAATACGGAAGCGAGATTCTCCATCTCGTCCGCAAGGTCCGCCCAACCGCGGTGGGCCCGCGCCATCGCCGCGACGACGGACAGTGCCATTATCACCCCACCGGTCTGAATCACTAGCCGTTCCACCGCTTCTCGCTGGACCTCAGGCACCGTCCCCACCGCCTGTTCAAGGAACGCGAATGCGGAATTTGAGTCGAGCACGTCAACGGCCTGGGCCGATGCGCTAATCGCGGCCAGCACGAAGGGATAACGCGTTGTGTAGAGCACTCGTCCCTGCTTGCTCGTAACGGCGAAGGCCTCGGCCGCGGCTATTGACCAAACGTCGTCGATGACCACCAGACAGCGCCGACCGTCAATAGCCTCCCGCAACTCCTCCAGGCATTCCCGAGCGGTGGTGGACTCCAGCTCTACGCCCAAGTGGTCGGCCAACTCACGCTGAACGTTTACGAGGTCGGCGCTCTCGCCGAGGGTTATCCATACGACCCCGTCGGGAAACCAGGAGCGGACCTCGGTGTCGTGACATAGGACGGCGGCCAGGACTGACTTGCCCACTCCGCCTTGCCCGTGGAGGCCGCTTGTCCTGCGCCGCCCGACCAGACCTACATCGGCGGTGGACCGGATCCTTTCCTTAAGCGCAGCTAGATCAGCGGGACGGGGCTGGTACCCAGCGGGGTAGGCCGGCACGCCCAAGAGCGAGCCGAGGCGGCCGCTAGAGAGAGCGCTCGCTGGCCGGGGTCGCCGTGCAAGCATGCCCGGGTCCTCATCAGCCACGCTGAGGACCGGGGCGAGGTTCTTCACAGCCTCGTAGACACGCACGAGCGCGCCGTCGCGCTCGGACCGCGCCATTGCTCGCAGCGGTCGGTGGGGATCTAGCGGCCATTGGATTGAAGCGATCGGTTCGACGTCCTGCCAAGCGCACGGGCCAATAGGCACGCAGACGAGAGGTATATCCAGTTCCGCCAGGCGCGGCAGTTCCATGCCCATGATGTAGTCGGACGCCATGAAATCGGCGCTGATCAGCAGGATCGCCACCTCTGCCCGCGCGAGGTTTTCCTCTATGTCGTCGCTCCAGCGCCGGCCCACTCCGATATCCGGATCGGCCCAGAGTTCTACGCGGCCGCTACCCCCGAGCGGCTTGAGCACTACCAGGAGGCGATCGAGAAGGTCACGGTCTTCGTGGGCATAGCTGATGAAAACGATGCTTGGCTCCCCGCCCGCTCCCATGGCCCAACGAGGCTACGCCGCGTAGGGCTCCACCTCGTTTCTCCGCCCAGTGTCAAGACACCCGAGAAACTCGCGGCTCCCTGCATCTGCCACCACCCTCCTCATCCAGACTCTGCAGGATCTTCCTTTCCGTGTGCCGCTGTCCCCTCTCAGAGTGTGGCGTCGCATCTCAGGCGAGTCGTCTGCGCGGCCACGGCGTCGTCACCGACCCGGAGTCGCCCGCCTCAGCACCACCAGTTCGGCCATCGCGCCGAAGTCGTGCTCCGAGCATCTCGATCCGGCGGCTCGATCACCGACAGCAGTTGCCGAACGCACTGGCCCGTCGAGGCGGCTCTCGAACGATGGCAACACCACCTCGCTGTGCCGGTCGGGATGTACCCCGTCAAAGGCAGAGCCGCGCTGGCGTGGTCGATGACGAGCGCTCCGGTGGCTCGCGCGCTCGACAACGTTGAGACCACGAACCTGCTGGTGTGATGCACATCTGGTGCACGTCGCTCTGGTCAATGGGGGCCAACAACGGGCATTGGCGGCGAGACAAAGGAGCAGGTCAAAGGCACTCTTCGCCCCTTCCGCAGGTCAGCGCCACGGCCGAATGAACCTTGCCAAAGCTCCGGTCGCGAGTCAATCGCGAACCGGTACTTAGCGTCGACCAACACTGCGGCGGATCGATCAGCCGATAGCTCCTGCTCCGCCTACGGCGGCCATGATCGAGGACTGGCAGGCGCCGACTGTCGCATGTCGCAGCTACCCTCCCGATGGAGCGACGGCTCGGGCCGTCGCCGCGTCGGTCGTTGGAGGCGAGACGGAGAAGGAGACCGATGGGACACGTTGAGAAGCAGCCATCGGGCCGTTGGCGAGCTCGATACCGTGGCCCCGATGGGCGGGCCCGGTCCAGGACGTTCGACCGGAAGGTCGACGCCGATCGGTTCCTCACGGGCGTCGAGCATTCGAAGCTGACTGGGAGCTTCGTCGATCCAGCGGCCGGGAAGGTCACGTTCCAAGCGTTTGCTGAGAACTGGCGGGCGGTGCAACTTCACCGGCATGGTACGGCCAAGTCTGTCGAGCTGCACCTCAGGCTCCACGGGTACCCGCACATCGGCCATCGGCCCATGGCCTCCATTCGGCCGAGCGAGCTGGAGGCTCTGGTTCACCACCTGATCGCCGGACTGTCCGCCTCCACGGTGCATGTGGTTTCGGACGCGTCGTCGCCGTCTTCAGGGCCGCGGTGCGGGATCGTTTGTTGCCAAGCAGTCCATGTGGCGGAATTCGACTGCCGTCTCGGGGATCGAGCTCGCTCTCTGAAGTATTGACGACGAACGACGTCCTCGCCCTGGCTAACGCCGTCCCCGAGCGGTACCAGGCGCTCGTGATGCTCGGCGCCGCCACTGGTTTGCGTCCGGGGGAGCTGTTTGGCCTCGCGCAGGATCGCGTCCGCTACCTTACCCGTACGGTCGTCGTCGACCAGCAGCTCGTCCGCGTCGGCCGTGGCGTCGGACTCGGTCCCCTAAAGACGCAGTCGTCCTAACGCATCATCCCGCTGCCGCAGATCGCTGTCGACCGCCTCGCTGCCCACCTCGGCCGATGGGAAGCACATCGAGAGCTTGGCGTGGTCTTCACCAACGAGCGAGGCGGCCCGATCCAGCAGCATCCGTTTTCGGTGGTCTGGGAGATGGCGCGCTTCAACGCGGGTGTGGCCGAATGGGCGACGCCGCACGACCTGCGGCACTACTTCGCCAGCGCGCTGATTCGATCTGCGAGCCTCGGTCAAGGTTGTCCAGGCCCGCCTCGGAGACGCGTCGGCCAAGACCACACTCGACGTTTATGGCCACCTATTCCCTGACGAGGAAGACCGCACGCGGGCCGCAATCGACAGCTAGCTGAGTGCTCCCGCGTCCGCTACGCGTCCTGGGAAGGCCCTCTAAGCAAATAACCCCAGCTCAAGGCGGCCATTGCCTCAGATGTCGTAGTTCTGATCTTGGGGTTCCGCTGAGCAGCGGGAATGGCTGCAAAGGGCCCGCGACCTGCGGAAATACATCATGGCGCTTCACAGCGCCTCCCACTGCTTGCGGCCCTCGTGTGTCACGCTCGTGTCACAGTCGAAGGGCGGGAGGCTGATCTACCCGAAGCGGCGGCGGATGTACTCGATGGCCTCGGCGATGCCGAACTGCCGGGTCGAGTTGCCCATACGGACAAAGAAGAGCTGATTGTCTTTCCATTCGACGTAGACCGGAGCAGCCGCCGGTGGAGCGTCTACCCGGCAGAGCTGCTGATCGCCTCGGGCCTCGAATGAGACCTCGACCGCCGCCGCAGCCACCTTGCCGAGCGATCGGCCGAGCATCGTCACCAGGGTGTTCTCGAAGCCGTCGACGCCGCGGTTGCCGCACAGGCGGACGTCCTCTTCGAGACCTCGTACTTTGGCATCGCCGCGCAGGTCTCCGTCATCGACCACACCGATGAGCAGGGTCCCGCCCCTGCGGCTGTTCATGAACCCGGCTACGGACCTGATGACTTCCAGTTCGAGGGCGTCGTCCCGCTTGCCCGTGTGGAGATTGTGACGGAACGTCGCCTTGAACTCGAGGGTCGCGTTCTCGGGCATGTTCAGTAGGTCGTCGGTCGCTGTGCCGAGGGGGTCGGACGTGGCGGGAGGCGCATCCTCCTCCGCGATCTCAACGAGGAGGTCGTCTGTCTCGAACGGCTCCTCCTCGAGGACGCCGACCGAGTGCTCGATGCCGCTATCCCGTTCGATGTAGGTGAAGTCCGTCTTAGAGAACTCGTACGCGGCCAGCTTCTTGAGCTGCTCCTTTACCCGCCGGCGACCTTCGAGCGCGAACTCCAGGTACTCGCGCAGCTCCCGCTCGCGACCAATGACCGTGCGGGTGGAGGATCTTGAGGAAGCCTGACACGGTCTTGCGAACTGCCTTCTCGTCCCGAGCGGAGAGATGTGGGCCAAGTGCGAACTCCTCATCGAGGGCCGTCACGTAGCTGCGCTTGCGGAGCTGGCGCATCGCCTCGGAGAAGTAGTCCGACACGAACCCGTAGTGGTCGGTGAAGAGCCGGCGCTCGAGCGTCGGCGTCTCCCAGCCGGGGAGGTAGAAATGCATGCGGTCGAGGAACGCGGTGTCGATCATCGCCTTGGGTAAGTCGGCGAACAGGTGGCCGGTCCGCAGCAGATCCTCGGTCGACGCCGAGGTGTTCCCGACGAACACCATCGAAGCTTCCGCTGGGATCTCCTCACGGCCCCGGGCGAAAGACCCTGACTCCATGTAGTCCTTGAGCATCTGGACGACAGTGCTGTCGGACAGCTCAAGGGCGGCAACCTCGTCGAATGCAACCACGTCCCAGTGTCCGAGGAGGCCCACACGGCCAGTGCCGAGGTGCACGAATAGCTGGGCCACCGTGACCTTGCCGCCGGAGATCAAGATCGAGTTGGGCGACGACTCGCGGTAGACGAATGATTTTCCCGTGCCGCGGGGGCCGAGCTCGATGAGGTTGTAGTTCCGCTCGACCATCGGCACAAGCCGGGTGACGAGGAGGAGCTTGCCGCGGAAGTCGAGGTCGGCCGGCTCGATCCCGATCGTCCGCACGACGAGGTCGAGCCACTCGTCCCGATTGAAGTCTCCCCGTGCCGATGCGTACTCCTCGAGGTCGAACGCCGCGATCTGGATGGGCTTCAGATCCTGGATGAAGATCGGCCGCTTGGTCGTCTCGTCCTCGTCGGCCGCGTACACCAGCTCGACCTGGCACCACACGCCGCCGCCGAGCAGGCGGTCGTACTTGTAGACGAGATCCTCGGGGACGTGGACGAACTTCGAGCCGAAGGCCGCCAAGGTCGCCCAGTACTTGTCCTCGCTCTCGACGAGCCGCACGTCGACCTTGTCGATGAGGCGCTGCTTTCCGCGGCGCTTGAGGTCTGCCTTCGCCTGCTCGGACTCGTCGGGGCGGATGAAGTTCTCGCGGAGAGTCTGGTCGACGACGGCAAGGCCGGTTTCGATTGCCGCGGGATCGTCGGACGCGCAGTACTTGCCGAGCAGGAACTCAAGTACGTAGACGGGGACGTTGGCGCCGACCTTTACCTGGCGGACAAGGTCCTTGCGCACGACACGACCGGCGAATGCTTCGTTGGAGTGACGGTCGAGCTCGTCGGAGCGGTGCTGCTCAGCCACCCGGGGCCTCCGGAGGCGGCGGCGGGTACACGGCCCCGACGACACCAAGGTTGCTCGACAGGAACCGGAGCGCGCTGACGAGTCGTCGGTAAGACGACAGCGCGCTGGATTCCATCACGTCGAGGTCAAGCATGCGGGTCAACGATGCCTGGAACAGCGACGGCTTGTAGCCCCTCACCAGGTTCGATCGAACCCAGCCCTTGGCATCACGAGGGTGCTCGGGTGAAGGGTGTGCGGTTACGCCGGCCGGAATCGTGGCGACGACCCGGTTGTGACGATCTGTGACTTCGCAACCGGCCATGCCTCCCGCACCGGCAAGGAAAAGGGTCTCGTACTCCTTGTAGAAGAGCACCACCGCCGTGGGGAAAGGCAGGCTGAGAGCTCGTACCCAGCTCGCGATCTCAGGTGCCGTGAACTTGGGGCAATCGGCGTCCTGGAGCTGATCGTTGTCGGCGTCCCTTGTCAGCAGTAGCGCGTCGCATTCCGCGAACACCCGAACCTGCTCGCAGACGGAGCGAACACGGGATTCCGTCACGAGCGACTTCCTCCAGCACTGCTTCGGCGAATGGTGCGGCAGCTCGAGGCCGAGGTCGTCCCGGAGTCGGTAGACGAGTGCCGGAAGGGCGTCCTGCTCCCCCTCCCCCTCACGCACGATGAACAGGCCCACGTCATGGCTCCTGGGCCAGGAGCCCTTGTGACCGGAGGAGCTCGCCGGGCGACGCGAGTTGCTGGCGGACGAGCTCCTGCTGGCCTTCGTCGAGGCGGCCTACCCGGGTCGTGCCATCGATGCGGTCGACGACGCGGATTCCTGCGGCCGGGACAAGGTCCAGGAGGTCGGGACTGTGTGTCGTGACCGCTACGCGCGACGTCCTGGACGCCTCCACGAGGAAGTCCATCAGGATTGGTAGCACTCCGGCGTGGACCGTCTGCTCGGGCTCCTCGATCCCGATCATTAGTA
Source organism: uncultured Acidimicrobiia bacterium (assembly GCA_963829165.1). Lineage (GTDB taxonomy): Bacteria > Actinomycetota > Acidimicrobiia > Acidimicrobiales > AC-14 > JAXDMK01. Next base: position 20,508 of record CAWHIC010000022.1, on the reverse strand, counting down.
GCGGCGGCTCCTGGACCAAGGCAGTCAGGATGCCGGCGACTCGTAGCGTGCCGTCGCTCTCGCGGGCGGCATCGAACCACTTGATCGAGCCGTCAGCGCGAGCGTGACCGAACTCGGCCACCATGAAGCCGGCGCCAAGGCGTTGGGCCCTGAGGTCGGCGATGTCGCCCGTCACTCGCTCAAGCGACAGGCGCATGTCCCGCGCTGCATCCGTTGCCATGACGCGGCGAACCACGCTCGGCCAGTTGTCTCCGAACTTGGACAGGTAGTCACGCTGGCTGGGAGGACGCGGCTTGCGAAGCTGTTCAGGGAAGAGCGCATATGTTTCGATCGCCCGGAGCGAGGCGACCACAGGTTCAAGTCGCGCGTCGCCGCCCACGGCCAGCAGTGTGAGGCTGCGCCTGTCGCGAACGGGTGACTCGAGGCCGGACCAAGTGGTGTTTACGTTGCCGAGTCGGTTCTTCGTCAGCGTGTCCGACCGCTGCGTTTCCTTGCTGACGACCTCCAGCCGCTCTTGGCGTAGGGAGAAGTCGTTGCGGTCGCGGGCCGGGGCGCCAAGCTCGATCGAGTAATCGGCAGACCACTCCGGATGGTCGAGTTCGATGAGAATCCTGACCGTGCCGCGGGTCCCGCCGACGTCGCGCAACATCGAGTCGAAGCCGTGGCGCTCCTCGACGGCGTTTTCTAAGCCGTCGGTGAGTGCCTGGGCCACGAATCTGGGGGCGTCCAGCAGGTTCGACTTGCCCGATCCGTTGATACCGACGAGGACGGTTAGTGGCTCGAACTCGATGGAGACGTTCTCGCCGATGCTCCGGTAGTTGGAAACGGTCAGGCGCCGTAACTCGGCGCGGCTGGCCGATGCCGCTTCGTTCACCATTGCTCCTCGGGTCGCAGATCGCGGGCGATGGTGGCTCGGGCGGTGGCGAGTGGGCGACCGGTGGTCGCATCCAGCACCGCGACCTCGACGGCCGCGCCTTTGTCGAGGTTCCGGGTGACGATGAAGGTGAGGATGGCATCGGAGGTCGTGTCGAGGTGCACCGTTCCAGTCCGGGTGTCGACCGACTCGCCCGGAACGAGGCGGGCGACCTGTTCGCCGGCCTTGTCGGCGGCTGTGATCCGGACGGCGACGTCAGACGCGAAGAGCGAGCCCGCGAGCGACACCCGGATGGAGAAGGCCTCGGCCGAGATCCTCCCGCCCGTGACCTCGACTTTGACCGACGGGAGCTCGCTGGCGCGCCTGGCGGCGACCTCCAGGTCGGCGACCAGTACGGGCACGAGCGCCTCCTGTGGGCTGATGCCGCCGTGGAAGAAACCCGCTCCGGCGCTGCCGAACACCGTCATGCCATCGGGGACAACGATGCTCTCGGCAGATGTCACGCCGAAGTCGGCCAGCGCCAGGGCCGTGCATCCCTCCGGAACGGTCGCAGGACGGCCGATCCAGGCGCGGCCGTGCTCGACGACACCGGCGCCGGTCGGAGGCTGGCGCACCCGGGACGGGTCGAGCGGGCGCCCGAGGGCAAGAAAGCCATGGTCGGCGGTGACGACAACCCGGGTGATACCAGCGGCGGCGAGTCGGCTGACGAGGATGGCCAGGGCTTCGACCGTCGCGTCGATCTGCGACCATCGGACCGTGGCCAGCCCGGCCTCGCCGGCGGCGTCGATCTCCTGGGACCGTACGACGAGAAGGTCGGCGTGGGCGGTGCGCTCGGCCAGTACATCGTCGCCGAGGCCCAGCCACTCGCTCAGTGGGTGGTCCTCGACCCGCCCGGCTGCGCTCTGGTAGGCAGCGGTTCGGTCGGCGACCGTGCGGATGGGCCGGCCACCGATGAGCACCGTCACCGCCCCGCCTTCGAGCACTACGCCTAGACCGTCGGTCGCCGCCTCGGGTAGCAGGTTCGCCATGCCGACCCGGGTGATGGTGGGAAGGGCCGCGACCGCGCACGCGATCCGCCGCTTAGTGGCGACGCCGTCGAGCACCTCGGCCAGGCGATGACCGAGCTCGAGCCGCATCGCGTCGACGATGACGAAGGCCACTCGCTCGTGGCCGTCGATCTCGCGCCAGTAGGTGTCCGCCTGCCGGGGCAGAGACAGCTCGGGTGCGTTTGCCGCGGCGGCGTTGGTGGCGTGGAGGAGCCGGTCGAGCCAGACGAGGTAGGCGTCGCGTGCTGCGGTATAGGCCTTGTCCAGCCCCGGTCGGGCCAGGCCGAACCGGGCGCCTTCCATGAGGCGGTGGGCCCGGTCGACCTTCCAGCCACCCTCGGCGTACCAGTGGTAGATCGACTCGAGATGGATGGTTGTGGGGGTGGGGTTAGCTTCCACGGCCACGCGGAACCGAGCGATGGCGCGGACGGCGTCGAGGTCGGCCAGGGCGCGGCTGGACCAGGTATCGCGCCAGCGGAGCCAACGGCTTGCGGCGATGCGTTGGGCGGCAAGCCGATGAGCCCCCTCGGGGTCGCCGATCAGGCGGCGGGCGGCCTCCTGGTAGGCGAGGTCGTCGATGATGCGGACCACGTCGCACGACGAGAGCCGGTCGTCCCAGGCCAGGTCGTCGAGGCGCAGCTCGCCAGCGGCGCGGTCGGCCAGCGATCCCCAGCCGGCGAGGGTCTCGGGTCGGCTTGAGCGGTCGGCCACGCCGAGGGCGTTGCGGGCCTGATGGCGGGTGATCGGCGTCCATGTGGCCACAAGTGGGGCAAGCGCAGCGTCGCCGAGAGCGCCGGCGATGACGGCGAGGACGATGTGCCGCGCCAGCTTGCCCCTGACGACTTCAAGGTCGTCGGTGGGGTCGAGCGCGGCCCCGAGGTACTCGTGGCAGAGCATCGCCAGTGCCGCGCCGACATCCGGCGCCAGCTTCGGCAGCCCCTGACCGACGAGCACGGCGGCGATGACCGCTTCGGCGTCGTGGGCGTCAGTCGCGGCCACGAGGACGGGGTCGAGGTCGCCGCTGCCGGCGAGCGCATCCTCGGCGGCAGCCAGCGTTGCGCACCGGGCGCCCAGCTCCGCCAGGCGGGTGGCGCTGAGGTCGCCGCCGAGAGCGTCCTTGAGCAGGGTCGGCAGCAGCCGCTTGAAGCTCCCCGCTGCCTGGCGCACCTCCTCGAGAGGATCGGCGGGCGGCGGTTGCGCGGGGACGTAGACCACGAGCTTCGGCGGTGCCAACGCGGAGAACGCCGCCTCCACTCGCCGGCGCAGGTCCCACCACGAGCCGGCGTAGCGCTCCAGCTGCCAACCCTCCGGCAGCACGGCCTCGACCACGCTGTCGTACTGGTTGGCGGGGTCGTCCCAGACGACGAGATGGTGCCGCGTGCACCTCTCAGCGAGCTGGGCGGCCAGCGCCAGCCGTAGGCCGTTTTCGGGGCTCACAGCGAATCCCGCCACCGGTGGGCCGTGGTCCAGGGGAGCTTGCCGGCGCGCAGCTGCCCACGGGTGTCCGCCGGGTCCTTGGGCCAGTCGAGCAACGCCTCCGCGAACGGCGCTGCGCACACGACGATCCCATCGTCGAGGTCGGGTTTCCAGCCGGAGCCGGCCACCCGGTCCACCACCTTGCGGAACGAGCGGAGCTCCTCGGCTATGCGGCGCTCGGCGTCCAGCCGACCGGCGATGGCGCGGGCCATCGCCGGATCGTGTCCGGCGGACCCGGGCACCGACGCCTGGAGCTGGGCCGATTCGAGCCGGCGGATCTCCGCCTCCGCCGCGTTGTGCCGCCGCTCGGCGTGGCCGGCGACGGCGTAGATCGCCTCCCGCGAGAGTGTCGGCGCGTAGACCCAGACGGTCCATGAGCGGGACGGGATCGTGAGCGGCCAGTAGATCGGGGCCTTGCGCCGGCTCTTCGAGTACCGGGAGAGATGCTCCTTGAAGAACCGCTTGCGGAGATAGGTCCGAAGGTCGGGGACATTGAGCAGCTCGGTTAGCTCGTCCACCGTCGCGCGAGGGTCGTCCACGAGCGCTGCGGCAGCCGCCTCCGCCGCGGTCACGAGGTCCACGGGGTGCCCGACCTCGTCGACGAGCACCTGATGATCGGTCAGGGCCAGCGGGTAACCCGGCGGTACCGCCAGAGCAGGCAGCCCGTCGGGCCCGACCAGCTGGCCGGGGGGGCATACCGGCACCGGCGCAAACGGGTCCCCCGAGAGCATCGGCGCGGTCGCGGGAGCCCGCCCGATCCGAACGTCCCACCGCCCGAAGGCACAACCGACCAAGTAGCTGAACAGAGACGCTGCCGCGCTCGCGATTGTTCCGATCGGCAGCCAACCGTTTTTGCGGACAGCACGCGGAATTGCCGACGGGTGGACTTCCAGGCCGTGGGCAAGAACCTCAAGCCGACGATCGGCGATGAAGGTCAGGTTGCTGATTGAGCGGCTCCCACCGTGGCTCCGCACCAGGTCGTCGATGGTTGCATCGATCGTTTGACGGAACAGCCGTCCGAGTTCCTCCTCGTCCAGATCATCCCTTGGATAGGACGCGGGATGTGGACCAAGCTCTTGATCGATGTACGTGTTGGCGCGATCACTCAGCTTGCACGCATCGACAACGGCCGCTTCGATCGTTTGCGAGTCGGAGAGGTTCTCCACGGCCTCATCCAAGGCACCGTGGACCCGCCTCGTCACCTCATTTGCGAGCGTCGACAGCATAGGGACCACTGGGGCCACGAAGCGGCGTGCGGTCTCATTATGGAGGTCCTGAGAGGCACGGTGCTGAACGAGTCTTGTCAGGGCCGCTCGCTCGGAAGGACCAATCTCAAGCATGGGCCAAGGAAGGCGTTGGATCACACCGACGGCATAGCGTTTGGCCGGCGAGCCGCTCATCGTCTCCTCGGCCGAACCCATGAACAGTAGAACAAGCGCCTGCGCCACCCTGCTGGTGAGGTAGCCAAGCGCTGCGATCGCATCGTCGTAGGGGAACGCACCGTGGCCAACATGCGAGAATGCGCTACCCGCTGGTAAAACACGAATCCCGAAGCCACTCGTTGTTCTCTCGGGCCAGGTGAGGCCGGGCCGGAAGTAGTACTGCGGGTTCCGGATAACGGAGCCGGGGGACGCACGGAGCAGCTCGCCGTTGCGCTCGAAGTCGACGACGAGGTGGATGTCGGCCCAGAAGGGCGAGTACTCGCCGCCCTTGGCGAAGGGGACCCAGCGCTTGGCTTCGAAGGTCTCCTCGCGGCTGCGGGCGATGCGGGCGGGGTCGACCTCCCAGAAGGCGCGCACGAACCGGAAGTCGTCGCCGGTTGCCAGACCTTGGCGGATGTCGGCGCCATGGCCCTCGAGGGGCGGGAAGTCGGTAAAGAGGCGGCGTATGTCGGGGCTCATCCAATAGGCCATCGGTGAGCCGGGGATGGCGTCGAAAGCAGAGGGGCGGACGTGGAAGACCCTCTCGTCGGCCTCACCACCGCGGAGGTGCGCGCAGGCGTCCCGCAGCGCTTCCGGCCGGCGGGTGGGCGGCTCCCGCAGCAGGCGGATGAAGGCGGCCGGGCGATCGTGGCGAGCCTGACCGGGGCGCACGACGTAGGCGGCGGCCTCGACCAACGCCCCGTGCATCACCTTGTGACCCAGATCGGCCAGGACGATGAGGTCGTTGCCGAGGAGCACCTCCTCACGCCACCGCTCGAACGTGGTCAGGAACATGCCGGCCCGGGAGGTGATGGCGCCCAGGTAGCCGTCGGGCTTTGATAGCTCGAGCCCACGGCCGACGAATGCGGCCAGAAGGTTGTAGTCCCGCGTCGGGATCCAGGGGTAGGCAGCCTTGAGGTAGGGCTTGGTATCGGGAATGGGTTCGCCGAAGGGCGGGTTCATGAGGACTGCGTCGTAGCGCTGGCTGAGGGCCTCGACCAGGCGGAGGGCGTCGCCGCCGTCAGCCGCCAGCACCCGCTCCTCGGGTGTGGACGTCACCTGGTCGGCGACCGCTTGGGCCCGGGCTAGCACCCCCTCGACCAGGGAGGCGACGTCGAGCGCACCCGACTCGATGCCGGAATCGAGGAGCGAAGCCGACGAAGGATCCGTTCGTGTGCGGCTGACCCGCTGACGCCCGCCCCCGAAGGCCATGCGGCGCGCCGTCTCTCCGGTGAGCAACTCGTCGACTTTGAGGAGGCTCCCCAGCTCGGGGGCCCGGTCGAGCCCGTCGATCAGCTCGCTGAGGAAATCCCACTGGGAGGCGTCGACCGATGTGAGCAGGGCCTGGCGGGCCTCTCGCCCGCCGGACACGGCACGGGCACAGATCACTTTGGGAGCAGGAAGGTCACCGTCGGGCCGGTGGCGACGCGCCCGGAAGACGATCGCCGCGGCAGCCACCTGGGCGGCGCGGGGGTCGATGTCGATGCCCCACAGGGAGCCGACGATGGCCGGAGCGGCTTCGCCTGGGTCGACGCCGCTCAACTCCCAGGCCCGTTCGAGCACGTCGTAGGCACCAAGCAGGAAGTGGCCGGAACCCACTGCGGGGTCGAGCACCCGAACTGCCGACAGGTCGAGCGGGGCGCCCGAGGCTGGCGGCGGGTCGACCAGGTACTCCAGCTCGGTGGTCAGCTCGTCGAAACCCGCCTCGACGAGGCGCCGGCCGAGGGAGTTGTGGACCAGGAACCCGACGACATAGTCGGGCGTGAAGAACTGGTTGCGGACGGCCAGCTCCCAGGAGTCCTGAGGTTGGGCGTTGGCGCGCCGCATCTCCCCGCGCTCTTCGTCGCTGTTGAAGAACTGGTAGGTCCACCCCAGCGTGTCGGGCGCGGCCCAGGCCGGCCCGTCGTCATGGGCCTGGCCGAGGGCGTCGCCGCTAATCAGGGCGACGAGGTCGTCGATCGCGGATGGGGGTGGGCGCAGGGCGACCAGGGGGTTGCGGGGGTCGAAGAGCCGGGGAACGTCGTGAGCCAGCTCGTCGGCGCACAGCTGAAGGTAGGTCCAGTAGCCAGCATCGTCGTCGCTGCCGAGGAGGGGTGCTACCTCCAGGAGTTGGCGAAAACCGCTCGAGCGGCGGCCCCGGGCGATCGACTCTGGGAGGCGGCCGAGCGCCTCCGCGATCCGGATGGCAATGAGGCGGTTGACATGGGTGAACGCCGCCTGCCGCACGAGCAGGTCGGCTCGCCGGTCGAGGACATGCCACAGCCCCACCAGCTCCCGGCGGGCGAGGAGCTGGTCGGGCCCGAGGTTGAGTCGCGACTCGTCCTCGGGCTCGGTGCGGCCGACGCCGATCCCGTAGGTGCCCTCCAGGGAGCGCCGCAGCTCGCGGTCGAGGCGTTCCCGGAGTCGGCCGACCACCTGGCTGAGCGCGGTTCGCTCGGCCTCGGCCAGCGGAGCCCTCCGCGGAGAGGTCATTGGCCTACCGTCCTGCGTCGGGTAGCCCAATGAGTACCAATGGACCGGCCTCCCGGGCCGGTCATGTGAAGCGGACCTCCTTGCCGTCGTCGAGCAGCTCCAGGGCCCGGGCCCGGACGGCGTCGAGCGTGGTGTCGAGCGCCTCGACCGAGCGGATTGGCCTCTGGTCGACCTCAACGGCGATGGCGGCGACGTCAAGGCGCACCACCCGGCCCGCCGACCGCACCGCGTCGAGGTCGGCTCGCACCAGGTCGGCGGCCTCGGCGAAGCGGGCCCGGCGAGCGAGGATCTGCTCCACCGTCGACGCGCCCGAGGCGTCGAGGCCGGCCAGTCGGGCCGAGATGGCGGGCTCAACGATCTCGTCGGCAAGACCGGCGGCCTCCTCGGCCAGGTCCGCCCGCAGTGCGTCGAGGTCGCCGGTGGCCGCCGCTCGGGTTTCCTCGAGGTGGCCCCGGCGGGCGGCGGTGAGCTCGGCCGCGATGGAACGAATCCGGGGAAGGTGGCCGACGAGGTCACCGGCGGCGAGGAGATCGGCGAGCTGGTCACGCGCCTCGTGGGCTTTGTGGGGCAGCTCCGCATCAGGCAGGGCGGCGGCGTCGCGGGTCCGCCCGAAGAGGCCTGGGTCCTCCGCGATGACCTCGAGAACCGGCCGCACGGCGAGCAGGCCGGCCTGGAGGTCGTCCCATCCCTTGGCCAGCTCGGTGACCAGGTAGGCGTCGTCGTCGCCCAGCGCGCCGAGCACCCGCCGGGCGGTTTCGATGGAGGTGGGTACGCCCAGGCCGGCGCCGTTCAGGAAGCTCACCGTCTCGGCGACGGGCTGGCGGTGGGGACCGAACGCAGCGTGCGCCCGCCTGGCCAGCTTCGTCGAGGGCGACGGGGCAGGTCTGGCCGGTCGTCTCGGTGATCCGCTCGGCCAGCCGGGAGCGGGTCGGCAGGTCAGGCCCGGTGTCGACGGGGGGCCTGACGACGATGGAGCGGAATGGCGCCACGCCGCGGAACACGTTGTCGAGCCTGCGGTCGGTGACCGATGTGATCCGCTGGCCCTGGTAGGTGATCTCCACCAACCCGGCCCGCAGGGCGGCGGCGGCCACGGCCTGGACGACCTCGGGCGCAGCCCCGTACGGAGCGGCGCCGAAGTGGCGTTCGAGGTACTGACCGGTGGCGGGCTGGCCGTAGTCGTCGCGACGGCGGACCTCGTCGACCAGCAGCTGGATCGGCCCCTGGTCGGAAACCAGTTCTGGCCCGGACGGGGTGACCGTGAAGAGCCGGATGCCGGCATCGCCCAGGGAGGCGGGGAGCAGGGACAGGTCGTCGGTGCGGGCCACTTCGAGAGGGGTCCTGGGGTCGATCCTGGCAGCGAAGGTGGCCAGGTGGGGGTAGATGCTGGCGAGTCGCTCCCGAACCGCAGCCTGGACGGCTTCGAGGAGCGGCCCGGCGGGCGGGTCGTCGGTGGCGCCCTTGAAGATCAACCCTCCATCGCCGAGGTCGGCCCGGAGCCGCTCGACGAACTGGGCCTCGAAGCGCCGCTGACGCGCTCGCTCCTCGGCGACCAGCTCGCGGGTGGCCTCCGAGGCCGACGACGACGAGTGTCGCTCAACCATGGTGCGGCTGCGAAAGACCTCTCGCAGCGACGACCAGGCGTCGTCGCTCGGCCGGAACCACCAGACGACGCGATTCGACGACGAGCGCTCACGAGTCGACGGCACGAGTTCGGCGGGGTCGTCGGTGCTACTCAAGGCGGTCAGATCGACGACGACGTCGCCATCGGTGGCGTGCTCGCCGTCGACGACCAGGCCGACCTTGAAGAGCCGGCCCTCAGTGACGGTGAGACGAACGCCCAGCTCCTCCTTGATGATCCGCCGTCGCTCACGCACCTCGTCGCCCGGCCGGAAGTCGAGCTGGCGTTTCTCGTCCCACTGCTTTTGCTCGGCGGACTGGAGCTGGTAGCCCTCGCCGGTCTCCCGTAGCCAGCCCGCGGCCACCAGTCGGGCAGCCGCATCCTCGACCTCGGATCGGAGGCTCTCGGCGGTGATCGAGGGGTGGAGCAGCACGGCGAGGTTCTGGGCCGTGAGCGGCAAGGATCGCACGCCGTGGACGAGGGCCACCACCTTCATGACGTGGGCCTCGATACTTCCGGAACTGAAGTCGTCCACGACTTGGTCGACCTGGTGGCGCAATCCGGAGTCGATCACGTCGATGAGCAGCTCATAGGAGCGATCGAGCGTCGACGAGGGCCCCGACCTCGGCGTCGGCCAGACCGACCCGGGGGTTGGCCAAGAGCTGCTGGGCGTGCTGGATGATGGTTCGATTCGACCCACCGAGGGGCGCTCCGGCGCGTAGCTGGCTACGGCGTTGGGTGACTGCGTCGATCAGGAGCTGCACCTGGTAGGGCAGCAGCGGGTAGAGGCGCACGAAGTCGTCGGCCGCGAACTCGTCGGAGCGGCGGTCGGAAGCCAAGCGCAGGTTGGCGGCCAGTCGCTCCTTGGTGGGAGCGAGGAGGGCCTCCAGCTCCCGCCGGCCGGACTCGGACTTGTCGAGCACCCTGAGCCCGACGATCTCCCTGATGTCCGACGCCGTGAGATCGACTCGGATGGGGAACCGGTCTCGCACCCGGGCCAGCTCGACCCCCTTGCCCTCGAGGGAATCGACCACCTCCTCAGACGCTCCTGGCTGGTGGTGACGAGGAACAGCCGGCCCTGCTGTTTCTGCACCGCCTCCGCCAGCCCCTGGAGCGCGAGCATGCGGATGCGCGACCGGGCCACGTACTGGCCGGTCTCGTCGACCACCATCACCAGCCGGCGCGCCCCCCGCCCCGCCGTTCCACCAGCTCGACGGCCCGCCGGGCGAACCAGTTGGCGTCGACGGTCGGTGGGACGTAGGCCTTGGCCCACGAGTCGGCGGCCGGGAACGTGGCCGGATCGAGTTCGTGGAGCACCCGGGAGGCCATGTTCGGGGCGAGGGTCGTGTGGCGAACCAGGTCCCACGGCTTGCCGTGCACCCGATCAAACGTGCTCACGAAGGCGCCCAGTTGGCCGTCGGTCTCGAGATCGAACTCGAGGGCGGCCAAGGTTGGCTCGCGGGCGTAGCCGAGGCGCTGAAGCACGGCCCGATAGATCGGTAGTACGACGTGTTCTTCGGTCTCGACGTCGTGGGCGCTGGAGAGGTCGAGGAGCGCAGTTATGGCCGTGGCCCGGTTCTTGGGATCAAGGGCGCGGGCGAGCGAGGCCCGCAGCGTCGGCGAGTCGACTCGCTCGAAGAACCGGTCGACGACGGGGCGCCCCGCAACCACTCGGTTCTCGAGCAGGTAGCCAAGCACCTTGGCGAAGCTCGACTTGCCCGACCCGAAGAACCCGGACACCCAGACGTTGGTGCGGTCGGACCGGTCGTCGAAGCAGTCGACGTACTCTCGGACCACGTCCTCGAGCTCGTTGCGGATCCGGTCTGTGACCACGTACTCGTCGATCTCGGCGGCTACGACGGCGTCGTCGGCGACGTCGACCTTCACGACCTCTTCGATCGTTCGGCGGATGTCGCGCCGGAACAGCTCACCCACTCGGGTCACGACTTCACCCCTCGCTCACCTCGGACGACGATCATGGCGCGGTAGCCGTACGCCGGCTCGGTCTTTCCCATGAAACGCAGCCCGTAGTTGCCCTCAACTGTTCCCGGGTACAGGAGGACGATTGGGACGCGGATCCCGGCTCGAAGCTTGAGGTCGTCGAGCAGGGCGGAGGTGCGGTAGCCGGGGTACAAGGCGCCGGCGCGGTAGAGCACCGATACCCACCTTCCAGGCGGTGTCGGCAGCCGGCGAGCGACTCGTTCGGTGAGTGACGGCGGAAGACGAAGCAGTTGTCCCACCGAACGATGCACCTCGGCCTGAGCCGTCGGGTCGCCGTCTACCGCTCGCTCCTGGGCCACCAGCTCGTCGTACATTCCCGACTCGTCGATCGCCTCCCAGAAGGCCTCGGCCAGAGATACCGATGTGCACACGATCTCGCGCCCCGGGGCCCGCAGCCATCCGGCCATACGCACGACCTCGGACCGCACCCTGAACTCGTCGGTCGCGTCGTACACGTAGACCCAGCAGGGCACGCTCGGCCCGCCGTCGTGGTCGTGGTACTCCAGGATCCGGTTGGCAATGTCGAGGAGGGCCGAGTCGAGGGCGTCCGGTTTCAGGACGGGTTCAAGCTGCGGCATGGACCGCCTCCGCGAGGGTGGCGGCGCGCCACTCGATACACGTAGCTGAGCCGGCGCGGTTGAGCAGGATGACGTCGTGTCGCGCAAGGTCGGTCATCAATGCGCCGACATCGGCGGGGGCGAGGAGCCACCGTCGCCAAACCGAGGAGGTTTCGATACTGGCTGCAGTGACACCGAGCTCATCGAGTCGCCAACAGGTGTAGGCAAAGCCGGGGACCGACGGGTACGGGTGCCCGATCACCTTGCGGGTACCGCTGGCGACGCCCTCGAGGACCCCGAAGTCACGCAGCGTCGCCAGCAGAGCCCGACCTACCCGTGTGCGCACCGCTGCCGACCAGTTGGGGGCGGACCCGGTTCGCGACAAGGCTCCGAGCCAAGGCTCGACGTCGTCGACGGTGATGGTGGTCCTCCCCGCCGTGTACCAGTCGAATAAGGGCCCCTCGGCGAAGTCGGCGAGGAGCGGCTCGGCCCGGCTCGCCTCGAAGTAGCAAGCGTCGCGGAACGCCTGAGGATCAGCATCGAGGAGCACTTTCAGAGCCGATATGACGTGGGGGCCGGGGTCGACCAGGCGGGGGCGAAGGATCCGGTCGACGAGGTCGCCGCGACGCACAGCCGACGCCGCTCCGAACACGTTGTCTGCGACGGCCATTGCCAGGTTTTCGTCGGGTGACGCGGTGTCGTCCCATGCGGAAACCAAGAGTGCGGAGGCCTCGAGGAGCGCCCCGCCCTTCTGGAGGTTGGAGGTGTAGGGGGTGTCCCTCACGACATGAGGTCCACGTAGGGGACGGAGAGCTCTCCCGACATCGTCAGGTATTGGTCGACGAACTGACCCAGGAGGGCGGTTGTCACGAGCGGATCGGCGAGGTCGTCCGGCGTGACTGGATCGACTCGGTGCTCGAGCGGCCCGAGCGCTGCCCGCCAGGTCCGGACTACGTCGGTCGCGAGTTCCGTCGAGGTCCACGAGCTGAGCTCCTCGAGAAGCTCGCTGGTGCCGACGGTCTTCAGCTCGGCCAGGTAAGCAATCGTCCAGCCGACGAAGGGGAGGTGGGGTGAGAACAGGTGGATCGCGGTGGGCCGGGCGAGGATCTGTTGGTGGCGGCGTGACGCGGAGAGGAGGGCGAGCTCTGCTCCAATGACCATTCCGGTACGGCGAAAGCCGGCCAGCGCGAACCGCACAGCCGGGTTGAGACCCTGGCTCGACCACCAACGGGCGAGGTCTCCCTCTCCAAGGCGGGCGACGCCGAGCACGAGCCGAACAGCAGCCGTCGGCTCGACGACAGATAACGCGCTCGACCCGGCCGTGTGCACGACCCGACTCTACGAGGCCGGTGCGGGGGCGCGACCGGCCTTCTCCCAGAACGGGATGACCGCGGTCGGCGGCAGGTTGCCCGCAGGGAAACCTGCAAGGGTGTGTCTGTAGGGATGGGTTGCGTGGCGGGACGCTGGTGTTCGCCGCAGGACGGTTGAGCATGAGCCCATGAGACCGCCGGCCATTCACGCTGGCGATCCCTCTTGCGTCCCGCGGGACGTCGCTCCTGTAGATGTCTTCGCTGATTCGCGCCGCAATCGTCCCGCTGGACGGCCAACGCGGCTACTGCCGCGAAAACGGGACGGCCCCTGTGGCCTAGTTGGTCGTGCGAATCAGACCGATCTCCGTACGGACACTCGTCGGAACGCGGTCTCCACGGCGGACTCGCCGTCGCCGATCCAGTGACGGCGCTTACGGAACCGGTCGTGTAGTCCGCCATGCCCATCGACCGAGAATCGATCTGCGCCCCCGTCCTGCACCGCGCCGGCCAGCCCGTCCCGCGTCCCGCGGAATCCCCAGCTCGTCATCGCCGACCGCCCCATCCCCCGGACAGACCCTTGCAGGTTCCCCTACGGGCAACCTGCGGGACGCCGGCGGGCACCGGTGGCGGCCACGGCAATCACCGGCCGGGCCTCCCCGACGTGTCGTGAGGGCATCGCCCTCGCCCTTACGACTCCGCTCTCGGAGGCTTCCATGAATCATCCAGCAACGACCACGGCAACGCTGCCGCACGCCCTGGCCGATCTGATGACCCCTATCGACGTCAGCCACTACCTGGGCGTCCCGCCCGGCACCTTGGCCAACTGGCGATACCTCGGTCGGGGTCCGGCCTTCCTGCGGGTCGGTCGCCACGTTCGCTACCGGGCCGCCGATGTGACGGCCTGGGTCGAGGCCCAACTCACGGCTCAATCACAGCGCTCCGGGCCCGAACAGGAACGCGGATCTCGGACGCAACTTCGTCTCGCTCGAAGGTAACCTTGGTTCGTCGCCCCTCGACGGCCGGGGGTGTCGGAAGGTCCGCCTCCGCGGTTTCGGCCATCCCCACACTCCCGCGCATCCCGGTCACGAACCCGGGATCTCGCGGGCCAGCCGTGAGGAGCAGAGATGGCATCAGTCGACCGCGTACGGGATGGCTGGCGCGCCCGCTGGCGCACGCCCGAGGGCGCCAGCAGGAGTAGGAACTTCAAGCGCAAGGTCGACGCCGAACGCTTCTTGACCACTATCGAGGCGACCAAGCTCGCCGGTGGGTACGTCGACCCGGCGGCCGGGCGGGTGACGTTCTTCGAGTTCGCAACCGACTGGCTCTCGTGCCAGACGTTCGACCCGTCGACGCGGGAGGCGGTCGAGAGCCGGCTTCGAGTCCACATCCTGCCGACTCTCGGAACAATCGAACTCCGCCAGATCCGGCCGTCGACGGTCCAAGCATGGATGAGGGGTCGACAGGAGACGTGCGCCCCTCGATACGTCCGGGTCATGCTGGCCAACCTCTCGGCCATCCTGGGCGCCGCCGTCGAGGATGACCTCATCCCGCGCAACCCCTGCCGGTCCAGCGCCGTGCGAGCCCCGGCGGTTCAGCCAACCAAGGTCGTCCCGTGGACAATCGAGCAGGTGGCGGCCGTCGTCGAGGCTCACCCAGAACGCTGGCGTGCAGCGCCGGTCGTGGCCGCCGGGTGTGGGCTCCGGCAGGGTGAGGTCTTCGGACTGCGGGTCGAGGACGTCGACCTCGTCGCGCCACCGGTTCCTTGTTCGCCAGCAAGTGAAGCTTCTCGGTGGCCATCCCGTAATCGCCGCGCCGAAGGGTCGCAAGACACGCGAGGTCCCGCTTCCGGATGTCGTCGCCACGACCATCACCGAGCATCTCAAGCGACAACCCGCTGTCGACGGACTCCTGTTCACCTCCCGGGAACGCCAGCTTGCCAACCGCAACCACTACAACCGAAACGTCTGGAAACCGGCGCTTCGACGAGCAGGTGTCACCCCCTCTCGCGACAACGGCATGCACGCCCTCCGACACTTCTATGCCAGCGTCCAACTCGAAGCCGGGACGAGCATCCGGGCTCTGGCCGACTACCTCGGCCATTCCGATCCTGGCTTCACGCTGCGCGTCTACACGCACCTCATGCCGTCGAGCGAGGACCGCGCACGTGAGGCAGTCGACCTTGCGCTCAGTGGCTGCGGTGACTCCGACCTGCCCCCAGAGTCTTTGTGGAGCGGTCGCTCTGTTGGTAGGACGACCCGTGGCGGGGAGTGACTCACGGAGCGGCAGGCGCCTGGTGCCGATCAGGTGGCGGGATGTCCCGTCCCGACGCGTACGGATCGAGCGAAGTTGCAATAGAACGCCGGGTGCGATGGTCCGGTCCGAAGGCTTCGAACTGGCCTGATGAATGAGTGGCGATAATGCCGGGGTCTAGAGTTGTCGGCTCATGGTGGGCCGTTGGGTCGATGATGACCTCACCCAATACGCAGTCCGCCCCCGAGTCGCGCAACTTACGATCAATCGCCTCAACTACCCAGATATTTCGCGGCCAGTTACTCAGGCGGTATTCACGAGCCAGCCTAGGATCAAAGCCTGGCCGTGCGACGAGCGCCTGTTTATAGATCGAGCTTCGCTGGCCGTACGTCTGGTACGTGAGGGTTCCGGCCTGTTTGGCTACTGCTAATCGATCTGAGGCGGCAACTGTGTGCAGGTGCTTAGCGAACCACCAACGCCCGATAGCTTCAGCGCGCTCGGCTGTCATGTAGATCTTCGGTGGAAGCGGTAGCAATGCGCTTGCCCATGGCTGGTGGGCGGGATGTGGCTCATTAAACGGATCGTCAACCTTAATGTACGGACCGACAGCATCATCATGGCGGTACAGAGTAAGGCGTGAGTGTCCAGATGACGGCTCTCGCGTGTAAGCAACGCATACCCAAGCGTGCAAATTCGACACGATCACCGGTGGCAGATTGCAGTTGATATATCTCGACACGATCGCGAACAAAGAGAGAAATTCTGAACTGGCGTTGGAAATAATGTCCTGCGGAAGGCTCACGAGAGCGGGGGACAGGCCTAGTGCGGTCATTCCACCGAGCATTTGGTGCACTGAAAGTCCGTCCGAGGGGACCTGGCGATTCACGATGACCCCGCCGAGCGCTGCATCATGCACTTCGAACGGAGTCCGCCGTGGCAATCCCTGCTGAAGGTGTGCCTGCTGGAAGACCATCCACATTACCGCGTGAGCGCATCGGAGGTACTGGCCATCCTGGCTCACAAACGGCATTGAGACAATCCGGAAAGGCCAGCCGAGGATGTCAACCTCCTCCGTAGCGTAGCAAGCGACTGCCCGGTCGAGCTCCGGCGGCGGCGCAATCATTGTCCGGCCAACGGGTGCCCAAGGCATCGGTCTCAGGACCGAGTAACCGCGGTAAGCGTCTTGAAGCCCCGATAGGTCTCCGAGGTCGGGCGGCAGTGGCTCTGTGAAGAAGTGAGCGCGATGACACACCGACGGGTACCTGGCGAACGTGCTCGAGTAAAACCGGGAGTGCTCACTCCGTCAGTCGAGATCGATGTACCGCTGCTCCACAAGCACTGAACGCACACCGTGTTGCTGAGCCACCTCGAAGATCCGCTTGAGTTGAGGACTTCGCCTGCCGCGGGTGTACCGATCGTAGAGGTCGTCCCAGGAGCCCGCGGCGGTAAGGTCGTAGGGGCGGGCCGGTCCGTCATCCGGAGACCACTCGAAGAGCGAGGTCAAGCTGGTGCGCCGTCAGCGCAGCCGAATGCCCGATGTCTCGCGCTCGGCACGCCGCTCGGCATCACGAATCTGATCGAGCCATACGGCGAGCGCCTTGTCCTCGTCCGGCTCTCCTAGCACGGTGGTGGTCTCTTCGTCGGCCATGGCGGGAGAGGGTAGGCCGAACGACTCGCCCTCGGCACGATGGACGTGTTGCTGATCCCCCATGGCGGCTCCCATCCTGCTGGTCGTTCCGACGTCGACTAAACGGACGAACCGTGTGAACTCATTCGGTGATCCCACCACGCTCACCCGGAGCATAGGTGTCCCGCTCCGCAGATGCACGTATTTCCGGAACCATCGGCTTCTTCGCCGGAAAACCGGAGCCAATCGCCGATTCGTGTCACTCTCGACGCGCTACGTGAATCCGGGTTCCCAGGCTGATGCGCCGCACCGGATAGATGAGAGCGAAGGCGAAATAGGTATTCGAGAAGATTTCGTAATGCATTGCCACCAAACCCCTATCAGTGCTTAGGCTAGTGGTTCCATCGATAACGGCACCGCCCGTTCCCCTAAGGGAGGAGAGCGCATCGGCTCCGAATTGCTCACAGACGGGTACGACGCCAGGAATACAGGCCCCGAGCGCTCCATACCTACCACGGAAGGCTGGAGACTCTATCGCCGAGATGATTTTCATCGAGGGCCGACCATCCGGCTGGACTAGGTGGTGACCGAAGATAGCGAGAGCGCACCGACCGGTAGACGTTTCGACATATCGGCGAATCGCTGCATGAAACGAGGTCACGAAACGGCCCGCCAGCTCCAATGGCACTCCCATGCCGGTCCTGGTGCCGCTGGCCATCTCAGTGAACAGGTCAGTTTGGAAGAGCAGTTCAGCTGAAAATTGATTGGCCTCAGCCTCAAGGAGACTCCGCACATCGGGGTGGAGCGTTGACACATCATCGGCGTAGTACAGCTCTTGGTGACCCGGCAGCACCCGGTGACCCAGTTCGTGTCCGTGCGTGAAGCGCACTCGCTCTTGTGCCTGCCCCATGTCGACATAGATCGTTCTTTCCCGGATTGCGAGAGCGCCGACTACCTTCTTCTGTAGGCGGCGCAAACGAGCGACGAGCCCGGCGGGGGCGTCACCCAGGTCAAAGAGATCCTGTACGGGATGAAGGTTCAGTGTGGCGGTAACGTCATCGAGAGGCGTCGGGATAATGAGTCGGTCGATGCCGGCAGCTCGAAGTGTGCCGCGGGCATATTGGCGTATGCGGGCAGTCTCATCGTCGCCGATTCGGGGCAGGGCCGGCACGGTTCAAGGCTTCTTTCGCTTGGCACGGAGATATCCAAGAAAATCGACTAGGGCCTGACGGTCGTCCTCGTCGAGATCCTCGAGGGCGCGGAGAGGCAGCCCGGCGATGACCTGCGAAGAGGCCTCAACTGCTTCCGCTGCTGGTAACCGGTGCCCAGCACGTTCGACCAGATCCCGCCACGGAGAGCGGTAGACCTCGGCCAGTTCCCACAGGACTCCGGGTGACACGAGCGTGATCGCGCCATTCTCGATCTGGCTGAGATAGCCGTTCTTGACTCGACCCTCCGTCTGCTCCTCGACCTGTCGCAGCGTCAGGCCGGTCGCATTGCGTAAGGCCTTCAGGTGGGCGCCGAAGCTCTTCGGATTCATGGGAGGCACTTCAGCAACCTAGCCGCTGATGCTCAGCGCACGCGGCAGCGCACACTCAGTCGTGCACCTGTGCTAAGTTGACTGAGCAACGCTAGGTTGGCGTAGCACGACAGACATTGGAGGCTCCCATGCCCGATGCAACCGTCCAGGCCGAGGTCCGCCCGAAATCGGTCACCGTCACCTACAACGGGTCCGACGGGGAGTTCCGCTATCGCCCGCACGAGAAGGTCCGGGTCCTTCTGGATGAAGCGATCGGCCACTTCCACGTCACCAGCAACCCGCACCAGATGGGCTTGTTCACGGAGGGCAACGTCGAGCTGCAGGACGCCCTGTCCCTGGAGGAAGCGGGTGTCCGGCCCGGTCAACTCCTCGTCCTGCGGGTCAGCGCTGCCCGTGGCGGCGACAGCTGCCTATCCGCATGACCGTCACCCTCGCCCCCGGCGTCATGGAAACCACCTTCAAGCTGCTCCGAAAGTGTGGACAAGGCCGGGATGAGTGCGTCGTCTACTGGACCGGCCCCCAGGGCTTCCTGGGGGCCGTCGACGACGTCGTGCAACCCCGGCACCGAAGTAGCCCCGAGTGGTACGAAATCGACCCGGCCTGGATCACGGAGTTCTTCCTCGGCCTTCGATCGTCACGTCGCACGGCGAGAGCCCAGGTGCACACGCACCCCGGTATGGCGTCGCACTCGCTCACGGACGACTGCTATCCCCTGGCACCCAGTCCGGGCTTCCTCTCCCTCGTTCTGCCGGACTTCGCCACAGGTCCGGTGGGACTCCGCTCCGCCTATCTGGTTGAGATGAGGCCCGACGGCACCTGGGCGGAAGTTGCGCCCCGATCGGCAATCAAGGAGGGCGCATGACCATCGAGCATGCCCTCGACCGTACGGCCCGGCTGGTTTCTCTCGACATCTTCGGCGACGCCGTAGCCCGCGCCTTTGTGGTCGAGGGATTTCTCGGCACCACTGCCCGGATCCACGCCGACGACGCCAACCTCATGACACCCAATGGGCAGACCGCAGTTGCGACGCTCTTCATGCAGTTGTCCATGATGGGAATTGCAATCGATCTTCAGATGCCGTCGGTGGCGACTTCGGGCAGGCGGGCGCCCCTTGTCGGCGATGAACTCCGTGGCGCTTTGCGCGACTACGCCGCCGACAGTATTCCCGGCCTCCGAATCGCCAGCCCCGATGGCCCCGCTGACATCTCGTTCGTCATCGGGGACACGCCCACAAACGACCCCCAGGCTGTTCGCCTGACCGGCAGCGACTGGACCGCGACGGTTGGGGCCAGCGACGCCGTCCCCGCCCAAAGATGGCGGGGTGACTGGCCGGTTGGAGCCCTTGCGGCCGCTGCCGCAGGTGCTGCGGAGGGCTTACGTGCTGTCGTCTTGCGGATCGCTGCCGCCAGCGGCCTCACGCCTAGCGCGGAGTTCGACTACGGCATAGGGCGCCTGACGAGGATCGACTTGAGTCGTTTCAGCTTCCCGCCCACGGAGATCGACCTTGGCCGGGTTGACATTGTCAGTGGTGGCGCCATCACCAACTCCGCCCTATACACACTCCTTCTCATCCCCGGGCTCGTCGGCCGGATCAGGATCGTCGAACCAGAGCCCATCGAAATCACGAACCTGAACCGGTATTCTCTCGCAAGGCATTCCGACATTGGTTGTGAGAAGACGACGGTTCTGTCGAGCTGGTCGACGGAGCTTCTTGAGATCAGCGGAACAGTCGCCCGCTTCGACCGCAACGCGCCCGAGTCGCTGCGTCCGCTGGCGCCTACGTTGTTGGTCGGCGCCGATCAGATCCCGGTCCGGTGGGTCGCTCAGGCGACCAAACCACCGTTCCTGTGCATCGGAGCGACCAGCCACTTCTTCGTCACCATCTCGTCCCATGCCCCTATGGGGCCGTGCGCCGGTTGCGCTCATGCCCGTGACGAATGGGGACCTGATCCGATCCCCACGATCTCATTCGTATCGCTCTGGGCCGGGCTCCTTCAGGCTTTGCACTTGCTCGCCCACGCCGCCGGGTTGCCGGTAGCAAGCAACTACGACCACTGCTTCCCCCTAGGGCTGTCGGGTCCGCACGCCATCCTGTCGGGGACGCTGGATTCGAATCCCCGCTGCGCCGTTCGCTGTAGCGCGTCGCGGGTAGCGGCCTAGAGAAGCGAGCGTCCGAGGCCGGTGGACCGTGTGCCGTGCCGCATCTGCGGAGGAGTGAGACACGCCGGGGCCGCCTCGTGTGTCACT
Source organism: uncultured Acidimicrobiia bacterium (assembly GCA_963829165.1). Classification (GTDB taxonomy): domain Bacteria; phylum Actinomycetota; class Acidimicrobiia; order Acidimicrobiales; family AC-14; genus JAXDMK01. Next base: position 69 of record CAWHIC010000022.1, on the reverse strand, counting down.
CTCGTGTCACGAGGCGGCCCGCAGATCACAAAACTCCAGGTCAGCGGCCTACCCCGTTAGATGTCGTAG
>CAWHIC010000021.1:0-40124 GCA_963829165.1 uncultured Acidimicrobiia bacterium | reverse complement strand
GCCCGAACCCGATCCCGGGTTCGTGACGCTGGACGAGGATTTCCACGTGCGGTTGGCCGCGGCGTCCGGGAACCCGTCGCTGGCCGACCTGCTGCGGATCGTCAACGAGCGCATCCGGGTCGTCCGGATGCACGACTTCCTCACCGCGGAACGGGTACGGCGGACGGTCACCCAACATCTCGAGATCGTCGATGCGCTGCTGGCCGGGGACCTCCCCACGGCCCTGGCCCGCTTCGGTCGCCACCTGGGCGAATCCATGGCGGTAGTCGAACAGCGGGCGGCCCAGGCCCTGGCCCGCATGGCCACCGGAAAGGGAGCGATGCGCGCATGAGGTCGGACAACAGGTTCTGGGGGACGGGACACCACCGGAGGTCGCGGGTGGTCGCGCTCGCCGTCGGCCTGCTGGCCCTGGCCGCCTGCGGGGGCGGCGACAGCGACACGTCGACCACCCGTGACACCGCCGGCAGCGGCAGTGGCGGCACGTCCGCAGCCAAGGAGTACAAGGTCAAGGTCGGCACCCTGCGCCAGCCACACCTGTTCGCGCCGGCGTTCTACGCCCGATTCTTGCCGGCCAACGTCACCGTGGAGACGGTCCTGTTCGCCAACTCCACCGAGATCAAGACCGCGGTCGTGACCGGCTCCGTCGACTTCGCCGTCACCGGGATCACCGCCGCCCTCGAGGGGGCGGCCCAGGACGAGCCCTTCCGGGTCCTCGCATCGGCCGCCGACGGGGCGTCGGCCATCGTAGCCAGGAAGGACTCGGGCATCGCAACCGTCGCCGACCTCAGGGACAAGAAGATCGGCTATGTCGCCGGCTCGGCGCAGGACATCCTCCTTCGTCTCACCCTGCAGGACGCCGGGATGGACGCCAACGAGGACGTCGAGCTGGTGAAGGTGGCCTTCTCCGACATGGCCAACGCCCTCGACCGGGGCGACATCGACGCCTTCTCGGGCGCCGAGACGGGCCCGTCCGACGCCCTCGTCCGGGGCATCGCCCAGCTGGTCGTCCACCCCTACGACACCAAGATGCAGAAGATCAACATCGTGTTCGGCACCAGCCAGTCGATGATCGACAAGGACCCGGAGCTGGTAAGGATCATGGTCGCCACCCACGCCAAGGCCACCGACCACATGAAGGCCAATCCCGGCGAATGGGGCGATGCCGTGGTGAAGGCGTACAGCTTCCCGGCCGAGTCCCTCACCCTCGCCATCCAGAACATCTCGCTGCGGTGGGCGATCGACGACGCCTACATCGCCCAGGCCAAGGTGCTGGGCGAGCAGCTCGAGGGGCTGAAGCAGATCAAGAAGCAGCCCGACTACGAGGCGTTCTTCGACACCACTTTCGTCACCGCCCTCACCAAGGGCGGGTGAGCGGCCCGTGTCCATCCCGGTCCTGACGGCACCCGCGCCGGTCGAGGCGCCCACCCCGGCCCCGCCGGCATCCGGCTCCTCGAAGCCGGCGCGGTCCCGGTCGGCGTTCTGGAAGGGGGTCCTCTGGGGCCTGCCGCTCCCGGTGGCCCTGCTGGTCCTCTGGTACCTGGCCGTGGCGAACGAATGGGTCCGCCTCATCCCCCAGCTCGACGAGGTGGGCAAGGAGATGTGGGACTTCACCTTCGGCGGGATCTACGACGACGTCTACAGCTCGACGCTCGTCACCCACCTGTGGGCCAGCACCCAGCGGGTGCTCAAGGGCTTCGCCTACGCCACCCTGCTGGCGGTCCCCCTCGGCATCCTCATGGGGCGCCTGCCCCGGGTGGCGGCCATGAGCGACCTCACCATCAGCCTGCTCCGGCCCATCCCGGTGACGGCGTGGGTCCCGCTGGTGCTGATCGTGTTCGGGCTGGGATCGAAGTCGGCCGTGATCCTGATCTTCCTGGCCGCCTTCTACCCGATCCTGCTGAACACGGTGGCGGGGGTGAAGGCGGTGCCGCCCCGGTTGGCCGAGGCGGCCGCCATGCTCGGCACCGGCCGCCGCCAGATGCTCACCCACGTGGTCCTGCCCGCCGCCCTCCCCTCGATCCTCGCCGGCATGCGCATCGCCCTCGGCTTCGCCTGGGTGGTCGTGGTGGTGGGCGAGACGGTGGGCGTCCCCACCGGGCTCGGGTCCGTGATCAGTGAGGCCCGGGAGATCAGCAACACGTCCCTGATCATCACCGGGATGATCTTCATCGGCCTGGCCGGCTTCGCCACCGACCGCCTGATGACGACCGGCATCCGTCTCGCCCTCCGCAACCGACCGCTCGTCTGACAGGGGACCCCCATGTCCACCACCACCGCCACACTCCGGTCGCCGGACCGGTCAGCGTCCCGGGCCACCTCGAACGAGGGGGTGGCGGTCTCCCTGGGGGGGGTCGGGAAGGTCTATCCCGGCCGCGACGGCTCCGGCTCCGAGGTGCACGCCCTGGAAGGCGTCGACCTCACCATCGGCGAGCGGGAGTTCGTTTGCATCCTCGGCGGCAGCGGCTGCGGCAAGAGCACGCTGTTGCGGATCGTCGCCGGCTTCGAGTGCGCCACCGCCGGCGAGGTGACGGTGCGGGGCGTCCCGGTGCGGGCCCCCGGGCCCGACCGGGGCGTGGTCTTCCAGGACTACGGGCTGTTCCCGTGGCTGTCGGTGGCGGACAACATCGCCTTCGGGCTCCGACGCCGGAAACTGCCCGACGAACAGGTGAAGGCGGCCGTGGCCCGGTTCACCGCCATGGTCGGTCTCGAGCGGTTCGCCTCCCGCTTCCCGGGCCAGCTCTCGGGGGGGATGCAGCAACGGGTGGCCATCGCCCGGGTCCTGGCCAACGACCCGGCCGTGCTCCTCATGGACGAGCCTTTCGGGGCCCTCGACTCCCTCACCCGGGAGGCCATGCAGCACGAGATCCAGGCCATTGCCGACGAGCTCGGCACCACCGTCGTCTTCGTCACCCACAGCGTCGAGGAGGCTGTCTACCTGGCCGACCGGGTGGTCGTCATGGGCGGCGGTCCCAGCCACGGCACGCCCGGCCACGTCCAGCGGATCGTCCCCGTCCCCCTGGCCCACCCGCGCGACGTCACGTCCCCCGAGTTCAACGCCATCAAACGGGAGCTGCGCGACGTCATCCACGGCAACCCCCAAACCCCAGAGCCGCACAACGCGGAGGTGGACACATGACCATCGCCCCGCCGGCGCCCGTCGAGACGACCGAGGCGGAACCGCTGCTCACCGTGCGTGACGTCACCCGCCGGTTCGGCGAGGTGGTGGCCAACGACGCCGTCGACTTCGAGGTGCGGGCGGGCGAGGTCCACGCCCTGCTGGGGGAGAACGGCGCCGGCAAGAGCACGCTGATGAAGCTGATCTACGGCGTCCACCGCCCGGACTCGGGCGAGATGCGCTTCAGCGGCTCCTCGGTGAGCATCGACTCGCCGGCCGTGGCCCGCCAACTCGGCATCGGCATGGTCTTCCAGGACCTGCGGCTGGTGCCGGCGCTGACGGTGGCCGAGAACGTCGCCCTGGCCCTGCCCGGCAAGGGCATCCGCCTCAACCGGGCCGCGCTGGCCCGCCAGGTGGACGAGGCCGCCGCCCGTTACGGCCTGGCCTGCGACCCCCACGCCCTGGTCCGCCACCTGTCCATCGGGGAGCGCCAGCGGGTCGAGATCCTGAAGGTGCTGATGGCGGGGGCGAGGCTGGTGATCCTCGACGAGCCCACCAGCGTGCTCGCCCCCCAGGAGGTCGACACCCTCTTCGCCGGCCTCCGCCAGCTGCGGGCCGGCGGGCTGTCGGTGGTGATCATCACCCACAAGCTCCACGAGGCGCGGGCCATCGCCGACCGCGTCACCGTCCTGCGGGGAGGCAAGGTCATCCTGGGCGGCGTCGACCCGACCACCCTCGACGACCGGGAGCTGATCGGCGCCATGGTGGGACGGACCGTCCCCGCCCTGCCGGCGCTTCGCCCCGCTCCGCGCGCCGACGCCACGCCCGCCCTCGAGCTGCGCCGGGTGTCGGTGAAGAGCGACCGCGGCCACCAGGCGCTCACCGACGTCGACCTGGTGGTGCGCAGCGGCGAGCTGGTCGGCGTGGCCGGCGTGTCCGGCAACGGCCAGCGGGAGCTGTACGAGGTGGCCATGGGCCTGCGGGCTGCGTCCGCGGGAACGGTCCTGGTGGCAGGCACCGAGCTGGGCCGGGGTGGGCCCCGGTCGGCCCTGGCCGCCGGTGCCGTCGGGATCCCCGAGGACCCGGTGGCCGACTCCGTCGTGCCCGGCCTCACCATCGCCGAGCACATGGCGCTGGGCGACCTGAAGGTGCCCCGCAAGGGCCTCGGCATCGACTGGGCGGCGGTGAAGCGGCGCGTCGCCACCCAGGACGAGGAGACGCAGCTGCGCATGGCCGCCTCCCATCGCCTGGTCGCCAGCCTGTCGGGGGGCAACATCCAGCGGGTCCTGCTCACCCGGGAGCTGGCCCGGGAGTCCACCCTGGTGGTCGCCGCCTACCCCAGCCGGGGCCTCGACGTGGCCACCACCCGCCGCACGCAGGAGCTCCTGCTGGAACGGCGGGCGGCAGGAGCCGGCGTGCTCATGATCTCGGAGGACGTCGACGAGCTGCTCGAGCTGTCCGACCGGGTGCTGGTGCTGCACTCGGGCCACGTGGCGGGCATCGTGCGGCCGAGCGAGGCCGATCGCTACACGATCGGCGAGCTCATGCTGCGGGGTGCCTCGTGAGCGTGAGTCCCGGCGTGGAGCGCATCGCCCGGGGCGCGGGACGGCTGGCCCTCGCCTACGCCGCCGCCCTGGCGCTCTTCGGCGCCTTCGTCATCACCAAGGGCGTCAGCCCCGTCGCCGTGTACTCGGACATGTGGCGGTCGCTCTCCGACATCACGTCGCTGGGCGAGGTCCTGGTGAAGGCGTCGCCCCTGATCCTGGCCGCCCTGGCCGTGGCCGTGCCCGCCCGCGCCGGGCTGGTGAACGTCGGGGGCGAGGGCCAGGTGGTCATGGGTGCCATCGGGGCCGCGGGCATGGCGCTGGCCCTCGACGGAACCCTGCCCGGCACGGCCATGGTCGTGGTCATGATGCTGGCCGCGGCCGCCGCCGGCGCCCTGTGGGCAGGGATCGCGGGGCTGCTGCGGCTCACGGTGAAGGTCAACGAGGCCATCACCACCCTGCTCCTCAACTACGTCGCCATCGACCTCATGCTCTATCTGATCTACCAGTCGTGGAAGGACCCCAACGGGTCAGGCCAGCCCGCCACCCGGTCCCTGGCCGCCGCCGCCCGTCTGCCCCTCGTGGGCACCAGCCGGGTCCACACCGGGATCTTCGTGGCGGTGATCGCCACCGCCCTCATCTGGGCCCTGTTCAGGTACACCTCCTGGGGGTTCCGGCTGCGGGTCGTCGGCGGCAACCCGGAGGCGGCCCGCCGGGCCGGCCTGCCCGTGTCGCGCCTGCTGATGTCGGCCATGCTCGTCGGCGGCGCCCTGGCCGGGCTGGGCGGCATGGTGCACTTCGCCGGCGCCGAGCTCAAGCTTCGTCCGGGGATGACGCTCAACTTCGGCTACATCGCCTTCCTGGCCAGCTGGCTGGCCCGCCACAAGCCGCTCAACGTGGCCGGGGCCGCGCTTTTGCTGTCCGCCATCGCCATCGCCGGCGACAGCCTGCAGCTCGACTCCGGCCTGCCGGCGGCGGCCGTCAACGTCCTGATGGGACTGGTGCTCCTGGCGGTGATGGGCCGGGGCATGACCAAGTCCCGCCCGGCTCCGGCCGACCCGGTGCCGGCCCCGCCCCCGCCAAGTGCTCCGGCGCCCGTAGGCGCCCCGGCATGAGGTCCGCCGAAGCGCAACTGGTGACACTTCACCCGCCTCTGGCCGGGCGAAGTGTCACCAGTTCACGGGGACCCGCCGAACCGGGGCCGGATCGCGGCGTCCTGGCGCCCGGAAGTGTCACCAGTTCGTGGGGGTCGATCGAACCGGGGTCGGATCGGGGCGCCCTGGCGCCCGGAAGTGTCACCAGTTCGCTTGGGACGACGGGAGGTGGCCGATGGACCTGCTCCTGCAGGTGATGGTGGGCGCGGTGCGGGGTGGCACGTCCATCCTGTACGCCGCGCTGGGCGAGACGATGTCGGAGCGGGCCGGGGTGATCAACCTCGGCACCGAGGGTTGCATGCTGGTGGGTGCGCTGTCGGCCTACGCGGTCACCGTCCAGACGGGCAGCCCCTGGGTCGGGGTGGTGGCCGGTGCCGCCGCCGGGGGGGCGCTGGCCTTCATCCACGCCGCCCTCGTGTTGCAACGGGGGGCGAACCAGCTGGCGACGGGCCTGGTCGTGCTCTTCCTGGGCCTGGGCCTGACGTCGTTGTTCGGGGCCTCGTTCGTGGGCGAGTCGATCAACGCCTTCGACCCCATCGCCATCCCCGGACTTTCGAGCATCCCCTGGTTGGGCGACATCCTCTTCAACCACGACGCCCTGACCTACCTGTCGTTCCTCGTGGGCCCGGCCATGTGGTGGCTCCTCTACCGGAGCCGGTGGGGACTGTTGGTGCGGGCGTCGGGCGAGCGCGAAGAGGTGCTGGCCGCCTACGGGCACTCGCCGTTGCGGGTCCGCTACCTGGCCGTGGTCGGCGGCGGCGCCCTGGCCGGCATCGGCGGGGCCCAGCTTTCCACCGCCTACGCCAACGCCTGGTTCGAGAACATGACGGCCGGCCGGGGGTTCATCGCGGTGGCGCTGGTGATCTTCGCCGCCTGGCACCCCCTCCGCTGCATGGCCGGCGCCTACCTGTTCGGCGCCGCCCTGGCCCTGTCCCCGGCACTCCAGGCCCGGGGCGTGGGAATCAACCAGTTCGCCCTGGACGCCATCCCGTACGTGGTCACCGTCCTCGTTCTCGTCTTCCTGGGACGCAAGCGGGCCCACGCCGCCCCCGAGGGCCTGCGCAAGGTCTTCGAGATGGCGCCCACGAGTTGAAAACGGATCTTCGAATGAAGACAAGAGAGAGGACCTCATGAGCAGACGATGGCGTTCGGGAGTGGTGGTGATGGTGGCTGCGCTGGGCCTTCTGTCAGCCGCCTGCAGCAGCAACAGCACGACCACCGAGACCACGGCCGGATCGACCGAGCCGGGGGCGGCCGCGGCCGGTACGGGGGGCACGGCGATCGGCTTCATCTTCGTCGGGCCCAAGGACGACGTGGGCTACAACCAGGCCGCTTTCGACGGCAGCCAGGAGGTGAAGGCTGCATTCCCCGACCTCGAGGTCCTGACCGCGGAGAACGTCCCCGAGAGCGACGACGCCACCCGGATCATGGAGGACATGATCTCCAAGGGGGCCAAGATCGTCTTCGCCACCAGCTACGGCCACCTCGACCCGGCCACCAAGGTGGCCGCCGCCCACCCGGACGTGGTCGTGGTCCAGCAGGGGAACCTCATCAAGGGCACGGTCCCGGCCAACCTGGGCACCTACTTCGGCACGGTGTACGAGCCCGTGTTCCTGGCCGGCATCGCCGCCGGCAAGGCCACCAAGACCAACAAGCTGGGCTACGTCTACGCCTTCCCGATCACCCAGACCACCGAGAACATCGACGCCTTCCAGTTGGGCGCGGCGTCGGTCAACCCGGCCGTGCAGACCTATACGGTGGCCACGTCGGACTGGTGCAACCCGGCCAAGCAGGCGGAGGCGGCCAACAGCCTGCTCTCCGAGGGCGTCGACGTGATCACCCAGCACCAGGACTGCACCAAGACGATCATCGAGAAGACCGAGGCGGCGGGCGCCTTCACCGTCGGCTACCACGCCGACGGCTCGGCCCTGGCCCCCAAGGGTTGGCTCACGGGTTCCGAGTGGAACTGGGGACCGCTCTACGTCGACATCGTCAAGACGATCCTGGCCGGGTCGTTCACGGGCAGCGAGTACAACGACAACTACCGGGTGGGGCTCAAGACAGGGGACAATCCGTTCGTGCAGTCGGCGTTCGGCCCGTCGGTGACGGCCGAGACCAAGGCCCTGATCGAGACGGCCAAGGCCGAGATCGCCAAGCCCGACGGGTCGCCGTTCAAGGGCCCGGTGGTCGACCAGGACGGCAAGGTGATCTGGCCCGCCGGCACCACGCCCGACTACGTGGCCATCGAAGGCCAGACGTTCTTCGTCCAGGGCGTCGTCGGCAAGCTGCCCACGTAGCCGCCTCGCCGCCGCCACCTCGCCACCACCTCGCCACAATGAAACCGACCCACGTCACCGGCACCCGGCCCTACCCGTGGCCCTACGACGGGATCCTCGATCCCGCCCGTCTGGCTCTTGTGGTGGCCGGGGGCCAGGCGTGGTTCGCCGAGCGCACGCTCGAGGCGGAGGAGGTGCTGGCCACGCTCCGGATCGCGGCCAAGGTGGTGCGGGACGCGGGCGGGATCGTGGTCGTCCTGCACCATTCGTGCCCGGGCCCGGCCGGCGGCCCCCCGGCGAGCGGCCCCCGCGAGGGCGAGCGGGGCGGCGACCTGGTGATCACCATCGCCGCCGGCGACGTGGTCGTCGACTGCGGCGGCATGTCGGGGTTCACCGGCAGTGGCCTCGACGGCGAGCTGCGGCGGCGGGGGATCGACCGCCTCGCCGTCGGCGGGCTGGGGCTGGAGACGGCCGTCTACTCCACCCTCGGCGCAGCGAACGACCGGGGTTACGAATGCCTGGCCCTGGCCGACGCATCGGCGTTCCACGACGCCGACGTCGGCCCCCGGGCCCTCGCCAGCATCACCATGTCCGGAGGCATCTTCGCCGCCGTCGGCACCACGTCCGCTCTGTGCGATGCCCTTCTCGAGGAGCAGAAATGACCTATGGCACGATCGACGCCGACCCCTATCCCTGGCCCTACGACGGGGCCGTCGATCCGGCCACCACCGCCCTGGTGTGCATCGACTGGCAGGTGGACTTCTGCGGTCCCGGTGGCTACGTCGACACCATGGGCTACGACCTCAAGCTCACCCGGGCCGGGCTGGAGCCCACGGCCGACGTGCTGGCCGCCTGCCGGGCGGTCGGGATGACGGTGATCCACACCCGGGAGGGCCACCGTCCCGACCTGTCGGACTGCCCGCCCAACAAGCTGTGGCGGTCGAAGCGCATCGGCGCCGGCATCGGCGACGCCGGTCCGTGCGGCCGCATCCTCACCCGGGGCGAGCCGGGATGGGAGATCGTGCCCGAGGTGGCGCCCGTCGACGGCGAGCTGATCATCGACAAGCCGGGGAAGGGTTCGTTCTACGCGACCGACCTCGACCTGCTCCTGCGCACCCGGGGCATCACCCACCTGATCTTCACGGGCATCACCACCGACGTGTGCGTCCACACGACGATGCGCGACGCCAACGACCGCGGTTACGAGTGCCTGCTGCTGGAGGACTGCACGGGCGCCACCGACTACGACAACTACCTGGCTGCACTGGCGATGGTGAAGATGCAGGGTGGCGTGTTCGGGGCGGTGGCGCCGTCGAGCGCGCTGCTGAGCGTCCTGAGCGGCGGTTGAGGCCCTCCGGCAGCCTCGGTCGCCAGTCGGTCGCCGCCGCCCGGGAGCTGGTCGCCCGGTACCGCCCGGCCCGACCCGACCGCCCGCCGGCGTTCTCCTACGTCCCCCCCGACTCCTTCGACGGGGGGGCGCCGCCTACAGCGCCCGCGGGCGTCGACGGTGCGGCGGGACATCCCGGCCCGGTGTGGGCCGCGGCCGCCGAGTTGCGGGCGGGACTGGTCACCAGCGGGGAGCTGGTGGAGGACTCGCTGCTGGTCATCGAGAAGCACGACCGCGAGCTGATGGCCGTCGTCCACCTCATGGATGCCTCGGCCCGGGCCGAGGCGGCGGCGTGCGACGCCGAGGCCTCCGCCGGCCGGTGGCGGGGACCGCTCCACGGGATCCCGGTGACGGTCAAGGACATCATCGACGTGGCGGGCGTGCCCACCCGGTGCGGGTCGGCGGCCTACGACGAGGTCCCCTCGGTCGACGCGGCGAGCGTGGCCCGGCTGCGGGCGGCGGGAGCCATCGTCGTGGCCAAGGTGTCCACCCACGAGTTCGCCCTGGGCGTGACCACGCCCCAGAGCCGCAATCCCCACGACCAGTCCCGGATCCCGGGCGGGTCGAGCGGGGGGTCGGCCATCGCCGTCAGCACCGGGATGGGCCTGGCCTCGCTCGGCACCGACACCCGGGCGTCGATCCGGGTGCCGGCCGCCCTCTCGGGGGTGGTCGGGTTCAAGCCCACCTACGGCTCGGTGCCCACCGCCGGCGTCGTGCCCCTCTCGTGGACGATGGACCACGTCGCCCCCATCACGTCGTCGGTGGCCGACGGGGCCCTGCTGGTCGACGTCCTCACCGGGAGGGGGTCAGGCTCGGGCGCACGACGGGGCCGGGGCCGGCCGCTGGTCGACTCGGTCGGGGTGTCGGTGGCGGGCGTGCGCGTCGGTGTGCCGGAGGCGGCGTTCGCCGGGTGCGAGCCCGACGTCGAGGCCCACGTCCGCCAGGTGATCGAGGCCCTGGCCGGGATGGGTTGCGTGGTCTCGCCCGCCGCCCGGCCCACGGCCGGCGACCTGGAGTCGGCCAACGCCGCCGGCCTGCTGATCAGCCGGTGCGAGGCGGCCGCCTTCCACCGCCGGCTCGGCCTCGACCGGTCGCTCTACTGGGAGGAGGTGGCCGACCAGCTGGAGGCCGCCGGGGAGCTGTCGGCCGTCGAGTACCTCGATGCCCAGACCCTGCGGGCCGACCTGGCCGAGGGGCTGCTGGCGGCCTTCGCCGACCACGATGTCCTCGCCATGCCGACGGTGCCTGCGGTGGCGCCCCCTCTGGCCGACTTCGCCCGCCACCTGATGCTGCTCTCCCGCAACGCCATCCCGTGGAGCCTCACCGGATTCCCGGCGGTGTCGGTGCCGTGCGGGTGGGCGGACGGGCTGCCGGTGGGGGTGCAGCTGGTGGCCGCCCCCTGGCGGGACGACCTGATCGTCGCCATGGGTTGCGCCGTGGAGCAGTGCCGAACCGGTTGGTGATCCGCCTGGCGGCGTCGGACATCGGGGACGGGCCGGTCGTGGTGCTCGTGCACGGGGTCGGAATCGGGGCGTGGGCCTTCACCGAATTGGCCGCCGCTCTGGCTGCCGACCACCGGGTGCTGGTGCCCCACCGCCGCGGCTACGGACCGGCGGGCGACAAAGTCGAGGTGCCCCGGTCGGCCTCGGTGGCGGAACAGGTCGACGACCTCCTCCGGCTGGCGGACGCCCGTGATGTGGCCGACGCCGTCTGGGTCGGCGTGTCCGGCGGCGCCACCCTGGTGCTGGCCCTGGCCATGTCGGCGCCGGAGGCGGTGCGGGCGGCGGTCGTCCACGAGCCCGTCTTCGGGCCGTTGGCCCCCGACCTGCATCGGGTCCTGGAGGCGGCGGCCACCCGCCTGGCGTCGGCCCCCCCGGGCCCCGCCGGAGTAGGCGAGTTCATGGCCGGCCTGGTGGGCGAGGACCGCCTGGGGACGCTGGCGCCCGAGGACCTCCAGGCCGTGCTCGGCCGGCACGAGGTGGTGCGGGCCGAGGTGCCGGAGTTCATCGCCTTCGCCCCCTCGGCGGCCGACCTGGCCCGGCTGTCACCGACGACGTTGGTGGCGACCGTCGGCCGGCGGAGCCCGGAGTGGCGGCAGCGGGCGGCGGCCGTGCTCGGGGCGCGGGCCGGGGCCCGGGTGGAGGTCCTCGACCGCGTCCGTCACCTGCCCCAGATCGAGGCCCCGGAGACGTTCGAGAAGGTCGTCCGGGGCGCGGCCGGCCTTCGCGCCGACTGACGCCGGCCGGTCAGGGTCCGGCGACCCGGACCACGAGGACGGCGAGGTCGTCGGTGAGCGTGCCGCCGACGTGAACGCCCACCGCCCGGTCGATCGCCTCGGCGAGAAGTCGGGCGCCGGCGGGGGCCGCCTCGATGGCGGCTCGGAGGCCCTCCTCCCCGAACGTGTCGCCGTCCCGCCGGGCCTCGATCACGCCGTCGGTGTAGAGCACGACGGCGTCGCCGGGCCCGAGCTGCACGGAGCGGGTCCCGACGGCCGCCTCCGGGAAGACGCCGAGCAGCATTCCCATCACGGGAACGTCCTCGATGCGCCCGTTCGCCCGCCGTACCAGCGGACTGGGGTGGCCTCCCCCGGCCAACGCCAACTCGGCGCCGGCCGCCGTCGGCCGGAGAACGCCGAAGAGCGCGGTGCAGAACCGCTCGCTGTCGTGGCCGGTGGCGCCCGCCTCGACGAGGGCCCGGTTGAGGTTGGTCATGACCGACACGACGTCGGAGTCGCCCACCGACAGGGCCCGCAGGGTGAAGCGGATCATGGCCGTCAGCGCCGCCGCCTCGGGCCCGGTGCCGGCGGCGTCGGCGATGGCGAGCCCCCACGAGCCGTCGGCCCGCGACCACACGTCGTAGACGTCGCCGCCCAGCTCCATGCCGGTCCCCAACGGGTGGTAGACGGCGGCGACCTCCATCCTCGGCGGGGCCTGCAGTGCGCCGGGAAGGAGGCTGCGCTGCAGGCGGCGGCTCAAGTCCGCCCGCTCCTCCTCCAGCTGGGCCCGGTCGAGCGCCTGCGCCGTCTGGGCCGCGAGCGAGAGCACGAATCGGCGCTCGTCCTCGTCGAAGAGCCGGGGCTCGGAGAAGCTGAACCGCAGGGCCCCCAGGCGCCGGGTGCCGACGACCAGGGGCACGGCGCAGGCCGACACCGCGTTGGGGTCCACCTCCGAGAGCAGAGGGAACCGCAGGTCGCGCTCCTCGCGGGACTCGAGCCATACCTCCTCGCCCGTGCGCAGGGCCGCAGCCGCCGGCAGCTCCGCGTCCGGCGACTCCGCCCGCAGGCGGGCGACCACGTCGTCGTCGTAACCGATGGTGGCCGGTACCGACAGGCGGTCGGCGTCGCCGGCCAGCAACAGCCCGCCACCGGACGCGTCCAGGGCGGCGACCCCCTGCTCCAGCACCGCCTCCGCGACCGCCTCGGTCGTGGCCGCGATCACCAGCGCGGCCGACAGCTCGAAGAGCCGGGCGGCGCGGTCGGAGCTGCTCCGCTCCCGGGCGACCGTGTCGATCTCCCGGAGCAGGCGCTGCTCGAACGTCTCCCGCACCGGCGCCGGCGCCCCGGCGGCCGCCGACCGGAGCTGGCGCACGAGCTCGCCCACGTACCAGCGGCGAAACACCCGGTGCTGGGGCGGCGTCTCCATGGTGAGCAGCCGGGCCGCCCTGCAGTAGCCGTCGGCCGCGTCCAGGGCGCGCAGGTACTGCTCGCCCGCGTCGGCCGCCTCGGCCGGCAGGCTGAGCTCGAGACGGACATGGGACTGGCCCTTGTCGGCGGCCGCGATCGCCTGCCGCTTGATCGCCTGGCGCGCCTCCCCGAAACGGGACACGACCGCATCGATGAGCGACGCCAGGTGTTGGGGCACGGCGTCGGTGGTCCCTGACTCGGCGCCCCGGGCGGCGAGGGTGAACTCCCGGACGAGGTTGTCGACGTGGGACTTGGCCGCCAGGAGCAGGTCGGTGGGAACGTCGCCCAGAGTCACCCGGTAATAGGTGGGGCCCGGCACGAGGCCGGTGGAGGGCGACTCGAGCTCGTCGACCGCGTCGAGCTCCTCCAGCTCATCGGCCCACATCTCGATGAGCTGCTCGGCGCCCGGTGTGGCCGGAGGCTCCCTCCGGCACAGCTCGGCCCACACGATCTTGCCCTCGGGCGTGGGAGTCGCCTCCCACCGAGTGGCCACGGCGCCGACCAGGCGCAGGCCCCGGCCGGTCATGGCGTCGTCGTTCGATCGGAGGAGGACGGGTGGGACGCGGGTGCGGTCGTGGACCTCGATGCGCACGCCCCCTGCGATGCCGTCGACCCGGACCGCGACGACCCCGCCCGCATGGAGCACGGCGTTGGTGGCAAGCTCGGTGGCGACCAGGACGGCGTCGTCGACCAGGTCCCCCCGGCACCGTCGACGGAGCTCGCTGGTGACGAACTTCCGGACGTCGGCCACCACCCTGAGGTCGTCCCGACCGGTCTGGAACTGCGCCAGCCCCACTACACCCCCACCTCGCAGCCGCGTCCGCACGATCCTCGCATACCCGTTCACCCCCATCGAGCCGCCGGCCGCCGCTGGTAGGGTGAGGTCCGACTTCGGGGCTGTAGCTCAGTTGGTAGAGCACTTGCATGGCATGCAAGGGGTCAGGGGTTCGAGTCCCCTCAGCTCCACAAGAAACCGCAGGTCAGAGGCCATGCGCTGGGTAGGCCTCCCGGGTATCCTGGAAAACATAGCCAGTTTGAGCGTAGCCTTTCGCTCGTTGGCTACGTCGGGGAGGTGGCGGATGGGACAGCGGCCCACCGTGCGGTGGAATGAAAAGGCGGGGCGATGGATGGCCTGGGTGCGGTTCCCCGATGGCTCCCGCCGCAAGGTCGAACGGGTCGAGAAGGCCGACGCCCAGCGGGATCTCGACGAGCTCCTGGCGCTGCGGGCGCAGTCACTGGACCCAGGAGCCCGTCGAACCCGCCAGGCCACGTTCGACGAGGTGCTCGACGCCTGGTTCGAGGACGGCTGCCCCAACGTGGCGCCGACCCGCAGCTCCCGCCACGCCCGGACCAAGTCCCCGAACACGGTCACCAACGCCCGCCAGCTGCTGGCCACGAGCGTGCGACCCGTAGTGGGCAAGCTCTGGGTCGAGCGCACCTCGACCGAGCGGCTCGAGAGGCTCTTCGCCGACATGGCGAAGCAGGGCTACGCCACCAGCACCGTCGACCGCACCTGGAACTACCTCAACCAGGCGCTTCAGCACGGGCTGCGCCACCGCCGGATCAAGGTCAACCCCGCGGCCGACGTCCTGCTCCCGGAGCGCCGCGAGTCCAAGCCCCGCAAGAGCTTCACCATCGACCAGGCCCAGCGACTCCTGGTGGAAGCGATCCCGACCGACAGTCGCCCTGCGATGTGGCTCACCGGCCTCATGTGCGGTCTGCGCCCGGGCGAGCTGGCCGGCCTGCGCTGGCCGCTCCTAGACATCGACTCCGACTCACCAAACATCCACGTCCTCGAGCGGGCGCTCGAGATCGACGACAAGTACGCCGGCCAGGTGGCGCCCAAGACGGAGCGCGGTCGACGCCGTATCGGCCTTCACCCACTCCTGGTCGCCGCCCTGCGGCGCCATCGCGACGAGATGCGCCTCCTCGGCCTCTACGAGGACGAGGGATTCGTGTTCTGCACCCGCAACGGCACCCCGATGACGCTCTCCAATCTCAGGAGGGCCTTCCAACAGTTGTGTGCGCGCGCCGGCCTGGGCTCCGACTGGACGACCTACGAGCTCCGCCACTCGTTCGTGTCCCTCGTGGCCGACCAACTCGACGATCTGGTGAAGGTGGCGGACCTCGCCGGCCACATCGATACCCGCACCACGCAGGGCTACCGCCACGCAGTGCGACCGTCGCTGCCGCACGCCATTGATGCCTGGGGCCGGTTGTTGGAACAGGGAGCCCGAGCCCGTACGTCCGCCCACGCGCCCTAATCGGGGGTGGCGCGAGGTGGCGCGGGTTCCTCTCCGACCGGCGTTGCTGGTTCTCGGTTGTCAGGTACCGGGTCGTCCAGGTCGGCGAGGAAGGCTCGGAAGCTCGCGAATGTCTCGTCCGCTTGGTCGAGGCTGCCGAAGTGGTGACGCAACAGCGTTCGGAACCGGAGACGCAGGTGTTCGTCGAGGCGGGGGTGGACATCCTCCTGGACCCGGCCCAGGTGCTCGATTTTCCCGTCGGGAAGGTGCCGGACGCGGACTGCCGGGTTCGGCCACGAAAGGAGGTACTGCTTCCAGTCCTCGAGGGTATCGGGGGTACCCAGCACCAGGTCCATCATCACCTCCGGGTCGAGGCCCCGGTCGCCGGTGTCCGGCGTCGCCACCCAGGCGCTCTCCCACACCGAGGGCGGGGTGAAGAACCAGCCGATGGGGAGCTTGAAGCCACGGGCCAGGGCGACGATCTCATCGGCGTTGAACTCCCGCACCCGACCGGCGTCGACCGAGCGCTCGATGGCCGAGAAGCTGGCGGTGGACAGGAGCGTCCCCAGGAAGGGGGCGATGGCCTTCGCCGCCTCCTCCTGGGTCCAGCCGCGCAGCAGACGCGCCTTGGCCACGTTGAAGGCGACGATCTGGTTGGGCGTCCAGTTCAGCGGGACGGGCTTGGCATGCCTCGGCACCACCGCACCCTAGTCCACCTATCCGCAGATCGATCAACGGGAGGGGTTGTGCAGTTCTTGTGGAGAACCTATCATCGCCGTTGCAGATTTATCAGCGGGACGGATGATACGAGGGTCGCACATGAGCGAGGTACCCGAGATGCTGACCGTCGAGGAGGCGGCCAGGATTCTCCGAGTCGGCCGAACGACGGGCTACAAGATGGCCGTGCGGTGGCTCGACACCGGCGGGGAGGAGGGGCTTCCCGTCATCCACGTCGGGCGCCTGCTCCGGGTTCCGACCGTTCTGTTCGAGGAACAGTTCTGCCTCATAGTCACACGCAGCGACGGTTTGGTCGGCACCAATCCCAGCGCAGCCCTAGGGCCCGGCCTGGCGCGAGCTGCACGGGACACGATAAAGCTCCCGTCGACGCCAACGCCCCGTCAGACCCGGCGGGCAAGAGGCGACCAGACTGCGCTGCCCTTCGCTGGCTGACGGAGCCCAGCTGCTGTCAGCGGTAGGGGGCGCAAACTCGGTCCCATCGGCCGCAGTTCCGAGCGGAGGTCATCGACACCAGCGCGCTTCCACGTCAGCGCATGAACCCTCACGTTCGGTTGAGGATGCTCTAGCTGGCCGCGGGTGCGCCCACTGGGCACCCGAACACTCCGCGCCGAGCGGAGCGGCTGTTCAGAGACTGGCGCGGAGTCGAGGCCTCTCCGAAGGGCCTCTCTCCTTCGTGCCCTCGGAAGCGCCGACCGGGCGTCCCCTGAGCACCTAAAGCTCGGCGTACCGCGGCGAGCGAGGAATCTGTTGACTCCCCCCAACTAGTATCCTAGTATGCAACCCATGCAGCGGCGCCGCCGAGAGTTCCTGCTTCTCGACTATGAGGCCAACTCCGCGCTGCTTGCAACCTACGTATCCATGAGGCTGGCAGTGGTCGGTGTCGTTATACCGATCTTCGGCTACCTACTGACCCTTCCGCAGCCGCGTTATCCATTCGCTGCGCGAGTGGGCACCTTGGTACTCATTCTGACCACAGATTTCGCATCGATCCGCATCCTCGGAGCGATCAACAGAAACATCTTTGCGCGCTGTCTCCATCTTGCT
This sequence comes from uncultured Acidimicrobiia bacterium, assembly GCA_963829165.1. Taxonomy (GTDB): domain Bacteria; phylum Actinomycetota; class Acidimicrobiia; order Acidimicrobiales; family AC-14; genus JAXDMK01. Next base: position 22,941 of record CAWHIC010000021.1, on the reverse strand, counting down.
TGGGTAGAGCAGGAGCTAGGACAGCTGGGCTTCTTCTCATACTGGGACAATTATGCTCTACGTTGCTCGAACGACACCAGCAGCTATGCGGTCGTGGTGGCCAGTCGCACCGTGAACCTCGTTGCGACCGGTTACGTCGCCCTTGAAGGCGCGAGGATGGCCAGTGGGATCTATCCCGCATGGGTCACCTTAGTTCTACTCCTGGCCGTGTCAGCCGCGGGCCTCCACAATGAGGTCTACATCAAGCATCGTCTACGTGAATCCGGGTTCCTCAGCAGCCTCGCTGTCGACCTCCAGGAGGCGCGTAGTGAAGCCAAACAGGAGTTGGCTGCAAGACATAGGGCCTAGGTACACAACAATACTAAAGCGGAACGACGACAGATAAGGAGTGGGTGAAATGCGAGTAGGAATCGCCCAGATTGATTGCGAAGTCGGCGACCTTGATCTCAATACCAAGAACATGGTGGAATACGTCGAGGAGGCTGCCGGCCGCGGCTGCTCGGTCATTGTCTTCCCGGAAATGAGCGACACCGGGTATCTCATGCCCGTCATTGTGGAGAGAGGTGCTAGCTGGGAGTCGGGCCCCATTGTACAACTACGCGAGGCCGCACGCCGCAATGGAATTCACGTCATCGCAGGCTTATCGGAGCGGGAGGGCAATTCAGTCTTTAATGCAATCGCTTCAATCAGTCCAGAAGGTGATTTGAAGGCAAGATATCGAAAGACCCACCTAATCACGGCCGAACCCATGTTTGAGCATCACCACCTCGGGACCGGAGAGGACCTCATCCTTTCGGAGGTAGGTGGCATCACGTGTGGTTTCATGACGTGTTATGATGTCAGGTTCCCCGAAGTATCACGCTGCCTTACTCTGGCCGGCGCAGAGGTGATTTTTCTGCCATCCGCGTTTCCGCTCTTGCGTCTCAGTCACTGGAAGACTCTAACCGAGGCCCGCGCAATCGAAAATCAACTGTTCGTCGTCGCCGCGAACCGCATTGGTACTGATGGCCCCGGGCTAACATTCTGTGGTGCGAGCAGAGTAATTGATCCTTACGGAACGATACTTACATCTGCATCAGAGATCGAGGAGAAGCTTCTCATCGCCGACCTTGATATCTCCAAGGTCGTCGAGACTCGCATGCGGATGCAGGTGTTGAAGGATCGTCGGCCCGAACTCTACGCCCGCGAGGTCAGGCGCTAACGCCGCAACCCGTAGCGAGGTGGAGCAGAAGAGAGGACACCTCAAGCAGGACGCGCTGTCGGCGATCAGAGACATGATCTTCGCGGGCGAGTACATGCAAGGCGACCGCTTTTCCGAAAACCAACTAACGGGCAAGCTCGGGGTTTCTCGCACGCCGATTCGCGAAGCCTTGACCGAACTGGAGCGTGAAGGGCTCGTCCGGAAAATCCCCCAAGTCGGCGTGGAGGTCCGAACCTTCGATGATGACGACCTCCGCGAGATCTTCTCCGCACGAGAATTCCTCGAAGCTCGGTGCGCTGAAACGCTCGCACGCAGGCCCCCCTTGAAGGAACACATCGACCACCTTGAAGATCTTCTTACACAAATGCGGCGTGCTGCTGATAGAGAGCTTCCAGGAGAGTTCCTCGCCCATGACACAGAGTTTCACTGGCGAACCGCTGATTTCGCGGAACTTCCACTATACCGCGACTGGCTTCAGCAGGTCGGACACCGCATAAGAATTGTTGGCTTCATCTCGACTCCCGGAAGACCAGGAATGGAGAATGCGATTGCGGAACATGAAGGGATACTAGAGGCAATACGCCAGGGCGATCCACACCTCGCCGCTAGAGCATGCTTACATCACCTAACTGAGACCAAACTACGTCTTGAAGTAGGACATCATCGCAAAATATTTGAACACTAGGACGGAGGATCCATGTTCAACCTAGAGCAGCACCGGCACGAGTACCATTACGATTTGCACACCATCATTCCAGAGACGCTTCCTTCGGAACTCTGTAAGCGCCTGACGAGCCGTCTGCAGGAACTCATCGAGGGGGCTCAGATTCCTCTTGTTGACCATCAAGGGTTGGGTACGACGCTCGAACTCGACGGGGGTGGTAGGTACCGTCACTACCTAGTTGATGGGCCTGGGATAAGGAAATCATTTCCCGAACTCGAGGGAGCGTACCACTCGCTTGCCCGACTCGTAGCGACCATTAGCTCGCAAGATGTGATTGTGTCTCCCTACGGCGATTCAGACATGAATATCAAGGCGTACCCCCCCAACGGAGGAACGATCGGCGCACACTTCGACACAAATGGAATATCCGTCCTGCTCTATCTTACCACGAATTCGGAGGGTCCACTTCGCCTCACTATTGAGCGACCCGACCCCTGGAAAGGCACCGAGATGGAGCAGCCTGGTAGGGTGGAGAACAGGGATATTCTTGCCGTAGAAGGGTCTATGGTTCTAATGCAGGGCCGACGTCTATGGCACGACTCGATGCCGATGACGAGGGAGTTCAAAGCCGTTGCAGTCTTCAACTACTATTGGCGCGGCGATACTCGGCGGCCCGGCCACTTCGATGATTTCGTTTATCGCGGACAAGATCCAAAAGAGGTGCAGGCGACAGCCGAAGATGCGTCATCGACAGGTCACGCGATTGACGGGTCCGAACCTGCTCTCGTGGGTTGCGGCTAGCCGATCCCAAGGTCGGACGGGGCGTGGCTGGCCCCGCCGCCCTTGGCAGTCAGTTGCTGGTGCTCTTGCCGACTGATGTTTCCACCGCTAAGGACGCATACTGTCGCCGACGAACGGCGGAGCTGCAGAGCTCCAGAGACCGAGAGAGCGCCAGTTGGTTCAACGACAAGCCCCCGCCTTGCTAGGAAAATCATTGCCTCAATAACGCATTCGTCGGGGACCGTGACGATCTCATCTACGAGGGTCTGAATTAGAGGAAAAGTCAACTCTCCGATCGAATTCCCCCGTGCTCCATCGCAAATCGTCTCTGGCCGCGGGATCGACACACGGTGGCCTAAGGTGAGCGACCGGAAACCGTCATCGCCCGCTTCGGGCTCGACGCCAACTATGCGGACTTGGGGAGCTTGAGACTTTACCGCGATTGCGATTCCGGAAATCAAGCCACCACCGCCCAAGGGTACCACGATCGTCTCGACCTCCGGGCAGCTTTGGATGATCTCAAGTCCCACCGTACCTTGTCCGGCTATAATCGATGTGTGATCGTAGGCGGGTACGAACAACGGGTCATGTGTTGCTGAAAGCTCTGCGAGGGCTGCATCTAGGTCGGTGCTAAAGTCAACGGTAGCGATGATCGCGCCAAGGCGGCGAATCGCAGCGAGCTTGTACTTTGAACCATCAGATGGAAAAACGATATAGGCTGGGATACCGTACATGCGCGCCAGCCACGCGACGGCTCGACCGTGGTTGCCTGACGAAGCGGTTAGGACGCCGCGTGGAGCGTTGTGGGAGCGAATCATATTCGCCGCTCCACGAAGCTTGAATGAGCCTGTATTCTGCAGACATTCCAGCTTGCCGATGAGGCCAACGTCGTTGAGAGCGCGCAGGGGCGTCCGTCGAACAATGCCCATGATGCGGTGGGCCGCGTTTTCAATGTCCAGCAAGGATAAGAGCATTGGCTCCATGGTCAGGCCAAAAGGCAGTATGCCGGCTGCTTTCCTCGCCGATGGGGGCGAGGATCCCGGGGAGACTTGCCGAGCCTAGTCCCAAACTAGGCACGGTACGGAGGGGGCGCCGAACTCTACCTCCTCGCAGGCCGTAGCGCTCACAGTCATCTGCGGACTGGGCGTCGTCCCGCTGCGGGACGACGTCGGCACAACGCAGTTCTATCCTGGGCTGAGGCCGGGTTCGCGTTGCGGGCTCGGAGCGCGTAGCGGGTTTCCTAACACAGGAGGTAGCGGGTTTGAGACTCTCTGGATTTGGTGTAGCCGCTGGCTACCTGTTCGAGGCGCAGATGGATGTTTCGCCAGGCATCGAAATAGAGTTCAACGAAATCTATGATAGCGAGCACATTCCTTTGCTTGTCGGAGTGCCCGGGGTACGCGCTGTGTGTCGCACACGCGTAGTCGACGGCGCTGTAGTCATCGGCGGGGTCGTAGTCGCTCTTCCTACGAATCGGCCTGCACGATATTCGACGTACTATGAACTCGACGATCCGGGGGTACTTGCAAGCCCGGAATGGCGGGAGGCGGTTGACGCTGGAAGATGGTCGGCGGACATCCGAGAGCAATGCTTCAACCGTGTACATGTTCTTCGCGAGGTATTCGCTTCTTTCGGAGAGAAATAGAGCTTGTAGCGAGACCGACGCGGGTCCTAGGAGAGATCCACTCTATCGCCCACTGTGCCCGGCGCATCCTTTCCTGCCTGTGCATGCAGCCGCGAGATGTGGGGCTCGATCCTCCCGCCCCCCGCCATCGTCGACCGGCTTATCCTCCCTCGTAGGTGCCCAGGACGACCCGCGGTCGGTGGCCGTGATGTCGACCGGCTTCATGTTCGCCGGCATCGTGCCCTCGCCGAACATGCGCCGACCAGAGCCGAGCATGACGCCCCAGATCTGGAGCTCGTCGCCGGGTTCCTCCTTGAGCGCTCGCACCGTCGGCGACCACGTCGCCGCGTGCGAGGCGAGCCGTGTCGGGATACTCGCCCCGCCACGGGCATCGGCCTCGCGGAGCGTGTTCGACACGACGTACTTCGGCAGCGAGTTGATCGCCGTGGCGATCGGATTGTCGGGATCGGTTTGTTCGGGCCAGTAGCCGCGGAAGATGTCGAACGTCCTGAGGCCGAGCAGGAATGCAGTGGCGTGGCCGTTCAAATCGGTGACGAAGTCGCCGACGGCGGGATCGTCGAGCGTTCCCCAGCCGCCATGGGCGAACCCGTCGCTCGGATCCTCCAGGGGGTCCACCGGGTGCCTGCATCACGCCGTCGAGGGTCAGGAAGGATGCACCGTGAGCTTCATGTGAGTGCAGACGGTGCGTCCCGCCGGTTCTCATCGCGCATGCGTCGCGAACCTGCGACGACGATCGAAGCAATGACGACCTCGGGGTCCCTCAACGGCGCCGCTCCGGAGGTGTTCGACGCCCTCGAATCCTCCGCCGACAGCACTCGCTGATCGACGTCGCCTACAAGAGCCTCGAGTAGCTGCTCGACACCGTACGGGTCCCAGCGACGATTCCGAAGCTCCATGCCAGTCGAAGCCCTAGACAGCACCGCAACGCGCGCATCAGTTCCTTCGAGATACCCGCGTTGCAGCCCAACGTGATCCAACCACGAGTCGAGCGCACCCGGACCCTATCCGAGCGATCATCAGTTCAAGAGATGTTCCTCTACCAGGGAGTACGTACCAGACACTACGATGCAGTACGAGCCATCACCCACCAATACCAAACGGCATCGAAGCAAGAATATGGAACCCTCTGAATCTCACAAGAGTCCAAAAAGGAGACTTTACGACCGCACCAGATTCAGCTATGACTAGACCCTGACAACGACGAGGACACGATTGCAACGTGTCCGTTGCAGGAGGACTTGCCGGCGTGGCATGGATGCGGATGATGGGGATCGACTCGGTCGAATACCACCGCAAGACGGTGCTCGCCCGGGGCGACGACCATCCCGGCCAGGCGCTGGCCTACTACGCCACCCGGGGCGAGACGCCGCTGCTGTGGGGCGGGGCCGGCGCTTGCGCGCTCGGCCTCGAAGGGGCGGTGACCGACGAGCAGTACGAGGCCCTCTACGGGCGTGGCGGTGCCTGCGACCCCACCACCAACGAGCGCCTCGTGCGCACCACCCGTCCCGGGCTGGAGCTGGTGATCTCGGCCCAGAAGTCCGTCGCCGAGCTGGGTGTCATCGGCCGAGCCGAGGACATGCACCAGATCATGGACGCCGAGCGCGACGCCACCCTCGCCTACCTTGACGACCTCACCCAGCGCATCGGCGGCCGCCGGGGACGGGCCGCCACCCGTACTCCCACCGAGGGGCTCATCTACGCCACCACCCGCCACGCAACTTCACGGGCCGGCGACCCCAACCCCCATGACCATGTCCTGGTCGCCAATGTCGTCCGCATGGACGACCCCAAAGGCGGCTGGAAGGCGGCCGACACCGCCCTGTGGCGGGAACACCTGCACGCCGCGACCATGGTCGGGCGCATGGCGTCGGCCCGCCGGGCGGTGGAGCTGGGCTACGCCATCGTCGCCGATCCCGGTCCGTCGGGACGTCTGGGTCACTGGGCCATCGCCGGCGTGCCCGAGGTGGTGATAGAGACCCACTCCAAGCGAGCGGCGGAGATCCAGGCCGAGGTCCACGCCACCGGGTACGACTCCTACCAGGCCCGCAACGTGGCGGCCCGGACCACCCGCGATCCCAAGCGCCACACGCCAGTCGGCGTGTTGCTGCCCCGCTGGCATGCCGAGATCGAGGCCGCCGGCTGGAGCGTCGAGAGCATCGTCGAGGCCGTCGAGCTTGAGGCCGCTTCCCGCCGTCTCCCCGGCCCGCATGTGTCCGCGTACGAGGCGCGCCGAGTTGCCCAGGAGGCGCTGGCCCCCGACGGCCCCCTCGCCGACCGCAAGGTGTTCTGCCGCCGGGACGTGATCGTGGCGGTCGCGCCCCAGCTCTACGGACACGATCCCTCCGAGCTGTCCCGCGTCGTGGACCGCACGCTGTCCGACCCCGAGGCGATCCCGCTGCTCGGTGTGGCCGGCGCCCATGAGCGGGCCTACGCCACCGCCGTCACCATCGCCCGGGAGGAGGCCATCGCCCGCTCGGTGGCGTCCCAGGCAGACCGCCGGGACGCGCCGGCGGTGTCGGTCGAGGCCGCCGCAGAGGCGGTGAGACGGGCCGAGGTCGGGCTCGGCCGGGAACTCACCGCCGGCCAGCGGACGGCGGTGGAGGGCATCCTGACGTCGGGTCGGGGAGTGGAGCTGGTCGTCGGGGTGGCCGGCTCGGGCAAGACGACGGCCCTAGCCGCAGTGCGCGACGCGTACGAGGCCGCCGGCTACGAGGTGGTGGGCACGTCGACGTCGGGACAGGCGGCCCGCACCCTGGGTCGGGAGGCCGGGATCGCCGAGAGCCGCACCCTGGCTTCGCTGACCTGGCGCATCCAGCACGACACGCTGCGCCTGACGCCCCGCCACGTGGCCGTGCTCGACGAGGCGGCCATGACCGACGACGCCAACCTGCTCGCCTTCCTGGAGGCGGCCCGTGAGGCTAAGGCCAAGGTGGTGGCGGTGGGCGACCCCCGCCAGCTTGGATCTGTCGGGCCGGGCGGCGGCTTCGAGGCGCTCGTGGCCCGCTTCGGAGCGGCGGTGCACCCGCTGCTCGAGAACGTGCGCCAGGTCGATCCCGCCGAGCGGGCGACCCTCGGCCATCTGCGTTCGGGCGACGTGGCCAAGGCGGTGACCTGGTACGCCTTCAACGGTCGGATCGCCGTCTCGCCCGATCGTCACGAAGCCCTGGAGGCGACGGTGACGGGGTGGGCAGTTGACAGCGCCTCCGGGGCCGACGCCGCCATGTACGCCTGGCGGCGGGACAACGTGGCCGAGCTCAACGCCTGCGGCCGTGACGCCTGGCGGTCACTCGGTCGCCTCTCGGGCCCCGAGCTGGTCGCCCCCGGTGGGACGCCGTACTGTGCCGGCGACCGCATCGTGACGCTGGCACCGGGAGCCGACGGAGCGGTGGTCACCTCGGAGCAGGGCCGCGTCTACGCCGTCGATCCCGGCCGAGCCGAGCTGCTGGCCCACATGGATGATGGCCGTCTCCAGCACTTCGGGCCCGACGACATCGGCCCGAGCCAGCTGGCTCACGGCTACGCCCTCACCGTGCATCGGGCCCAGGGGGCGACGGTGGCCCGGGCCCATGCCTTCGAGGACGGCGGAGGCCGGGAACTGGCCTACGTGAAGATGAGCCGGGCCCGGGAACGCTCGACGGTCTAGGCCGTGGCCGACTCCGTGGAACAGGCGGCGGAGGACCTCGGCCGGTCGTGGGGGCAGTCCCGACGGATCGGCTGGGCCATCGACCGGGGGACGCCGGGCGACGGTCGGCAGGTCGACGCGGCATCGAGATCCGCCGAGGACACGATCGCGGCCAGCCTGCGCCGTGCCCGTCTCTCTGCCGAGCGCGACGCACTGGCCGCGGCCATTCCGCCGGACCCCGGTTACGCGCACCACACGGCCGAGGGACGGGTGCGCCAACTGACGATGCAGCTGGCGGATCTGGACAAGTGCGAGGGGTGGGGCGTCTGGAAGGACACGCCAGTGGGGGAGGCCGCCATCGCCTGGCGTCGGGCCGAGACCGAGCACCGCGCCTGTCGCGCTCAGATGCCCCACGTCGGACTTCTCGAGCGCCGACAACTGCGCCAGCGGGCCGAGCAGGCCGCCGAGGAGATGGGACCGCTGCGGGAGGCCTTCCAGCGTCTTGCCGGTCCCGAGCGGGCACGCATCGAGGCGGAGCTGCCCGAGGCCAAGAGGCTGTTCGCCGAGTTGGAGGGTCAGTACTACGGGCGGCTCCATTTCCAGATCGCCCATCCGGAGGCCCTTCGTCGCCTCGACCGGCTTGAGCACCAGCTGGCTGGAGCGGGCTTCGTGGTGGACATCGCCCGGCAGGGGATCGACGGCATCGCTGCCCAGCAACCGGAGCAGCTTCGCCCACGGCCCGGGATCGAGCGGTCGGGCCCGGTGCTGGAGCGGAGCTTCGGTCTCGAACTGTGAAGAAGGCGGGGCAAGCCCAGCGCTTGCGCGCTGGGCCGGTCCCATTGTCCGGCAGCGAGCGCCCGCCGGCGTCAAGGCCAAGCCCTACGGGCGCCGGCTCCGCCGCCGGCCTTGACCCCGGCTCCCGTATCAAGGACCAACTCCGGGACAGGGAGCTGCCGCTCCGTCGACGCGGCCCCCCTGTCGCCGGCAACCCCGGCGGATCGCTCGGCGGACAATCAGCAGCTCCCACACCCGCTGCACCACGTGACACCGCCGGTCGGAGGCACAATGGAGGCCATGACCATGACCGTCGAGGTTCCCGAGCCCCTCGCCGGGCGTCTCGCGGCCGAAGCGGCCCGGCGTGGAGTCAGCGTCGAGCGAGGTCGCCGTCGAAGCGCGTCTACGGGCCGGTCGAGCTACCCGAAAGTGCTGACAGCCTCGAGCATCGGCAATCTCAGCCGCATCGACTACGAGGCCCGCTTCAACCCCGCCGCTGCTGCGGCATGATCACCACACCGGAACTGTCCGGTGAAACGGGGGAGGCTCAATCGTCACGCTGGTCAGATACGGCCACCGACCCCCTGCGCCAAGGGCGTTGTCACGGAAAAACAGCCTCCTCGTCTGCGCGCCGAACGCCGGCTCGTGTCAGCCGACATCTCAGGCACCCACCCGCTCTAGCGATTCCCGTACTGCGGGCGTAGATCGCGAGCGCTCTGGTCAGGCTGCGGACTGCACCGCCCCAAGCGGGGTGGTAGCTGCAATCGGAGTAGCTACCAGGACCGAAGCTCGGGTACACGTCCGCCCGTGTTTCGCATGACATTGTGGTCGCGTGGCTAGCCTCGACGATACTCAGTTCACCGTCGACACGGGGCTGTTCCGACAGCTCGGTGAGCTTTTGGTCGGCCGCGACTCTACGGCGATCATCGAGCTGATAAAGAACGCCTACGACGCGGACGCCACATCGATACTGCTGCGCGGCGAGCATCTGAACGATCCAACGGTTGCGGTTCTTTCAGTTGCAGACAACGGAACAGGCATGACGGAGCTGGAGTTCCGGCGGGGCTTCCTACGACTCGCTGCACGTGCAAAAACCGTAGGCGAACGCCGCTCTCCCGTATATCGGCGCCGCTACACGGGCGAGAAGGGCGTGGGGCGCTTGGCGGCGCACAAGCTCGCAGCGCTGCTCGACGTCACAACCGTGGCAGCGGTCGACGCCAGCGGAGGTCCGCTCGCCCTCAGACTTCGCGACGCTGACGGCGAGGCCCCGGCGTCCGAGATCATGAGAAGTCTGCATGACGGGGACCACACAATGGTCGTGGGCCAAATCGACTGGGATCTTATCGAAGCGGTCGACACTCTCTCTGAGGTCGTCGACGGGCTGTCGCTTGACGTCGACCCAGCGAGTCAGTCCGCGCCGATAGGAACAACACTGAGTCTGTCGCGGCTTCGCCACGCATGGACAGAGGATGACCTGCGTGACGTCGTTCGCCAGCTCCACAACTTCGAGCCGCCGTCGGCGCTGATCGCACCGCTTCCGAGCAGCCTGCTAAAGGATCCGCTGCTGTTTGTCGCGCCTGTGGTGCGCGACGCCGGCCGTGATGACCCCGGTCTGACGCTTGAGGTAGAAGGCGACTTCAACGACCCGCAGGAGTTCTGGGGGAGCGTTCAGGCTCTGGCCGAGTGGGTCATGGAGATACGAGCCGCTCGGGGATCTGACATTGAATATTCGCTCGCACCGACGAAAGCCGCGCTTCGCACAAATCCGTTCAGCCGTCCCCTCACCGCCGCGAGGCCCCATCCAGCGCCTACAGACGGCCCGTTCTTCGATGCTCGCATACTCCTTCGCCCCGGCCACGCGCCCCTGGTGGAGGCAGGATGGACGGAACTCAACAGTGGTGTTCGGGTCTACCTCGAGGGGTTCAGAGTGCTTCCTTACGGCGAGCCCCGCAATGACTGGCTGTCGCTCGATTTCGACTACACCAAGAGGTCGGGACCATTCCAGCTCGATCCTCTTCTCGGCGGCGTCGGGGCCGATCTCTCTGAGTTGCGCTCTCTTAACGCGCGAGAGGTGAGCCTGAGACTCCTGCCGAACCGCGCCTTCTTCGGTGCTGTCTTCCTCACGGAGGCTGGGACCGGTGGATTGCGGACACTCGTGAACCGTGAGGGCTTCGTTCCTGACGATGACTACCGCCGATTAGTTGGCATGGTTACTGTCGGGCTTCGCCTGCTCCATCGAGCACGAGCCCATGCTGGCCGCGCCCTGGCGTTGCAAGAGAAGGCGGAGAGGGCGGAACGAAAGCGGGCCGATAACGTCGCAAAGGCAGGGGCGACCGCTCGCAAAAATGAACCCGGCGAGTCCGGTGCGATGAATAACAATGACGACCCCGCACATGAGGTCGACGGGGTTCCCGGGGACGACATCGACGGCCACGGGGCAAGCCAGACCGAGGCCGACCGCGATATTGATGACGTCTGGGTGGTATTCGGTGAAGAAGGGTCCCGGCGGGGTTCGGCTGCCCGGCTGTTTGAAACTCTAACTGACCTACGAATGGCTGTTGAGCTCCCACGCCGGGATGGGCCGGAGCAGCCCGAGACTGCAATCGCTCAGGCCGTTGAAGCAGTTGAGGACGCGGCGGATCTATTGGTGGAGGACACGAGCCTGCTGCGCGTCCTGGCAAGCGTCGGCGGGCAGCTGACGGCGTTCACCCACGAAATCGCGCACCTGATTCCGATTGCCGTCGCCGCGGAGACAGCCCTGGCATCGGCGCGCGGTCGCAGTTCGTCGCCAGAAGTCCTCCAAGCACAGCGGACTGTCACCGACATTCGCCGCGCGCTCGAACGTCAGGCGTCATACCTCGTCGACGTCGCGAGCACCGAAGGCCGGCGCCGCCGCAGCCGGCAACGAGTGGCGGAGCGGGTGGGTGTGGCGTTTCTAGGATTCCAGGGGACGGCCGCTGCGCGCCGCGTCGAGTTGCTCAACGCGGTCCCCGCAGACGTGCGCACGCCGCCCCTATTCAGAGCCGAACTACAAGCGGTACTGACCAACTTGCTTAGCAACGCCATCAAGGCGGCGGGGTCCCCCGGCCGTGTTGAGGTCACCGGTGCGGAGTTGCCCAATGGTGTCCGGATCGTTGTTCAGAACACGGGCGTCGCCGTCAAACCCGATGACGCCGAGTCCTGGTTCGTCCCGTACGCGAGCACCACTACCGATGTGGACCCGGTCCTCGGGCAGGGGATGGGGCTAGGCCTACCGATCACGCGAGATCTCATCTCTGAGTACGGCGGAACGGTCCGATTTGTGGCGCCGTCGGAGGGCTGGTCTACCGCAGTCGAGGTCGTGGTTCCCGAATGATCGAACCGCGCATCCCACACGTATTGTTTGTCGACGACGACGACAGTGCAAGTCCAAAACAACTGACGCAGGCTCTAAGTCCGCACGGCGTCGAAGCGCGCTTGCGAACTCCCGAGGAGACAATCAGGAGCGACCTCGACTGGGCTGACCTAGTTGTTGTCGACTACTTCCTAACCAGCTGGCCTGAGCGCGACGAGACCTTCAGTGTGGCGCGCGCCCCGCAGAATGGGCTGGCCGTCGCTGCATCCATGCGTAGCGCTCTCCTCCCAGCGCTCTCGGACCGCCTACCAGAGGCTCCAGTGCCGAGACCCGTGGCTTTTGCACTGTGGTCGGGGAACCTCCGCGAGGCAGCATTTGACCTTCCAGAGGTGGTATTGCCTCACGTGTTTTCTCGTGAGAACAACCTCGAATGGGCTTTTCGGCGCGATGATCTGCTCTTCGGTGAGGCGGGGGCGCAGGTTGCGGTGCTCGCGAAGGCGGTGCGGGGCCTGCCCGATCGCTGGCCCCGGCGCGAGTCTCAGGCAGAGGAGGAACTGCTCCGGCTACTCGGGCTCACAGCCACTTCGAGCGATGAGGACGAGAACCCGTGGCGCGGTGACGCTCGGCGCGAGGTCCTCGACTGCCGGCCGCCTGTACATGAACTCAGCGCCCGTTCGCACGGACTCGCGTTGGTGCGCTGGCTCCTACATCGCATCCTTCCCTACCCGTGCTTCCTGGTGGACGACCTCCAGCTGCGGGCGAGGCTGCGCGTCGACGAACTCGAGGGCGGCCAAGTCGAGGTGGATCCGTTGCTGGAGGCCTTGGCCCCGTTCTCCTATAACGGCATTCTGGCCGGGTTCCACGGCCCCCGCTGGTGGCGGGCCGGCATCGAAGACTGGCTTTTCACAGCTACAGGCGGGCAGTCGGGAAATCCGGGGGCAGTCGCTGAGGTTGCGAAGCGTCACGGAGCCGTCAGGTGGACCGACTGGATGCGGCCGGTGGTGGTCATCGGCGGGGATCTGGCACGCTCGCCGACGTTCGCCGAAGTCGAGGCGACCGTACGCGTTCGCCCGGACGACTGGCCGGTGTTCGCCGACGACGCTTTCGCTCGCCGTGAGGATGTCCTCGATGACCAAGGGCTGCGGGCCCTGGTCGACCCTGCTGACCGGCGACTGCTCGAGCCTCGTGAGCCCGGCCCACCAGCATGAGCTTGCTGTTCTCAGTAGAGAGTCTGCAGCGTGAACTCAAAGCCTTCGGTCAGCTAGCGGACGAGCTTCTCGCACCCGGAAGCAGGCAGGTGCTGACCACCGCAGGAGCCGACCTGAACGGCTATAGCCGAAGCAGCGCCGGAGGACGATGGTCGATTCACCCGGACAATCCAGTCCTCACAATGCCCAGCGAAGGTGCCTACATGCGGGATGACAAAGGCGGGCTGACCGTCTTCGCTGAGATCACCTTCGCATGGGACGTGACGCCGGTGCGGCCGAGTGGCGACACCCGTCCAGCGCCGCAGATCTGCGTAGATGGTTTGGCTAGCACGCAGATCCGCATCTTGTCGGGCACACCCTACGACCGAGCAGCCGCTGAGGAGGTCGCCGCCTGGCGAATGGAGATCGCTGACAGCGAGGCCCCTGGCACCTTCTTTCACGTTCAAGTACTAGGCCGCGAAGAAGACACGCTATTCCCCAAGGCCCTAGATGTGCCGCGACTACCCGGCGTTCTGAATAGCCCCTTCTCCTGCATGGAGTTCATCCTCGGCGAACTCTTCCAATCGCGCTGGTCCAAAATCGCGATGAGGGACTCTGGCCCGGGTCACCAGTGGCGCGGCATCCAGGCCCATCGACATGCGCGCCACCTCGAGTGGATATTGCGCGAGGTGGCCTCGACGTCCGGCTCGCCATGGATGATGTGGAAGAAGGCGAAGCCATTAGAGGGGTTGTTTCTGCCGGACTAATGGGCTAGGGCCGACCTAACGTCGTCGCCTTGGGTGAGCGTGGGATCTACATCGTTGATCGCGTGCGGCGGTCGTCGTCCGACGCGTTGGGCCGCTAGGGCGGCAGCAACCTGGCGCACCAAGTCGAGGTCAGAGCGCGTAAGCCCAAGGCCCCCAGCGAGCAGCACAGCGTCCGCCACGTCCTGTGCGCGTGACCGGTTTTGCCCGCACGCTTTCCATTCGTCTTCCCCCACCGTCAGCCCATGAACGACGGGTAGGCGCTGCGCTGCGGAGAGTTCGAGCTTGAGCACCCCACCTCCGTAGTGCCGCCCGTAGAGCTCCGAACACATTCGTCCGAGCGCCGACCAGGTACTGAGTACCCAGGACCGCTCCTGATCCACAGCAGGCGTCTGATGCCACCGCACTTGATGCACAGTGTTGGTGCTGGCGGCGCTCGCCTCGTTCAGCGTGATGCCGTGCGGTTTCGAGACCGTATAGGGAAGAAACGCATCTGGCACCGGTACTGCTCCCAGCGCCCACCAGGGGTCCCGCTGGCAGTGATGCCGCAGAGCAACGCCGACAACCTCAGCCGCTTTCAAATAACGGCCCAGCCTGGTCCTACGGTCCAGAACGAAGTCTAGAGGCAGCGTGAGGAGCTGGCCCGGCTTGTCGGCTCGCGCCTGCCCGAGACTGCCAGCGGTTACGACTGCGCCGGATAGCCAGGCGCTGTGGCTCACCACTGGCACGGTGAGGTCTCTGACGCCGAGCCATTCGGCGTAGTTATCACTAAGAACGAAGACCGAGTTCGCTCCCGTCACCGTACCCAATCTGACATGCGCTACCTCGCGGAGCGGAACCACACAGTCACTCGCAAGCACTCGCTCCAGCAGCCGCAAACACTCGGCGGGAACGCAGGCGAGCTTCCAGGGCGGTACCCCCTCAATCAACACATCCGCCGAGTCGTTGTCTGCACAGGGCATAGCAAGCAGCCGCTCGAGATCCTCGAGGTCGGCCACTTCGGCAATTCGACACGGCGACGAGGTGCCGGTCGTACGGGCACCCGACGCAAGAAGGGCAACGGTCTCCTCCTGCGCATCGACGAAGATTCGTTCACGTATCCGCACCAACAGCACGTCATCGAATGACTTCTCGATGTAGGCAAGGACGTCCGGCGCGTAGTCAGCTTGGAGCACGGCGCCCGGCAGTAGTAGCGCCATCCGTCCGCCGCTCGCTACGAAGCGCGCTCCATGCACGACGAAATAGGCCCACAGACTCGCACGTCCGCTTAGCGTCAAACCCGCCGAGGCCATGGCGACGGATGCCTGCAAGCGCGCCTTTTCTGAGAGCCGATGGTGGCGGACATAAGGCGGGTTGCCTGCCACCGCCGCGGCCAGCGGAAGATCGACGCCTGGTTTCAGGGAGAGGAAGTCTGCCTCCTTCAGGTGCTCGGGCGGCACTCCCTGAGCTACCAAGTGTGCCGCCCACTCCGCCGTTCCACCGTCGATGTCGGCGCCGAATACCATGTTGGTAGGATGCTCCGCTCCGAGCCCGGCGAGTTCGTCAACGGCGACCCGCAACATCGCGCAACCGCCGTAGCTCGGATCTAGCACCAGGCCCGGTCTGCCGCCCAGTGCCCACCGCACTAGGACTCGCGCGTACGGTTCCGGGGAGTAGTACGACCCGAGTGCTCTCTTGTGCTCGGAGACGACACCCTCCTCGGGTCAACGGTTCAAGCCAAGCAGGCTATCCGCCTGGCCGAACTGTCTCCTGCGGGCTTCGAGTGTCGACCAGATCGACACCACCCTGCGCCTCATCGCCGGCTACCTGGCCAAGTGCCACCCGGACGTCACCGCGGTCGCTGGCGTGGGCCGAGTCCAGGTCGAGGGGTTCAAGACCTTCCTTGTTGCGCGCCCCGGGCGCAGAAGTCGGCCGTCGCTGACCAAGACAACCATCGCCATGCGCGTCGGTTACCTGCGAGCGTTCTTCGACCGCATCATCGAGTGGGACTATCCCGACGTCCCCGCCCGATCGCCGGTGTTCGCCGGCGACGTGCCGATCAAGGACCGGGCCCTGCCCCGGTTCCTCGACGACGCGGCGTCGGCCAAGCTCCTCGTCGCCGCCCGCAACCTGGCCGACCCCTTCGACCGCCTGGTGGTGGAGGTGCTGGCCCGAACCGGGATGCGCAAGGGTGAGCTGCTCGGCCTGACCCGTCGACGCAGTGGTGCAGATCGGCTCCGCCGTTCTGGCTGCGGACGCCGGTCGGCAAGCTCCACAACGACCGCTACATCCCGCTGCACCCCAAGCTCAAGGTCCTCCTCGACGGCTTGCGCTCACGAGCCGGCTCGACGCCCGACGGCGGAACTCCGGCGGACGAGGCGGTGGCAGACGGGCTCCTTGACCAGAGACGCTTGAGTCGCTCATCTCAACGGTAGCCCCCCAATCAGCTTTGTCGCCCTTCCCACGAGCCCCCTCGGGCCCAACACGACGGCCGAACCCGCGTTCAAGGCCCTTGAGTACGTAGCCGCGAACGTAGCCAGTGGCGGCTCGATCAAACTGGCAGTGTCTGGCGACACCAGGCGGACCATCCGGCTACGTCCTGACACCGGGCGGATCGTTGAACCCTTGGTGAGCAGGGCGGACGAGACGGCCAGACCAACACGAGGATGCACTCGGAGGCCTGGTATGACACTTCCCGGAATACCCTCAAACTGCATGGCATGCAAGGGGTCAGGGGTTCGAGTCCCCTCAGCTCCACAACGACCCATTACATGGTGGGGTCGGGGCTCGGCCGTGCGTACACAACCGGCAATGGCGGTGAGCCGCATCGAAACGATCGAGTGTGCAGAAAAGTGGGCATATCCCACGCAACTGCACAATCGAGCAGCCCCGCCGCCGGTGGTCGTCCATCAGGTTGAGGCGACCGGTAGGACGAGGGCCCGCTCGACCTGCGCCACGGCCCGGCGTCAAACATCGCGATTTCCCTTCACCCCCGGCATGCCGCTCGCCATTCGGCCATTGCCGGTGCGGCCGACGCGTGACTCGAGTCCGTGAACGCTCAGTAGCCTCCCCAACCGGCCCTCTCGTAGTCGACGATGCGAGGATCGGTGAGGGTCGAGATGTCGACCTCCAGCCGCTGGCGGTCGGGTGGGAACACGGTGGCCGCAGCCAGCGACGGGGCGTCCAGTGACCGCAGTCCCTCGGGCGCGGGTTGGGGCATGTCGAGAACCGGCGTCTCCCGGCCGGCCAGGACGAAGCCCCAGTCCCCGAAGGACGGCACGTCGACGTGGTAGGCGACCCGCTGCAGACCGGAGGCGGCGACGGTGGCGTCGATGCACCAGAAGGCCTTGCGGGCAAACGCCGGCGATCCCGCCTGGACGACCAGGCGTCCCGATGGGGTCAGCGCCGAGGCGGCCATGGCGTAGAACTCGTGGGAGTAGAGCTTGGCCGTGGCGGTGCTCTCCGGGTCGGGGAAGTCGGCGACGATCACGTCGAAGCCGCCTCGGCTCTCCCGCAGCCATTGGAAGGCGTCGGCCGTCACGACCTCCACCCGCGGGTCGTCGAGGGAGTGGGCGTTGAGCCCGGCCACCCGGCCGTCCTCCCGGGCCATCCGGACGACGGCGGGGTCGAGCTCGACCATGGTTACCGAGCGGACGTCGGGGTAGCGCAGCACCTCCCGCAAGGCGAGGCCGTCGCCCCCACCGAGCACCAGCACCCGCTCGTGACGGCCGGCCATGGCCGGGTGCACCAGCGCCTCGTGGTAGCGGTACTCGTCCACCGAGGAGAACTGCAGGTCACCATCGAGGAACAGCCGCAGGTCGCGGCGGCCGGTGAGGGTGAGGGATTCCGTGAGCACGATCTCCTGGTAGTCGGTCTGCTCCCGGTGGACGATGGGGTCGTCGAACAGGGCCTGGCGGGCGGACACCTCGAAGCGGGCGGAGAGGAGACCGGCCCCGGCCAGCACCGCCACGACCCCGACCAGGGCGGCGACGACGGCCCGCCGGGTCGCAGGGGCCAGCGCGGGCCGGAACAACCAACCGGCCACGAGGGCGGCGGCGGCGGCGTTGACCACGCCCACCACCAGGGCGCCCCGCAACTGGCCGAAGTGGGGCAGCAGCAGGAACGGGAAGGCCAGGCCCCCGGCCAGGGCCCCCACGTAGTCGGCGGCGGAGAGATCGGCCACCGCCGCCCCCGCCTCCTGGGGTCGGATCCGCTGCAGCAGGGTCATGAGCACCGGGATCTCGGCTCCGACCAGGGCGCCGACCACGAAGGACACGACGAACAGGGTCGGCTGGTAGAGGTCGAGCCAGGCGAAGGCGGCGTAGAGGACCAGCACCGACAGCCCGCCGGTGAGGGCCAGGGCCGCCTCGATCAGGGCGAAGCCGAGGACGGGCCGGTGGCTGAGGCGCTTGCTGGCCAGCGCGCCCACGCCCATGGAGAACACGAAGACCGACAGGACCAGCGATGCCTGGCGCACCGTGTCGCCGATCAGGTAGCTGCCCAGGGTGAGGAGGGCGAGCTCGTAGACCAGGCCGCACGCGGCGCAGACGAAGGCGGCGAAGAGCAGCAGCGCCCGCGACAGACGGGGGCCGGCGGGGAGCCGGGGTGGGAGAGCCGCCGGGGGCGCGACGGTGGGGGGCAGGATGACGGTCATTCGGTCGGGTGGACCCGCGTGCTCAGGAGATGGCGGCGGCCACGACGGCCCCCACCGTCACGAGGGTGGCCATGGTGACGTAGACCGCCGGGTGCCGTTCCTCCGCGGTGCACATGACGCCGAGGTCCCCGGGCGTGAGCCGGTCCATGATCACGAAGGTCAGCGCCAGCAGGACCACACCCAGCAGGCCGTAGCCGGCGGCGTCGACCGCGCCCCGGCCGATCTCCTCGTGGGACGTGACGATCGCGGTGGTGACGATCGTCCCCAGGGCGACGAGTCCGGCGGCTACCACCAGGGCCGCGTTGGTGTTGCGCTCGGTGTAGATCTGGGTGCTCAGGTCGCCCGGCAGCAGGGCGTCGAGCACCTTGTAGCCGACCGCCAGCAGCACCAGGCCGATGGCGCAATAGCCAAGTCCGGAAAGCATGCCCTCGACCAGGTCGTTCAGGCCGTCCACGGGAACCTCCGTCTCATGCGTCTCTCCTGACGCCGATGTACCGGTCGAATCGATCGAAGGCCCACGCCCCGCCCGCCCACGTCAGCCCGCCGATGATGAACAGGATGGACAGGAGGAGGGGGTCGCCGTAGTTCCGGGTCCAGTCCGATCCCGTGCCGGGGCTCGGGCGGTCGACCGCGGGAATGTCGTCGGTGTTGCGCTCGAGGACGAGCGGCGGCGCCAGGCCCCGCTCGGCGGCCAGCACGGGCAGGGCCCGGGTGGCGTTGACGATCGCCAGGTCGTCGTTCTCGCCGAGCAGGGCGGCGCCGTCGATCCCGACCACCCGCAGATCCTGCTCCTGGGGTGCCCCGATGACGTTGCTCGAGACCCGGAAGGTGGCCGAGTCCTCCGTCTCGGAGCTCTCCGACGTGAAGGTCAGAAACGCTTCGAACACCATCCACTTGTCGCAGGCCCGGGCCGGCACCCCGACGCCCCGGGACGAGCCCATGTCGATGCCGGCGTAGACGCCCGTCGCGTCGCTGACCGTGACGTTCCAGCCGTAGCAGATGCCCTGGGTCTCGGTGGCCTCGGACAGCTCCTGGGCCAGCTCGATGGCGTCCACCGATTCGAGGATCGGCAGCGCCGATGCTGGGCCGGCACCGGCCACGAACAGTGTCGCGGCTACAAAGGCGGCGGTCACCACCGGCCGTCTCACTCGCCCGGGTCTCACTTGCCCGCGACTCACTTTCCAGCCCCTGGTCCCCCGCCGCGGTTGTCCTCCGACGGGCTGGAGTAGGTGCCCCAGTAGCCGCCGACGTGGCCATACCAGTGCCGGTAGCCCTCCTCCTCGTCGTCGACGAAGATGCGGGAGCCGCCGCCGCCGTCCGAGCTGACCACGATGTAATCATCGCGGTAGCGCAGAAAGTAGCCGTAGGAGTCGTTGAGGCGGTCGGCCGGCCGCCAACGGTTGGTGATGTCGGCGGCCACTCGGGACGGCGGGTCGGTGGAGGCGTATTCGCGGGAGCGCCCGCCGTCCACCGAGCTCACCTGGCGATAGCGGTCACCCACGTAGTCGCGGACGGAGCCGCTGCCGGTGACCGCCAGCAGGATCACCAGGCCGAGGGCGCCGAGCCCGGCCAGTCCGAGGCCCAACCAGATCTGGACGCGGGTGCTCATCGCCGGGCCAGGCGCGTCGACGTGCGTACCAGCTCGCCGGTGAGCGGGTACGCGTGCCACGTCCGCCACGAAACCCCTCGGGGCTCGGCCTGGGCGACCAGGCCGGTGAGGGCGTCGGGGTGGCCCGGGAAGGATGCGACCAGGGCCCGGGGATCAGACGCCAGGCGCAACCGCAGGGCCCGGACCCGAGCGGAGAAGGCCTCCTCGTCGAGTGGCTCGACCAGAGACGAGAACCGGTAGCGGAGAGCGCCGAGGTCGCGCTCGGCCGCGCCGGGCAGGGGGGTCTGACCGGAGCCGTGGCACGTCACCGACTCCACGCACACGGGCGCACGCCGGAGGCGGGCCTCGACCTGGTGGCTGGCGCCGAGGACGGCGAGACGCAGGACCGCGCCATCGACGGTCACCATGATGGCCGCCAGCAGTGGGGTCGCGGCAGGCGAGAGAGCCCACGAGAGCTCCCCGGCGCGGACGTCGACGAAAGGCACGTTGAGCTGGGCGAACACGGGCGGCCGTCAGTCGGTGACGGGATAGATGGTGAGCTCGCGCTCGCCCACCACCCGGCCCCGGCTGACCTCCCAGGTGGTCGCGCCGAAGCGCTCGAACGACAGCCGGCGATCGCCCGCCGCGTAGTCGATGTACTCCATGTCGCCGCTGGAAGCAGTCCCGGTGGTGCCTTCGGCCCGGAACCCGGCCTCCCCCCGCTCCACCAGGAGGTAGTCGACGCCCTCGTCGGTCAGGCTCGGGCCACCGGGAACGTGCGGGCTACCGGTCACGCGGTGCCAGAGGCAGAGCTCCAGGCCTTCGTCGTCCTCGACCGAGAGCCAGGCCCGGCCCGTCGTGTCGTCGAGGAGGTGCTCCTCCCACGTGAAGCCGGACTGGTCGAGGCGGATGGTGCCCCGCACGACGTAGTCCCGGCCGTCGAACCCGACGACGTCGCCGACCTTCAACCGCCGGGGATCGGGCCGGCCGGCGTCGGTGGCGAACGGGTCGGTGCGGGGCGGCGGCGGCTCCCGGTCCAGCCGGTCCTGTCGGGCGCGGCGAACGATGACGACGGCCGCGACAATGGCCGCGGCCAGCACGAGAACCACGAGGAGAGTCATTCCGATCCGCCGTTCATCTCTTGTCCCATCGACCCGAACGCCGCCGCACTGAAGGCCCGACTTGCCGGATCTGGGGACGGGTGGCTGCACCCTCGCTGTCAGGGGCTCCGCACGACGCGGGCGGCCAAGACCACGCGTGGCTGCAAGGCGAACTGATCCTCCCGCTACGCCTCGGCGAGAAGGCTGTCGAACTGTAGGAAGTGATCGGCAAGCCCAGCGCAAGGGAGCGCCTGGGCCACCCAATTGTCTGTCGCGAACCGCCCGCCGGCGTCAAGGCAAGGCCCTCTATGGGGCGTCGGCCCTGACCCGGCTCCCGTGTCCCGCTGCTGGTCGGCGAACGTCGTGCAGGCGGATCGGCGATCGGTCAAACTACACGCGTGTCTACTGATGTCCTCGACCGTGAGATGTTCGCCGAGGCGGAAGCCGCCCGGCTGCTTCAGGTTGCGCAGGGGACGTTGCACTATTGGCTCGAGGGTGGCAGGCGGGGGAATCGGGATTACCAGCCGATCCTGCGTCCCAAGTCGACCCGCTCGAGGACTGTCACCTGGGGTGAGTTCGTCGAGGCAGGCCTGCTTCGCCAATACCGCCGAAAGCTCCACGTCCCGATGGCGGAGCTGCGGGCCGTGATCGAGCAGCTGAGGGACAAGCTCGGCGTTCCGTACCCGCTAGCCCATTTCAAACCCTTCGTCGGACCCGGGCAGCGGCTGCTCCTGGAGGTCCAGGAAGCTACCGGGCTGCCTGGCGATTTCTGGCTCGTCGCGATCGCGGACGGACAGCCGACGCTCACCGCCCCGTCCGAGACGTACGTCGCGCGGGTCGAGTGGGCCGATGACCTGGCGGTCGGCTGGCGGCCCGCGGGCGACATCCGGTCACCGGTGCGGATGCGGCCAGACGAGCGATTCGGGCTACCCGCGATCGGCGGCATCAAGACGGAGATCGTCTGGGAGCACCTGGCGGCGGACGAAACCGTCGACGAGGTCGCCAAGCAGTTCGGCCTCAGCGTCGACGAGGTGCACTGGGCGCATGCGTTCGAGACGAGCCTTCGGGCTGCGTGAAGCCTGCCGCCGTCCGGTTTTACCTGGATGCCGACATTCTCGGACTCGGCAAGCTTCTGGGCGGGCTGCGCTCCGACATCACGTATCCGGGCGATCCAGGGGCAACGATCCACAAGCGCACAAGACCGGCCTGCGCCGTGAGCACGCCTCGCACGAAGGATTCCGTTTGGATTCCGCTGGTGAGCGCGCAGGGGCTCCTGATCGTCACCCGGGACAGCAAGATCCAACAGCACAGCGCCGAGATGGCGGCGGTCGTTGGGAGCCAGGGCCGGATGGTCGCGCTGTCCTCCAGCGACGCGGCCACCCTCTGGGGCCAGCTCGAGGTGGTGATGACACAGTGGCGCCGGATCGAAGAGCTGGCCGACCTTCCCGGGCCGTTCATCTACACGGTGACTCGCACGGTCCTCACGAAGATCGTGTGAGGCAGCCGCTGACGTCTGGCAGCAAAGCCCCAAACCCCACACCGATGCAGCCCAAGGGCCCGACGACCCGAGTGGGGAGACATGCAGCCGGTGGCGAAGCCGACTCGGTGCGAGAGGCGCCGGCACGGGCGAGCAACCTTTCGCTTTGCGC
>CAWHIC010000020.1:0-15360 GCA_963829165.1 uncultured Acidimicrobiia bacterium | reverse complement strand
CCTGCCGGGCCCGATCGACTGGAGGGACGAATCGGTCATCGCCGAGGCGCTGGTGGCGGTGGCCTCCTCGTCGTCGACGTGGCTGCGGGCCGACCTGGCCCGGGAGGTCGCGGCCCGCCTTCCGGCCGAGGTGACCAGCTCGGCCGCGGATCTGGTCGAGGTCGTCGACCCACTCGCCGCCGAGGCGGCCGGTCGCTGTGTGGAGCTGCACCCGCCGGCCAAGCCCGGTGTGGCCTGCCGGCGGGACGGTCGAGCGGTCACCGAGCACGTCGTCGATCGCCGGCTGAGCGCCCCGGCCGTGCTTGACCAGGAAGCCAGGCTGCCGTCCTGGGCTGCCGCCAACGTGGGGACGAAGTGCCGCGTGGCGGATGGCGAGGATCTCCAGGCCGCGGCTGCCCACGCGGAGGCGGGCGAACAGCGCCTGGTGTCGATCGTGGTCCCGGCTGGGACGGGCAAGACCACCACGCTGGCCTCGGCGGTCGCCTCGCAACGTGAGCAGGGCCGAGCCGTGATCGGCTTGGCTCCCTCGGGCAAGGCCGCCGACGTGCTCGGTCGTGAGACCGCCACGCCGGCGACCACCCTGGCCAAGCTGCTCCACGAGCACGGCCGTCCTGAAGGCCCGCCGCCTGAGTGGCAACTCCGGCCCGGCACTTCGATCATCCTCGACGAGGCCGGCATGGCGTCAACCGAGGACCTGGCGCGGCTGGTCGAACTGGCCGATCGCCGTCACTGGCGCCTGGTCTGCGTCGGTGACGCGGCCCAGCTCCCCGCCGTGGGTCGAGGTGGCATCTTCGCCCATTGGTGTGTGGCGTTCCCCGCTCACCACCTGGAGGAAGTCCGGCGGTTCCACGATGCCTGGCAGGGCGAGTCCAGCCTGCTGCTACGCCACGGCGACCCAGCCGCCGCCGCCCACTACGCCGAGCATGGACGGCTTCGTACCGTCCATCCCGCCCTGCTGGCCGACCGGGTGGCCCGCCAGTACGAGCAGATGAGCGGAGGCGGTGCCACCCTCGCCATCACCACGGCCTCGGCTGGCACGGCTCGGGCCATCAACGTCGAGATCCAGCGTCGCCGCAATCCTCGCCGGCAGGGAAGGTCGGTCGCCCTCGCCGACGGGACCGAGGTGTTCGTGGGCGACCACGTGGCGACGCGCCGCAACGACCCCAGCATGGTCACCAGCAGCGGAACGCCTGTGCGGAACCGGCACACCTGGACGGTGACTGCGATCGACGACAACGGCTCGCTGACCGTCGAGGACCAACGGCGAGGCCGCGTACGTCTTCCCAATGCCTATGTCGCCCGCTATGTGGAGCTGGGCTGGGCCGTCACCGGCTATGGGAACCAGGGCGTCACCGTCGACCACGGCATCTGCGTGGTGGGAGCCGGCCAGTACCCGGGCCGGCATCTATGTGGCCATGACCCGAGGCCGGGGTCGCAATGTTGCCTGGGTGCTCGACCGGACCGGCCTGGAGGACGCCGAGGAGGTGTTCGCCACCGCTATCGCCCGGCCGCCAAACCCCCGCACCGCTCACGCTGTGCGAGAGCAGCTCTATCGAGCCGCCGGGGTACGCCCGCCCGCGGTGGCGATGCCGCCGGGGTCGCTGTCCGAGGACCCAGCCCGGCGGATGGCCGAGCGGCTGAAGCAGCTACCGACGCATCGTCCGCCGGTCCAGCGGTTGAGCCGGTAGCGGTGCGTCGCGAGATTCCACGGCGCCCACCGGCCTAGACATCCCACGGCCGTAACTGTCAAGCAGCTTGTTTGGCGCGATGCGCCCAGGCGGTGTCCTCGTCGTAGAGGGCCCCGTGGCGGAGGCACCCGTGGAGGATGCCGACGAGGCGATTGGCGAGGGCTCGCAGCGCTCGGTGGTGGGTGTCGCCGGCGGCCCGGCGCTCGTCGTAGAAGGCCCGTGCCCCGGGGCTGGCGGTGAGGGAGGAGAACGCCCACTGGTGGCAGGCGTCGGCCAGGTGCTTGTTGCGGGCGTAGCGGGCGAGCACGACCTTGCGGGTGCCCGACGCCTTGGTGATGGGCGACGAGCCGGCGTAGTTCTTGCGAGACTTGGCGTCGGCGTAGCGGTTCGGGTCATCCCCGAACTCGCCGAGCACCCGGGCGCCGAGGACCATCCCCAGTCCTGGCAGGGAGCGGATGACCTTGGCGTCCGGGTGCTGTTCAAAACCCTCGGCCAGGGTCTCTTCGAGCCGGGCGATCTGGGTGTTGAGAGCGGAGATGACCGCCACCACGGCGGCCACGCTCGCTCCCATGGCGTTGGCCACCGTGTGGGGGCCGCCAGCTGAGGCGAGCGGAGTGCGTCCTGGATCTGCGCTGCCCGTTCCTCGATCCGGCGCTTCCGTCCCCCTCGGCGCAGGGCCGACTCGATCATGGTGCAGGCAAGGCCCCGACCCAGCGCCGGCGTGGGCGCGATCGCCAATACGGCCACCGCGTCGTTGCCGTCGAGGTCATCGAAGCAGCTCAGGGCACCCGGGTAGAACTCCCGCAGGGTCGATCGGAGCTGGTTGGTCTGGCGCTGGCGGGTCCAGATCATCGACTGATGAGCCCGGGCCAGCACCTTGATGGCCTCTGCGCCATCGCTGTCGCCGGCCACGGGGCGGTGGTTGTGGCCGTCGGTGCGGGCCAGCTCGGCCAGCACGAAAGCATCCCCCGGATCGGACTTGGCACCTGACGTCGAGTGGCGCTCCCGATAGCGAGACGTCGACATCGGGTTCACCGCCAGCACCCGATAGCCCGATGCCACCAGCGCCCCCACGAACAGACCCCGGTCGGTCTCGGTGGCGATGGTCACCTCCCCCGGCTCGGCGGTGAAGGAACCCACCAGCTCGTGGAAGCGGGCTACGCCCTCGATGCCCTCCGGCAGCCTCGCCTTCGCCAGACGCTTGCCGTCGCTGTCCTCCACGTGGATGTCGTGATGGGCCTCGGCCCAGTCATGACCCACGAAGACCTGTCCCACCGCAACCTCCCTGGTCGTCGGATGTCGAGCCCGAGGCGACCAGCAGCTCACTAATGGTTCAGTGCTCGAAGCACGTCATCCCACCAGCCGTCGGAGGTCTACCTCACCAACTGGCAGGCGCACGGTCTAGGCCTAGAGCTCCACGCTCTGTTCTACAGAGTGCTGACCTGCCAGCGGCTCGGCCACAGCCTTCCGGATCGACTCCGTTAGGCGGTGGACCCCCATTAGTTCGGTGACGACTTCCGAAGGAGATCGACCATGCCGACCACCAAGAATGACCGGCTCCCGCTGATGGACCTGCCCGCTCTCGCCGAGCGCCTCGGCGTCAACCACCGCTACGTCCGTCGGCTGGTCGCCGAGAGGCGGGTTCCGTTCATCAAGTTCGGGCATCTCCTGCGCTTCGACCCCGCCGAGATCGAAGTGTGGCTCGGTGCGGCTCGGGTGGAGCCCCACCGGACGATGCCTGATCAGGTATCGTTGACGGGTGACCGATCAGGCCGTCGCAGTCGGCGACCTTCTCCGGCGAGCTCGTAGCAGTGCGGGGATGAGCCAGCGGGAGCTGGCCCGCGCCGGCGAGACATCGCAGGCGGCGGTCGCCCGCTACGGGACCGGCCGGGTGCTGCCCGACTTGCGGACACTCGATCGCCTGCTCGGGGTCTGCGGCCAGCGGCTCACCGTCGACGCGGTGCCTACACGCCGTACGGGGCGGGAGTCAGCCACCACGCGGCCGGTGGCGATCCCGGATGACATCCTCGATTGCGACGCGACCACGGCCCTGGGCGTCGTCGAGTTACCGCTGCACATCCGGTGGAGCGGGCCTCCTCGGACCTACGACCTCGACAAGCGACGCGAGCGCGCCCGCGTCTACGAGCAGGCGCCGAGCTCGACCTGCGGGCGGTGGTGCAGCGGGTCACCGACGCCGCCACCGACCTCACCCCCGCCGCCTTCGGTGCCTTCTTCTACAACGTCGTCGACACGGCGGGCGAGTCGTTCATGCTCTACACGCTGTCCGGGGTGCCCGCGGAGGCCTTCGCCCCGTTCCCCATGCCGAGGAACACCCGGGTCTTCGGACCGACCTTCGCCGGCGAGGCGACCGTTCGTCTCGACGACGTCACCGCCGACCCCCGCTACGGTCACAACCTGCCGTTCCGCGGCCTACCCGAGGGCCATCCCCCGGTGCGCAGCTACCTGGCGGTGCCCGTGCGCTCGGTGCGGGGGGAGGTTCTCGGCGGGCTCTTCTTCGGGCACCCGGAGAGCGGCCGCTTCACCGAGACCGACGAACGGCTGGTCGAGGGCATCGCCGCCCACGCTGCCGTGGCGATCGACAACGCCCGGCTCTACGAGGCGCAGCGCCAGTCCCGTGAGCTGGCGGAACGGGCCCAGGCCCGCCTGGCCGTGCTCGCCGATGCCAGCCGGGTGCTGGCGTCGTCGCTCGACGTCGACCGCATCCTCGAAGGGCTCACCGGCATCGTGGCGCCCACCCTGGCCGACAGGTGCATGGTGTACCTCGCCGGAGACGACGGACTGATCCGCCAGGTCGTCGCCGCTTCCGACCAACCGGGTCGGCGGGGACGCCCTTGTCGCATCTGCCGATCACCGCCGGGGATCCGTCCAGTCCGATCGCCCGCAGTTTCACCACGGGAGAGAGCGTCCTGCTCACCCCCACAGCCGATGAGGCCGATGCGGGGACCGGCGCCCCCTCGGGGATCGTCGTGCCCCTGGTCGGGCGCGAAGGGCCGGTGGGTGTGCTGGCCCTCGCCATGGCGACCGGTTCCGCCCACGGATGGCCTCGTGGAGGATCGCACCATGCCCCTCGACAGCGGTCTCGACCGGCTTCGCGACAGCCTGCTCACCGCTCCGGACGACGTGGATGCGATGTGCGAGCACCTCACCGTCGACGCCCGCACGGCCCGGACGGCCCACGACGACGTGGCCGTCCTCGTCGTTCGGTGGCTCGCCCTGGGCACGACGATCGATCTGCAGGTGCCCAGCGAGGCCCGAGCCCTGCGACCGCTGCGCGCCGCCCTGCGCCGCTGGCTGGCGGCGGGGGGCGTGACGGACCACGAGGCGTTCGAGATCCTCGTGGCGACCACCGAGGCCTGTTCGAACGCCATCCGGCACGGCGCGCCGCAGGCGACGCACTTCGAGCTCAAGGCCGAGCTCAACGGCGACGTCGCCATCAGGGTGCGGAGCTCGGGAAGGTGGCGGGAGCGACGATCGTCCGCCCCCGGAGGGAGGGGGCTCGACATCATGCGCCAGTTCATGGACGACACCGAGGTCGACGGCGGGCCTGACGCCACCGAGGTCAGGATGCGCCGCCGCCTCGAGAACGGCATCCCCGCCGGAGTCGCCGAGCCCGGACCGGGTCTCGATGCGATGTGATCTGGCGGACGTCGACGGCGTTTTCGTGGCCCGAATCGAGGGCGACATCGACTTCGGGTCGGCCGGCGACCTCGGCCGGGACATCCTGGTCGAGATGCCGGATGCGGCCCTCGGCCTCGTGCTCGACCTCTCCGACGTCCGCTACGTCGACAGCGGCGGCGTGCGCGTCTTCTTCGAACTCGCCGCCCAACTCGCAACCTCCGGCCGCCCCGTCGCCCTGGCCGTTCCCGAAACCTCACCCATCCGCCGGTTGATCAAGATCACGCGCCTGGAAGAGGCCGTCCTCCTCTGCACGAGCGCCCAGGAATGCGCAGAGATGATCCGCCAGGCGTAGCGGCACCGCACACTGGGTTGGGTTCGCTCGACTTCCTGCTCCGCGTGTGGGTGGTCTTTCTCTATTTGGTATCTAATCGGCCCTTGGTGCGCTCATAGCGGTGGGCCAAACCGGTCCGGCAAGCCTGCGGATTGGAGAATCCCCATGAAAAACCGTGTACGTAAGGTCTCCGCTGGCGCGACGATGCTCGCCGCGCTCAGCGTTCCATTCGGCGTTGCTGCCTTCGCTGCCACCGGGGACCCCGGGAGCGGCACCGGCCCGATCGGCACCGGCTCGACGCTCGCCACCACGATCTCGGTGGCCGACAACTTCCGCCAGGAAGGCGACTGCACCTTCTGCCCCCCGAACGAGACGAGGTTCGTCGTCTTCACCGTGACCCGCACCGGGTCCAACCTCCCGCCCGCAACGGTGCGCTACGCGACGATGTCGGGTACCGCGGTGGCGGGCTCGGACTTCCACCCCGCTCCGATGGGCGCCTCGATTTCCTTCGCCGCGGGCCAGAAGACCGGGACGATCCCCATCCGGATCATCGGCGACCGCGCGCCCGAGACGTACATGGAGACCTTTACGCTGAAGCTGACGAGCGCCACCCAGCCGATCGCGGACGGCGTCGCCACCGGCACGATCCGGGACGACGACACCCCCCATTAGGCCCGGACCTCTCAGTAGTTCGCCGAATGCGGTAGGGGCGGTCCGCGAACGCCCTCCTGGCAAGGGAACTGCGCTTGTCGAATGCAGCAGGACCTGACCAGGAGGGCACTTCCGAGCGCTGCGGCGGGGGCCTGACATGGGCCCATCCCGTCACCTCCTCCTCGGTCGGTACCTTCCCGTACGGGGCGCAGGCCGAGGCCGGAGCGAGCGGCCAAGATCTCCAACGCTCAGGCGAAGGACGAGGGCGGCAAGGACAAGGACTAGCAATACCGCAGGACCGAGCAAGATGACTTCCCGGCTGGCGGCCTACCGGTGGTCGCCCGGTGCGGGGCTGGAGAGAACCTGCTGGACTCGCTGATGGGAGACGCCCACGAGGCGGGCGATGTCTCGCATGCCCACCTTGCCCGCGAGCGAGTCGGCCAACCGGAACACCGCCAGCTGCGTCGCTGTCAGGAATCGTGGGGCGAGGATGCGGTCGCGCGGCCAAACCCCGACTGATGACAGCTGTCCTGTCGTATACCCCTGACTTGCCGCCTCCAAACCGCCTCGGCCCTAGACATCTGAGAGGGGACACGCTTGACTGGTACCGCCTACCGGACGTTGTCGGCTGACGGCGCTGGAGGGATGGCAGGTCCAGACGCTCAGGTCCAGGAGGAGGCCTGGTGTCGTCGTTTCGATGGCACTGGAGCAGAGACCGTGGTGCGACCGCGGTGCGAGGAGCGGCCGATCGGTCCGGGCAGCGACGTCACTGTCGCCGCCACTACTCGCACGCTGCTGAGTGATGTGGATGACACGACATTCGCCCTCAGCTGCGAGATCGACGGGTCCCGTGCGGTCATGCGTCTCGTCGGTGAGCTCGACCTGGGAAGCGCCCCCCGGCTGCGCGAGCAGATCGTCGGCGTCGTCGACGCAGGCGTCGTCGACCTGGTCCTCGACCTCGCCGAGCTCGAGTTCATCGACTCCAGCGGGCTGTCGGTGCTGGTCATGGCCCTCAAGCGGCTCAGGGAACGCGACGGCGATCTGCGGCTGCGGTCGGTGCCGGCGCAAACCCGGCGCGTCCTCGCGGTGAGCGGTCTGGACCGGGTCTTCCCGATGACGGCGGACTGAGCCGACCGTGAGGCGATCAGCCGCCTCGGTGCCGGTGGCGGTGGCGGCTGGCGAGGGAGCCAAGCGCTCCGAGCGCCACCTCGACGCGTTGCATCGGCTGGCATCGGCCGTGTCGCTGGGCGGCGGCGTGGACGCCATATCGACCGAGGCTCTGGACGTGCTCATCCAGGCCCTCGCCGCCGACCGGGCGGCGGTGTTGCTGTTGGACGCGGACGGCGTCATGCGCTTCACGGCGTCGCGGGGTCTGTCGGCCGGCTACCGCCAGGCCGTCGAGGGTCATTCCCCGTGGGCGCCGGACGCGGCTGCGCCCCAACCCGTGCTCATCCCCGATGTCGGCACCGACCCCGACCTGGGCCCGCTGCGCGAGGTCATCCAACGCGAGGGCATCGCCGCCGTCGCCTTCATACCCCTGCTGTACGGGGAGCGCCTCCTGGGCAAGTTCATGGTCTACTTCGACCGGCCCCACCCGTTCAGCGCCGAAGAGGTGGACCTCGCCCGCACGGTGGCCGGCCACATCGCCTTTGCCCTGGAGAAGCGCCGGCTGGAGGAGGAGTTGCGGGCGACATCGGAGGAGCTGGGCGCCATTCTCAACGCGGTAGGCGAGGCCATCACCGTGCTCGACGGCGACGGCAACTTCGTGTGGGCCAACGATGCCGCCGCCGAGCTGATGGGGTTCTCCTCGGCCCCGGAGTTCCTCGCCACCCCCGTCGCCGAGGTGATGGCCCGCTTCGAGGTACTCGACCAACTCGGTCGTGCCTTCCCGCTGGCGGAGCTGCCCGGTCGGCGGGCGCTCACCGGCGAGGAGCCGCCCGAAGCCCTGCTGCGATGGCGGGTGCGCGCCAGCGGTGACGAGCGGTGGTCCCTGGTCCGGGGCCGCCCGGTGCTCGACGGCGGGGGCCGGGTCCGGTTCTCGGTCAGCGTCTTTCGGGACGTCACCGAGCGCCAGCAGGCCCTCGACGCGCTGCGCCGCAGCGAGGAGCGCTTCGCGTTCCTGGCCTCGGCCAGCCGGTCGCTGCTCGCATCCTCCCTCGACGTCGAGGTCCTGGCCCGCCGTATGAGCGAGCTGGCCGTGCCCGCCCTGGCCGACTGGTGCACGGTGTGGGAGCTCGATGACGAGCACCGCCCGCAGATGCTGGCCTGCCATGTCGGCCCTGGCTACCGACCCGGTCTCGCCGAGGGGTTGCGAACCTGCCCCCGCCTGCTGGCAGACCATCCGCTCTGGCAGGAGGTGGGCGAAGGCGAAACCGTGCTCGTCGACGGCCCGGGCCTCCTCGACCCATCCACCAGCGACGCGCCCCAGCACCGGCTGCTGAGCGAGGTCGGGGCGCAAGAGCTGCTGGCGGTCCCCATCCCGCTCCGCGGTGGCGTGGCCGGTGCCGCGCTCCTGGCCCGCAGCACGATGGGCCGGTACGAGGACGGCGATGTCGCCTTGGCCCAGGACCTGGCCCGCCGGGGGGGCCAGGTTCTCGACATCATCCGCACCTACGAGGCGGAACACCGCGCCCGGGCGGGGCTGGAGCTGCTGTCGGAGCTGAGCCGGGTGCTGTTCGCCACACTCGAGGTCGATCAGGTCCTACGCTCCCTGGCGGACCGAGTGGTTCCCACCTTCGCCGATCGCTGCGTGATCGACTTCGTCGATCGGGGCGGCGCCGTCACCAGGGTGGCGGTGCGCGGCTGCGACCCCGACCTCGATGCCCGCCTCCAGGCTTCCAATCCCAGCCGCGACGAACCGGTGTACCCGGTGGTGCGGGCCCTGCGGGGCCAGACGACCTACTTTCCCGAGATCGACGACGACATCTTGCGCGACACGGTCGATCCGTCGAGACACCTGGAGCTGCTCAGGAAGATGGCGGCCACGTCCGCTGTCATCGTCCCGATTGCAGGGCGGACGGGGTCGGTCGGTGCGATCACCTTCGCCACCGCCGACGCCTCCGGCCGGCGCTTTCGGCCCCACGACGTGGCCCTGGCCGAGGAGATCGGCCACCGGGCGGGAGCTGCTGTCGACAACGCCCGGCTGTTCTCCGAGCACTCCCAGGCGGCGGCCACGCTGGCCCAGGCCCTCCTTCCGGCGGCATTGACCGAGATCCCCGGTGTGGACATCGCAGCCCGCTACCGGCCGGCGACAGGCGCCGTCGGCGGAGACTTCTACGACATCGTGGCGCTGGGCGACGGCCGATGGCTGGGAATGGTCGGCGACGTCTGCGGGAAGGGAGCCGAGGCCGCCTCCCTCACGGCCATGGCCCGCCACACCATCCGTAGTCTCTCCCGTCACTACGACGAGGCGGGAGCGGTCCTCGATGCCGCCAACGACGCCATGGCCGACCAGCTGCCGGAGGGGCGCTTCTGCACGGCTGCGACCGTTGTCCTGGAGCCCGGGGGCCGCAGCCTCACCGCGACGATCGCGATCGCCGGCCATCCCGTCCCGCTGGTCATCCGCCGCAGCGGCGAGGTCGTCGCCTTGGGCCGACCGGGCACTCCGCTGGGGGTCCTCGAGCAGCTCGGCGTCATAGAGGAGGAGGTCGTCCTGGAACAGGGAGATGCCCTCGTCCTCTTCACCGACGGCTGCGTCGGCGAGGGCGGCGACTCCCTCCAGGTGCTGCGGGAATGTCTCACCGCCGTCGCCGGCCAGTCGGCGGCCGCGATCGCAGAAGCCGTGGAGGCGACCGCGATCGAGATCGAAGGCGGCCACCGCGACGATATGGCCATCCTTGTTTTCAGGGCCCGACGAGACGACTCACCTCCGGGCCCGGGCGTCGGCGAGACCTGAGCAGACCCTGCTCCCGGAATGCATGTCGGGCGCCGCGCTGCTCCACCTCAGGCGTGATCTAGCCGACTGACCTGACTCGGCCAACCGGCAGCGCGACGCATCCGCCGCCACCGCGTTCTGATCGGCTTCGCCAACTGAGAGATCGATCCCCGACGGGAGCGGGCGGGGCGATCTCGACCGTCTCGGTCGCCGAGGTCGGGCAGAGCTGCCAATCGACCCACACCTCTGTCCCCGGCCCTTCGCTCGACGGAGACCCGGGCTTGTGGTCGCGCTCGGCGGACGGATCGGACCGCTCGATCTCGGCCAGGGTCTCCTTGACGGTCTGGTGCTCGGCGATTGCCTTCTCCTTCGCGTTGCCGTCGGGCAATGACCGCCGCATGACCGGGTACACGACCTGCTCCTCGATGGCGGCGTGGATGGACAGCTCCCGGGTCACGTTGCCGACGGCCTCGTCCTTGTCCGTGCCCGATGCCGACTCGATCCGGGCGAAGAGCCCGTCCACCACCTGGTGTTCGGCGGTGAGCAACTCGACGGCGTCCTGGGTGGTTTCGCCGGGGGCCACTGTCGGCTCCTTCCTGCGAGAACCCGCCAAAGCAGCGCTCGACGGGCGAGCCTCAAGGAGGGCCCGGCGGCGGGGCTGGCTGTTCAACCGATCGGGTTCCTGCCCTCCTGCAGGCATGTATGAAACGTGAACCTCGGTCTCGACCGCCGTTGGTCACGGATGTCATCCTGAGAAAAGGTCGCCCAGGAATTCGCTCGCGCCATCGGGCTGTTCCGGCCGCGCCGCCGACGGGTAGAGGCCGCCCGACAGCGAACGGAAGGGACGACGCGATGGTCGAGATCGGCTACTTCCTGTCTTCGGAGGAGCACGGCCCCACCGAGTTGCTCCATCAGGCCCGGCTGGCGGCCGACGCCGGCATCGGGTCGGTCTGGATCTCAGACCACTTCCATCCGTGGCTCGACGAGCAGGGCCAGAGCCCGTTCGTCTGGAGCGTCATCGGCGCCATCGCCGCTGCCACCAGGCTGCGGGTGACGACTGCGGTGACATGTCCGACCATCCGGATGCACCCGGCGATCGTCGCCCAGGCGGCGGCCACCTCGGCCCTGCTTCTCGACGGTCGCTTCGAGCTCGGCGTCGGCACCGGCGAGAACCTCAATGAGCACATCCTGGGGGATCGCTGGCCCGCCACCGACGAGCGTCTCGACATGCTCGAGGAGGCGGTCGAGGTGATACGGGCCCTGTGGACCGGCGAGCAGGTGAGCCACCGGGGCGAGCACTACGTGGTCGAAAACGCTCGGATCTACTCCCGGCCCGACACGCCTCCGCCGATCGTGGTGAGCGCATTCGGCCCCAAGGCCACCCGGCTGGCAGCGAGGATCGGCGACGGCCTGGCGAGCACGAAGCCCGACAAGGATCTCTTCGAGCTCTACCGCGATCAGGGCGGGACGGGTGAGGCTTCGGCGGGGATCAAGCTGTGCTGGGCGCCGAACGCGGACGACGCGGCCAAGCTCGCCCACCGGCTGTGGCGGACGGCCGGCGTGCCCGGCGAGCTCAGCCAGGAGCTACGGATGCCCGCCCACTTCGACCAGGCGGCGCAGCTGGTCGACGTCGACATGGTCGCCGACAAGATCCCGTGCGGCCCTCGCGTGGAGCCGATCGTCGAGGTCGTGAAGACCTATGTCGACGCCGGTTTCGACCGTGTCTACCTGAACCAGATCGGTCCCGACCAGGAGGGCTTCTTCGGGTTCCTGACCGCCGAGCTGCTGCCGGCGCTCCGTGACGTCGGGGCGCAGACGCCCTGACCGACGCCGGGGGGGGGGGGGGGGGGGTAGCCGCCGGCTCCGGTGCTCGAACGCTGCGCTCGTGGCTGAGACCCGACGTTTCGTGTGACGTTAGGGAGCACGCTTACGAGGGAACGATCGTCGCGCGCGCTCGACCAAGGGAGGCGTGATGTCCGAGAGCGACGAACACGTGGAGATGCCCACCGAGGTGTCCGGGCGCGTCGGGTTCTTCGACCGCTTTGCCGGCTGGGCCTCCCATGTGGCCAGCCGGGCGACGTTCTTCGCCTTCTGCGTCCTACTCATCGTGATCTGGGCGCCGTCGATCGTCATCATCGGCAACGTCGACACGTGGCAGCTGATCATCAACACCGCCACCACGTGCATCACGTTCCTGATGGTGGCTGTCCTGCAGAACAGCCAGACCCGGGCCGATCAGGCGGTCCAGCACAAGCTCAACGCAATCGCCGACGGACTCGGGGATCTGATGGCCTACCTGGCCGACGGCGCAGAGGAAGGCGGCCTGCGGCAGGACATGGCAGAACTGCGGACGGCGGTTGGCTTGGAGGAGCAGGAGAGCACCGCCCACAACCACGCCGATTCGGACTCGTTGGCTGTCGGGTCGCGCGGTTCCGGCCGATGACCGAGCTCCGGGTGGAGAACAACCATCGCATACCCCGTCGAGCCTTCGGCCCGCAGAACCAGCCCCCGTGGTCCGCCTGAGGCGCAACGCGATGCCGCCGAGCGGATCAGGAGGCTGCGCAGCCGACCGTTGGGCGGTCGCCGACCGTCACGACAACGTCCAAACCAACTTCGACCAAGGAGCGACGGAATGCCCCAACAAGCCTGGAGCGACAAACGCGAACGCCAGTACGAGCACATCAAGGAAGGCCTGCGCGAGCGCGGCGAGGACGAGGACACGGCCGAGGAGATCGCGGCTCGGACCGTGAACAAGGAGCGCGCCCAGGCGGGCGAGGCCCGGGAGTCGAGCCGGACCTCGACGGAGGACATCTCCTCGGGCCGCCGGGGCGGGCTGCGCTCCCGCCGAGGTCCGGGGGGACGGACCCGGGACCAGCTGTACAACGAGGCACGGGACAAGGGCGTGAAGGGTCGCTCGACGATGACCAAGGCCGAACTCGAACGAGCCGTGGGCCGCTAGACCGGCGTCTGTTGGTGCAGCGCGAGCCGCCAGCGCCCATCCTCGTTCACGTAGGTGCTGTTGAACAGGGCTGTATAGGTGTCCAGTCCTCGGACGGCGACGCCGCGGTAGGCGACCACCGCGCTCGTGTCACTCAAGTGGTGGACTCGTTCGTCAGACAGCTCGAAGGAGGACCATGGCGTTCCGCTCATCGACTCGACGACCTGGGCGCGGTCGTCGATGACGATGCCGCCGGGTAGGAGCATGAGCACGTTCCTGGCCAGCGTGCGCTCGTAGAAGCCCGCGGCCGCGTCGCCGTCGGTCGACAGGGCTTGCCAGCCCCTGCGCTCGAGTGCCAACAGCTCGTCGGTGATCGACATACCATGCCTCCTCGTTGTATGACGACTGTTCGACCTTTGGTCGTCCTACCCGCCTGCTGAAGACATCACGCGCAGTCCGGGAACGCCCTGAAGGGGCACACTCCGTAGTGATGGCGGCAGGCGTGGGGTCCAGCGCCTGGGGAAGGACAACCTCGGCCCGATGGGCGAGTTCCCCACCAGGAGGGCCTGGGTCGAAAACGAGGGTCTGGTCGGCCCCGGGCGAACACGGGGGCCGGCCTGCGCGACCGGCTGCCCCTGATGGACCTGCCCGCTCTTGCCGAACGCCTCGGCGTCGACCACCGCTACGTCCGTCGGCTGGTCGCCGAGAGGCGGGTCCCGTTCATCAAGTTCGGGCATCCTTGCGCTTCGACCCCGCCGAGATCGAAGTGTGGCTCGGCACGGCTCGGATCCCGACCGACCCGGGCTCGCCGTGGATGCCTGATCAGGTATCGTTTGGGAATGACCGATCAGGCCGTCGCAGTCGGCGACCTTCTCCGGCGGGCTCGTAGCAGTGCAGGCATGAGTCAGCGGGAGCTGGCCCGCGCCGGCGAGACGTCGCAGGCGGCGGTCGCCCGCTACGAGACCGGCCGGGTACTGCCCGACCTTCGGACGCTCGACCGTCTGCTCGGCGTTTGCGGTCAGCGCCTCACCGTCGATGCGGTGCCGACACGCCGCTCGGGGCGCGAGTCAGCCACCACGCGGCCGGTGGCGATTCCGGATGAGATCGCCGACGCCCACGAGTCCAAGGCTGTCGGCGTGGTGGCACTGCCCCCGCACATCCGATGGAGTGGGCCGTCCCGAACCTACGACCTCGACAACCGACGCGACCGCGCCCGCGTCTACGAGCAGGTGCTGCGCGAGGGGAGCGAGGACGATGTCCGGCACTTCGTGCGCATCGACGACCTTGTCGACCTCTGGGACGAACTGGTCCTGCCCGACCACGTCCGTACCGCCTGGGACCGTTGGTTCGCGACTCGGGTGGACGCGATCGGGTGCTGAGCGCCTTTCAGGAACGGGTCGCTCGAATGGTTGCCGCCCTTCCCGAGGCCCGGGGCTTCGCCCTCGCCGGTGGCGGCGCGCTAGTCGTCCACGGCCTCACCGAGCGGTCCACCACGATCTCGACTTCTTCACCCCTGCGCCCACCAACGTCCCCGTGCTTCGCCATGCCCTCGAGATCGCCTTCGGCGAGGCCGGCCTCACCGTGGCCATCGTCAGGGATACGGAGATCTTCGTGCGCCTGGCGGTCGGTGATGGGATCACCGAGACCCTCGTCGACCTGGCGTGGGACGCCCGCATGCGTCCGGCCGTTTCCAGCGATCTCGGACCGGTGCTCGACCAGGAGGAGTTGGCCGCCGACAAGGTCCTCGCCTTGTTCGGGCGGGCTGAGCCGCGCGACTTCCTCGATGTCTACGGTTTGTCCCAGCGCCTCGGCTGGCCGCGCCTGCTTGCTCTCGCCAAGCAGAAGGATGCCGGCTTCAGCCCGGAGCGCCTCGCCGAGTCTCTCGGCCGCATGGACCGCCTCGACCAGGCCGACTCCGGTATCGACGATGCCGCCTTACCAAGCGTTGCGAGCTTGGGTGGACCAGACTCGCGACACCCTGGAGCGGCGTCCGTAAAGCGAAGCGGCCCGGTCGTTGCCTGTAGTCGGGAGCCGAGCATGGCATCCATCGAGAAGACCGACACCACGAGATGGCGAGCGCGCTATCGCGATCCGTCGGGCCGGCCGTAGCCGGACGTTCGA
The DNA here is from genome assembly GCA_963829165.1 of uncultured Acidimicrobiia bacterium. Lineage (GTDB taxonomy): Bacteria > Actinomycetota > Acidimicrobiia > Acidimicrobiales > AC-14 > JAXDMK01. The sequence continues at coordinate 118 of CAWHIC010000020.1, read as the reverse complement.
CACCAAGGCGGAAGCGCAACGCTTCCTGAACGGCGTCGGGGCCGACATGCAGGGGGGCCAGTGGGTCGACCCGGCGGTGGGGACCACGAGGCTGACGCACTGGGTCGAGGAGTTCCTG
>CAWHIC010000019.1:0-5326 GCA_963829165.1 uncultured Acidimicrobiia bacterium | reverse complement strand
TGGCCCTCGGCTGACGAACCACACCCAATCCCCGGCACTCCTGCACACATCGATGTACGAACACCGGCCTAGAGGGGTTCGTCGACCTCGAGGTAGATGATCTCGATAGCACCATCCGACGCGACGACGGTAGAGAGCGCCACGTAAGGGACCAGAACGCCGGCGGCAATCAACACCCGGACTCCCGGCACACTTTCGACTGCCAAGGTGGTTGCGTCGTAGTCCACGGCGAGCACGTCAATGAGAGGCGGGATCTCGTGCAGCAGGAAGTTGGCCGTCGAGGGCGCCCCGGAGGCACTGTGTTCAGCAGGAAGCAACTCGTCGAGCCGGTCAAGGAACGAGGGCGAGACGCGGACTTGCCGCCGTTGGCTCAATCGACGGCAGGGCGATCGAGCTGCTCGGCCAGCCGGCCGGCGGTGGCTTCGACTCGCCGACGGAAGTCGTCGGGGAGTTGGTCGAGGTCGGTCACGATGTGCTCGCGGACGACGCGAGCCCGCTCATCCGGCGACATCTGGTCGAGCTCCGCGGCGGTGATCAACCTCGTTACGTCAGCCACCCCAGAGGCTACCTCCGAGGACGCCTTCGGGAGGGTGCTCGTCAGCCTCCTGCGCCCAACCGTCGCATCACCCGAGCGCCTGGCAGTTGGAGGGGTACTCGTGCGTCACGAGCAATAGCGACGGCTTCGGAGCGATACTGCCACCGTTGGCGAACGAGCCTCCGGACAGGATCCGGCATGTTCCCTCGGGCGGCAGTAGCGCTCAGCCGTTGTACAGGCTGTCGAAGATGAAGTCCCGTTCCCCCGGCCCGTCCGGGTCACGCCCGCGCCGGCCAAATCCAATACGCACCGTCGAATGAACGGCCGGGAGTTCCCTTTCTGTCAGCCTGACCAGAGACGCTTGAGGTAGCCGACCATCCCTCAAGGGCGAGACTGGAACCGGTAGACACGATGACCATGCCAACCCTGACGATGCAACGCGCCCATGATGAGGCGATGGGTGGAGACGACCCGACGCTGCCCCTCAAGCCCCGCCGGCGGTCCTTCACCGCCGAGTACAAGCTGTCCATCGTCGAGCAGTACGACGCCTGCGTGGGCGACGGCGACAAGGGCGCCCTGCTGCGGCGGGAGGGCCTGTACTCCTCCCACATCGTGGAGTGGCGCCGGGCCCGGGACGCGGCCGCGCTCGATGGCCTGTCGCCCCGGACCCGCCAGCCGGCGACGACCCCCGACGCCGCCGCCCTGGCCAAGGCCAACCGCCGCATCGAGCGCCTCGAGGCCGACCTGGCCAAGCACAAGCTGGCTCTGGAGATCGCGGGAAAAGCGCACGCGCTCTTGGAGATGCTTGCCGAGAGCGCGGCGCCCGAGAACAAGCCCAAGCCGTGATCGACGCCTGCGTGGCCGACCTCGTGCCCCTCATCGGCACCGAGGCAGCGTGTCGGGCGGCGGGCAAGGCCAAGGCCACCCACTACCGGGCCAACCAGCCACCGAAGTTGGGCCCACCGCCGCCCCGGCCGACACCGGCCAACGCCCTGACCGAGGTCGAGGTCGACAGGTTGCTGGAGCTGCTGCGCTCGGAGCGCTTCCGGGACCTGGCCCCGGCCCAGGTGTGGGCCATGCTCCTCGACGACGACGTCTACCTGGCCTCGATCTCGACCATGTACCGGGTGCTGCGCAGCAACGGCGAGGTTCGTGAGCGGCGGCTGCAGGCCACCCATCCGACCCGCAGCCGGCCCGAGCTGATGGCGAGCGGGCCGAATCAGTGCTGGTCGTGGGACATAACCAAGCTCCGTGGCCCCGACCGTGGCGTGTGGTTCGACCTCTACGTGATCATCGACATCTTCTCCCGCTACGTGGTGGATTGGATGGTGGCGCCGGGTGAGTCGGCCGAGCTGGCCAAGGCGTTCATCGCCCAGGCCGTCGCCGGCCAGGGCGTCGCCGAAGGCACCCTGACCATCCACGCCGACCGGGGGACCTCGATGACCTCCAAGCCCGTGGCCGAGCTCCTGGCCGACCTGGGCATCGGCCGCACCCATTCCCGACCCCACGTGAGCAACGACAACCCCTACAGCGAGTCGGCGTTCAAGACCCTGAAGTACTGCCCCGCCTTCCCCGAGCGCTTCGGCTGCATCGAGGATGCCCGGGTCTTCTGCGAGCAGTTCTTCACCTACTACAACCACGAACATCGCCACTCCGGCATCGGCCTGCACACCCCGGCCTCGGTCCATCACGGCACGGCCACCGAGGTCCGGGCCAAGCGGGCGATCACACTCGACGCCGCCTACGCCGCCAACCCCGGCCGCTTCCGCCACCGCCGGCCCTCGCCGCCGAAGCTCCCCACGGTGGCCTGGATCAACAAGCCCACGATCGAGAACGACGCACAGAAGAAGGACTGAGAATTCGTCTCAACGGTCTTGACAGGTTCCGGTTCGCTCATGGTCACCGACCGTTTGCCCACAGCGAGTCGGAGCGGCGCTGGCCGACGGAGGGATAGAGGGCCATCCCCGGCGTCGTGGCCGGCCTTCCCGTCGCAGGGCTGATCAGAACGACGGCGCCGCCACGAGCGCCGGCCCCTAAGGTAAGGCACAAGCGTGGAGGGATGACGTGCCCAAGATCGATGCCCAAGTAGAGCTCGACGCTGAGCTCCTCGTCACCGTGGATGCAGTGGCAGGGCGTCTGGGCATCGCTCGGGACGAGGTCATCGAGGACTCCATCAGGCGAGGCCTCGCGGCACGAGCGTTGGGGGACTTGCTCGCGCGGGTTCGTGCTCGGAGCGACCTGACCGAGAAGCAGACCGCCCAAATCGCGCACGACGAGGTGAAGGCGATGCGAGTCGCTCGCCGAGCCGGCACGTCTCCCCTCGCGCCGGACGACCCTTCTCGGTGACATTCGGGCATGTCGGGGTCCCACGGCTGGTTCTAGACCCCGGCGTGTACGTGTCGGCCGCCATCAGTGGGCGAGGCGCACCCGCGCAGCTACTGGACTTGGCCATCGAAGGCCAGACCGTTCTGTTGATTTCTCCTCTGGTCGTCGCGGAACTACGCGGGTGTTGAGTCGGGAGAAGTTCCGGCGCTACATCACCCACGTCGAGGTTGAAGCTTTCCTCGAAGCCCTCACCGTGCTCGCTGAGCAGGTTGACGATCCTGTCCGGGAGAGCCCCGTTCCGATATCCAGAGATCCAGATGACGACTACCTCGTCGCGCTCACGGAAGCCACGGGCGCGACATTCCTGGTCAGTGGCGACCGCGATCTCCTGGACCTCGATCGACCCGGTCTTGACGTTCGATCTCCCCGGGACGCCGTGGATGCGATCGTGTATCGCCATCCGTGGGGACCTTCCCTGGTCCCCGGCGACGAAGCCCAAGCGTTCGGCCAGGCTCGAGTTGAGGGTCACGACAACGTCCTTCACACGGCAGCAGTCTTCTTGGCCGTATTGGGCGAACAGAACGCATTGGAACTGTTGCCTCACATCGTCACTCCGGAGTCCAAGGCGGCCTGGATCGAGGACCTTGCGAGGGTTCGAGAGATGACCAGCGATCGCGGCATGGCCAGTCGGGCCGACTACCCCTCGCCAGACGTCGCCTATGTGAAGTTGCCGCCCGATCCAGGTGAGACTGTCAAGGCGACGGGTCACGTGCTCCTCGAGGGAGCGATCATCCTCACCCTGCAGCGCCGACCAGAGCTACCTGACGTTCTGGGTTTGGGGGGCTGGCGAGTTCACGGGGTCGGGGGCTACGTAAGCCCTGAGGACATGCCGGCCGCGAGTCCCTGATTGACTCACCACGTCGCTGTATCGAGAGCCCAACCCCCTTGGGTCACGGACTCCATCGGCGGAATCCCCAGCCTGGGCGACCGCTGGCGCCGGGCCACCTTCCGCCCGAGGTCGTCGAGGGGTCTCGCGAAGGTGCCGGACCTCGTCGCCGACGACGCGGCGGTGCCGGCCGATAACGACACACTCGAGCGTTCCTGGCCGGGTAGCCGAACCCGCGGCGCAGACGGAAGCCGGCATTCCCCGGCCCCACCTAGTCCTCGACAAGCCGTTCCCAAGCCGGGGCGGTCGGGGCTCCGCCACGAAGTCGGTAGGTTGGGGCCGACGACGCTGACCCGTTGAGCCGCAACATAGCGAGGTGGCCGCTTTCAGGATGTCCGGTACTGTTGGCCAAGCTCAACGCAGTGATTGCTGTTGCGTCCCTTGCTGTTGTGATCAGTCTCGTTTCAATTGTGTCCGAGCCTAGTTTGATCCGAAGCTTCTCGTTGCGCCCGGCGTCCAGCGTAGGACCTTGTCAATCGGCCCCTGTTTCTTGCACAAATCCTCACCGTTTACGAGAATGGTGGAAAGCAGATTCCCGATCAGCCAGCCGCCCTTTATCGCCAGATAATACGGCTGATGCTCCAAGACTGGGATGAACAGCGGAGAGTCGTGAGACCTTCGAAGTACGCGAACTTTTTCGTCGAGGAGAAACTTGAGTTTCTTTCGACTCTGTCGTTTGAGCTGACTATTGAACACAAGACAGTTCGTTTTCGGCCAGACCAGCTGGAGGAGATATATCGGAAAATCGCGCCTCGATTTGGCCTTCCGGCGGGCGAAGCGGCGAAAGTAGCGCGAGAGATAGAGACTCACACCGGTATAATTGTGGAAAGCGGCGGCGGTTTTGAGTTTTCCCACTTATCGCTTCAAGAGTACCTGTGCGGTTACAATTTGGTACGTCAGCCTCAGGGTGACAGGCTGATGCAGTACCTGCGGGAATACCCGGCACCGGTTGCGGTGGCCGTCGCGCTGTCGTCTGATCCCTCAGCGTGGTTCGCTAGCCTCGTCCTGGATGTAGGAGGCCTCAAGCGGGAGTGGCCGGTACAGAGCTTCCTCGTCCGACTTACTCAGGAGCGTCCGTGGTTTACGCTTAGCGAAGCCCTGGGGCACGCGATTCTTGGCGTGTTGATGAGCTATCCCGATAAGGATTCTCGGCCCTTTGAAGATCTGCTTCGAGTGGGCGAATCGTGGGCTTCGGTTGCATTAGCGCTCAAGTACTATCGAGTCGTGCGTCACGCAAATACTGTCTCGTTGCTCTACGAAAGCAACATGCGTGCCGGTCAATCATTTCGACCACGAGTTTCCGGAGTTATAACGAAGGAATTATTCGATCAGATCATTGGGAAAGCGGTCGGAGATGCCGAAGTAACCTAGACTGTCCGCCTATTGTCTCGCACTCTCGCGGCCGTTCGGGCGCAATGGGTGGAAGGCCCTACGACCTGGAAACGGGTGACGCTATTCGCAGGCCCGTATGTGGCACCGATCGAGAAGGTGCGATAACTCTCGGCTTCCTAAGGGGCCCG
>CAWHIC010000018.1:0-31553 GCA_963829165.1 uncultured Acidimicrobiia bacterium | reverse complement strand
CACAACGCCGGTCAGCCCGTTGGCTCCTCTGGCATCTGCCATCGTTCCAGTGTATCGAACGTATGTTCGTACGTCAAACGGATCGAGAAGATTTTCGACCACGTCCGGAGGCGCAGCGGAGCCGCTGGTCATCGTCGCGGCCTCGAGGGCGGCCCCCGCCCGGTCGAACGATGCCCACCGTCGCGGGCGGCGAGCTCCCAGGCGGGGAGGGCGGCGAGGTCGAGCAGCGTGACCGGATCGGTCGGCAGCCCCGCCACGTGCGGCTGGCGGCGAGGCGGCCGAGCAGGTCCCGGGGACCGACAGGAACGGTCTCGACTTCCTCCGCCCATCCCAGGAACAGCCAACCGCCCAAGCTGAGCTCGGCGTCGATGGGCGGCAGCGACACCCGCCAGCGCTCCCGGGGCCCGTCGGTGTCGGCCTGCTGGCCGATGCCGAGCCGGCGGGCCGGCTCGGACCGAAGATCGACGCAGCGGGGCCCGGCGAAAGCGGTACGGCCCTTGACGGCCAGCAGGTCGTCGCAGAGCACCGGATAGCCCTTCTCGGCCAACCAGGCGGCCACCGTGCTCTTCCCGGACTCCTTCTCCCCGAGCAGGCCCCACACCCGTCCCTCGGCCACGAACGCGGCGGCGTGGAACAGCTCGTAGCCCGACCACCGCCCGACGGCCGCCGCCGCCGCCGTGAGCAGGGGATGGACGGTGTCGGCCGCGGTCGGCGGTCGAGGACCCGAGTAGGTGGCGCACGCGGTCGCCCGGTCGACGAGGAGCTGGCGCCGGTCGTCGAGAGCGAACACCGCCCGGTTGTCGTCCACCGACGCCGGGCCCACGCCAGCGGCCGCCTCCCGGTAGACCAAATGGAGCGGGGGGAAGTGATCCGCAACCGTCCCCAGCCACTCCGCCCCCGCGCCGATGCCGGTCACCCGCAGGCCGTAGGCGCCGACCGCCGGGAACCGGCCGCGGTGGTCACAGACCGCCGATCCCGTCGAGGGGCTGGGCCGACAGCAGGCCGGCGAAGCGGCCGCCGGCGTCGGAGACGAGCTGAGCCCCGAACGTCATCCCGTGCCGGCCGAAGGACGCACGATCATGCCCCTGCCCGTCTCGGTGATGACCTGAAGTGTAGTTACACCGCGGCGAACTTCCTGATATTGATCGAGGAGGGTGACGAGTGACCTGCTTGGCCGGTACATCGCCTCCCCCGCAGGCGTCGCTCAGCCGGGAGGGGGTCGTCGAAGCCGGGATGGGTTAAGACCGCGAAGCGGTCTCGCACCTCGAGGGGGACCTATAGGGATGTCAGATCAGGCATCCTCAAAGTACCTACGTGGTGGCGATGCCCTCTCCGAGCTCCCCGAGTTCGCACGCCGCGTCCTGCTCAGACGCTCGTCTCGGCCAGCCGCCGGGCCTCGCGCTCGTGGAGGAGCTCCTCGACGGCGGACGGCAGGGTCTCCTCGAAGTCGATGAGCTTGGCCCACGTGGGCGTGACCACGATCCGGACCATCGACGAGTAGAGCGACCGCACCTCCCGCTCCCACTCGACCCGTTGCTCGGGGGTCATCTCATAGGAGCCGTTCATCTGCAGGTACTCCTCGGGGATGCCCTCGACCTCGTCGAGCACCGCCTCGCCCCGGATGAGCAGGATCAGCGGCGGGTGCACCTCGGTGTCGATGGTGAGGGCGACCGACGGGCTCCGGCGCAGCGAGGCCAGCTTCGGTGCGTTCGTCGACGTGCACATCACGATCTCCGAGCCGTTCCAGGTGAACGCGATCGGCACGACCCGCGGGGTCCCGTCGGCCGAGACGTACGCCAGGCGGGTGACGTCCCGCTGGAGCAGCTCCTGGCTGATCGGCTTCGCCAAGACCTCGGCGACCTCGGCCAGCGTGCTCCGGCGCCCCTCCAGGTGCAGTTCCTCGGCCATGGTGTCCTCCTCGTGACGGCGGCCCCGACGGTCGCGCTCACCGGGGGACGGAGCCGATCCGCCGTTCTCGACATGCCGAGCGGATCCGTGCGATGTCGCCCCGGCGGGGGAGAGGCTGACTCACTCCGGTCTGGGCACGCCGTAGAGGCCCAGTCAAGGTCGTCGGCGATCGCTGATGTAAGATTACATCATGCTACGGACGCAGATCTCGTTGACGGAGGATGAGCGCAGGGCTCTCGACGCGGCCTCGGCGAGGACCGGCCGATCGATTTCGGCCCTCATCAGGGATGCGGTGGATGCCGTCTACGGCTCTGAGCGCTCCGTGGCCGACGACCTGGAGGCGATGCGCCGGGCGTTCGGGTCCTGGCGGGATCATGAGCTCGACGGGGGGGCCGGGGTTGAGGCGGTTCGTTCCGGACACCGCCTCGAGCGGGGGAGCAAGTGACGGCCCTCGTGGACACGTCGGTGCTGATCGACTACCTCCGCGGCCACGAGCCGGCCGCACAGCTTCTCGAGCAGGCCCGGATGTCCGGGCCCTTGCATGCCAGCGAGATCACCCGGATCGAGATCCTCGCCGGCATGCGCGGCGGTGAGGAGAAGCCGACCGGATCGCTGCTGGCCAGTCTTGCCTGGCACGCGGTCGACGCCGAGGTCGCAGAGGAAGCCGGTGCGCTAGGTCGGCAGTGGCTCCCTAGCCACCAGGGCATTGACAGCGCCGACCTCGCCATTGCCGCGACCGCCATCCTGAACCGAGCGGAGTTGCTGACGCTGAACGTCCGGCATTTCCCGATGTTCCCGAACCTGCGGCGACCCTACTGACGCCCAGCCGGGTCAGTGGACCCGTCAAAGCGGCGTGCTCGCTGGGTCGGGCCCCCGATCCGCGTCGTCAGGCTCCTGGGATCGAGGCCCCGGCGATGAGTAGTTCGATGACCCGATCGACTCGAATGGTTCGGTTCGCTGAATCCTGAGAAGCAAACTCCGGTAAGGCCGTTTGGGAGGCGGAACAGTGAGCAGCGTCACGAAACTGTCGGAGCGGGAAACGACATGCCGTGTCGGTCGGCAGCGACAGAGATGACATCGGCTGGGAAACCGGGGGCCCTCGAGAGACGAGCAGGCCCCAACGCCCGTCCCCGTGGTTAGGATGAGCAGGCGGCCCTTCGAGTGGATCTGTGAGATCGAGCCGCCCACCAGGCCCGACCTGATGCACGTCCGGCACCAGATCGGCGTGCTCAGCAAGGTGGCCTCTGCGTACCTCATCCCCGACAACCACGTGGGACGGGCCACCGTGTCGAGTGTCGCCGTCGCCCACGAGGTCGATCGCATGGGTGGGCGGGCCATCGCGTGTCTCAACGCCCGCGACCGGAACACGCTCGGCTTCCGACGCGACCTCCTGACCGGAGCCGCCTATGGCGTCGACGAGTTCCTTTTCGTGTACGGGGACGAGCCGGTGACGGGCGCCCGCACCGGACAGCTCACGGTCCGGTCGATGATCGAGCAGCTGCGGCGGTTCAGCGACGAGCACCAGGGCCACGCCGGCCGCTTCCGGGCGGGCGTCACGACCCGGCTGCGACCACTCCCCGCCTGGAAGCAGGAGGCGGATTTCCTGTTCGTCCAGGTGTCCTTCGACGTGGACGCGCTGCTCGCGTGGCGCGAGGCCGTCCCCTTCGACGGCGACGTGTACGCCGGCGTCATGGTGCTGCCCAGCGCGTCGATGGCCCGCAAGCTCGTCGCCGCCATCCCGGAGATCGACGTCCCCGCCTCCTGGCTGGGCGCCATCGAGAGCGACAGGAACGCCGGCGTGGAGCTCGCATGCGACCTGGCCCATCGCGTGGCCGAGAGCGGCGCCTTCACCGGCGTGCACCTCATCCCAGGCGTCCGGTACCGGGAGACCGCGGCACGGCTGGAAGAGCCGGACCGGGCCCGCTGACGGCCGTCGAACCCCCCGCCGGACCTGGCTCGCGGTCGGACGCACGCCCGGCTCGAAGGGCTCGACTCGGACGCTACGAATCCATGGAGAGTGCCTGTGCGGCCCTCGACGGCTTCTCCATCTGGTACGACGGCTCGCCGTTCGTCTTCCTCACCCACCACAAGTCACCCGAACGGGGGCGTTGGGACGGCGCGCCCACGAGCTGGGGCACCGGTCCTGCACCAAGGCGCTCCCATGGTGCCGCTCGTAGTCGTCGAGCAGCTGCCGGTACACGACGCTCACGAGGCGGCGCTTGAGGCTACAGCGGGCTTCCTTGGCGTGTCTTGAGCTCAGCGAACTTGCGCCGTAGTGCTCATCGCCGGGCATCACCGTTCGGCGGCCACGTTAGCGACGTCGAACCGGGAGGCGTCGAGTGACTGGCGCTGATGGCCGACCCCCCCGCTGGCCCATCGGCCATCGACCAGTTCCAGTCGGCGGCCGGAAGCCCGGCCTCAGCCCTATTGACCCGTCCCCTCCCTCCCCGCGTTCATCCCATCGCCGACACTGGCAGAGCCCGGACCTGGTCCAATGCCACTGGCGGAGACCCGGTGCCATGCGGCTGGCGAGCGACACGCGGTTGCCCCTTTCATGTGCAAGCCAGTTTCCGGGACCAGATCTTCGTGAAGTGACCACCTTCTTTCGTACAAGGTCGTCCGCGATCGCTCGAGCGCATCTACTTCCTCTGCGGAGAGAAAGGCGCGAGGATGCACAACCCCGTTACTCCAATGCGCAAGGAATGTCATCGTCCGATCGGACGGTGTGCGAGGATCGCCATCCATGTCCTCCTCGCTGCTTCCCGAGAACGGTTTGTCATCGCCGATCGCACGGCTCGCCTCCGCCGGTGGCGCAGCGACCGACTCGCCCGGCTCGACTGGTAACAAGCCTCCCACACCCTGTGCCAGCATGCTCTTGACACGATCAGCGAGATCGTCACCTTCCTTGCGCTTGCCTTGAGCCCAGAGTGCCTCGGCCTTCAGGGTCATGGTCAGTACTTGTCCGGGACGGTCGCCGAATGTCCGATACATGTCGAATGACTCATCCAGCAGTTGGACAGCGACTTCAAGTTTTTCTGCATCTCGATAGCATTTCCAAAGACGGCGATGGGCGAGGGCGGTGGCCTCCGAAATGCGATTGCGAGGAAATCCGCCCTTGTCCGACTGCTCGCACACGCCGAGGCCCTTTTCAGCGAATCTTATCGCGTCCTCAAAGCGGCGCGTCTGACGATAAAGGCGCGCCAAAGACCCGAGCGCCTGCGCCTCACCGGGGATGTCGCCGATACCCTTGAAGCGGTGAACGTCCGCTCCCGAATCAAGCAGCAGGCGCACGCAGCCAGCCGATCCCGACTCGGCAGCCATGAACAGAGGATCGAGGAAGGGGAGGAATAGCCGGTACCCGCCTCGCTCTTTCGTGTTGTCGGGTGCCGGATCAGCGCCGGCCTCGAGCAGCAGCCGCACCCGCTCGCGGTCGCCAGATCGGGCCGCGCACGCCAACGCCGAGGCGCCGTTCGGCGCGGTCGTCGCCGGGTCTGCCCCGGCCCCCAACAGTCGGGCCACTCGGCCGGCGTCTCCGCCGGGCGGGTAGTTCCACCCCAACCCGAGACATGCGTAGGGCAGGGCCGACAGGCCCGGCGCGGGGGCAACCGACGCGCCCAGTTCCAATAGGAGGCTGAGGGTCTCCGCGGAGGCGCCCTCTGACGACCCCGCGGCCACCATCAGGGGAGTGGCGGGCGCAGGTCCCGCTACCGGGTCCAGCTGGATCTCGAATAGCTGGTCGACCTCAGCTCCCGAGTCGACGAGAACCCGAATCTGTTCGTGGTCGCCGAGCCGCGCCGCCCGATACAGCGGCGGCTCGCCTGGTTTTGGGAGGTGGATACTCCTTGTTGGGCGGGCCCACGACGGCACTCCGCAACCGTAGAACCAAGACCAAGGGGGCCCGGAGAATTGATCTGGATGACTGCGAGGTTGCCTAGGAGAGACCGAGATGTTCAGCGCGGGCAGAGCTCACTAAGCGAGAGCCGCCGCGAGGAGTAGCAGCAACAACCCGAGTAGGAGCACGACCAGGCCCACCCGAAGGATCGTTGGACCGGCACGATAGACGTCAAGCTGGCGGACGTCCTTGAGTAAGGTCCACTGCGCACCGACAGCGAGGACCCCGACACTCAACGCGATCACTGCGAGTGCAGCTTCGTGCATCAGCAGGGTTGCTTTCGTAGGGTGGCGTAACGCATCCAGTCGGCACCGGCCCGCTCGGTGTGCTGCATCGCGGTCTTGGGCGAGATGCCCAAGGCCTCGGCGAGCACGCTCGGGGGAGCCTCCCGAACGAGCTGCTGCCAGGTGCCGGTGCGAGACGCGAGCACCGGAATGCCGGCCGCTCGAAGGAGGGCCACGACCGACGCCGCGGTGATCGGACGGCCCGGCATCCCACCGGGGAACAGCCACGTGGCCGAGGCGTTCGCCGCTGTCGACATGTTTGGCCACCGCGCCAGATGCTCACGTAGAAGCGAAGCGAATGGCTCGGGGACGTTGAGCCAGTCTCGGGAGAGGAGGAGGCGGACCTCGACGCCGGAGACGTCGACCTGGTCGTCCGAAGCCCGACAATGCGTTGTGCGGGCTGGCCGAACAACAGGACGAGGCCGCCGGCGATCCGCCAGGGCAGCTCGAGCGTGTCATCGAGCAGGAGGCGTCGAACTGCCTCGAGGCCTGGTGAGCGCGCCCATGCGGCAGGCCAAAGCCGCAGGTCAGCCGAGGGCTGTCGTGAGGGCCTCGGATTGTCAGCAGCTGCACCGCAGCGCGGTGTCAGCACCGGTACGCACGGGGCGTGTCAGCAGGGGGGGGGAGAGGCGCAAGGCCGGTGGTGGGTGGGTTGTCTGGGGGGGAAGGGCCTGGTGAATAGGAGGGGGGGTGTGTATGGGGTCGTGCTCGTGAGAGGAGATGGTATGGGGAAGGAAGACCGAAGTTAGCATGACCGTCAGACACATGATGACATGAGGGACCTATCGAGCGTTGTTGGTCAGTGGGGGGGGTGGTGGGGGGTGGTTATGGTTCGGGGAGGGCAGTCACTGGTGACGGACGGGAGGAAGGGACCTGAGGAGGGAGCCTCAACGATGCTTGCGGGGACCGACTCTCATACGAGCGGGGAAGGGTCAGCTTGCTTTGGCTGCCGCCCACGCCTTGAGAGCTTGCAGCGCGACCTTCAGTTGGCCCGCTTCCTCGGCGAGGGCGTAGGTCACCGAAATCGGCGGGCCACCGTGCACTGTTCGGACGACGAGGCCAGCTGACTCGAGCTCACGGAGCCGCTCGGCGAGCATCCGGCGAGAGACGCCGGGGATGTCCGAAGCGAGGTGGGCGAATCGCTGAGGCCCGTCGAGCAGGCGCACGAGAACCTGCGGCGACCACCGCCGGTCCAGTAGCTGCAGAGGATCGATGTCGGTTGCTTGGGGCATTGGACGTCACTGCCCCAGTCCTGATACGAAAAGTAACCGAATAGCGTTCCGTGTCGGACTGGGAGCGACTTGAGCGTACCGGGCGGTGCAGGCTCAGAGGGGCGATGGGACCGGGAACTGGTCGTCGCCGGCGTGCGCCACGCCGCCAGCCGGGGCATGACCCTGCGGTCGGCCGTGGCCGCGGTGGCAGGGGAGGCGGCGGTGTCGGAACGCACCCTATGGCGGTGGCTGGCGCAAGTACCCGCGGCCGAAACGACACTCCCGTGGCGGCCCTCGCAGGACGACCTCGTCACCTACGCCCTTTGGTGCGCCAACGCTGCGGCCGCGTGGCGGGAGCGACGCGACGCCGGGGCCGACGTGCCCTCGCTGCGCACCTTCCAGGAGGGGATCGCGGCGGCCCTCAGTCCCGGCCAGCGGGCGGGGCTGCGGGCGGGGGAGCGGGCCCGGCGGGAGTACGACGCCTATCTCCGCTGGGAGCCCGAAGGGCGCAACGACCTGTGGGAGGCGGACCACAAGCAGCTCGACATCGACGTCCGGGCCCGGGGGTTCGACCGTCCGGTCCGGCCCTGGATCACGCTGTTCGTCGAGGCCTACTCGCGGGTCATCCCCGGCTGGTCGTTGTCGGTCCAGCCGAGTTCGGCATCGATCCTGGCTGCCTTCGGCTCGGCGGTCGCGGTCACCCCCGCCCAGCCGTGGGGCGGCATCCCGGTCCGGCTGCGGGTCGATCGGGGAGCGGACTTCCTCTCCAACGCGCTGCGAGGTGCCTGCGGCCGCCTCGGTGTGGTGCTCGACCCGGCACCGCCCGACTCCCCGTTCCGCAAGGGCAAGGTCGAGGTCGCGGGAAAGCTGGTCGAGCGGGCGCTGCTGCCGCCCCTGGCCGGCTATCGGGGGGCGGGCCCCGAGACCCGTGAGCAGCGGTCTTCGCTGCTGGGCCTCGAGGATCTGGTCGGCGTGCTGCGGGCGGGCATCGACACCTGGAATCGCACCCACGTCCATCCCGTCCACGGCTGCACGCTGGCCCAGGCCTTCGAGCGCGACGCGACACCGGTCCGCACGGTGGCCGAGGAGCGGCTGCGGTGGATGATGCTGGTGGAGGACGAGCGGATCGTGCAGAAGGAGGGCGTTCGCCTGGGGGGCCGCTACTTCACCGCCGCGGAGCTCACCGGACGGCGGGGGGAGTCGGTGCAGGTGCTGCACTGGCCCCACGACCAGCGGCGGGTGGAGGTCATCCTCCGGGGTCAGTGGCTGTGCACCGCCTACCCCCAGGGCGGCCTGTCGGAGGAGCAGCGGGCGGAGGTGCTGGCCGAGCGCCGGCGCCAGAAGCTCGAAGCCGACCGTCTCCGGCGCAAGGCCGCCCGCCGGGCCCGCTACCGGTTGTCGCCGGCGACCGCCACCGACGCCGCGGAACCGACGTCGGTCTACACGTCCGAGGACCTTGCCGAAGGCGACGGCGGCCAGGCGCGGGTGGTGTCGCTGCTGGGCCTGACCACCGACTGATGGGGGACCGGAACGCTCGCCGTCTCTCCTGCTGGATCGAGACCCGGTAGGCGGGGGCGTGGGTCGGCACTTCCTGGACCTGGAGGCGGGGCTGGTGCGAACCGAGGACTACGCCCTCTGCCAGCGGGCGGTGGCCGATGTGGTGGCGGCCGGCGCGATGGGCATCGTCCATGGCCAGGCGGGCGCGGGCAAGACCTTCGCCGTGGAGGACGCGGTGGCGGCCACCGGCGAGCAGGCCGTGTTCCTCGCCTTCGCCGCCCGCCCGACCATGCGGGGCATGGCCGAGGAGCTGTGCGCCCGGCTGTTCGACCTCGACCCCGGCCGGGCCGACCAGAAGAGCCTGACCCGGCTGCTGCGGAGCCGACTCGACGTGGATCCGATGCTCATCGTCGTCGACGAGGCGCAGCGGCTGAACCGGGAGTGCTTCGAGTTCCTCCGCTACCTGCACGACCCCTCCGAGCGGGGTCTGGGCGGCGTCGCCCACCGGTCACCGATGCTGCTGGTGGGCGGGGACCAGGCCTGGGGCGTGCTGGCGTCGGACCCGATGCTGCGCAGCCGCATCTACCGCCGGGTGCACTGCCGCCGGCTGCGCCCCGAGCAGGTCCTGGCCTGGATGCCGGGCTTCCACCCCCTCTACCGCCAGGCGCCGCCCGATCTGCTGTCGTTCATCGACCACCACTGCGGCCACGGGCTGTTCCGCAACTGGGCCGCCTTCACTCGCACCGTGGTCGAGGTCGTAGGAAACGGGGAGCTGACCAAGGAGGCGGCGGCCAACGCCTTCACCCTGCTGGGCGGGGCCAACGATGCGACGTAGCACACGCAGCCATGGCGTCGCGGCCGACGATGTCGGAACCCTCGACGCCCTCGCCGTGCCGTTCGGCACCTACGGCGGCGTGGCCACGTGCTACCCGGTGCCGGGCGCGACCACCCTGGCCCACATGGTCCCCGACGTTCTGTGCGCCCTGGGCAAGACAGAGGCTCTCACCCGGCGGGGTCGGGTAGGCATCGACCTGGCCGAGCTGTGGCTGCGGGCCCACGCGCTGCGAGTGCTGATCGTCGCCGGGGCCGACGGCTTAGGGATCGAGGCGTGGCAGGACGTGTGCGACCTCGGCGACCGCGTCGGCTTCGACGTGGTGTTCGTCTGTGCCGAGCCATCGGTGTGGCTGGCACGGCTGCCCCAGGCCCTCGTTCCTCGCCGAGGGGCGGTGTTCATGGGCCGGGCCCAAGGCAGCCCCGAGGTCCCGCCCCCGGTGGGAACGGCGCTGCCCAACGCCGGGTTCCCAGCTCTGCCGGCGGCGTGCGCCCGGCTGCTGGAGCCACGTCACGCGGCCCGAGCGCAGGCGATCTACGACGGCTGCCTCCTGGCCGCGTTCGAAGCCCTGGAACCAGACCGGCTCCTGGGATGGCCCGATGCCGAGCATGCATTCCGCTCGGCCCTGGCCCGAACGCCCGACCTGGCCGCGGTGGCGCTGGCCATCCACGCCGTACGGGCAGCCGGGCTGCTACGGGGCTATGACATCGACGTCACCACCGCCCGCGGCGTGCATTTCGACAACCTGCTCACCGCCGACCGCCTCGACCAGCTCGGCCGGCTGCTGTCTCCCGAGGAGGCCGCCGTCGGCGTGCTGGCGGGCATGGGGTTCGATGGCTGGGCTCTTCGCTCCGTCAGCGACAACGGGGCCTGGGTGTCGGATCGCGACAACGTCCACGTCGTCCCCGCCCAGGGCCAGCCGCTGCTGCGGGCAGGGCTGCTCAGCGGAGGCGACCGAACGGCCCGAGCGTGCGCCCCTCGACGGCCTGTCGACCCGGCTCAGGACGCGTTGTGGGCCACCCCTCCGCCGGCATGGGTCGGCGTGAACTGCGTGCCCATCGACTGCCGCCCTTTCCGATATGTCGGCGACCCGCCGATGGACTGGACTCGAGCGCCGCATGCCCGACCGCGCCCCTGACCCGTCCGCAGTTCTGGGGGCGCACGATATCGGCCGGCCCGAGGTCCATCGTCGGGCTGGCGGAAGCTCTGGCGCGGTGGCCGACGCCGTGCGACAGCGACTCGCAGCTCTCATCGAACCCTTCGCCGTCGCAGAGCCGGCCGCGGAATCGAAGGCGGCCGATATCCGCCAGGCGGGGGCGCTCATCGTGCGCCTCGGTGGGGCCGCCACGGCCGAGACCCTCGCCGAGTGGCTCGGCTGGAGCCTCGAGCGCTGCCACGCGGCACTGGCCGTGCTCGACCGTCGCCTGGACGCCTGCGGACTCCGACTCCAGGCCGACAGCGGTGGCCACCTGCATGTGGGCGACCGCGCCCGACTGCGTTCCCGCCCCCGGCAGCTGCCCTCGAACGTCCTCGGCCGCCTCGACGATCCCGCCTACCGCCACGCCCTGGCCCACCTCGTGCGTGGAGAGCCCTGCCCCGCAGAGCAGGATTGGAGTCAGGCGCTGCTCGACCTCGGAGTGGCAGTCGTAGGGGGCTATCCGGGCGTGACGCCCACAGAGGGGGTTGCGGCGGCCTTCGTCGCTGTCAGCCGCCGATACGCGTACCCGAGTCCCGATCGGCAACCAACCATCGTCGTCACCTGCGAGTGAGCGGTTTCGAGTAGGAAGATCTTCCGCGGAGCGATGCCGACCGAGGCGTCAAGAGTTAACAGCAAACAGATCCGGCAGTTCGCGCCTGGACTTACCGCGGGAGGACGTCGACGACCGTCCAATCGCCGTTGCCCGACCCGGCGTTGTCGAGCCCGATGTGCGCCGGCGTCGTGCCGAGGCGCTCGACTTCGTAGGACCGGTCCCCCGAGACCGGCCTTGGAACCAGCCCGTCGTTGCCGATAAGGAAGGCCCCACGACAGGTGACCGAACCGAAGCCGGTGGCGCCTACGAGCAGGCGGTCCAGGCGGTCGGCGATGGCCGGCTCGCCCCCGCTCACCCGGTCGAGGGTGGCGCGGTCGCCGCTGGTCACGGCCGCGAGAATGCGCTCGACCGCCTCGCCTTCGGGGAACGACGTCACGTCGTCGACCACGACATCGGTGCCGGAGAGGTGCAGGTGGCATGGGCGTCGTGCGTTGAGCAGCAGCCGCCATCGCCGTCCTGCCCGGTCAACCAGCGAATGAACAGGCGGCCGTTGTCGTATGTGAGGTCGCGGACGACTGCCCGTCCGACGTCGTCGGGCACCAGGTCGGAGAGCGTCACGCTGGCGAGCAAGGTGGGTCCCGGCCCACAGATCTGCACCGAGTTTGCCCAGGGGACACCGCCGCGGTTGCAGATGAACACCGCAGCGATCTCGGCGCCCGGCTCGCCGTCGAGGTCGCCGACGGCGACGGTGGTCGGCCGTTGTTCGTAGCCCCAGGCGAGCCGGACCTGGCCATCGTGCACCGGGATGCCGGGGAGCTTGCCGTCGACGAGGGTCCCCGCAGGATGCTGACACAGGCTCGTGACGGGAGCGGCGAGGAGGTCGGCCGGGCCGATCCCGGGGGCTTCGGCCAACGTCGTCGGCGTCACTAGCGTCGTCGGCACCGCCAGGGTCGTCGCCACGGTTGTCGCTGGCGATTCCTCCCGATGGGTGCCGGAGGAGCAGCCCGCGGTCAGGAGCGAGGTCCAGATCAGCGCCGCCACTGTCCGTCGCCACCGCACCCCGGCGAACGTACCAGCGGCCACGCCGCCGGGGGAGGGACATCTCCATCCGGTGGCGGCAGTTGATAACGACGATGCTCAAGCACTACCGACCGGGTGTCCGGGCCGAGCGGTGAGCGTGTAGCCGGCAAATCCCCCAGATGCGCCGCTCCCGGCAAACCCGCGCCAGAATCGAGTCGTGACTACGAGCGATCATCTCCTGGCGGCGGCCATTGAGGCTCGGGTTCGGATGGAAGACGCGCAGCGAGCTCTTCTCGAGAGACATTCGGAGTTCGATGAAGCGGTTCGAGAACTTCACCGAGCCGAAGCGGCACTCGGCGAGGAGATGACTGGACTCGCCATCATTGAGTCGCACGCTGGACGGCTCCTCGGAGGCATCCCCAAGGTATGCGGTTTCTGCGGGGCGTCTCAACGCGATGTAGCGAACCTGATCCCCGGACCCCTCTTCTACATCTGCGACGGGTGCGTCACGGCTGCCGTCCAGACGATCGAAGGCCGGGCCGAGGCATCAAGAATGTTGCTTATGTCGACGACGACCACGGCTGACTGCTCGTTCTGCGGAAAGGCGCACCACGAGTTTGAGCATCTCGTCACGACCTTGATGGGCTGCGGCCGGATCTGTGATGAATGTCTCGAGGTGTGCGCGGAGATTATGGCGGAGGACCGAGGCTGATACGGCGGGTGGGTCCGCCGAGTGACGGGTCGGAAACGAGCCGCCGTCGTTACCTACCGTTTGGTTGTAACCAATAACGCTCAGTCTGAGTTCCGGGTACACGCGCGATGCGGCGGCGCTAGCTGTTGCCGTCGCCTCCGGGCGCGATAGCCTCTCCTGTCGTCCCGGTCACTACGGGATGCACCTCCAGGTAGCAGAGGCTGAACTCCGTGGATAGGCCTACAGAATGGGTTTCGCCCGGCGGGGTCACGAGCAGTGCTTCGTAGTGAGGACAGGCTGGATCGCCGGCGAGGGGACCAGACGACCCTTCGAGCAGAGCGGACGCCGTTTGTCCGGGCGCCAGGTCCACCGCAGCGGGTTCGCCGGGTGTGTCTGGTCCGCCGAGGTAGCCGTTGGGCGTCTCTCGTGACTGGGCGGTGACGTTTCCATCGGCGTCTATCCCATCAATGCCCGGGTAACCGCGCAGAGCGCAGCGACTCCCAGTGTTCTCGAAGAGCACCACGAGCGCAGCGTGGCTCAAACCCCCGGGAATTCCCTTCCAGCTGATCTTCAGCTGGGCCGTGGTGCAGCCGGGTTCGGCTGATGCGGAATCGCTCGACCAGGTCGAAGCCGGTGGCACGCTGGAGTTGATAGCCGTCGAAACGGTCGGGGTTTCATCCCTGCCACACGCTGCCAGGAGGGCGGCGACAGCAAGGATCGCCACCGGAAACCCACGATGAGAACGACCTCGGGCAAGTCCTTGGACGGCGGAGACGAGCACTTCACGACTGTGTCACAGCGCGACCTCGTCGCCGACGAGAGGGTCGCTACTCGCCACCACCTTGTTGCCGCGAGGGGGCCAATCTTCCCTTTGGAGGGGGCCGGCGCTCATGCGCGTCGTCGGCGGAGCCGACCAAGAACGACGTCCCGCGAGCGTTCCTGGCCTGGGTGGCCGAGCAGGTGGGCGGACAGGAGCCGGCACTACGCGCCGGGTGGGGTGACTCAGCCTGTGCCCCGAGGGCGCGAACGCGGCTGGTGCTGCGACTGGCATCCTGAGGTCTGTGAGCATGGGCCCTCGGCGATCGCTTGATCCCGCCGGGTGGAAATGAAACTGGCCTTTCGCGCCATCTGCGCCATTGCCGCGGTCGGCGCCATCATGGCGATCTTCGGCGCGGTGGCACCAGCCCGGGGGTACGTCTCGGCCGATATGCCCGATATCCCCGGCCGGGTGGAGAGGCCCGATGTCATCGATCACATCGACTGCGGCTCCCTGTTCGGCCCGAGCCGATGGTCGACCTACGACGGTTGCGAAGGGAGCCGCTTCAACCGGGTCGGCTACCTAATGATGGGGACCCTCGTCGCCCTTCTGTTCGGCCTTGTCGGCCTGGGTATGTGGGCATCCATGAGACGGCGTGCTCGCGACCGCCGACTCTACGGTCGAGCCTGGAATCAGTTCTAGAGGAACACCGTCGCGGTAAACGGCCAAAGGCATTGCCGCCACGAGGAGAACCAGCGGCCTGGAGTGATACCGCTCGCCTGTCGCACCCAGCGTCCGGCGGTGTAGCCGGCATTTCCGATGGCCGAGCGTTGAACCGAGCCTCAGTCCACCGGCGAAGTGCCCCGGCCTTGCCAGTACCGCGGCGGCGATTGCGTCAGGGACGGGACTACATCGCGACTTATCGGGTTACTGGTCGCCGCATTCCGAACATCCACATCCCCAGGCCGACTAGGCCGAAGATCACGGCGACAACGAGCCCCATGGCCACGTAGAAGGCCCGTCTGAAGCGCACATCTTCGCAACCGTCGCGAGCCGACCATTGGGCCGGGGCGACGAAGGAGCCGCAGCTGATCTGGTCAACGCCATCCGGCCTCTCCGCGTGGCCAGGCACGGTCATGTCGGGGGAAACGTAGCCCCGGACCGGCGTGAGCGAACCGAGAAGCGCAGCAAGTGCGCCGACCGCCGCGATCACCAAACTGACGCGAAGCGCGTTCCTCACGGCCGCTCGCCGGAATTGCGGCGGTCGTTCAGTGAAGGCCCGCGGCCAGCATGACAGCCGCGGAGCGCCATGAGGCCGCGCCGGCCCAACGTGTTGGATATTCCTGCCCGGGTAGCCGAGCCCGCGGCGCAGACGAACCCGGCCATATAGTCTCATCGGGAGCCAGCGGCGACAATCTCCGCCCTCGCGGAAGAGCGCCCCGCCAACACTGGCAAGCCCCGAGCCATGATGGTCCATGGCCGAAAACCCCAGGGGCTGGTCCGGCGAGGACGGCGAGGTCCTGGCGGAGGCTGTCGATGGCGACTGGGCATTTCTGCTGGTGCGCGGCGCGAAGGGAGAGCTCTGGGCTGCCGTCACGAGGCTTGTCGACGGACAGTGGAGGTTCTACGGCGGCACCAGCGCCAAGGGCATGCTTTGGGCAGACGATCGTTCGGGACGCCGCCTCGGTGTCGTCGGACTCGGCGGCCCGTCCTCCTCCGAGATTGTCACAATCGTCTTTCAGGGAGAGGAAATTCAGGTTCCGGTTGTCAACGGATGGTTCGCTTGGATGCGGCGTGACGTTCCTTCTCATACCTATCCCGAAGCCGTACAACGCTGACAACAGACAGGTGAGAACCGAATGGTTCGCGAGGGGCGCGGTCACCAGCGATCGCGAGTGACTAATCGGCCGGCGTCCACGCGGTAATGACGGCGGAGGTCGTTAACTGTCGCCCGCCAGCAGCATGGGACCACCGTGAGCTGAGTTTCGCCAGGAGCATGGGACCACCCCGTCGCCAGTGATGGGACCACCCGGGTATCCACCAACGCCGGTTTCGCTGCCGGTGGAATCGCCGCCGTCGGTCAGTGGACCAGGAGGGCGGCGATGGTGTTCCGGGAGGTGCGTGTGTTCGAGGTACGCGAGATCCTGCGCCTGTGGTTGCGCGGTGACAGCCTGCGGGCGGTCGAGCGGTTGGCCAACGTCGATCGCAAGACCGTGCGGCGCTACGTGGAGGCGGCGACCGGGCTCGGCCTGGTCCGAGACGGTGGGGAAGGCCAGCTCGACGAGAGCCTGATCGGCTCGGTGGTGGAGGCCGTGCGACCCCATCGGACCGATGGTCACGGCGACGCCTGGCGGGTGCTGGTGGCCAACCACGACCAGATCAAGGCCTGGCTCGACGCCGGCCTGAACCGTGGTCAAGGTGCACGACCTGCTCACCCGCAAGGGGGTGGTCGTGCCCGAGCGGACGCTGCACCGCTACGCCCTGGAGGTCCTCGACCACCGCCGGGGACGAGGACCCACGGTTCGTGTCGCCGACGGTCGCCCGGGTGACGAGTGTCAGGTCGACTTCGGCCGCATGGGCTCGCTGCATGACCTGGTCGCCGATCGCACCCGGGCCGCCTACGCCCTGATCTTCACCGCCTGCGTGAGCCGGCACTGCTTCGTGTGGGTCAGCTTCACCCAGACCACCCAGGCCGTCATCGAGGGCTTCGAGGCGGCGTGGGCGTTCTTCGGGGGGGTGTTCCGCACCGTCATCCCCGACAACCTGTCGGCCGTCGTCGACAAGGCCAACAAGCTCGAGCCCCGGTTCAACCAGGCCTTCGTGGAGTACGCCCAGGCCCGCGGATTCGCCGTCGACCCGGCCCGGGTCCGCCACCCCCAGGACAAGCCTCGGGTGGAGCGCACGGTTCCCTATGTGCGGGCCTCGCTGTTCGCCGGCGAGCATTTCGTCGACCGCGATCACGCCCAGCGGGCGGCCGAGGCGTGGTGTCGGGACAAGGCCGGCATGCGCGTCCACGGCACGACCCAGTGCCGGCCGGCGGAGCTGTTCGCGATCGAGGAGAAAGCTCACCTGCTCCCTGCCCCCACGACGCCCTACGACCTACCGACCTATCCCACGCCCAAGGTCCACCGCGACCACCACATCGAGGTCGACAAGGCCCTCTACTCGGTGCCCGGCAACCTGATCGGCAACCACGTCGAGGTCCGGGCCGACCGGGCCCTGGTCAAGGTGTTCTTCCGGGGCCAGCTCATCAAGGTCCACCCCCGCACCACGCCCGGCGGCCGGATCACCGACGCCGCTGACCTGCCCTCGGAGAAGACCGCGTACGCGCTGCGCGACATCGAGCACCTCAAGCGCATGGCCGCTGGCCACGGGCCCGCCGTCGGCGCCTATGCCGCCGCCCTCCTCGACGCGCCTCTGCCCTGGACCCGCATGCGCCAGGTCTACGCACTGCTCGGCCTGGTCAAGCGCTGGGGCGCCCCCAAGGTCGATGCCGCCTGCGCCAAGGCGTTGGAGACCGAGGTCGTCAACGTGCCGCTGATCGGCCGCATGCTCGACCGGGCCACGGAGAACGACGCGCCGGCGGAACCGTCGCCGAGCACCGCACCGCCCGGGCGCTTCGCCCGGGACGCCGAGCACTTCGCCGTCGCCCACCAGCCGCCCCTCGACGCCGCTGGTGGTGACCGGTGACCGCCCCCGCGCCGGTGATCTCACCCGAGCTCAAGGCCCTGCTGCGACAGGTCAAGCTCGGACGCTGCCTCGACACCCTGCCCGAGCGCCTGGCCCTGGCCCGCACTGGGGCCATGGGCCACGCCGAGTTCCTGGAGCTGGTGCTGGCCGACGAGGTCACCCGCCGGGAGACCTCCTCCGCCACGTTGCGGGCCCGGGCCGCGGGGCTCGATCCGACGATGTGCCTGGAGAACTGGGACGACTCCTCGGCCGTGACCTACGACCGCCAGACGTGGGCCGAGCTGTGCTCGCTTCGCTTCATCGACGGCGGCCACAACGTGGTCATCATGGGCCCCGTCGGGGTGGGCAAGACCTTCCTCGCCACCGCCCTCGGTCACGCCGCCGTCCGTCGCCGCTACAGCGTGCGTCTTCGAGCGCTGCGACCGGATGCTGCGCCGGCTGCGGGCCAGCCGCCTCGACAACAGCCACGACGCCGAGATCCGCAAGCTGCTGCGGGTCGACCTGCTCATCATCGACGACTTCGCCCTCCAGCCTCTCGACACGGCCGACACCGCCGACGTCTACGAGTTGATCGTCGAACGCCACCGTTCTGCGGCCACGGTGGTGACGTCGAACCGTGAACCCGTCGAGTGGTTTGGGCTCATGGCCGACCCGCTGCTTGCCCAGTCCGCCATCGATCGGCTGCAGTCCGCCGCCTACGAGCTCAACACCAAGGGAACGCAAACGGTCATCGCTTGACACGGTCGGCCGCGGACCATCGTGATCGCCGGGCCCGGGAGGTGCAGGAGGCTCTGGCGGGCCCTCATCGAGCGGGATGCGGAGGCGGATCTCGACGTCCCAGCCGGTGACCCTGACCTCCTCGATCACGAGCCGCAGGAGCTTCTGGCGCTGGGCGAAATCGAGCGACTCCATCGCGGTGGTCACCCTCTCGGCGAAACCGCCGATGCGCCGGCGAAGGCGGTTGTCCTTGGCCAGGGCGTCGCGCTCCTCGGTCAGCGCCTGACGCTGGCCGTCGACGGTGCGGCGCCGGGCGTCGACCTCCTTGGCCCGGCGCTGCAGCTCGACCAACTCGATCATCCCCGCCTGGTAGAGGTCGACGAGTCGCCGCCGCTCGGCTTCGGCGGACTCGGATCGGCGCTCGAGGCGGGCCAGCTGGGCGCCGAGCAGCTCGTCGTCGGCCACGGGCGCCCGGGCTGTCGACCGCGCTCTCGCCGGCCAGCAGGACCTCGGGGCGCAGCAGGGCGTCACGGACCTGGTCGAAGACGAAGGCGTCGAGGGCGTCGGAGCGGATGTTGCGCTCCCGACAGCGCCGGTCCTCGCCGCCGGCCCGCAGCGGGTCGTGGTTGTGGCAGTAGTAATAGCGGTGGAAGGTCCCGTTGCGACCCCGCATCTTGTGGCAGCTGACGCCGACGTTGCACACCCCGCAGCGCACCAGCGCCCGCAGCAGCCAGGCGTCGTCGTCGGTGTTGCGGGGGCTCCAGCGGGAGTTGTCCCGGCTGACCCGGCCGGCGGCTTCGAAGAAGTCCTCGGCGATGATCGCCGGCACCGGGATCTCGATCCAGTCCTCTCGGGCCCGGGGCACCTGGCGGGTAGCCCGTCCCGGGCGGGGATCGGGGACCGACTCCGTTCGGTTGTAGTACACCCGCCCCACGTAGGCCTCGTTGCGCAGCAGGCGCCCGATGGTCGAGGTGCCCCACACCGCCCTGGCCCCGGTGGGAGTGGGAACCCCGTCGGCGTTGAGGCGCCGGGTGATCTCCCTCGTCGAGTGCCCCCCGGCCACGTAGTCGTCGAAGATGCGCCGCACCACCGCCGCCTCCGGCTCGTAGGGCTCCAGGCGGGGCGGTCCCTCCGCGGATCGTCGCAGGCGGCGGTAGCCGTAGGGGGCCTTCCAGGAGATGACCTCGCCGGCCCGGGCCCGCCACAGCTTGCCCCGCCGGTAGCGCTCGGCGATCTTGGCCCGCTCGTACTCGGCGATGACACCCTGCACCTGGGTGAGCAACCGGGCCTGGGGGTCGTCGTCGAGGACGGGGGCGTCGGCGAAGAGCACGGCCACCCCGTGGCGGGCCAGCTCGTCGAGGACGATGACCTGGTAGGCGTAGACGCGGGCCAGGCGGTCGGGCGACAGGCACCACACCGCGTCGAGCAGACCGGCCTCGGCCGCGTCGCGGAGGGCATCGAGGCCGGGGCGGTCCAGGCGGGCGCCGGAGTGGCCGTCGTCGAGGAACTCTGCCACCAGCTCGTGGCCCTCGGCCGCCACCCGCTCCGCCAAAGCGGCGCGCTGGGAGCCGATCGTGCCCCGGGCCTCCTGGGCCTCGGTCGAGACCCGGGCGTAGATGGCGACTCTCATCGCTGTGCCTCCTTGGTGATGGCGGAAACCTCGGGCGGTGCCAGCAACAGCTCGTAGCCGGCGGCCAGAGCTTCCAGGCGGGGATCGGCGTGGGGCGTCCACGCCGGACGGGCGGCGCCGGCCAGGCGGGCGGCGAAGACCGGCTCGGCCGCTGGCCAGGCGATGAGGCCGGCCAGGCCCCGACGCTCGAAACGCCCGGCGGCGATGGTGAGCACTTGGCCGCCGGCCAGCACCGCCTCCCGCAGGATCTCGTAGTCGCACTGCGCCGCCTCCGCCGCCGGCCAGAACGACCTCACCGCCGCCGGGCCCGCTCGACGGTGCGTCGGTGCAGCGACACACCGAACTGCGACGCCACCTCCTCGGCCAGCTCCGCGCCCGAGCGTGCGGGGTCGGCACCGGTGATGAACTCGAGCACCTCGGGGCGCAGCTTCAGCGGCCCTCGCCGGCCCCGCCGCTCGTCCAGCAGCCCGGCCATGCCGGCGTCGGTGAAGGCGGCGGCGACCAGATAGAACGACGCCCGGGAGTAGCCGTGGGTGGCGGCCGCCGAGCTCACCGTCAGCCCGTCGACGACGTGGGCCCGCAGCATCTCGTACTTCACCTGGACCTTGTCCTCGGCCAGGAAGAACGGGACCCGGCCGTCGAAGAGCGCGGCCGTGACCGCCTCGGGTCGGGGATGGACGAGTCCCGCAGTCTCCAGCGCCGCCCGTCGTGCCGCTGCGGTCATCGTCGTCAACCTCCCGCGCCGAGCGTAGTGAGCATCGAACTACATGTCTAGTATTTACAGCCGCAAAGGGCTGTTCAACCCTCGTCCGAGGCACACGGGAGCCGGGCATCACCGCTCTTGCCTGCGGTTCAAGGTTCCGAGAACCCGAACGGCGACCATCATGGCTAGACAATGCGGTCTTCAACGCTGGACACTTCTGCGCTCACGGGAGGCCGACGTAGCCCGCGTCGGTGCCGCTCAGGGCGGCTGTAGATGCCGGCAGCGGTGGCGCTCAGCCGCAGCGACGTGCTGAAGACGAGCTTTGCGTTCCGCCCGTGTCGTCGACGGGGAGTCCTACCGGCGCCGGCAGAAGCCAGGGCTCAGTCCCCTTGACCCACCGCCGCCCGCCCCGCGATCATCTCGTCGCCGACGCTGATTGAATGCCCGACCCGGTCCCATGCCACTGGCGAAGACCCGGTCCCATCATGCTGGCGAGCGACATTACCCGCCGCGGGGCGTCGGCCGACCGCGACGAAGCCCCGGCAGTCCGCTCAGCTGGTCTAACTAGGCGGCGGGCCCGCCGCCTCACCCGTTGCCTCCATGCCGACCGTTTGCGTCAGCACGTAGGGATAGGCCTCGATCGGATAGTCGACAGAGAAATCAGAGCTGTGATCCCCATCGTGACCAGCCCTCCGTATGCAGATCTCTCCATCGCCGAAGTCAGTCCGACATACCTCGATCCGCTTGTGTCCGATCGGCAGCTTGTGTCCCATCGACCCCATGGTGCCCGATCACGGAGGTGCCGAGCGATCGCGCTCCCCGTAACACCCAGCGATTGGTGATCACGGCAATTTCGGGGAAGCGTCTCGGGGCGACACCGTGACTGGGGGGCCATAGGTGCCGGACCGTGGTGCCGTTCTCGCTCGGCGCCGCCCAGGACGTCGGGACGAGGTTCGTATCGGTTTTCCGCCGAGGTCGCGACACGCCCGGACAGGAACTGCCTGTCAACAACAGCGCCAGTAGCGTCGCGCCGACTGCGGTTAAAACCCGCTGGCGAAGTAGAGGATAGTTACTTCATTTCTTACTAACGCGAGGCTCAAAAGGTGACTCCCTTCCACAGCGAAGCCAAGCGTGGGAAGCGTCACGCATCTCGGGCCAGAGGCGCAATAGCTCGTACAGCGCAAGCGTCGCAGTTGACACCCCATGTCACCGCAGACCGCCGTCGCGCATGGCCGCAAACATGGAGCACACGAGGGTGATAAGGAAGGCGGGCAATAGGAATGCACTGGCGTCAGCACCCTTGTCATGCCCAAATATATAAAGGCCCCATGCGACGCCCGTCACTACTAGTAGTATCGCACCGCCAAGGACTGTAGAGGTTTGAGACCTTACGCCAAAGGCGTACTCGCCTGCTGGTAAAAGGGCGAGTCCAATAGCTAGCACGACGCCGGCGTTAAATACCTTGTGCGTGCCGCCTAAGGCGACCACGAGAGCGGTGACGACAATCAGTATTGCTGCGCTCGCGGCAATGACGAGCCTAGCAGCTATCCATCCCTGGAGTCATTGCGTCATCCCGCGCAATCTCTCGAGTCGAGCTCATAGGTCGTTCTCCGGCACTAGGTGTGGGGGGAAATCGGTGATGCAGGGTCAGCCGTCGCCGTAGACGCGGAGTCGGATGCGACCTCGGCGGCGGCTTTCGTCCGCTCCGGCGTAGACACCTTGGTAATCAGGCCGCGGGTCTATTGTGCATCCGGGCGCCCTTGGCCAGCCAGCGGGACGCTGGCGGTAGCGGGCATAGGTGCCGATACCCGCCGCCCGGAACGATGGCGCCGGCCCTCGCTGATGCGATGGGTATCGCCCAGCTGGTGGTGCGGCAGAGACCGTCATTCGCCATCCGCCTGTTCGGTCGACCGTACCGACACCTCGTCCGCCAACGCGGATCGTGCGACCCGTGCTCACGGAAAGCACAGCCCGTAGGACCTCGTTCAGCCCCGTTCCTGACTTGAGGGATAAAGAGCGGCTTGGCGTTACCGGTCGCGTGCCGAATCCAGCACACGGCGGTGTAGCCGGCCCAGCCAACCGCCCGCCACCAGCTGCCGGCGCATGTCCCCTGAGTTCGTCAGCTGCGGAGGGGCCAAGAGACCTCGGCCCGCTCACCCTGGTCGTCAATGATCGCTTCGCCATCTTCCGCGATAGCAGTGAGGATCATCTGCTTTGCACCTTCCAGGACGACTGCACCTTCCAGCGCGACCTGGAACCAGCCGTCAGTGCCAATCTGAACGTCAACGCTGAGCGTGCCCAGACGCACCGCTATCCGAGCAACGTCGCGGCTCGCCCGACCGCCTGTGATGCGCACGACACGATCCGCTTCGCGGAGGTGAACCGTGGTCAGGCCTCGCCATACCACCGGCGACCGATCGTCGGGCGCGGGGCGATGATTAACCACCCGGCTGCGACCGGCAGAACCGCCACGATATTGCCATCCCTCGCTTGAGCGCTCGAAGACGTACTCGCTGTAGAGGCCGCCATCGGCCTCGGTGATGAGAAGGACAACGCCGGACCGGCTGCTCTCCGTGGCACACGCAACGCGCCAGTCGTCCGCCACCTGTGTCGGCGCCGCAGGGTTCTCCAGAGCGCTCAGGGCGACCGAGCATGGTGGCGCAACGTCCATCACCCGCCGAACGGCACGATGACGAGCCTGGCCCCACGTCCGGTTCGTTTGCACTTCCGTCACAAAGCACAGGATCGCACGGCCCGGTCGCCAGGTGCGATGGCTTGGCCCGAGTTGCTGGCCCAGGAGCGTTGTCGACCGCTGGTCGGCGGCGGACGAGGCGGTGCCGCGTCCGATGGCAGAACCTTGCCCGCCGGGCAGATCGGGAGTAACGGTGGATCCAGCCCCCATGCACCGAGCGAGGGCGTAGGTGGCAGCACTTCACGCTGGTCGACATCTGTCACTCTGGGTGCATCACGCCGGACACTGGTGCTGCTCCGCAGCGAACCGGAGCGGCAGGGAGCGACCAGAAATCGGTCACGATGAGGGGTCCAAGTGCACGACCCTCCAACTAGTCTTGATCCGTGTACGTAGGTACTTGCCCGGGCGGAAACTCCTCGTAACCCGTTGGCGGTGGGTTGCCGTCGCGAACACAGACCCGTCCAGTGTCAGGGTACCTGATCGACCTAACGGCGTGCTCCCCTTTACTACAAAGCCTTTCTCTGCCAAGGGGACAGCCTGTCAACAGCAGCGCCAGTAGCGTCGCGCTGACTGCGGTTGGAACCCGCTGGCGCAGTAGAGGATAGTTACTCATTTCGTACTAACGCGAGACTCCAAGGGTGACTCCCTTTCACAGCGAAGCCAAGCGTGGGAAGGGTCATGCATTTCCTTCAGGACCAGAGCCGCAATAGCTCGTACACAGCGCAAGCGTCCCAGTTGGCATCACCATTTTCATCGCAGACTGCCGTCGCGCATGGCGGCAAACATGGAGCACACAAGGGTGATAAGGAAGGCGGGCAATAGGAATGCACTGGCGTCAGCCCCCTTGTCATGCCCGAATAGATACAACCCCCATGCGACGCCCGTCACTACAAGTAGTATCGCACCGCCAAGAACTGTAGAGGTCTGAGACCTCACGCCGAAGGCGTACACGCCTGCTGGCAAAAGGGCAAGTCCAATAGCGAGCACGATGCCGGCGTTAAATACTTTGTGCGAGCCGCCTAAGGCGACCACGAGAGCGGTGACGACAATCAGTATTGCGGCGCTCGCGGCAATGACGAACCTAGCAGCTATCCATCCTGGAGTCATTGCGTCATCCTGCGCAATCTCTCGGGTCGAGCTCATGGGTCGTTCTCCGGTACTAGGTGTGGGGCGAATCGGTCTTGCAGGGTCAGCCTTCGCCGTAGAACGCGGAGTCTGCTCCGGCGTAGACGTTTCCGCTGGTCGCTGCTGGTGGCGAGAACTCGAGGCTGAGCCGCTCGGCCGCCACACGCCTCGCCTTGTCGCCCCGGCGGTCGTAGCGCGACGTGGTCGAGGGGGAGGCGTGTCCCATGAGCTGCTGGACGGCGGGTAGGTCGGCACCGGCGTCGAGGAGGTCGCCGGCATAGGTGCGGCGCAGGTCATGGGGGGAGACGGCGGCGACGCCGGCGGCCAGGGCCCGGCGGGAGAGGAGCTGGCGGATCGCCTCGCCGGTGAGGGTCCGGCCGAGTCGGAGATTGCCGGCCCGGTCGATCGGACAGAACAGCGGACCCTCGGAACGGCCCCGCAGCCCAATCCACGCCTCGAGCAGCGGCCCGACGGTGGGGGAGAGGGGGACGAGGCGTTCCTTGCCGCCCTTGCCGATGACGCGGATGGCGGAGGGGTCCGTGTCGACGTCGGCCAGGTGGAGACCGGCGAGCTCGGCCCGGCGGGCTCCGGACAGGTACGCGAGACCGATCACGGCGCCGTCCCGGACACCGGCCGGGCTCTCGTCGGCCCGGCACTGCGCCACCAGGGCGGCCAGCTCGGACTGCTCGACGTCACGGCCGGCGGGGAGGCGGCTGCCGACGACGGGCCGCAGATCCACGGCCCGCAGATAGTCGTCGGTGGTCATCAGGCCGAGCCGCCACGCCGCCTTCAGCGCCCCCCGCAGGGCGGCCAGGTGCTTGTTGGCGGTGGCCGGGGCATAGCGGCCCTCGCTCACGGCCCGGGCCAGGGCGGCCCGGATGGCGGTCGTCTGGCTGAAGCGGAGGCTGGCCCAGGGGAGGGTGTCGATGTCGGCGGCACCCCCCGAGACCCAGGCGGCGATGGCCTGGAGGCAGGCCGTCATCGTGCGGTGGCCATCACCCGACAAACCGGCCACGTAGACCCTCGCCGGAACCTGGCCCCAGTCGGCCACCAGCGCACCGTCCGCCGCCCGCCGCTGGGGCACCGGCACGGGGGCCACGTTCTCCACGTCG
The DNA here is from genome assembly GCA_963829165.1 of uncultured Acidimicrobiia bacterium. GTDB lineage: Bacteria > Actinomycetota > Acidimicrobiia > Acidimicrobiales > AC-14 > JAXDMK01. The sequence continues at coordinate 6,041 of CAWHIC010000018.1, read as the reverse complement.
ACACGCACGGTCGCCACGCCCGGGCCGAGCGAACGGCTGTCGATATCCACCAAGAATGACTCTACTTGTGGGAACGCTACTTCTCCAAGTTAGATTCGGCGGCAGGGGAGTGCGATCGAACGAACCGTTCTGCTACCGTTCGACCGTGAGTCCGACACCCGTCACCGAGCCGGCGGCCTCGGTCTGCGCCCTGCCGGGGTGCGGCGTCACAGTTGTTCAGCCCGCCGGGGGAGGCCGTCGCCGCCTGTACTGCTCGAACGCGCACCGGGCGGAGGCCCGGCGCCGACGAGTCGCCGTCTCCCCCGATTCTGCCTCCGGAGAAGTGCTCGGGCCCGCCCTCGAGCGCCTCGGTGGCATCCTGAACGAGTTGCGAGGCTACGAGGCATCGCTTCGGTCGGCCGATCCGGGACGCAATGCAGTGGAGACTGCCAAGGTGCGGGCGGCGGCGACCGCCGACGTGCTCGCCGCCCAGCAGGCGGCGGCCCAAGCCGCGGAGGAGGCGGCGGACAGCACTGAGCGCCTGAAGGCCGAGCGCGTGCAATGGGAGGACGAGAGATCCCGCTACGAGGTCCAACTGGCGGAGCTGCGGACGGCGTTGTCGGTTGCGCGCGAGAGAGCCGCCTCCACCCAGGACGCCCTCGATCACGCCCTGACCGCGCATCGGGCCGCCCTCGACGAACGTGACGAGCAGGCCGCCCATAACGCGGCCGCCCACGAGGAGGAGGCCACTCGCCTGCTGGCAGAGCTCGACCAGGCTCGCACCGCGGTCGCAACCACCCGGGCCCAGGCCGAGGCATCCGACCACCGAGCGTCCGCCGCCGAGGATGCGAGCCGAGCAGCGGCCGACCGTTCCGCGGAGATGGAGGCCTCGACGAGCCGGCTCCGAGTGGATGCCGCCAAGACCCAGGCGGCGATCGAGGCGGCGACCCTACGGGCGGAGGTTGCGGAGCGGCAGCTCGACGTAACGCGGGAGGAGCTGCAGGCCGAGCGGAGCCGACACGACCTCAGGCTCTCCGAGCTTCACGAACAGCTGGCCCAGCTCGTCGCCCGGACGCCACCTCGGCGATCGGCGGCGAAGACTCCCACGAGGAAGAAGCCGGCGACAGCCTCCTAAACGGGGCGAGGAAGCACCCAATCGCCCGCACTGTCACCCCTTGGACGACAGCTTGCGGGCGTCCTCGGCCCTCTCAGGGGCTCAAATCCCCCGTAGTCAGCGGGGGCCGCCTGCTGACACCTCACTGCGCATGAGTGCTGACACGTCGCTGCGCAACGGCGCTGACACGTCGGCTGCGTTCCCGCTGACATTCGGGGTGCGCCTGACAACAGCCATCCGTCGAGCCGGCGACACCGGCACTGCACGAGGACCCCTTGCTCATGCGCCCATAATCCTGGTTATGTAAAGTAGACAAAGCGGCGGCCAATCACTGTCAAGCAGGTCGCGCAGAGGTTTATCAGTAGAGCGCAACGGTCTGTCAGGCGGCGACGAGAAGCTGACAGCGTTTCGCCACACCTCGCCCACGGCGACCTCCCTCGCGCCGTCGGAGAACCGGGTGCATCCGAGGCACTACTCCGGCGGGCTTTCTATAACGCAGCGAACCCCCGGGGCGCGGGCGATCCGCGTGTCGAGCGTTGCCAGCGGCGTGTTCGTCAACTCTGCTAGAGCGACGTACGACCCGTCGTAGATGGAGAGGTTGCTCCTCAGCTGCCACGCCCGGGGCGCAAGAACCTCGTATGGCCAGACGTCGATGGGCAGGTCTAGGAGGTCGGCATGCGCCTGGGCCGCCTGCTCAGTCGATATGAGCGTCGCCAGTTGATGACGACGGAGGACGTTGGCGGCCTCGAACAGCGCCAAATGCGGCGCCAGCAGGCCACTCGCCGATGTTAGGGCGCTCGTGGCCCACTGACCGGTGCGACCGCCGTCGACGAGCATCGCGACGAGAACAGAGGCGTCACAGGTGACCCGACCGGTCACCGTCGCTCTGCGTCGCGAGCCGCCAGGATGGCCTCAGCGTCGACACGTGCACCGGTGGCCAACACTCTGGCGCGGGCTCGCGCGATGACGTCGGCGGCCGATGGCTTCGCAACAGCGTCAACGAGGAAGCCCCTCAAGTACTCCTGAAGCGACTGCCCCGCTCGTGCGGCGGGGCCGCAAGCTCGTCCCGCACCTCCGTCGGTACGTCCCGCACTGTGATCGCTACTCCCATGCCTCCACCTTAGCGGCAACGCCTGCATAATGCAGCTCCGAACTCGACTGTCAGTTTCCTGTCGCCGCCATCGTCAGTTTCCTGCCATCGGAGCTGAACGAGCACAGGCCACGGCGATGGCGGCGGTGCGCGCCCTGCCCGGCGATCAGGATCGGTTCTGGGCTCCGAACGGTCCGACTGAGCAGGAAGGCGCCCTCGATCGCACAGAAGAACTCGACAGCCACCTCGCGGCGTCGGTCGGTGACATTCCCGCCTCGGCGAAGCGCCGTTCGAGAACATCGAGCCACGAGCCGAACGCCTCCGCTGCTGCCTCACGCATCGGCTCGCTCGTGCTGGCCACCTCGTGGGCAACCGTCGCGATCGGGCAGGCGTCGGCGAAGTCCGTCATCTCGATCATCGCCGCGGCCCCTTCGAAGAACGTCCGGGTGGCGTTGACCACATCGGCGCCCTCGGGGAAGAAGGCCTCGAGCAAGTTCGCGGTAGATCACGCCGCCAGCCCGTATCGTCGCTATCCCCAGCTCCTCCTTCCCTCCCGGGAAGAAGTGGTAGAGCGAGCCGTAGGCGGCGTCGCTGGCCGTCACGATCGCCTTGAGCCCGGTGCCCGAGTATCCACGTCGTCGAAACAGCTCGGCGCTGGCGTCGATGATGCGTCGACGGGTGTCGCCGTCCTTGGACTTGTCCCCCGGCATGAAGGGAGACCATACTGCTAGAGCGATCTATTTTAGTAGACCGCCCAGCACGAGAGGCAGGCGCCGTGTACAAGGCAGCGATCCGGATGATGATTCGTCGCAACATTCGGCTGCTCAACGAGGGCCGCTACCAGCCCCCGCTGGGCATGTTCGCACAGACGCGGGAACTCACCTTTCCGGGCGACAACACGTGGTCGCGTCAGCACCGCGTGCCTGTCCGAGGCCGGTCGGCGTTCCCAACCCACAGAGGTCGAGGGGAGATCGAGGCATTCTTGCGGCGCTATGTCGATCACGGCATACAGATGGAGGTCGACGACATCCTGGTCAACGGCCCTCCGTGGAACGCCCGAGCCGCCGTGCGGGTCCACCACTGGGTCTCAGGACCTGGAGGTGACGACGTGTACACGAACCGGGCCGTGCTGATGGTCCGCTCGACGTGGGGACGGATCCGAACCCAGGAGGACTACGAGGACACGGAACTGGTCGCAGCATTCGATCGGACAGCAGCCGCAGCAGGAGGTTGAACCGTCACGATCGGACGGGTCAGCCCTTGATTTCGGGGCCGGGCGTGCGTCCGAGCCGCAGCCAGGGCGGGGAACGTCGACGGCCGGTCAGCGAGCCCGGTCCAGCTCCTCCAGCCGCGCCGCGGTCTCCCGGTACCGGACGCCTGGGATGAGGTGCACGCCGGTGAAGGCGCCGCTCTCGGCCACGCGGTGGGCCAGGTCGCATGCCAGCTCCACGCCGGCGTTCCTGTCGCTCTCGATGGCGCCCAGCCACGTGGCGGGGACGTCGATCTCCGGGATGGCGGCGACGAGCTTGCGGGCCATCGACGCGCTGGGCAGCACCATGACGCCGGCGTACACGTCGCCCTCGAAGGGGACGGCGTCGCGCCAGGCGAGCAGCGCGTCCACGTCGAAGGACACCTGGACGAACAGGAAATCCGCCTCCTGCTTCCAGGCGGGGAGTGGTCGCAGCCGGGTCGTGACGCCTGCCCGGAAGCGGCCGGCATGACCCTGGTGCTCGTCGCTGAACCGCCGCAGCTGCTCGATCATCGACCGGACCGTGAGCTGTCCGGTGCGGGCGCCCGCAACCGGCTCGTCCCCGTACACGAAAAGGAACTCGTCGACGCCATAGGCGGCTCCGGTCAGGAGGTAGCGCCGGAAGCCGACCGCGTTCCGGTCGCGGGCGTTGAGACAGGCGATGGCCCGCCCACCCATGCGATCGACCTCGTGGGCGACGGCGACACTCGACACGGTGGCCCGTCCCACGTGGTTGTCGGGGATGAGGTACGCAGAGGCCACCTTGCTGAGCACGCCGATCTGGTGCCGGACGTGCATCAGGTCGGGCCTGGTGGGCGGCTCGATCTCACAGATCCACTCGAAGGGCCGCCCGCTCATCCAGAGCAGGCTATCCACTGGGCCCCCTGAGAGGTGCTCCCCGGCGAGGCGCGAGAGCCATCGAAACGCTGTGTAACGCGGTCAGCGCAGAGACGCACGCCTAGAATTCCGCGGTGCAGTTCCTGGTCCTCGGGACCCTCGAGGTAATTCACGACGACTACGTCCTCGACCTCGGACGGGCGGAGCAGCGGGCGCTCCTGGCGTTGCTCCTGGTGCACGCCAACCGGGTTGTCGCGGCCGACCGGGTCGTCGCGGTCCTGTGGCCCGGCAACCTGGTGGCTGACCCGTCGGCGGCGGTGAAGGTCCAGTCTCCCTCCTCCGCCAGGTGCTGGCCCACGGCGGCCGCAACGCCGAGGCGGTGCTCGAGGAACGCGACCCGGGTTACGTCCTCCACGTCGGTGACGACGAGCTCGATGCGGCCCGGTTCGAGCGGCTGGTCGAGGCCGGCCGGATCGCACTGGCGGTGGGGTGGGCGGCGGAGGCGGCGGTCCACCTGGGAAGCGCCCTCGGTTTGTGGCGGGGCGACGCGCTCGGCGATTTCGCGGGCCAGGCATTCGTTCATGACGAGGCGACCCGGCTGCGGGAACTACGGCTGGCGGCGGTCGAGGACTGGATCGATGCCGAGCTGTTACTGGGCCATCACGCCACGATGGTGGGTGAGCTTCAGAGGCTGGCCGACGCCTACCCGCTCCGGGAGCCGCTCTGGGCCCATCTCATGCTGGCCCTTTACCGCTCCGACCGCCAGGAGGAGGCGCTGCGGGCCTTCGGCCGGTTGCAGGCCAATCTGGCAGGGGCGCTCGGTATCGATCCGTCACCCGCCCTCCAGCAACTGGAGGAACTGGTGCGGCTCCAGAAGCCCGATCTCGGGTGGCGCCCACCCACGACCGGCGCGGCCGAGGACGACTACGGCGGTCGATGACGTCGAGAACGTCTGCGGGCAGGTTCTCGACCAGGCACACCATGCGTTCGGCGGCTGGGTGCCGATCGACAGGTGCGGTCATGGAGGTGAGACGACCCGAACTGCTTGGGCTCATCGGTCGCGGGCGGTATCGCTGCGGATGCGAACAGCACCCGGCGGTTGTTGTCTCCCGGCGACCGGCCACGACAGCGGCCGGTCGTCTTCGAGGGCCCACCCACTGCCTTCTTCGCGCCCGCTCCACGTCGCCGGCGAGCACTTCGCGGCCTACGTCGGCCCCTGAACCACGGCCGCCGGCGCTCCCCCTTCCGCTGGAGGCTGCTCGGCCCGAACCGCCTCCAACTCGTCCCAGATGCGCACGTTTCGTGTCTCCTTGAGGGCGATCATGCCCACGACGAACGTGATGGAGGCGACGATGATCGGATAGGCGAGACCCCAGTACATGCTCTTGGTGGCCGAGTTCACATAGAGCCCGATGAGCGGGAGCAGCCCTCCGAAGACGCCATTGCCGAGGTGGTACGGCAAGGAGAACGAGGTGTATCTGACCTTCGCCGGGAACGCCTCCACCAGGAAGGCGGCGATCGGCCCGTAGACCATGCAGACAAGCAACATCTGCAGGAAGATGAAGAACACCAGCAGGGCGAAGTTGGTGTTGACCTTCTGGGCGTCGAAGAACTTGCTGACGCCGGGCCGGATCTCGTCGGTGTTCTCGATGTTCGTCTTATAGGCGGTGTCGGTCTTGGCCGTCACGATCTGGCCTGCGGAGTTGATCGCCGAGAGCTTGGGCTCGTCGGTGATCGGGTCGTGGGTGGCGGAGAGCTTCACCACGTCGGTC
>CAWHIC010000017.1:0-17019 GCA_963829165.1 uncultured Acidimicrobiia bacterium | reverse complement strand
CCGGCCGGTCTGAGGACAACCGGCCGAGCGTTCAAGTTCGGACGCCTGTGAGTCGAAGGCCTTCAAGGCGGAGCGGGAGATGGTGGCGGACGGCGATGGCGGAGCGGGCTACCTCCCGGTCAACCGTCGGCAACGCGCCACGGCGGTCTCGTGTCCCGTGCCGGCGCCACGCTCGGGTCCGACGGCATGTGGCTCACCGAGAGCAACACCGACGACGTCGGTCGCATCACGCCGGCCGGGGTCATCACCGAGTTCCACACCCCCTCCGCACCCAGCCAATCCACGTCGATCGTCGCTGGGCCCGACGGGAACCTCTGGTTCGTCGAGAAGGGCGGGAACAACGTGGGGCGGATCACCACCACGGGCGTCATCACCGAGTTCCCGATCCCCACCCCCTACAGCGACCCAACGCGGGGATGGTGGTCGGCCCCGACGGCGCCGTCTGATTCGCCGAGATGGGCGGCAGCCGGCTCGGGCGGGGTCACCATGGCGGGGGAGATCACCGAGTTCCCGACCGGCGACCCGGAGGCGTCGTCGCTTCTTCCGTCAGGTTGGCGCCGTCGCCCGACGCGGTGATGCGGAGCCCCTCCAGCGACGGAGCGGGGAACGCGCGCCTCGTGTCGGCCAACGGCTCCCAAAGCTGTTGCTCGCTCTCGATCGTATGGAGGAGCCCTCCGCCGAGGTTCGCCACCCGTTCGAGAATGCCAGCGCTCACCGAGGTCAATCCCGACGACGAAAACGGCATGCCGCCAGGTCGGCGCCCGACCGTGTGCACCACTTCGATCTCGTTTCCGACCTGTCCGTCAGCCACAAGGACGCAAAGACGTCGGCGTCCGAGCTCGGTCGCGGCGAGAATAGCCACGGCCTGTTCGATGGCCAAGGCCAGCTCCGTCCCTCCTGCAGCGTCGACGGCTTCGAGCGCCCGCTACGCGTGTGCCGGCGCACCTTGGTGGTTGCCGACAGGCCGTCACCCGGATGTCGACCCGGAAGCGTCGCAGGGGCAACCCCCCTTCGGGGGTCAGGCAGTATCCGAGACCGCCGGCGGGGCGGCTCATCCGGTGTCCAGCTGGGCCGAATCTGCAGGCGTCGGCGCCTCGGTTCACGAGGGACCACACCGCTCGCGGGCGCGAGGCTGGTCTGCAACTTCGCCTGCTTTCAGCAGCGCCCAGAAGCGGGCCGGCGCTGCTGAAAGCAGTCAGGGCGGAGGCCGACGTCCTGGCCGGCGCAGTAGCTCCTTCGACCAGATGAGCTCGGTGTGCCCCCCATCCGCGAGAGTCAGACGGGGGAGGCGCCGGGAGTGAGCCGAGGCGATCGCGCCACCGCAGGCGCGACCTGGGAGCGGATCTCCGCGAGCTGCGCCCGACCAGCCTCGGAGAGCACATAGAGCTTCCGCTCCTCTACCGTGTCCCCACGGACAACCGGGGTGCCGTCCTTCAGGTCCAGGAGCCCGCCGCCGACCAGGCGGGCGAGCGCCGGATAGAGCGAGCCGCTGGTGGCCCCGAGGTCACGTCCTAAGGCGTATGCTAGAAGCCCGTCCGGGTTGGCTTCCAGCTCGACCAGGATCCGGATGCGGAGGGGGACCAGTCCTTCCCCACGACTCATACCGTCACCGGGCCATCGAATCGAGGAGCCGCCCGTAGCGGCTGGGGCTGTCGAACGAGACTCTGGCGGCGAGGCATAGGCAGGCGACTGTGCAGACGAGAGACGCCCGCATGAGGGTCGTCGGGGCTAGGGTGGCGGCGAGGACGACGTGGGCGGTTGCGTAGACAATGCAGGCGGCGCCGCACGTCCTAGTCGTTGCGAGAACGGCGCCGGAACTTCGCCCCGCTGACGACGCTATGGACAGCCGTCCCGCCGTGATTGCCACGCATGTCATCATCGCCGCGAACGCGCCGAGCGCGCCGCCCACTGACATGGCAAGACGGGCGATCCCGGTGGCCGATTCTGGCCCTGCGGGCTGGAACCGTGCAGCGGTGACGAGGGCGCAGCCGGCGACCGCAGCGAGGGCGCACGCCAGGACGACCCGATGGACTCGGACATCCGGCCCCACGTGGTTGTAGATGGCGGCCAGGTAATACCCAACCACCGCAACGGCAACGCCAAGCATCGTCTCGGCCGGCGCCCACGGCTGGTGGAGCCCGGCGGCCTGAAGCCCGATCACGACGGTGCCGACGCCCACCCCGCACAGGCCGACGCCGAGTTGCAGTGTCCGGTCGCTCGCCCAGGACCCGACGTAGATGCCCCAGAGCAGGCCAACCGCGCTGCACACGACCTGGCGGACCCCTTGGCCGTGATGACTCGGATGGACGAGGCCCGGCGCGTCCGCAGCCATGCCCGGCACCCTCCGGAGCCACCCTTCAACGGCGGTCCCGACCCGGTCTGCCCGCGCCGTGCGCCGGCAGTGCCAGAGGACCACCGGGCCGACCGCTTCCCATACGATCGACCGGAGCCGGTAGAGCACGGACGTCGTAGCAAGCACGCCGACCCAGGCGAGCAGGACAATCCATGCGTCAGTCGCAGCCGGGGTGCCGGTGGGTGGGAAGCCAATGGGCATCGTGTCTCCTCAGCGAGGCCGGAACGATACCGGCGGGAGTAAAACGTACTCGCTACGTCAAAACGAATCGACCCCCCGAAGAATTTACCTCTCGACTTGTAGACACCGTCGACTAATCGAGCTAGCTTGTCCGCTATGAAACCTCTTCCTAGCAGCCCAGCCGAGGCGGGGTTCGCCGCCCAGCCCGGCTCACCGTTTCAGCCCGGGTACCGCCGGTTCGGGCGATGACCGGCGCGCGGTGGTCCCTACCGGCCATCGGCGAGCGAGTCCTTGACATCGTCGCCGACGTGTCCGATGTCGACCGAGCCACGATCCGGCCCACCCTCCTCCTTCAGGACGACCTCGGTCTGGACGACCTCGCCATCCTGGAGGTCCTCGTCCTCGCCGAGGAAGCCTTCGCGATCTCCATCCCCACCGCGTCCCTCGCCTTTACCTGCTCGAGCGCCGACGTCGTCGAGAGCGTCCGGGCCGCCCTGGATGACCCCCCGCCTCCGATGGTGAGGCCCGCACCACGGCGGCGCCTCCTCCGCCTCCGGTGGCGATGAGTACGCATAGCTCGACAACCACAAAGTTGACCACCATGAGGCGGGAAAGCCGGTGCGTTGAAGGCGGCCGAGTCTATCGGGTGTCGCCAGGAGTGAGTTCGCGAACCACCGTGACCACTCAGCCCAAGGCGCTCACGGGGACTAGGGCTAGGCGACGTTGGGGCTGGATACCCCCCGTCTCGTTCGCGGTGCTCCTCGGTGGTTGCACGGCTGCGGCCGATCCGGCAGCGGACCGCTCGCCGTCCGCCGTCCGCCCGCACTCGGCGTCGTCGGCCCGAACCTCGACCACGACCATGACCCTCAGGCGGACGCCGCCACCGAGTCTGGTGACGCCGACGACGGCGCGTCCTCCCATCTCGGTGATCCTGGCAGCGCCGACCACGGTCCCCCCGGCGCCTGCCACCGCCATTCCCCTGGTCACCACCACGATGGTCGACTGCACCGACTCCTGGCGCCCGGAGTCAGGCGCCGAGCTCTCGTCCGGCATCCGCGGTGGTCTCGGCGAGCTGACCGTCGAGAACGGCGGTGACCAGGACGCGACCGTCGCCCTCGTCGCTCAAGATCACAGCGAGCTCCTCCTCAAGGTCTACCTCCGCAGTGGCGAATCGGCCGGCGTCGGAGGTATCCCCACTGACACCTACCGCGTCCTGTTTGCACACGGCACGGCCTGGGACGGGGAGCGATTCCAGTGTCGGCGGTCGGCGAGCGAGTTCGAGGAGCCGTTGATCTTCAACGAAACGTATGACGCTTCGGGAATCTACTGGGATCGGTGGACTATCTCACTCCAGCCGGTGCCGGACGGCACTGCTGAAATCGAAGCGCTCGACCCGGGCACCTACGACGCAATCACCAGTGGTTGATCTTCGGATTCGAATTGGGCTCGTCGGTCGAAGCCTGGCGAACGACAGGGCCATCGTCGGAGCTCGACGATGACCATCGCCCTCAGTCTGATTGGCGTCAGCGGGCTTGTCGCAATCATCGCTATCTCGGGATATATCCAGCGCCGCTTGAAGGAAAGGGCGGCGCGGCGACGGGCACTCGTCGCCGCCGCGTCTGCGGGCGATGTGCCGAACATCGAGGATCTGATCGAACGGGGTGTCCCCGTCGACGCACGAGACGAGTATGGAAGCACAGCGCTGCATCATGCGTACTACGGCGGACACCAGCTCGCCGTCGAACGGTTGGTGGCTTTCGGCGCGTCGGAGTCGGTCCGGAACAAGGAGGGCTGCATCCCCGCCGAGATGGCCAAGATGGCCGAGATCGACCCAATTGTGGCGGAAGGCGTTGCCCTCGTCACGTTAGGCGGTGGGTGGTTGGACTCGGCGCGGGCCCTGCCGATCTACCACGCATTGAGGGCCTTCGACCAGAATCTGGTGAGCAAGGGCATCGTGAGGGCGCTCCTGGGGTTTGTCCGACCGGTCGGTGGCGGTCACGGTCAGGGCTCTTCCAGGCGTCGCGTCTTCCTGCTGGCGGTCAAGCTGGGGAGGGCCGGCTCCGAGCGGTGGCTGCTCGACATGCTCGAGGCCTATGGCGACCAGCTTGTGGCAACGGATTTCCTGAACTCCGGCTCACGCCTTCTCAAATCCGGCGCCGAGTCCTGGGCCAGGCGCCACGGCTACCGGATCATCCACAGCGGAGGCAGCGCCAATGTGCGTTGGGGTGTGTTTTAGTCCGAGATCAAGAGATGAGGAGATTAATGGCTCCTTTCCTGGCGGCAGCAGCATGGTGGGAGGACGATTTCGCATTCCTGTGCATCTGGGCCGTCGTGCTGGCCATCGCGCTGGCCGGGCGGCGCGAGAGTAGTCGTCAGGTGCTCGGCACGGTCTTCTTCATCGCCTTCATCGGCGGGTGGGTTGCGAACAACGAGCAGCAGAAGCCGCTTGGTTCGACCATTCCCATGGCAACCGATGTGATTTTCTTGACAGCGCTCATCAGCGGGATCGCCTACCTGGTCGTCAGATACCGGCATCGCGGAAAGCACGACGACAGAAGTTTGCCGGACGGCGACGACACGACGTCGCCAGTGTGAGCGGTCCGAGGACGTGCTGCTCTGAAGACCCGACGGACGGCCGACGGGCTTCCGACGTGGCGACGTCCTACCCGAGGCAACTGGTGGTCGGGGGCGACAGCAATCTCGGTTCAATCACCGACAACATGTTCAAGTTTGGCCGCATGACGCCGGCCGGCGTCGTCACCGAGTTCCCCCTGACCCCCGACAGGTACCGCGCCCCCGCCCTGGCCGTCGACTCCCACGGCCCCTTTGGTACGAGGAGGTGAAGCGGGAGAACGTCCCCGGACCGGCCGGGGTGCTCGTCCGCTGGACCCGGGGCCCGGGTGAAGAGCTTCCCTGCCCGACGAGACGACCCACATCCTGGGCATCGTCGAAGGACCCGACGGTCCATATGGCTGGACGAGACGACCACCAAACCGGATCGGGCGCCTGGGCGCCGACGGGAGGATCACCGAGCTCGTCGCCCCACGACCCAGATCGTGGCCGTGGGCGCCAACGGCGACATCTGGTTCACCACCGGTGCGTCCAACTCGGTCGGGCGGCTCCAGCTCGGTCGGCCGCCCGCCGGGCCATTCCCCCTGTGTGAAGAGATGATTTCGGCCTGGGCGGCGGCGGCCGCCTTCGATACCATTTCCGCGGGGGCAACACACGGGGTTGAAGCAACAGCTTCGAAGGGGGAGACGGTGGCCACGTTCATCGACTATGTCCGCTGCGGCGAATGCAGCGCGGGACTGACGCTGGGGTCGGAAAGCGTGGTGCTGCAGAAATACCGGCGCCAGCCGTGGCTGCGGCACTTCTGGGTGCGCTGCGACGTGTGCGCCACCCACAAGCTCTACTGGCCGACCGCCCGCCAGATGAGCCTGGCCGAGCGGCTCCGGTGCCGCACCGTCACCGACGAGTCGGCGCCCACCGACGTGACTTCCTGTTTCGCCCGGTACAACCGGCATCCGGTCCCCGTCTGCGGGGACCGGTGGGCACCCGTCGCCATCCTGCACCAGGAGCTCGTCTTCCTGCTGGGCATGCTGGCCGCGACGACCAGTGGGCCGGCACCCGCCACGGTGCCGGCCCTCTCGTACTACCCCGCCCACTGGTCGAACTGACCCCCAGCCGTCGGCCTCAGTGGCTGGCGATGGCGGCCAGGATGTCGAGCTTGGCCGCCCGTCGAGCGGGACCCACCGCGGCCAGCACTCCGGCCACCGAGGCCAGGACCACGATCACCGTCAGCTGCAGGGGCGGGACCGACAGGGGTATGGGCCGGTCGCCCTCGATGGCGGAGATGATCCCCCACGAGCCGGCCACGGCCAGGGCGAAACCGAGGAACGTCCCCATGAGGGCGATCATCACCGACTCCCAGCGGATGGCGCTGCGCACCTGGGGCCGGGTCATGCCCACGGCCCGCAGCAGGCCCAGCTCCCGGCGTCGCTCGTGCACCGACAGGGCCAGGGTGTTGGCGATGCCGATAAGGGCGATGACGATGGCCAGCCCCAGCAACCCGTAGATCAGGTTGAGGATGATGTCGATCTGGCTGGCGACGCTCTCCTCGAAGGCGGCCTGGTCCTGCAGCTCGCCGTTCGGCCACTGGGTCAGGACGGTATCGAGGGCGGCGGTGGCCTGGGTCGGGCTGACCCCGTCGGCCACCTTCACGAAGACCAGGCGGTCGAACTGGTCGGTGACGTTGGCCTCGTAGGTGTCGAGGCCGATCACGTAGACCATCCCGTCGCCGCCGGGCGGGGGTCGGTCGATGAGGGCCCGGACGGTGAGCTCGACGTCACCGGTGCGGGCGAAGGTCATGGTGATCGTGTCCCCCACCGCCAGCCCGTCGGCCTCCGCCTGACGGTCCTCGACGGCCACCGATGCCCCGGTGACGTCGGCCAGCCGGCCGGCCGTCACCCCGAGGTCGGCGACCTGGTCGATCGTCCGAATGTCGACCGCCGCCACCTGTGAAATCGCCCCGTCCACTTCGACCGGGCCCGACCGCATCGGCGAGATCGCAGCCACCTCGGGCAGGGCCGAGAGGTCGGCCTCGATCTCCGGGCTGAGGCCGCCGTTGCCGAACGACCCGGAGGCAATGACGAAGTCGGCCTGCAACGACTGGGACAGCGTGTCCGAGATCGCGGCCTTGAACGACGAGGCCAGGATGGTGATGAAGCCGACCAGGGCCACGCCGATCATGAGAGCCGACGCGGTGGCCGACGTGCGCTTGGGGTTGCGCTTGGCGTTCTCCCGGGCCAGGCGCCCGGTGGTGCCGGAGATGGCCTGGACGGGTGCCCCCAGGAGGTGCATGAAGGGGACGGCCAGCACCGGACCGAGGACGAACACCCCGATGATGGTCGCCACCGTCCCGAATCCGATCAGGACCAGGGGCGAGCCGCCGCCGAAGAGCCCGACCGCGAACGACGCCACGCCCAGGCCGAGGATGGCCACGCCGGCGCCGGTGCGGACGAGCGACGAGCCGGAGACGTCGATGGCGACGTCGCGGAGGGCGGCGATGGGCTTGACCCGGCTGGAGCGCACCGCCGGCCACAGGGCCGACACCACGGTGATGGCGGTTCCGACCAGGAAGGCGGTGATCACCGTCGACGGGGCGATCACGATCGGCCCGCTGGGGACCTCGAGACCGACCGCGCTGAGCAGGGCCCGCAGGCCGAACGACATGAGCACGCCGACTCCCAACCCGATGGCGGAGGCGACCACGCCGACGGCCACCGACTCGAAGACCACCGAGCGCACGACCTGGGCCCGGCTGGCGCCGATGGCCCGCAGCATGGCCATGTCCCGCGCCCGCTGGGCGACGACGATGGAGAAGGTGTTGTAGATGATGAACATCCCGACGAACAGGGCGATGTAGGCGAAGGCCAGGAGGAAGTTGCTGAAGAAGCCCAGCCCCTCCTTGAGGTCGGCCTTGTTGTTGGCGGTGTCGGCCGCGCCGGTGACGACCTCGAACTTGGCCGGGTCCCCGAGCGTTGTCGCGATGCGGGTGGACAGGGCATCGGCCGAAACCGACCCGTCGGCCGCGACCACGATGCTGTCGTAGCTGCCGGGCTCGGCGAACATCTCCTGGGCGGTGGCGTCGGTGAGGCCGACCAGGGTGATGCCGGGCAGGCCGCCCACGTCGCCGAACATGGCCGTGCCGACGATGGTGAGCTGACGGGGCTCGCCCTTGCCCAGCACGGTGATGGTGTCGCCCAGGGCGTGGTGGTCGGTGTCGAAGGTGGTCTGGTCGATGACCGCCTCGGTGGGGGCGCGGGGGGCGTTGCCGGTGGCGATGGTGAACGGGTTGAGGCGTTCGTCCTCCACCCAGTTGGCGCCGATCACGCCGCCGAAGCCGGCTGGCGGCCTTGGGCCTTGCCGTCGGGCCCGACCAGGATGGCCTGGCCCTCGATCGACCCGGCGGCGGCGTCGACACCGTCGAGGCCGCGGATCTGCTCGAGGGTGGCCGTGTCGACCCGTTCCCGGACCACTCCCTCGAAGGCGCTCTCCACCGCCGCCTCCCGCCGGACGACGACGTCGACGCCCTGGTTGGCGTCCTCGAAGATGCCGTCGAACGTCTTGCCCATGGTGTCGGTGAGGATCTGGGTGCCGGCCATGAAGGCCACCCCCAGGATGACGGCCAGCCCGGTGAGGACGAAGCGCAGCTTGTGGGCCCACAGGCCCTTCCACGTCAGCTTGAACATGTCCCTACCGTCCGAACGTCTTCATGCGGTCGAGGACGGCCTCGGCGGTGGGGTCGAGGATCTCGTCGACGATGCGGCCGTCGGCCAGGAAGACGACCCGGTCGGCGTAGCTGGCCGCGCCCGGGTCGTGGGTGACCATGACGATGGTCTGGCCCAGCTCCCGGACCGCTCGGCGCATGAAGTCGAGGATCTCAGCCCCGGAGCGGCTGTCGAGGTTGCCGGTGGGCTCGTCGGCGAAGATGATCTCCGGCCGGCCGGCGAGGGCCCGGCCCACCGCCACCCGCTGCTGCTGGCCGCCGGAGAGCTCGCTGGGGCGGTGCTTCAGCCGGTCGTGGAGCCCGATGGTGTCGACCACCTGGTCGAGCCAGGCCTGGTCGGGCTTGCGGCCGGCCAGGTCCATGGGGAGGGTGATGTTCTCCAGCGCGGTCAGGGTCGGGACCAGGTTGTAGGCCTGGAAGATGAAGCCGATCTTGTCCCGGCGGAGCAGGGTGAGGTGCTTGTCGTTCAGGGTGGTGAGGTCGGTGTCGCCGATGAAGACCCGGCCGCTGGTGAGCTCGTCGAGGCCGGCCAGGCAGTGCATCAGGGTCGATTTGCCCGAGCCCGACGGGCCCATGATGGCGGTGTAGCCCCCCACCGCGAACTCGACGTCGACCCGGTCGAGGGCGACGACCGCGCTGTCGCCCTTGCCGTAGGTCTTGGTGGCGGCGACGGCCCGGGCCGCCACCGCCGAGTTGGCAGCCGGCCCGCCCGTGGCGGGGATGTCTCGGAGGAGTGTCATAGGGACACACTGCGCTTCGGGGGCCGGCATGTCGTCGGCCGGGGGAACCCTTCCCGCCTCGCCCCCCGGGAGTACGCCCGGCCGCCGACGTACTCCCCGGACCCGTTGCCGGGGGTGCCTGCACCCCCCCGGGCGCGGCCGCGCATGGCGACTCCGGGGCTCGGGTAGGCACGCGACGTGGTTGCGCACGGGATCGACGATCGTCTCGTCGACGGTCGCTACGCCCGCCTGGCACCACTGGGACGGGGCGGGTTCGGCATCGTCTGGCGGGCACGAGACACCCTGCTGCAACGGGACGTGGCCATGAAGGAGGTCCGCTTCCCCCCCATCCTCACCCCCGAGGAGCAGGCCGACCTGCGGGAGAAGGTCCTGCGGGAGGCTCGGGCCGCCGGTCGACTCAGCCATCCGGCGGTGGTAACGATCTACGACGTGGTGGAGGAGGACGGCCGCCCGTTCATCGTCATGGAGCTGGTCGACGCCCCCAACCTGGCCGAGATCGTGGAGCGGGACGGGCCCCTGTCGGATCGGGAGGCGGCCGAGATCGGCGTCGAGGTCATCGGCGCCCTGGCCCTCGCCCACGCCGAAGGGATCATCCACCGGGACGTGAAGCCGGCCAACGTGATGGTCTCGCCCCACGGGCGGGTGCAGCTGGCCGACTTCGGGATCGCGTCGATCATCGACGACCCCAAGGTGTCGAGCTCGGGGCAGCTGGCCGGGTCGCCCTCGTACATGGCCCCGGAGCAGGCCCGGAACCTGCCGCCGAGCCCGGCGACCGACCTCTGGGGCCTGGGTGCCACCCTCTATTACGCGGTCGAGGGCGACCCGCCCTTCGAGAAGGAGGGGGCCATCGCCACCCTCACGTCGGTCCTCACCGACGACCCCCGGGAGATGCAACGGGCGGGCGCGCTGGGCCCCCTGCTCCGCGACCTGCTGCACAAGAAACCCGACGAGCGCCCCCCGGTCGACGAGGCCCGCCGCCGGCTGGAGGACGTGGCCGCCGGGATCGCGGCGACGAGCGAGCGGTCGCCCACCGTCCGCTTCGACGCCGACGAGTTGGCCGCGGCCGTCGCCGGCGTGTCCACCCCCGCAGTCGAGGCACCGTCGCCGCCGGTTCCGACGCCGGAGCCGGCGCTACCGCCCGTCACCGCGGCCAACCGGTCGGACGCCCGCCGCTACCGCCCGTCGGCCATCGGACCGGTCGACCCGGGGCCGCCCACCGAGCCTGCGGCCCCGCCCGTACCGCCGGCCACGCCCGTACCGCCGGAAAGGCCGGTCGAGGCGCGGGTGCCGGTGCCGCCCCGGCCCGCGGCCCCGCCGGTGGAGCCGGTGCCAGCCGAGCGGTCGGAGCGGGTAGTCGTCAGGCCCGTCGGTCGCGGATCTCGTTCTCGGCCGGTCGTGGCGGCCGTGGCCGCGTTCGCCGCCCTTGCCCTCGTGGCGGTCCTGCTCGCGACCCGCAACTCGGGCGACGGCGACACCGCCAGCCCGAACTCGTCGGCCACGACCGTCGCCCCCACCGCCGACAGCGAGGCTCCCGCCTCCGACGGGGAGACGACGGCCAGCACCCCGTCGAACCCCGCACCCAAGACTGCCAACCCGGCGAACGGGGGCTCGCGGCCCGACGGCGTGCCCCGGGACTGGGTGTCGTACCAGGACCCGGCCACCGGCTACGCGCTGTACCACCCCCCCGGTTGGAACGTCGTCACCAACGGCTCCCTCACCGACTTCCGCGACCCCCGCTCGGCCGCCTACCTCCGGGTCGACCACACCTCGTCGCCCGGTCCGTCGGCGGTGCAGGCGTGGCTCGACTTCGAGCCCCGGTTCGCAGCCGAGAACCCCAACTACGAGCGCATCCGGATCGAGCCGACCACCTTCCACGGCTATCAGGCCGCCATCTGGGAGTTCACCTACACCGGCCTCGGCACCGACCTGCGGGCCGCCGACCTCGGCTTCGTCACCGGCAGCTACGGCTTCGCCCTCAACTTCCAGACGCGGGTCGAGGACTGGGACGACATGCAGGACACCTTCGACGCGTTCCAGGCGTCGTTCCAGGCGCCACCGGGCTAGCTCGGGAGGGGTCCTCAGCTCAGTCGGCGCCGGGGGTGACCAGGCCCGACTCGTAGGCCAGCACCACCAGCTGGACCCGGTCGCGGGCGCCCAGCTTCATCATGATCCGGCTCACGTGGGTCTTGGCCGTGGCTGCGCTCACGTACAGCTGCTCCGCGATCTCGCCGTTGGACAGGCCGTGGCCCACCTGCACCAGCACCTCCCGCTCCCGCTCCGTGAGCTGGTCGAGCTCGCGGGTGCGCTCGGCCCGGGGTCGACCCGGCCGGGAGGCGAACTCGGCGATCACCCGGCCCGTGATCCGGGGCGACAGCAAGGAGTCGCCCGCCGCCACCACCCGCACCGCGGCCAGCAGGTCGGCGGGGTCGGTGTCCTTCAGGAGGAACCCGCTGGCGCCCGCCCGGAGAGCGTCGAAGACGTACTCGTCGAGGTCGAAGGTGGTGAGGACGATCACGCGGGTGGCGGCCAGGCGGTCGTCGCCGACGATGGCCCGGGTGGCGGCGATGCCGTCGAGCTCGGGCATGCGGACGTCCATCAGCACCACGTCGGGACGGTGCTCCGAGGCCATCTCCACCGCCTCCACGCCGTTGGCCGCCTCCGCCACCACCCGGCAGTCGGGGGCCGAGTCGACCAGAACCCGGAAGCCGGCCCGGACGAGCGTCTGGTCGTCGGCGACGAGGACGGAGATCAACGGCCGGGAACCCCGGGACTCGACGGCACCGGCGCCGGCCGCTCGAAGGGCAGCGTCGCCGACACCCGGAAGCCGCCGCCCACGTGGGGCCCGGTGGTGAGCTCGCCGCCGAAGACGGCCACCCGCTCCCGCATCCCCAGCAGGCCGTGCCCGCCCCCCGCCGAGCGAGAGGCGCCGGCCGTGTCCGCCGATGCCCCCCGGCCGTCGTCGGTGACCCTCACCGTCACCGCTCCCGGCTGGTACTCGACGTCCACCTGGGCCCGGGCCGGCCCCGCGTGCCGCAACACGTTGGTCAGCGCCTCCTGGACGATGCGGTAGGCGCACAGGTCGACCCCCGGCGGGACGTCGACCCGGGTGCCCGACACCTGCACCAGCACCGGCACCCCCGCCTCCCGCAGACCTCTGGGCCAGTCCCTCCACCCCGTCCAGCCCGGGGACGGGCGCCAGGTCCCGTGTGGGGGTATCGCCGTCGGACTCCTGGCGGCGGAGGACGCCCAGCAGCCGGCGCATCTCGTCCAGCGCCTCCCGGCTCGACACCTTGACGTTCTGCAGGATGCGCTTGGCCTCGGCCGGGTCGGTGTCGATCACGTGGACCCCCACCCCCGACTGCACCGCCACCACGCTCATGGCGTGGGCGACGACGTCGTGCAGCTCGCGGGCGATGCGCAGCCGCTCCTCGGCCACCGCCCGCTGGGCCTCGGTCTGCTGGTTGCGCTCCAGGTCGGCCGCCCGCGCTTCGACGGTGGCGAGGTAGGCCTTGCGCAGCCGGGCGCTGTCGCCGAACACGGCGGCGATGGCGAAGATGGCCACGTTGCCTACGAAGTCGACGAGGTGGAGCCGGTTCGGGTGGGCGATGGCCGAGATGCCGAGGACGACGAGGAACCCGGCCACGGCGGTCACCCACACCCGGCGGGGCCGCAGGCTGGCCACGGTGTAGAGGGCGATGAGGGCGATGACGGGCAGGCCGTTGTCGGGGTAGTCCCGGGCCACGTACACGACGGCGCACACGGTGGCGACCGCCAGCACCGCCACCGGGCACCGCCGGCGCAGGGCGAGGGCCCCGAACCCGACCACCACCAGGACCACGGCCAGGGCGTCGGTCGGCGTGGGGTTGGCCGGCGTGGGCTCGGCGGTGAGGCTGACCAGCCCCGCCACCAGCACCAGGGCGGCGAGGATCGAGTCGACCACCAGCGGGTTGGCTTCCCGCAGACGAGACCACAGCCGTCGCACACCCTGACCCTACGGCGCCCGCCGGACCCCTACATCGGCCGGCGGGCGCAACCCTCCTACTCCCGGGGGATGACCGAGCGCCTGCGGGGGAAGGAAGTTGAGAGCGCAACTGTTATCTCGGGCGTAGAGTTCCGTTCAAGACGGAACGCTTCTCCAAGGAGACCCGCATGCCTGCTGTTACCGTCGACAACGTCCTCGCCCTGCCCCGGATCGACCGTCCCGCGGCACCGTCCACCGAGCGGCCAGTGGTGTCGGTCACCAGCGCTCCCAGCGGCTTCGAGGGTGAGGGCTTCCCCGTGCGGCGGGCCTTCGCCGGCGTCGACCTGGCCCTCCTCGACCCGTTCATCCACATGGACCAGATGGGCGAGGTGGAGTACGGCCCGGGCGAGCCGAGGGGCACGTCGTGGCACCCCCACCGCGGCTTCGAGACGGCCACCTACATCGTCGACGGCACCTTCGAGCACCAGGACAACGCCGGCGGCGGCGGGGTCATCACCAACGGCGACACCCAGTGGATGACGGCGGGGTCGGGCATCCAGCACATCGAGCGACCGCCGGAGTCGCTGGTGCAGAGCGGGGGGACGTTCCACGGTCTCCAGCTGTGGGTGAACCTGCCCAAGACCAAGAAGTGGGAGGCGCCCCGCTACCAGGACATCCGCGCCGGGCGGGCGACCCTGCTCACCACGCCCGACGGCGGGGCGCTCGTGCGGGTGATTGCAGGCGACATCGCCGGCCACGCCGGCCCCGGCGTGACCCACACGCCGATGGCGTTCGTCCACGCCACCCTCAGTCCGGGGGCGGAGCTGGTCCTGCCCTGGCAGCCCGACTTCAACGCTCTCGTCTACGCCCTCAACGGCGAGGGGATGGTCGGCAGCGGACGGCGGCCCTTCCGGATGGGCCAGTTGGCCGTGTTCGGCAAGGGCGACTTCGTCACCGTCACCGCCTCCGAGCGCCAGGAGAGCCGCAGCCCCAACCTCGACGTGATCGTCCTCGGCGGACGCCCCATCCGGGAGCCCATCGCCTGGTACGGCCCGTTCGTGATGAACACCCGGGAGGAGGTCATCCAGGCCATGGACGACTTCCACGCCGGCCGCCTCGGCACCATCCCCGCCTCCAGCCTCAAGGCGTAACCCGGGCTTTCCGGACAGTCGCCGTCCTGCGTCATAACACCTGCACCGTCGGCTTCACCCGGGGTCAAAACAATGCGTCCAAACCGGCTTCCTCCCGCCGAGGAGCACTCACAATTTGGTCGGGGGAGAACGGACAAGCGTCCACGATGCGGGCGGGCAGCTTCCGCTGGTGTCCGTGATGCCCCGAATCTGGCTCCCGCGGGCTGCGCCGATTTGGCGAAGGACTTCCGGACCGTGCCGCCCTTTTCGACTGGACGTGGAGCCGGGCCTGCCGCAATTTACCTCGCAGAATATGATCTAAAGAGTAAGTGCTTCGGCGAATGCCGTTAGGACAATCAGACTCAAATTATATGCCGCTTCCAGCTCAGCGAAAGTCATATTTATTCCACTTGAGTGTGCGAGCATCTGACGGTTAGTCTCGATGTTATCGTATGCAAGGTGATGTTGGGTGTTCAGCACTCCGTCGGAGAACTGTTTTTTACAGTCAGCGTGGAAAGTGTTGAGCGTGCTAGTGAGTTCGGAGAGCGCGATCTTCTTTACCAACCGCTTGGCTGCATACCCAGCAAAAGAGGAAAGCCTGGGATCGTCTGGCACCGAGCATCGAGCGCATACCAACGATACGATATACTGCTCAAACTCCGAGTGAATGATTGTGAGCATATAGCCGACGATAATCGTCTCTATCTCCGTACCACGGGTGCCGGTGGTATCGAGGTGCTGTCTGCAACTACGGAAAGTTGCGTCAATCCTTGGAAACACCGTCAGCCAAAAAGGATACGGTCGGCGGTGTCGAGCCGCCCCTGCACCACATCCTTGTCGGTCGTGGAGCTTCCGACCCAAGTGAGATAACTGTCATCGAGAAGGAGGGCTTCATATCGCCCATATAAATCACTAATGACATGGCGGCCATTCAGATTACGACCGAATGCGACGTACACCGAGTCGTACACGGCAGCGTTTAGGCCAGCCCATATGTGAAACGGCTTTTCTCCGAGTTCCTCGACTATCGCGTTAGTTGTATCTATAAAAGCCCTTCCAAAATCATCTAACACGCTGCCCGGTGCGTATCGGTGTTTACGCATAAATTTGTTGAGGAAGTCCTTCATTGGCTTGTCGTAGCCATCGGATTCGTGTAGAAGGCCCAGGAACCGAAGGATCAGTTCGACATCTCGCTGCCTTTTGTCTGGTCGCGGCCGACCGTAGACGCTTCTCCAGGCAGGGAGATCGTTTAATTCAATCAGCAAATCATTGAATGGGCCCTGATGAATGCAGTTTCGGATCTCCTGAGGGTGGAGCAGGGTACCGCCGGTATTCAGGCGCTCAAAGATATGATAGATGCTTGTGTCATCAGCCGGGTCTAACTGCTTCACGACGAAACTTCGAAGCACCGAGTCGTTCAATTTTGCGAAGGCAGCAGGATCGGCCTCCGCCAGATCGTTATACGTCCTACCGAAATACGGACTGTGTTCCTCTAATCCTGTCAGCCTGAACACCGCCCGTTTGCCTTCCTCCTCATCGCCAAAGAATCCCTCGAAGAAGTAGGCAATTGTTTTTAGCCGCTGTTGTCCATCAACGACAAGCAACTCACTAGTCGTGGGATCTGAATACAAGAAAATCGCAGGAACTGGGAGGCCAAGTAGAAAGGATTCGATCAACTTACTCGACTGAACCTGGCTCCAAACGAACCGTCGCTGAAATCTGGGAATTACAACCTGGTGCTTGCGCCATTTGTCAACAAGGACTTCAAGCGTATAGTCCGCGGGGTAGGTAAGAATCTCAAAGGTGCGAAGCGACGCCTCGTGGTCGGCAACTTCGCTTTCGATCGCTTGAAGCTCGGAGTCCTCAAGCACATCGATATCAACCGCAGCGGGTTCCTGGCTCACGTTGTCCGTCCTTCTGAAATTGGCTGCCCTTGATCGTCAGCGTGAGTCAACTGACGGAACTTCGACAGGCGTGCCTAGCGCGGTGAGCACGCTCGTGTGACCGAGGGCTCGTGCCGAGGATAGCCGCCGCATGACGATCACTTCGTCGCTCGGTTCCACGGGCTAACGGGCAGAAGCTTCTGTTTTTGCCAATGTCCGTGGCGGCTCCAGAGTGGTGAAGCCAGTGTCTCGGTCGCCGGCGCGTCGCGCACTACGGCGGAGCCCCATGGGGTCCTCATTCGTTACGCGTCGAGTTCCAACGCAGCCGGCCTACTCCCGCTCGGTCTGGCCGCTGCAGGGCCCCACGAATCCGATCCGGGATCCGGCTCCCGGCGCGTCCTCTAGCCGCGCTCGTTGACTACAAGATCGCCCCCGGTCGAGGTTTCGAGGACACCAAGGAGCTACGAGGGACCGCCGGGTCCG
>CAWHIC010000016.1:0-18861 GCA_963829165.1 uncultured Acidimicrobiia bacterium | reverse complement strand
TTCTGACCAATCCCGGCAGAAGGAATCGAGTCCTCCAAGATCTCGAAGAGTTTCACATGCCGACGAGCAGGCATCCGGAGAATACGTATTATTCAATTCCAACAAGAGTGCCAATAATCCGAAATCACCGTTGGCAGCACTTTCGGCCGCTAGATCAACACCACGGTTAAACTCACGAGGCGCAGGCTGAACCAATCGCGCGCTTGAAGTCAGATACACTCGCACGCAATCCAAATTCGAGGCTTCGGTTCAGCGCGATCGTTGCTAGATATGCATAGCCATTTAGAGCCGCTCTTGCAGCGGACTCATAGCGAGGGCCCAACGGTACAGGTTCTTTCGGTGGTCGTGTGACGCCACTTGAGACTCAAGGACGTGCACTGCAATATAGTTGTCGACGGCCCGTGCGTGGCGGAGGTCTTCTAGACCCTTTGTACGGAGGTCATGCAGGCTCGCTCTCTTCGTCGCCATGGAGCCTCTCAGCCATAAGGAAATCTGCCTGGCGTACGTCAGATCCCACAGCGTATCCTTCCGCTGCGTCAGAGACAAGATCGTCTAGCCCTGATTCGAGTTGTGCCCATTGGTTTCTACGATAGAGCCGTCGCAGCCGTGCAGTCTGAAACTGAAGCGAAGCATCATCGATGGTTTCTCGGTACGGCCAGTATCCTGGGTCCTCAAAAAAGCTATCGGTTTCTCGAAATACTTGGGCACTGGTCGCCGCCAATCGCAGTTTTTCCTAAGACCTGTCCGTCTCTCCGGGAAGTGATCTACCCACTTCATCTGGAGAGGGTTATAGAATGGCACAAGCAGTTCCGTTAGTGGTTCGATCCCTGATACTCATTACCCTTGAACCGGTTACAACGAGCGCAAGACGGTACCGTTAGAGTCGAGGTCGGCTCCCTTGAGCGTGGAATAACGTGCTCGTCCTCTTTCGCTCCGAGTTGAAGCAGAGGTCGTTGGCAATACGCACAGATTCCGGGACGTAAAGGTGCCATCCGAGAGCCAACCTATCCGGGGAGCACCGACTCTTGACCTGCGACTCGGAGTTCATGCTCTCTCTGCCTGCAAGGTGCGCCTGGGTCCAGCCAAAAAGATGCCGAGAGGTCTACCGGGCGAACTCCCTGGGGACGGCCATCACATCCCCGTGTCCTTGTTCGGGTCCTCCCGACCGATGGCACCCGTTGTTCGGGGGACCGTTGTCAGGTCGGAGCCGGTTTGGGCCCGTACCGCCTGACGATTTCAACTCAACAACCTGGGAAAGGAAACTCTCCTGGTTGAACCGCTACCCGCTGTCGCTCAGGTCTGGGACTGGCTGCCGGGGAAGGGGCCCCGGACGTCGACCGTGCGCTTGAGCAGGGTGAAGCTGGGCTGGCCGTCGTCGGGGACGAGCCGCTTCCAGATGAGCTCCAGCTCGGGGTCGTGGACCTCGCCGGCGGCGGTGGCCAGGGCCTCGGCGAACCAGTCGAAGCCCTGGGCCAGCTTGCACTCGGGCAGGCCCAGCTCGTCGGCCCGTTCGCCGAAGGTCTTGAACCGGGCCCGGGTGATCTGGTCCCACTTGGGGGTGACGGTGGGGCTCATCACCACCGCCGACCGGAGGAGGTTGGCGTAGCGAGGCACCAGCTGGGCCTCGTCCATCTTGAGACAGGCGTCGCCGATCTCGACCAGGGCGATCTTGGCGTCGGTGTAGGTGACCGGCCCCATCCGGCGGACGTCGGCCATCGACAGCCCGGCCAGGACGATCGTCTCCAGCAGATGGCCCAGGGCGGCCTCGGCCAGGGCCAGCTCGTAGAGGTAGGACCGGCCCATCCGGTCCCAGTCCTGCTTCTGGAAGTCGTCGGCGAAACCCTTGCGCAGGATGGCCGACGCCTCCGCCGCCAGCCCGCTCATCCGATAGGTGCGGGCCTGGAGCACCGTGAACAGGGAGAACTTCTCGCCCATGGCCGCGGCGGCCTCGTCGGCCACCACCCGGGCGATGCGGTCGGCCCGCTCCCGGGGGATGCCGAAGCGCTCGTAGCGCCCGGCCAGCACCGGGCCCGCGGTCATGATCGGCCCGTCCGACACCAGCGGGCCCAGTTTGCGCCCCACCCGCCCGGTGGACTGCACCAGCGCCCGCCAGATGTCATCGAGGTCGCGGTCGCCCGCCCGGCCCGCGTCGACCAGCCGCACCGCGGCCTTGGCGATGGCCGGGTGCCGGGTGCGCAGCGAGCTCCCGCTGCCCGCGCCCACGCCGGCGGCGATGAGCCGGGCCCGGATCGCCGGTGCGTCCGACCGCTGGATACCCGCCAGGTCGGCGATCACGGCCAGGTCGACGCCGTCGAAGTCGCACGCCTCGGCCACGGCCACGGAGAGGAACGCGGCCAGGTCGGCCCCGCCGACACCGGCCAGGAGGGTGGCCACGTGGTCGGGCAGGGCGTCGGGACCGAAGCGCTGGTCGAGGATGCCGCCCAGGAGGGTGGCGTCGCACATCCCCTGCCGCGACCCGACGGCGTCGAGGAGGTACTGGCCCCGCTCCTCGGCCGGGTCGGTCTCCAGCGCCCGCAGCGACCCGTTGGCGGCCCACACCTCCACCAGCCGGTCGGCGTCGGCCGGGGCCAGCTCGATGAGCTTGGTGCGCATCCCGAGCGTCGGCCACAGGCTGACGAACTTCTCCCACGGCGGCTCCGCGCTCCGGCCCTGCGTCTTGAACTTCGACTCCCAATCAGGACTGCGGCCCACCAGGACCCAATGGATGTCCTTGCGCAGCTTGGCCAGGGGGGTGACCGTGCTCTCCAGGTCGGACGCGATCTCCTCGGCGTCGTCGCTGATCAGCACCCAGGGCCCCTCGGGCAGGGCCGCCACCGCGTCGCCGTCGAGGCGGACGCCGGGGTCGCGGAACAACACCTTGGTGCCGGCCCGGACCAAGTCGACCGCGATCTGGCGGACGGTCGTGGTCTTGCCCGACCCCCGCGGCCCGACCAGCAGGACCATGGCCGACTCGATGGTGCGCTCGAACGCCGCCACCGCCGGCGCCACCGCCTGCCGGCGCAGGACCTGGCTCTCGGGGGCCTGGGCGATCCGCCAGTCGGCCGGACCGCCGTCGTAGTAGCGGACGACGTCGTCGGTCCCCAGGGGCTCGCCGTCGCCGGCCAGCAACTCCGGCGTGACCTCTGTCCATCCCTGCAGAACGCTGCTCATGATTCTCCCTCGACGTCTTCACCCAGCTGGCGCAAGCCCTCCGCCAGCGCTGCTCGCAGGCGGCGGGCGGACCGGGGCGTCAGGTGGGTGATGATCCCCGCGCCTTTCCGGTCCTCCTCCTCAACCGTGATCTCGACCCGGAGGTCCTGGCACTCCTCGCAGTCGTCGGCGATGGCCACCGCCCACGACGCCGGCGGACGCTCCCCACCCGGTGGGTGGTCGTCCATCCCGAAATCGATTGACTTCTTCATGGCGACTGGTTCATACCGCCTGCGGCTTGGGCAAGGGGATGTCCTCGCCGCCGGCCACGTTGGCCTGTTTGCAGATCTCGCCCTCCACGACCTGGTCGAGGTTGGGCGTCTGCGAATCGACCAGCGGGTCCCAGCCGGGACGGGCGCTCACGTCGTAGCCTGCCTCCAGCAGCAGCTTCTCGATGTGGAGCTGGGCCTCGGGCCGGAAGCGACGGACCACGCCACCCGGCAGCATCGGCAGGGGGATGTTGAGCATCCCGCACGCCACCTCCAGGGTGGCGTCGTACTGGCGGATGTAGTCGGTCCACTCCCGGGTCTGGTCCTCGTACTCGATCCGGGTGAACTTGGAGTAGCCGGCCATGATCGTGTTGAGGCGGCGCAGCTGGGCCCCGATGATGACGATGTCGAGATCGGCGCCGGGCGCCTCCAGCAGCCACTCGTCGACCTCGTGGCGCTTGGCCAGCTGGGCCGCCTTCTTCTCGTAGACCTGGATCTCCTGCGGGTACGTGCTCGACTGAGCCTGGGCCAGCATGGCCCGGATCCGCACCACGATCTTCAGCCACTCGGCCTCGGCCCGCGCTCTTCTTCGTCGACTGTCATGGGCCGTCCATCATCAAGCGAAGCCTCGGGAAGTTTTCGAGCTGCTGGGCGTCATCGCAGGTGGGCGACGACATCTCCACCGGCCATGATAGCCGGGGGGTCAGTTAAGCCGACCGTCCACGTTGATCGTCACGCCCCCGCGGAGAGCGTTGGAGACGGGGCAGGAGCCCTCGGCCGCGGTCAGCGCCTCCCGGAAGGCGGCCTCGTCGGCGCCGGGGACCGTGGCCACCACGACCAGGTCCACGGTGGTGATCGTCGGCGGCTCGAAGGTGCAGGTGGCCTCGACCTCGAGGAGGGCGGGCGGGTTGCCCCGGGAGCTGAGCTCGTTGGACAGGGCCATGCAGAAGCAGGCGGCGTGGGCGGCCGCCAGCAGCTCCTCGGGGCTGGTCTTGCCCCCCGGCTGGTCCTCGGTGCGGGCGGGCCAGCTCACCGGCGCGTCGGTGAACAGCCCGGTGCTGGCCGCGGTCACGGTCCCGTTGCCCTCGAACAGGTCGCCTTCCCACTTCGCACTGGCCTTGCGCTGTGCCACGGGCCCTCCTCCTGAGTTGCCTGTCGTTGACGGTCCCAACGTAGGCGGCCGGCGGGGGGAGACGATGAGCGGCCCCACCCGCCGCCGGGCGACAAGCGAGCTCACCGCCGCGGCCAGGACGTCGCCGAGAACGAAGGTGAGGCGGGCGGTGACCGCCACCGCGGCCGCGATTCCCGCCGGCAGAGGGCCCGCCGTGGCCACGAAGACCGCCTCCCGCACCCCGATGCCACTGGGGACGGGAACGGCTACCAGGCCGGCCAGCCACGACACGCTGGTGGCGACCAGGACCCGGACGTACCCGATGTCGGCGTGCAGGGCCCGGGCCGCGCACCACGTGGCGGTGCCCACCAACAGCCAGGCGGGGACGCCCCGCACCACCAGCAGGGCCGTTTGCCGCCAGGGGGGCGGGACGTCGAGGTCACGGTGGCGGCCGAGGACACGCAACCCGACGCGCCACGGCGCCGGGTGCAGCAGGACCAGCCCGGCGACGGCCACCGGGACGATCCAGAGTGCCGAACGGGCGCCGGTGCGGTTCAGCCCCGCGGGCAGGAGGGCGATGGCGAAGAGGGCGCAGGCCACGTAGCCGGCGAGCAGCGACAGGACCACGCTTCCGTACCCGATCGCCCGGGGCACGCCGGTGCGCGTGATCATCTCCGAGCGTCCGACGTCGGCCCACGGGCCTCCGGGCACGTACTTGCCCAGCTCCCCCCGGAAGTACATGGTCGTGGTCGTCAGCCAGCCCGTGCCGGCGCCGAGGACGTGCAGCGCCGCACCCCACAGGAGGGCGAGCACGGCCATGCCGGCAACGGCCGCCACCAGGCCCAGGCCCAGCCAGAGCGGGTCGGCGCCGGCCACCGCGTGGCGGGCCAACCTCCACTGGCGGGCGAGGGCGTGGACCACGAACCCGCAACAGACCAGCGCCACGAGCACGCCAAGGCCCTTGGCCAAGCGGGGAGATGGGCGCGGGATGTTCCTCACAACCATGGCGCCGGGCGGCGGACCCAGCCTACTTGCCGTAAGGAAGCGGAGGGTGGCCTGGCGGTCGGTTCGTCGTGGGAGTGGAGTGGGCAGACATGAAGGCGTGAGCAACCAGACGATGTTGTGGAAAGGGGCCGGCGCCCTCAGCGGCGCCGCGTCCGGCGGCCTCACCCGGACCGCCATGAAGAAGGGCTGGGTCAAGTGGAAGGGCACCGACCCGCCCACCAACCCGGCCTCCCCGTCGACCAAGTGGTCGGAGGCGCTCGCCTGGGCCGCGGCCTGTGGCGTGGCCATCGCCATCGCCCGCCTGGTCGCCCAACGGGGCGCCGCCGAGGTCTGGAAGAAGGCCACCGGCTCCTACCCCCAGGGCCTGGAGACCGTCAGCCCGTAGCGCGTCCGCCGGTCGGTCGACGCTGATCGCCAGGTCGGCTCATGCGGCGGCCGGCGCCGGCGCCGGCGGCAAGGTGAGGCTACGCACCATGTCGTCGAAGTCCTCCGACGACTGGGCGCTCCCGTCGGAGCGATAGGACGCCAGCCACGCCTGCGATCCCTGGGGCAGGACGATGACCCGTCCGTCCCGGCCGGCAATCTCGGCCTCCATCGATACGGCCCGGCCCACGGGGAGGTCGAAGACGGACACCGAAGAACCGTCGATCACGATCTCTTCCGGCAGCGGGAAAGCCCCCCGGGCGAAGCCTTGGGCCAGGACGTCGGCCGACGCCACAACCCCCGGCAGGACCACGTGGGCCACCTCGACCGTCGCTCCCAGCGGGCCATTGGCGACCAGGTCGTCGTTACCGAAGGGCGACGTGACCACGTTGTACGTCCCCGGGATGGCGATGGTGGCGCCGGCCACGTGGTGCTCCACCGCCGGCCCGTGGGCCGCGGCCAGGGCGACGGCCAGCAGCACCCCGTTGAAGGCGGCGTGGGTGGCGATGGAGCCGACCAGGCCCCGCCGCCAGTAGACGACGCCCAGGGCGATGCCCATGAGCAGGTAGTAGCGGAGCTGGGGCAGGGACAGGTGGGCCAGGCTGAAGGCGCCCGCGCTGAGGATGATCGCCAGCCGCTTGCCCGACCGGCGGTAGGACTCGGCCATGAAGCCCCGGAAGACCAGCTCCTCCACCAGTGGCGCCGCCACGACGATGACGAGGAACCCGAGCAGCAGGGCCAGCCCCGAGCCCTGGGAGGCGAGGAAGGCGGTGGACGGGTCGAGGACCGGGTGCCCGGTGATGAGGCGGAGGCCGGCCACCAGCAGCACCGCGGCCACACCGCCGACCACCGCGCCCTCAGCGGCGCCGACGGCCCAGTTCGACCCCAGCCCGGTGAAGGGACGGATCTTGAGCGACGCCGACCGGCCCAGCACCCAGAAGGCGGTGATGGCGTAGAAGGCCAGTCCCGTGAACAGGGAGGCCTTGACTGCGGTCGCCCGGGGCACATCGGCGCCGGCGAAGTAGGCGAACTCGACCAGCTGGATGGCCAGGTTGGCGAGGATGATCGCCATCACCGTGCGGTTGGCCTTGGTGCCCGTCTTCACCGGCGGCCCGTACAGGGGCGGGGGCACGTAGGGCTCCTCGTAGACCGTGGGATCGGTCAGGAACTCCGTCGGTGCCGGCCCGCTGCACATGAGGCAGCTGTTGCGGCCGGTGTTGTCGTAGCCGCACTGGCACCGCCAGCGGGTGGCCCAGCCGTTGTGGGACAGGACCACGGATTCGGGTCTCCGACGCGCCATGGCCCGCCTTCCAGTTGCGTAGAGCCCCATCGTCGGCCTCCGGGGGGCCGGACTTGAGCGCGGGTGGGCCGAACGGTCAGGCCCCGGCGGGGACGAGGAAGTCGACCGCCAGGCGGACGGGGCCGTCGACGGAGACGGCGTGCGGCACGCCGGGAGGGATGGCCTGGCTCTCCCCCGCCGTGAGTTGGGCGCGGATCGGGGGGTCGGTGTCGAGGACGATGCCGGCGAAACCTTCGATGACGCGCAGGCGGCCCCACACGCCCTCGGCCACCCGATGTGCCTTCCGCAGGCCTGGGGGCAGGGTCGTGGCGTCGAACGGGCCCGCGGTGCGGGACACGTGCAGCCCGTCGGGGAGCTCGGCCCGGTCGCACAGCGGACAATCCAGGTCGGCGCCGAGGCGACCGCTACGCCCCGCCTCCGTCGTCACCCACGGCCGCTCCTGGAACGGCGGCCGGTGTCGAACGTGCTGGTTGTGCAGGCAGGACAACTCGGCCACCCAGTCACCGGCGTCGTCCTGGTGGAACCCCGATATGGCGCGCCGCAACGTCGAACTCCCTCTCCCGCGCCCAACGCGGCGTCGATCCGGTCGTACCCGCCCATCATGGCCCCGTGCCGACCCCTCGTATTCTTGCGGCATGGCGCCACGTGAGCGACCGGCCCGGGTGGAGGACGTCCACCAGCTGGCCCAGGCCATGCCCCACGTGACGGTCGTCCCGGGGCCGAACGGCAACCCCGTCTACCAGGTCGGCGGCAAGTCGTTCGTGTTCTTCCGCAACCCGCGGCCCGACGCGGTCGACCCGGTCACCCGCCAGCGCTACGACGACGTGATCGTGATCTGGGTCCCCTCGGAGGACGAGAAGCAGGCGCTGGTGCAGGACCCGGCCTCGCCCTTCTTCACCACGCCCCACTTCGACGGCCATCGCTCGGTGCTGGTGCGGGCCGGCCGGATCGGCGAGCTCAGCCGCCAGGAGCTGGCCGAGATCGTCGAGGAGGCCTGGCTCTCGCAAGCGTCGAACCGCCGGGGCGAGGCGTGGCTGAAGTCCCGATCAGGTGACGGCTAGCGGTGCTCGACGCGCTGGGGGGTTCGACCCGAGGGCGACCTACGACGAGGCGTCCCGTGACGACGAGGATGCCTCCCGCGACTACTGGCAGCACCTGTCGCTCCGCGTCTACCAGTCCTGGGCGGCGAGGAGCAGCGCCGCGAGCGGCTCGAGCGTGGCCATGAGCTCGTCGAGCTCGCCCGGCTCGAGGCTTTCGTAGGGCTTCGCCGCGAGGTCGTCGGTGAGCGCCTCGACCCGCTGTTTGACAGCGCGACCCTGTTCGCTGAGCCAACCGTCATCGCCTATCAGGCCGCGATCGCGCATTCCGTCGATCACGGTGGCGAGCTGCGCGGCCGGGAGGTGGTGGATGCGTCCGAACTTCTCCGCGGGCATGCCCATGTCGAGGGCGAACAGGACGTGAGCCTCGAGGCGGCCGACACCCTCGATCATCAGGGCTGCGATGTGTCCGTCGCCACGGTGCTCGCGCAGCAAGGAGGCGGCATGGAAGAGGCGGGCCACCAGGTCATCGGGGATCGGGATGGTGCGCAACGCGGCGTACATCGGCCGGCCCTCGAACGGTGCGCTGGTCGCGGCCTTGGTCAACAGTTCCGCGGCGCGGGCGAAGCCGGGAGAGTCGACGTGATCGCCGAGGATCCGCCGCAACGCCTTCACGCAGCCCGCCTGGCGAGCGGCGATCGCCGCTTCGGGTGTGGTGGTGCGCCACACCTTCGGGATATGTCGGGCCACCTCGCCGGGAGCGAAGTTGTAGAAGAGCGCGTCCACCACCTCCGCTGGGGCGAGGCCCAAGGGCGCCGCCCGTCCGGCGAAGTAGGTGTCCCAGTAGTTGGTGAACCCGAGGGCGAACATCGCTTCGTTGGGTTCGTCGGCTGAGTAGGGGATGGCACCGATCGGCTCGACGAGCTCGAACATCCGGCGTGCCATCGAGTTCATGGTGCACTCCTCCTGCCGCCGACTCGGCCTCCCCCGCGGCCAGTTGAATCAGTCGAAGGGTAGGAGCTCGACGTTGTAGTCCGAGAGCCGACCGTCGACGGTGATGAGCGTGACGCCTTCGACCTGCGCCTGGGCGATGAGCATCCGATCGAAGGGATCGGAGTGATGAGCGGGCAAACGCCCGGCGGTGACTGCATGGACCGGGGTTATGGAGAGGGTGTCGAAGTCGTTCGCCAACAAGGCGCCCACGATGTCGTCGGGTGCTTCGAGGCGGCCGGCGGCTCTCTTGATCTCGATTTCCCAGACGGTGGCCGCGGAGACAACCACTTCAGTCTCCGCGTCGGCGATGACGGTGGAGGCTCGTGCCGGCAGTGACGGGTCGTCGGCGAGCCACCAGAGAACGATGTGGGTATCGAGGAGAACCCTCATCCCGTCTCGCCGCGGAAGGCAGCTTCGACGTCGGCGGGAAGGTCGTCGAAGTTGGCGTGGATGCGAACCCGACCTGCCCAGAAGCCGGGCCGGCGCGCGGCCGGGGGGCGAGGCGGGACGATGCGAGCGACCACGTGTCCCGCCCGTGCGATCTCGACCTCGTCGGTCTCTCCCGATTCCACTGCCGCCACCAATCGGGACAGGTTCGTCTTGGCGTCGTGCATGTTCACTCGCACCACCATATGTTAGCTATGTTAGCTAGGTCGGGTCAAGGGACCGTTCGCCACACCTCGGCCCCGCACCCAGCGAGCGGACATGGCTCGTTGCCAGCCGGCTCCCGGCGCGTTCCCGACCTCGCGTCCCAGAACGTGCGGCGGGCTGCACCCCGCCGCGCAAGAAGGTGGGTTGGCGGACAGGGCGAACGTTGCCTGCGGCACTGGAGCGAGTCACCACTTCCAGGTGTCGGCCAGCTTTTCGCGGACGGTGGCCGCGTATCCCTCGAGGGCGCCCAACCGCTCCTCCGGGTTCAGCTTCATCTCCGAGGACCGTACGAACCACGCCGGCGCCCCGTCGGCTCGGCGGGCCTTGATGACCGCGAACACCGACTCGATCACGTACTGGTCGCCCACGCCGAGCGTGTCGAGGCCCGCCAAGAGCTCGCTGAACTGCATGGGCGGCAGCGGCGCGCCAGGTGCGCGGCCGGCGTCTGGTTCTTCCACGCCATCGTCAGCCGCTGGCGCATCGAGGTGGTGAGGCCGTCGAGGACACCCAGCAGCTCCTCGCCCGCCAGCGGGACGCCCCCGTTGCGGATCGACCACGCCGTGCTCCCGTTCTCGGCTCGGAGCTTGAGGAGTGCGAACACCGATTCGGCCCGGACCCCTTCGCCGATGGACGTGGTGCCGTAGCCGGCGAGGAGCGCACTGAACGGCGTGGGCTCCTCAGCCACCCGACGTGTCTTCCACAGCACCCACGGCTGAGGAAATTACTCCCCGGACTGGGGCAGGTGGACCTTGGCGTCGTCGTAGGTGTCCTCGGGGGCCGACTCGGCCGGTCCGTAGACGAGGTTCAGCACGCCCGTCGTGAACGTCTGTGACGAGATCAGCTTCAGGGGGACCGGGGTCTCGTCTTCGTCGAAGAGGCGCATGCCGTTGCGGACGGCGATCGGGTGCACGAGCAGGTGCAGCTCGTCGAGCAGCCCCGCGGCCAGCAGCTGGCGGACGATGGAGACCGAGCCGCTCATGGCGATGGTCGTGTCGCCCGGCTCGTTCTTCAGGGCGGTGACGGCCTCCACGAAATCGCCCTTCAGCAGCTCGGAGTTCCGCCACGTGAACTCCAACGGCTGCCTCGACAAGACGATCTTCCGGGCGTCGCCGAGCGCCTTGGCCATGCCCGCGTCCTCCTCGCCCGCCGCTTCCCGATCGGGCCACGCCCCGGCGAAGCTGTCGTACGTCTTGCGCCCGAGGAGCAGGGTGTCGGACTTGCCGATCGACGCGGTGACCAGCCTCACCCATCTCGTCGTTGAAGTACGGGAAGTGCCAAAGCTGCGGATCCTCGACGACCCCGTCGACGGAGATGAACAGGCCGGCCGTGATCTTCCTCATGATCCCTCTCCCAGACTCGTCGGTGGACGCTGCACACCGGTCGGACGACGAGACCCCCACGAACTCTTCGGCTGCCAGACGCAGACTTCTCCGGTCACGGGCCTCGAAGCGACGTTCATGGCGCTGCGTAGCCGGGCGATGAGATCTCGCGCCCGTCCGTCTGTACTCCAAACTAACGGCCAGCCGACAAAGGGGAACAGATGAGGACGTTGCATTTTGGCCTGCGGGTGGCCGATCTCGACCGATCGCTCGTGTTCTACACCGCCGTCGGATACAAGGTCGTCGGCAGCGTCCCCGAGACCGGGATGGGCCACCTGACCATGCTCCAGCTTCCCGGCGACGAGTTCGTCACCATCGAACTGGTCCACGATCCAAGCCAATCTGAGGTCGAGGTCGCCACGGGGCTCAGCCACTTCGTCATCAAGGTCGAGTCAATGGACGCCACCATCAGCTCGCTCGCCGCCGAAGGCATCGACGCCGAGGTGCCCACGTCACCGGACGACTCAGACGACTTTCGAACGACGTGGATCGTCGATCCCGACGGCAACCGCATCGAGCTGGTCCAGTGGCCGGCCGGTCACCACGACGGCATCACCGCCGCGGACTGGGCCGAAGACGGCACATAGAGTTCTGGTGGAACCGACGTTGCCAGGCACAACTACTCAGAGGCCCCCTCACGGTAACCAGGAGTTGCAGGAGCAAGTCGGCGACAGACATCCTCGAACAGTTCGGCCAACTGTGGGTCGTGGGCAAGATCCCGGGTAAGGACGCCGCCGAACGCGTTTTCCGCTTTGCGCAGAAGCGCGGCTCGATACTGCTCGATATCGTCCTCCCGCTTCCGGTCAAGGTCGAGCTCGACGCGAAGCGCCTGTAGCTGAACGAGCCTCCGCCGGAAAGCGCGGCGGAATCGGACCTCGCCTATCGCTGCCCACACGATACCGAGGCTGCCGAGGGTTAGAGTGATCGCCGCCAACCAGCGGGTGAGCACCTCAATTGATGTCATGGTTGGTGCATCCGGCGGATTGTCGTGGTGTATTGCCCGCCAAGGGTCTGTATGCCTACACAGAGAATCGCCGCCCACAGGAACAACACGGCGATCGCCAACCCAGCGAGGCGCACTGTGGCGTCGCCCAGTTGCTTGGCATCGAAGGCTGCAGCAAAGGCTGCCACTGCCACCGCTGACGCCGTCCCACCCATTCCTTTGGCCATCATGGTGGTGCGTTCGCGTTCCCATTCGAAAACCCGCTCCACGACGTCGCGATCACCCACGGCGGCGGCCTGAAGAAGCGAATCTGCAGGCACGGACGGCCAGAGGAACGTGCGAGCGAGCTGAAAGGTCCACTCCAAACACGCCTTGATGCCCGTCATTGACTGCCCCCGGAAACGCGACGCGTATACCCAGCAGCGTGCCTGCGACTCAAATCGGCTATCTTCTGGTGCAGGTTCACGGACAATATCTCCTCGTACGGTAATCCGACGAGCGCCTTAAGATCGTTGAGCTTGCTCTTGTACTCGGACACACATAAATTGGGAGTTGCACAAAGCACTCGATGTGCGATCCCCGCGATATCCGCACGGAGTGATGATGCCCACCTCGGCTCCGGCCGAAGCGTGCTCGCAACTCCGACGGCATCCTTTAGCTCTCGACGTCCGGTTCCATCGTCTGGGCCGTCTTCAATCTCGCCGCCCAGGCGCACCAATATTAGGTCAAGATCGATGATGGCTCGACCCCAGCCGTCGGACGACAGCACCTTCGATTCGACTGCAGCAAGGAGGATGTTGTTCGCCTCCTGGTCGTCACCCGACCACATCAGCGTTAGGGCGACTGCGTGAATCAAGACAACGACATCGCGCTCGCGGACGGGCCGAAAGCGAACGAGCCCTTCGGCGAGCGGCTGGGCGGCAACGGCCAGCGACACCGGGACAGTGACATGGGCCGTGGGGACTCGAGAGCCCCACGGTGTCGAAGCTGGTCTCGCGATCGCCTCCACGAGCTCGTTACAGGCAGCTGACGCGGCAACAACAGGCCAAGCGCGTCGGCGAACCATGGTTATCGCCTCGGTCGCACGGCGATAATTCACTTCGATTGCTCCGACCACGCGTGTCCCTACTCGCTCGTCAGCAGACGGCAACTATGTCACAACGCAACTTCTCAGCACCTGCGCCGATGGGAGCACGAGGTCCGTTCGCCTGAAACGTAGACCTAGGTCGGTGAGCTGGATATTGACGAGGGTGGCCTAGTCCGACTCTGGAGTGGTGGAGCCGAGCTGACCCAAGGGAGCACGTTGTGGCGGAGCTCGGGGTCTCGGATGAGACCGCCGATGAGCCGGACGGTGTTCATGGGTTCCTCTCGTTGGTGGGTGATCTACCGGTACGGCACTCGATGGGCACCGCCCACCGGCAAGGGAGGTCAAAGGGCAGACTCACGGGTCCGGTCGGAGGCCCATAAGAGCGGAGCAACGAGGAGATGTAGCCGCCTTGACGGACATCGGGATCGCCTCTGACCCATCCTTCCGCCAGCGATCTCGATGTACTTCACGTTGCCGGCGATCAGGTGCGCGGACAGATCGCGGACGGTCCAAGTCCGTGCAGGGGGTCGGGGCCGCGTGCTGATCCGGCGAGGTCGCATCGATGAGCGCCGCCGTGCCGTGGGCGGCCCGTCGGTCGAGATCGACAACGTCCATCAGCTCGACGATGCCCAGGAGAACCCGTTCGCCACGTGCGGCGTCGAGCGTGAACATCGCCGCCATAAGAAGAATATCGCGTGGGAGGGGGCTTGCCGCAAGCGACCGAAATGTGCTGACCATGACTCATCCGCTGAGCCGATCACGGCCAGAACCTATGCAGCCAGGAGTTGTGGAATGCGCGTGTTGCCTTGGGCAGATGGGTGGAGCGGGGGCGGAACCGGTCGAGGAGCCGGCAGGGAGGACGCTTTCGCTCGGCGGCGGTTGGCTGTCCTTGTCCGGGGCCGAGTTGGCCGGGGGGCGCCGATGACCGAGCATGCGGTGGTGGTCGCAGGCGGTGGCCCGACGGGGCTGATGTTGGCGGGCGAGTTAGCGTTGGCGGGGATCGACGTCGTCATCGTCGAACGACGCACCAGTCAGCATGTCGACGGATCGAGAGCCGGCGGACTTCACTCCCGCTCGATCGAAGTGCTCGACCAGCGTGGTATCGCGGAACGATTCCTCGCCGTGGGACACGTCATGCCGGCTCTGGGATACGGCGGGATGTTCCTCGACATCAGCGACTTCCCCACCCGCCACAACTACGTGCTCGCGCTGAGGCAGAGCCTCTTCGAGCCCATCCTGGCGGACTGGGTCGGCGAGCTCGGGGTTCCGATCCTTCGTGGCCGGGAGGTGGTGGGCTTCGCGCCGGACGACACCGGCGTCGATGTCGAGGTGTCCGGGGACACGTCGCTCCGGGCGGAGTATCTCGTCGGCTGCGACGGAGGCCGCAGCCTGATCCGCAAGTCCGCCGGGATCGAGTTCGCCGGGTTTGATCCCTCGACCAGCTGGATCATCGCCGAGGTCGAGATGGACGAGGAGCCGCAGCTCGGCATGCGCCGCGAGGGTGGTGGCATCGGCCGGGTCGGCGATGACGGGCCGTTCCGGGTTGTCTTGATCGAACAGCAACTCGAACACGCCCGCGAGCCCACCCTGGAGGATCTCAGCGAGGCACTCGTCGTCGCCTACGGGACGGACTTCGGGCTCCGCCGCGCCAGCTGGATCTCCCGGTTCACCGACATGTCGCGGCAGGCCGTGTCCTATCGCCGCGGTCGGGTCCTGCTGGCCGGCGACGCAGCCCACGTGCATTCGCCGGCGGGAGGCCAGGGCCTCAACACGGGCGTGCAGGATGCCGTGAACCTGGGATGGAAGCTGGCCCAGGTGGTCAAGGGGACGTCGCCCGAGAGCCTGCTGGACACCTACCACGCCGAACGGCATCCGGTCGGTGCCCGGGTGTTGCACAACACCATGGCCCAAGTCGCACTCGGCCGCCCCGACGACCGCCACCAGGCCCTCCGCGACATCATGTCGGATCTGATGGGCATGGACGAGCCCCGCCGGCGCATCGCGGGATGATCTCCGGTCTCGACATCCACTACGACCTCGGAGAGGGACACCCGCTGCTCGGGCGACGCATGCCCGACCTCGACGTGCACACCGCCGACGGTCCCACGCGCGTCTTCACCCTGCTGCACGACGCCCGGCCCGTGCTCCTCAACCTCGGTGAACCGGGCGGCTTCGACATCTCTCCCTGGGCGGATCGAGTCCGGCTGGTCGACGCCAAGCACGCCGGCGTGTGGGAGCTACCGGTCCTCGGCGAGATCCCTGCCCCCCCGGCCGTGTTGATCCGCCCCGACGGACACGTCGCCTGGACGGGAGACCTCACCGACCCGGCGCTGCCGCAAGCACTTACCACCTGGTTCGGCGCGGCGCGCTAGCTGCCGTTGCCGACCGCCACGACCACCGTCTACGACCACCGCCGCCAGAGCTTCGACCGCCACGCCGCCTACGTGATGGTCGCCTTCGTCGCCGGCGGCTGATCTACCCTGCTAGCTATGTCGGAGGAGAACGCCAGCCCGACGCCACTGCTCGACGAGTGGCGAGCCGAGGTAGGCGACGAAGCCGTGGCACACGCGGTCGAGGCTGCCCGGGCGCAGATCGCCGACGGCTCGCTTCGTAGCTTCTCGGACAAGGACGAGCTCAAGGACTACCTCCAGGGCACCGACCGCCGCTCGGCGTGACCTGGCACATCTCCTAACCGACTCGTCCCAGCCGGACCTCGACCGCCTCACTCCAACCGATCGTGCCGAGATCACGGACGAGCTCTTCGCCTGGTTGCAGAATGGGCCGCCACGGACGGAGGGTCAGGTCGTCGCCGGCGTCCAGCTGTTTGAGGATCGGCTGCCATCGGGGATCAGCGTCACCTATTTCGTCGACGAGCAGGTTCCCTACGTCGGTGTCCTCAGAGTGCGGCGACGCTGATTCCGCCTCGGCGGAGGTATCTCATAACCGGAACGACGCTTCGGCGGTCGGGGCGCCCACATCGCCGGGCCGGGAGCACATCCACCTGGCGCCGCCCCAATGGACGCCTTCGTGTACCGACCACCATTCGGAACCACTGTCCAGCGGACAACGTGGGATGTCAAAGGTATGCGACGCGATGGGCTTGCGCAATGAGAGGAACGAATCTCGCTGCGGTTCAGCTTGCGCCATTAACCGCAAGCGACACTATCCGTAGTCCTTTCATGCTATATAAGAATGCGATCGCCACTGGTGTTTACGAGTCGAAGATTCTTCGTCAAACCAGCAATTAGGACGACGTCCAGTATGTGACTGCGCTCCCACTCTCTTATCTCCGTTGCATCACGACCATGGAAGCCAACGGATGTCAGTAACCCGTAGGCGACGGCCGCTTTGAGAACCTCCAAGTTGCCGAATACATCGTACATTCCGTTTTCCCATAGAGCGTCTATGGACACCTCATTACCACCGAAATATTGGACCGTGTACGCCGCCTGCCGGGACAGACGAACACTGAGATAATCGTCCACAAACGCGACTAGATCAGCGAACCAGGGCTGTAGTTGTAGCAGTTCGTCGATGGTAGTTCGAACCCAGGATCCCGTCTCCAACAGCGATCTGTTACTATGCACCGAGGTGAGAAATTCATTAACACTTGAGCGATCACCGGTCCACAGATCCACGTAGGCGTGCACGCCTTCTTCTGACGTAAGAATATACGCAGCGCCTTCACCAATCGGACCGACCCAGAACTCCATGGCGGCGGGTATATCGTAGTCACCCCTCACCAGGAGACTGTCGATGGAACCGGCCTCCGGAAGCGGGTGCGGCGGACGGGCGAACGTCGGGAATTCGCTATTAGGCGTATCACGGAACTGAAGT
This sequence comes from uncultured Acidimicrobiia bacterium, assembly GCA_963829165.1. GTDB lineage: Bacteria > Actinomycetota > Acidimicrobiia > Acidimicrobiales > AC-14 > JAXDMK01. Next base: position 1,676 of record CAWHIC010000016.1, on the reverse strand, counting down.
AGACCATCGGACCGAGCCGTCAACTGGCCAGAGGCACTCGCTACACATAGCCAATCACGATTCGCCAAACACCTGAGCGTGTAACCACGGATTCCCTGGATCGCGGTCGCGTCATGCTGCGAAGACAACCTCGCGACGTGTAAGTCCCTCAGTCTAGCGAACCGGTCAGCGTCACTCTGCTCTGTTCCAAGGGCCCTGTGAACTTGAGGTGCATGCTGCGGATCCGCGTCATACCTCCCGTGAAACGTGTCATTGAATGACAGAAGTTTCTCGACGGATAGCGAGGTATCCCTGAACTCATCGAGCCTACCCATGAATCGTGCGCCAAGACTTAGGGCGTCGTCGAGAGAACTTTGAGCATCGATCGGAGCCAGTATGTCCGCCGCTAGGACATAGTCATGGAATTCGTACGCCCTTAGGAAGCTGAGAATGAGTTCGCCGTCGCTCGCGAGCTGACAGGTATCCAGTAGGGCGCTTTGAACCCTTTCACGAGGAGGTAACCCGTGAGGTATCCGCCACGGCGACGAGGATCGAGTGGCTGAGCCAACAATGCGTCCTTCCGCCGAGCCGTCGACTCTGCCGACCGCATTGCGGTCAGAATGTCCTCGAGTAATGGCTCCGACGGGTCAGATCTTGGGATGCTAGCTAAGCCAAAGTGCTCGATTGGGCGTGCGATAGGGCGAAGCCACTGAAAAGGGAGACAGGACAGATTGCCCGCACCAGGAAACGCGTCAAATTCTGCAAAGCAGGCTAGCCCCTCGACAATCGGTCGGATCAGTTCGAACATCACCCTTTGACGTGCCAGAAGGTTGCCGACTCCCGTTCCGGAAGAATCTGTCAACGAGCGCTCAGTAAGTTCCGTCCGGCTAAGCGAAAGCGCGATTCCGACGGGGGTATTGAAACACCAATGATGAATTGACTCGTGCAAGATGTCCGGCAGGAGAGCTGGGTGGACGCCGGTCGGTTGGGCACCCATAAGCAGCCGGGTTATATGCATGGCGTTGAAGGCGTTCAGGTGGACCAAGTTTGTATCGAGGAATGTTCTCGCGCCGGTGAGAGAGCAGAACTCCACGCAAATTGCCCTAGCTGGTCAGCATTGCGAGCACATCATCGATGTTCTCACCGCTCAGGGCATCGCTGCGCTTTACGCGGGAGTCGACGTCGCTCGGAAGCCCCCGTTTGCTCGACGTATCTCAACATCCTGTTTATCGAGGTTTCGTGCCGGTCCTTAGCGAGCCACGCCACTAGCCCCTTGATCGCTAGCGTGCCCAGGCCAATGATGGCGAAGGTCACCGGATCGAGCACGCCTGCAGCATTTCGGTCGATTGGCTGCTCCTCTAGGGTCGCGCCGCCGAAATCACGCTGATGGCGTCGCAGATCTAACGCCTCGGCGCGATTCAATCCGAGAACTGCCAATTCAGACTTGGTGCCGCCCACCTCGCTCCCCCCCGTTGGTCAGGAACGTCAAATAGTACCGGATCGGACGGCTCGCCCGCCTGCTCAACGAGCGACCCCGCTCCACTAATCCCCCACCGTGGCACTCCGGAGGCAACCGAACGGGACGGTGACCCAGGGAAAGCCGGATGACGTGCGTAGGAGGCGGCCCGCCGAAGACGGACCAAACCGGAACAACGGCGTTCCCCTCCTCGCCGCCCAAGGCTCGCCAGGAGCGCAAA
>CAWHIC010000015.1:0-18578 GCA_963829165.1 uncultured Acidimicrobiia bacterium | reverse complement strand
GGTCTGGGACTGGCTGCCGGGGAAGGGGCCGCGGACGTCGACCGTGCGCTTGAGCAGGGTGAAGCTGGGCTGCCCGCCTTCGGGGACGAGCCGCTTCCAGATGAGCTCCAGCTCGGGGTCGTGGACCTCGCCCGCGGCCGTGGCCAAAGCCTCCGCGAACCAGTCGAAGCCCTGGGCCAGCTTGCACTCGGGCAGGCCCAGCTCGTCGGCCCGTTCGCCGAAGGTCTTGAACCGGGCCCGGGTGATCTGGTCCCACTTGGGGGTGACGGTGGGGCTCATCACCACCGCCGACCGGAGGAGGTTGGCGTAACGGGGCACCAGCTGGGCCTCGTCCATCTTGAGACAGGCGTCGCCGATCTCGACCAGGGCGATCTTGGCGTCGGTGTAGGTGACCGGCCCCATCCGGCGGACGTCGGCCATCGACAGCCCGGCGAGGACGATCGTCTCCAGCAGATGGCCCAGGGCGGCCTCGGCCAGGGCCAGCTCGTAGAGGTAGGACCGGCCCATGCGGTCCCAGTCCTGCTTCTGGACATCGTCGGCGAACCCCTTGCGCAGGATGGCCGAGGCCTCCGCCGCCAGCCCGCTCATCCGGTAGGTGCGGGCCTGGAGCACCGTGAAGAGGGAGAACTTCTCGCCCATGGCCGCGGCGGCCTCGTCGGCCACCACCCGGGCGATGCGGTCGGCCCGCTCCCGGGGGATGCCGAAGCGCTCGTAGCGCCCGGCCAGCACCGGACCCGCGGTCATGATCGGCCCGTCCGACACCAGCGGGCCCAGCTTGCGCCCCACCCGCCCGGTGGACTGCACCAGCGCCCGCCAGATGTCATCGAGGTCGCGGTCGCCCGCCCGGCCCGCGTCGACCAGCCGCACCGCGGCCTTGGCGATGGCCGGGTGCCGGGTGCGCAGCGAACTCCCGCTGCCCGCGCCCACGCCGGCGGCGATGAGCCGGGCCCGGATCGCCGGGGCGTCCGACCGCTGGATACCCGCCAGGTCGGCGATCACGGCCAGGTCGACGCCGTCGAAGTCGCACGCCTCGGCCACGGCCACGGAGAGGAACGCGGCCAGGTCGGCCCCGCCGACACCGGCCAGGAGGGTGGCCACGTGGTCGGGCAGGGCGTCGGGGCCGAAGCGCTGGTCGAGGATGCCGCCGAGGAGGGTGGCGTCGCACATCCCCTGCCGCGACCCGACGGCGTCGAGGAGGTACTGGCCCCGCTCCTCGGCCGGGTCGGCCTCCAGCGCCCGCAGCGACCCGTTGGCGGCCCACACCTCCACCAGCCGATCGGCGTCGGCCGGGGCCAGCTCGATGAGCTTGGTGCGCATCCCGAGCGTCGGCCACAGGCTGACGAACTTCTCCCACGGCGGCTCCGCGCTGCGGCCCTGGTGCTTGAACTTGGATTCCCAGTCGGGACTGCGGCCCACGAGGACCCAGTGGATGTCCTTGCGCAGCTTGGCCAGGGGGGTGACCGTGCTCTCCAGGTCGGACGCGATCTCCTCGGCGTCGTCGCTGATCAGCACCCAGGGCCCCTCGGGCAGGGCCGCCACCGCGTCGCCGTCGAGGCGGACGCCGGGGTCGCGGAACAACACCTTGGTGCCGGCCCGGACCAGGTCGACCGCGATCTGGCGGACGGTCGTGGTCTTGCCCGACCCCCGCGGTCCGACCAGCAGGACCATGGCCGACTCGATGGTGCGCTCGAACGCCGCCACGGCCGGTGCCACCGCCTGCCGGCGCAGGACCTGGGCCTCCGGCGCCTGGGCGATGCGCCAGTCGGCGGGACCGCCGTCGTAGTAGCGGACGACGTCGTCGGTCCCCAGGGGCTCGCCGTCGCCGGCCAGCAACTCCGGGGTGACCTCTGTCCAACCCTGCAGAACGCTGCTCATGATTCTCCCTCGACGTCTTCACCCAGCTGGCGCAAGCCCTCCGCCAGCGCTGCTCGCAGGCGGCGGGCGGACCGGGGCGTCAGGTGGGTGATGATCCCCGCGCCTTTCCGGTCCTCCTCCTCAACCGTGATCTCGACCCGGAGGTCCTGGCACTCCTCGCAGTCGTCGGCGATGGCCACCGCCCACGACGCCGGCGGACGCTCCCCACCCGGCGGGTGGTCGTCCATCCCGAAATCGATTGACTTCTTCATGGCGACTGGTTCATACCGCCTGCGGCTTGGGCAAGGGGATGTCCTCGCCGCCGGCCACGTTGGCCTGTTTGCAGATCTCGCCCTCCACGACCTGGTCGAGGTTGGGCGTCTGCGAGTCGACCAGCGGGTCCCAGCCGGGACGGGCGCTCACGTCGTAGCCCGCCTCCAGGAGCAGCTTCTCGATGTGGAGCTGGGCCTCGGGCCGGAAACGACGGACGACGCCACCCGGCAGCATCGGCAGGGGGATGTTGAGCATCCCGCACGCCACCTCCAGGGTGGCGTCGTACTGGCGGATGTAGTCGGTCCACTCCCGGGTCTGGTCCTCGTACTCGATCCGGGTGAACTTGGAGTAGCCGGCCATGATCGTGTTGAGGCGGCGCAGCTGGGCCCCGATGATGACGATGTCGAGATCGGCGCCGGGCGCCTCCAGCAGCCACTCGTCGACCTCGTGGCGCTTGGCCAGCTGGGCCGCCTTCTTCTCGTAGACCTGGATCTCCTGCGGGTACGTGCTCGACTGAGCCTGGGCCAGCATGGCCCGGATCCGCACCACGATCTTGAGCCACTCCGCTTCGGAGCGCGCCTCTTCTTCGTCGACTGTCATGGGCCGTCCATCATCAAGCGAAGCCTCGGGAAGTTTTCGAGCTGCTGGGCGTCATCGCAGGTGGGCGACGACATCTCCACCGGCCATGATAGCCGGGGGGTCAGTTAAGCCGACCGTCCACGTTGATCGTCACGCCCCCGCGGAGAGCGTTGGAGACGGGGCAGGAACCCTCGGCCGCGCTCAGCGCCTCCCGGAAGGCGGCCTCGTCGGCGCCGGGGACGGTGGCCACCACGACCAGGTCGACGGTAGTGATCGTCGGCGGCTCGAAGGTGCAGGTGGCCTCGACCTCGACGAGGACGGGCGGGTTGCCCCGGGAGCTGAGCTCGTTGGACAGGGCCATGCAGAAGCAGGCGGCGTGGGCGGCCGCCAGCAGCTCCTCGGGACTGGTCTTGCCCCCCGGCTGGTCCTCGGTGCGGGCGGGCCAGCTCACCGGCGCGTCGGTGAACAGCCCGGTGCTGGCCGCGGTCACGGTCCCTTTGCCCTCGAACAGGTCGCCTTCCCACTTCGCACTGGCCTTGCGCTGTGCCACGGGCCCTCCTCTTGAGTTGCCTGTCGTCGACGGTCCCAACGTAGGCGGCCGGCGGGGGGAGACGATGAGCGGCTCCACCCGCCACCGGGCGACAAGCGAGCTCACCGCCGCGGCCAGGACGTCGCCGAGGACGAAGGTGAGGCGGGCGGTGACCGCCACCGCGGCCGCGATCCCCGCCGGCAGAGGGCCCGCCGTGGCCACGAAGACCGCCTCCCGCACCCCGATGCCACTGGGGACGGGAACGGCCACCAGGCCGGCCAGCCACGACACGCTGGTGGCGAACAGGACCCGGACGTACCCGATGTCGGCGTGCAGGGCCCGGGCCGCGCACCACGTGGCGGTGCCCACCAACAGCCAGGCGGGGACGCCCCGCACCACCAGCAGGGCCGTTTGCCGCCAGGGGGGCGGGACGTCGAGGTCACGGTGGCGGCCGAGGACGCGCAACCCGACGCGCCACGGCGCCGGGTGCAGCAGGACCAGCCCGGCGACGGCCACCGGGACGATCCAGAGTGCCGAACGGGCGCCGGTGCTGTTCAGCCCCGCGGGCAGGAGGGCGATGGCGAAGAGGGCGCAGGCCACGTAGCCGGCGAGCAGCGACAGGACCACGCTTCCGTACCCGATCGCCCGGGGCACGCCGGTGCGCGTGATCATCTCCGAGCGTCCGACGACGGCCCACGGGCCTCCGGGCACGTACTTGCCCAGCTCCCCCCGGAAGTACATGGTCGTGGTCGTCAGCCAGCCCGTGCCGGCGCCGAGGACGTGCAGCGCCGCACCCCACAGGAGGGCGAGCACGGCCATGCCGGCAACGGCCGCCACCAGGCCCAGGCCCAGCCAGAGCGGGTCGGCGCCGGCCACCGCGTGGCGGGCCAACCTCCACTGGCGGGCGAGGGCGTGGACCACGAACCCGCAACAGACCAGCGCCACGAGCACGCCAAGGCCCTTGGCCAAGCGGGGAGATGGGCGCGGGATGTTCCTCACAACCATGGCGCCGGGCGGCGGACCCAGCCTACTTGCCGTAAGGAAGCGGAGGGTGGCCTGGCGGTCGGTTCCTCGTGGGAGTGGAGTGGGCAGACATGAAGGCGTGAGCAACCAGACGATGTTGTGGAAAGGGGCCGGCGCCCTCAGCGGCGCCGCGTCCGGCGGCCTCACCCGGACCGCCATGAAGAAGGGCTGGGTCAAGTGGAAGGGCACCGACCCGCCCACCAACCCGGCCTCCCCGTCGATCAAGTGGTCGGAGGCGCTCGCCTGGGCCGCGGCCTGTGGCGTGGCCATCGCCATCGCCCGCCTGGTCGCCCAACGGGGCGCCGCCGAGGTCTGGAAGAAGGCCACCGGCTCCTACCCCCAGGGCCTGGAGACCGTCAGCCCGTAGCGCGTCCGCCGGTCGGTCGACGCTGATCGCCACGTCGGCTCATGCGGCGGCCCGCGCCGGCGCCGGCGGCAAGGTGAGGCTACGCACCATGTCGTCGAAGTCCTCCGACGACTGGGCGCTCCCGTCGGAGCGATACGACGCCAGCCACGCCTCTGAACCCTGGGGCAGGACGATGACCCGTCCGTCCCGGCCGGCAATCTCGGCCTCCATCGATACGGCCCGGCCCGCGGGGAGGTCGAAGACGGACACCGAAGAACCGTCGATCACGATCTCGTCCGGCAGCGGGAAGGCCCCCCGGGCGAAGCCTTGGGCCAGGACGTCGGCCGACGCCACAACCCCCGGCAGGACCACGTGGGCCACCTCGACCGTCGCTCCCAGCGGGCCGTTGGCGACCAGGTCGTCGTTACCGAAGGGCGACGTGACCACGTTGTACGTCCCCGGGATGGCGATGGTGGCGCCGGCCACGTGGTGCTCCACCGCCGGCCCGTGGGCCGCGGCCAGGGCGACGGCCAGCAGCACCCCGTTGAAGGCGGCGTGGGTGGCGATGGAGCCGACCAGGCCCCGCCGCCAGTAGACGACGCCCAGGGCGACGCCCATGAGCAGGTAGTAGCGGAGCTGGGGCAGCGACAGGTGGGCCAGGCTGAAGGCGCCCGCGCTGAGGATGATCGCCAGCCGCTTGCCCGACCGGCGGTAGGACTCGGCCATGAAGCCCCGGAAGACCAGCTCCTCCACCAGTGGCGCCGCCACGACGATGACGAGGAACCCGAGCAGCAGGGCCAGCCCCGAGCCCTGGGAGGCGAGGAAGGCGGTGGACGGGTCGAGGACCGGGTGCCCGGTGATGAGGCGGAGGCCGGCCACCAGCAGCACCGCGGCCACACCGCCGACCACCGCGCCCTCAGCGGCGCCGACGGCCCAGTTCGACCCCAGCCCGGTGAAGGGACGGATCTTGAGCGACGCCGACCGGCCCAGCACCCAGAAGGCGGTGATGGCGTAGAAGGCCAGTCCCGTGAACAGGGAGGCCTTGACTGCGGTCGCCCGGGGCACATCGGCGCCGGCGAAGTAGGCGAACTCGACCAGCTGGATGGCCAGGTTGGCGAGGATGATCGCCATCACCGTGCGGTTGGCCTTGGTGCCCGTCTTCACCGGCGGCCCGTACAGGGGCGGGGGCACGTAGGGCTCCTCGTAGACCGTGGGATCGGTCAGGAACTCCGTCGGTGCCGGCCCGCTGCACATGAGGCAGCTGTTGCGGCCGGTGTTGTCGTAGCCGCACTGGCACCGCCAGCGGGTGGCCCAGCCGTTGTGGGACAGGACCACGGATTCGGGTCTCCGACGCGCCATGGCCCGCCTTCCAGTTGCGTAGAGCCCCATCGTCGGCCTCCGGGGGGCCGGACTTGAGCGCGGGTGTGCCGAACGGCTAGGCCCCGGCGGGGACGAGGAAGTCGATCGCCAGGCGGACGGGGCCGTCGACCGAGACGGCGTGCGGCACGCCGGGAGGGATGGCCTGGCTCTCCCCCGCCGTGAGTTGGGCGCGGATCGGGGGGTCGGTGTCGAGGATGATGCTGGCGAAACCTTCGATGACGCGCAGGCGGCCCCACACGCCCTCGGCCACCCGATGTGCCTTCCGCAGGCCTGGGGGCAGGGTCGTGGCGTCGAACGGGCCCGCGGTGCGGGACACGTGCAGCCCGTCGGGGAGCTCGGCCCGGTCGCACAGCGGACAATCCAGGTCGGCGCCGAGGCGACCTGTGCGCCCCGCCTCCGTCGTCACCCACGGCCGCTCCTGGAACGGCGGCCGGTGTCGAACGTGCTGGTTGTGCAGGCAGGACAACTCGGCCACCCAGTCACCGGCGTCGTCCTGGTGGAACCCCGATATGGCGCGCCGCAACGTCGAACTCCCTCTCTCCCGCGCCCAACGCGGCGTCGATCCGGTCGGACCCGCCCATCATGGCCTCGTGCCGACCCGCTCGTATCCTCGGGGGATGGCTCGACGGGAAGGACCGGCCCTGGTGGAAGACGTCCACCAGCTGGCCCAGGCCATGCCCCACGTGACGGTCGTCCCGGGGCCGAACGGCAACCCCGTCTACCAGGTCGGCGGCAAGTCGTTCGTGTTCTTCCGCAACCCGCGGCCCGACGCGGTCGACCCGGTCACCCGCCAGCGCTACGACGACGTGATCGTGATCTGGGTCCCCTCGGAGGACGAGAAGCAGGCGCTGGTGCAGGACCCGGCCTCGCCCTTCTTCACCACGCCCCACTTCGACGGCCATCGCTCGGTGCTGGTGCGGGCCGGCCGGATCGGCGAGCTCAGCCGCCAGGAGCTGGCCGAGATCGTCGAGGAGGCCTGGCTCTCGCAAGCGTCGAACCGCCGGGGCGAGGCGTGGCTGAAGTCCCGATCAGGTGACGGCTAGCGGTGGTCGACGCGCGGGGCCGGTTCGACCTGAGGGCGACCTACGACGAGGCGTCCCGTGACGACGAGGATGCCTCCCGCGACTACTGGCAGCACCTGTCGCTCCGCGTCTACCAGTCCTGGGCGGCGAGGAGCAGCGCCGCGAGCGGCTCGAGCGTGGCCATGAGCTCGTCGAGCTCGCCCGGCTCGAGGCTTTCGTAGGGCTTCGCCGCGAGGTCGTCGGTGAGCGCCTCGACCCGCTGTTTGACAGCGCGACCCTGTTCGCTGAGCCAACCGTCATCGCCTATCAGGCCGCGATCGCGCATTCCGTCGATCACGGTGGCGAGCTGCGCCGCCGGAAGGTGGTGGATGCGTCCGAACTTCTCCGCGGGCATGCCCATGTCGAGGGCGAACAGGACATGAGCCTCGAGGCGGCCGACACCCTCGATCATCAGGGCTGCGATGTGTCCGTCGCCACGGTGCTCCCGCAGCAAGGAGGCGGCATGGAAGAGGCGGGCCACCAGGTCATCGGGGATCGGGATGGTGCGCAACGCGGCGTACATCGGCCGGCCCTCGAACGGTGCGCTGGTCGCGGCCTTGGTCAACAGTTCCGCGGCGCGGGCGAAGCCGGGAGAGTCAACGTGATCGCCGAGGATCCGCCGCAACGCCTTCACGCAGCCCGCCTGGCGAGCGGCGATCGCCGCTTCGGGTGTGGTGGTGCGCCACACCTTCGGGATATGTCGGGCCACCTCGCCGGGAGCGAAGTTGTAGAAGAGCGCGTCCACCACCTCCGCGGGGGCGAGGCCCAAGGGCGCCGCCCGTCCGGCGAAGTAGGTGTCCCAGTATTTGGTGAACCCGAGGGCGAACATCGCTTCGTTGGGTTCGTCGGCTGAGTAGGGGATGGCACCGATCGGCTCGACGAGCTCGAACATCCGGCGTGCCATCGAGTTCATGGTGCACTCCTCCTGCTGCCGCCCCGGCGCCCCCCGCGGCCAGTTGAATCAGTCGAAGGGTAGGAGCTCGACGTTGTAGTCCGAGAGCCGGCCGTCGACAGTGATGAGCGTGAAGCCTTCGACCTGCGCCTGGGCGATGAGCATCCGATCGAAGGGATCGGAGTGATGAGCGGGCAAACGCCCGGCGGTGACTGCATGGACCGGGGTTATGGAGAGGGTGTCGAAGTCGTTCGCCAGCAAGGCGCCCACGATGTCGTCGGGTGCTTCGAGGCGGCCGGCGGCTCTCTTGACCTCGATTTCCCAGACGGTGGCCGCGGAGACAACCACCTCTGTCTCCGCGTCGGCGATGACGGTGGAGGCTCGTGCCGGCAGTGACGGGTCGTCGGCGAGCCACCAGAGAACGATGTGGGTATCGAGCAGAACCCTCATCCCGCCTCGCCGCGGAAGGCAGCTTCGACGTCGGCGGGAAGGTCGTCGAAGTTGGCGTGGATGCGAACCCGACCTGCCCAGAAGCCGGGCCGGCGCGCGGCCGGGGGGCGAGGCGGGACGATGCGAGCGACCACGTGTCCTGCCCGTGCGATCTCGACCTCGTCGGTCTCTCCCGATTCCACTGCCGCCACCAATCGGGACAGGTTCGTCTTGGCGTCGTGCATGTTCACTCGCACCACCACATGTTAGCTATGTTAGCTAGGTCGGGTCGAGGGATCGTTCGCCACACCTCGGCCCCGCACCCAGCGAGCGGACATGGCTCGCTGCCAGCCGGCTCCCGGCGCGTTCCCGAACGCGCGTCCCAGAACGTGCGGCGGGCTGCACCCCGCCGCGCAAGAAGGTGGGTTGGCGGACAGGGCGAACGTTGCCTGCGGCACTGGAGCGAGTCACCACTTCCAGGTGTCGGCCAGCTTTTCGCGGACGGTGGCCGCGTATCCCTCGAGGGCGCCCAGCCGCTCCTCCGGGTTCAGCTTCATCTCCGAGGACCGTACGAACCACGCCGGCGCCCCGTCGGCTCGGCGGGCCTTGATGACCGCGAACACCGACTCGATCACGTACTGGTCGCCCACGCCGAGCGTGTCGAGGCCCGCGAGGAGCTCGCTGAACTGCATGGGCGGCAGCGGCGCGCCGGGTGTTCGCGCCGGCGTCTGGTTCTTCCACGCCATCGTCAGCCGCTGGCGCATCGAGGTGGTGAGGCCGTCGAGGACACCCAGCAGCTCCTCGCCCGCCAGCGGGACGCCCCCGTTGCGGATCGACCACGCCGCGCTCCCGTTCTCGGCTCGGAGCTTGAGGAGCGCGAACACCGATTCGGCCCGGACCCCGTCGCCGATGGACGTGGTGCCATAGCCGGCGAGGAGCGCACTGAACGGCGTGGGCTCCTCAGCCACCCGACGTGTCTTCCACAGCATCCACGGCTGAGGAAATTACTCGTCGGACTGGGGCAGGTGGACCTTGGCGTCGTCGTAGGTGCCCTCGGGGGCCGACTCGGCCGGTCCGTAGACGAGGTTCAGCACGCCCGTCGTGAACGTCTGCGAGGAGATCAGCTTCAGGGGAACCGGGGTCTCGTCCTCATCGAACAGCCGCATGCCCTTGCGGACGGCGATCGGGTGCACGAGCAGGTGCAGCTCGTCGAGCAGCCCCGCGGCCAGCAGCTGGCGGACGATGGAGACCGAGCCTCATGATCCCTCTCCCAAGCTCGTCGGTGGACGCTGCACATCGGTCGGACGACGGGAGTCCCACGAACTCATCGGCCGGAGTGGGACTTCGTCCGCGCTGGGTCGACTGGCTGGCCGAGCCCTTTGCTGGTTGATACTTTGCGCGTGGATGCCATTAATGGGGGACGGGTGGAAGGCTGACAGGGGAAGTATGGATGAGTATTCTCCGGCGGATGGAGCCGAAAGAGCGGCAAGAACAGCCTGGCATAATAGCCACTTCCTCGTCGTGTCCAACTCCAGGTGGGCGCACGAGCGAAGCTCCATGGTCGCGTCCTTTCCACCTCTCCATACACGTTGATGCCGACGGCGATGGCAAATGCGTTTCGGTCGTACGACGGGCATAAACTCATTGGCGAAAGTGCCATCCACCGATATCCGACGGAGGGAGACAGATGAGGACGTTGCACTTTGGCCTGCGGGTGGCCGACCTTGACCGATCGCTCGCGTTCTACACCGCCGTCGGGTACAAGGTCGTCGGCAGCGTCCCCGAGACCGGGATGGGCCACCTGACCATGCTCCGGCTTCCCGGCGACGAGTTCGTCACCATCGAACTGGTCCACGATCCAAGCCAAGGCGAGGTCGATGTCACCACCGGGCTCAGCCACTTCGTCATCAAGGTCGAATCCATGGATGCCACCATCAGTGCGCTCGCCGCCGAAGGCATCGACGCCGAGGTGCCCACGTCACCGGACGACTCAGACGACTTTCGAACGACGTGGATCGTCGATCCCGACGGCAACCGCATCGAGTTGGTCCAGTGGCCGGCCGGGCACCACGACGGCATCACTGCCGCGGACTGGACCGAAGAGGGCACCTAGTCTTCGAACTCCCATGCCGACGGTTCGCAAGGAACCCGTTCGCCACGGTGCGCCTGTCGAGCGCGAACCTTTGCCGCCAACTACAAGATACCGCGAGGGAGGGGGCTTGCCGCAAGCGACCGAAATGTGCTGACCATGACTCATCCGCTGAGCCGATCACGGCCAGAACCTATGCAGCCAGGAGTTGTGGAATGCGCGTGTTGCCTTGGGCAGATGGGTGGAGCGGGGGCGCGGAACCGGTCGAGGAGCCGGCAGGGAGGACGCTTTCGCTCGGCGGCGGTTGGCTGTCGTTGTCCGGGGCCGAGTTGGCCGGGGGGCGCCGATGACCGAGCATGCGGTGGTGGTCGCAGGCGGTGGCCCGACGGGGCTGATGTTGGCGGGCGAGCTGGCGTTGGCGGGGATCGACGTCGTCATCGTCGAACGACGCACCAGTCAGCATATCGACGGATCGAGAGCCGGCGGACTTCACTCCCGCTCGATCGAAGTGCTCGACCAGCGTGGTATCGCGGAACGATTCCTCGCCGCGGGACACGTCATGCCGGCTCTGGGATACGGCGGGATGTTCCTCGACATCAGCGACTTCCCCACCCGCCACAACTACGTGCTCGCGCTGAGGCAGAGCCTCTTCGAGCCCATCCTGGCGGACTGGGTCGGTGAGCTCGGGGTTCCGATCCTTCGTGGCCGGGAGGTGGTGGGCTTCGCGCCGGACGACACCGGCGTCGATGTCGAGGTGTCCGGGGACACGTCGCTCCGGGCGGAGTATCTCGTCGGCTGCGACGGAGGCCGCAGCCTGATCCGCAAGTCCGCCGGGATCGACTTCGCCGGGTTCGATCCCTCGACCAGCTGGATCATCGCCGAGGTCGAGATGGACGAGGAACCGCAGCTGGGCATGCGCCGCGAGGGTGGTGGCATCGGCCGGGTCGGCGATGACGGGCCGTTCCGGGTGGTCTTGATCGAACAGCACCTCGAACACGCCCGCGAGCCCACCCTGGAGGATCTCAGCGAGGCACTCGTCGTCGCCTACGGGACGGACTTCGGGCTCCGCCGCGCCAGCTGGATCTCCCGGTTCACCGACATGTCGCGGCAGGCCGTGTCCTATCGCCGCGGTCGGGTCCTGCTGGCCGGCGACGCAGCCCACGTGCATTCCCCGGCAGGAGGCCAGGGCCTCAACACGGGCGTGCAGGATGCCGTGAACCTGGGATGGAAGCTAGCCCAAGTGGTCAAGGGGACGTCGCCCGAGAGCCTGCTGGACACCTACCACGCCGAGCGGCATCCGATCGGTGCCCGGGTGTTGCACAACACCATGGCCCAAGTCGCGCTCGGCCGCCCCGACGACCGCCACCAGGCCCTCCGCGACATCATGTCGGATCTGATGGGCATGGACGAGCCCCGCCGGCGTATCGCGGGGATGATCTCCGGTCTCGACATCCACTACGACCTCGGAGAGGGACACCCGCTGCTCGGGCGACGCATGCCCGACCTCGACGTGCACACCGCCGACGGTCCCACGCGCGTCTTCACCCAGCTGCACGACGCCCGGCCCGTGCTCCTCAACCTCGGTGAACCGGGCGGCTTCGACATCTCTCCCTGGGCGGATCGAGTCCGTTTGGTCGACGCCAAGTATGCCGGCGTGTGGGAGCTACCCGTCCTCGGCGAGATCCCTGCCCCCCCGGCCGTGTTGATCCGCCCCGACGGACACGTCGCCTGGACGGGAGACCTCACCGACCCGGCTCTGCCGCATGCACTGGTCACCTGGTTCGGAGCGGCGGGCTAGTTGCCGTTGCGCTCGCGGTGCCCGCACCCTTGGCCAGCAACAGGGTCGGCGCTGGCCTTCCTCCAGCTCCTCCTGGGTCCGGCGAATGCGGCGCGCTCGTGTCGTCGCCTGCTTGGCCTCCTCGACCCAGCAGATGAACTCGTTGCGGGCCAGAGGTGCTAGGTCCCGCAGATGGCGAAGCCGGGCCGATCCAGGTGTAGCGACGGCGGTCGACATGCCGCTCGTCGAACTGATAGTGGCACCGATCCCGACGAGGGCGCCGTCCTGGACCGTGATCGGGAACGTGCCCCGGAGGGTGTTAGCCAATCGGTCCTCCAGCAGCCCCAAACGGCGAGCCACGCACCTTATGCTCGGCCCAGCGGATCAGGATCGCCGTTTACACCGCGACTGCAGGACGGGTGATACTGAGCTACGCCGGATGAACAGCAAAGCGGAAATACCAGGCGCTATTCGTCGCCCGAAGGGGATTCTGGACTGACGTCCGCAATTGCTACCGCCTTGCGAACAACCTCGCGAGCAAGCTTGAGCAGTCGAAGTCTCTGGGGCTCGCCGAGTACATCTGCCGCGCCGTGCCTGCGTCGTCGACTTGCACTCGCTAGTTCCTTTAACTCGGCCTCGGTGAAGCCAAGGCACTTTCGAAGGTGAGGCCAGGAGTGGGATTCGGCGATTCCATCTCTCCTCATCAGCCATTGTCTTATCGATTCGACAGCACGATAGCAATAGAATGGGGTGTCGTCTGGCCGCGACAGGGCCAAGCCCAGGTCTGCGAGAGCCAAGCGGATCTCAGGAGTCGTGATGCTACACCTTACATACGGTCCAAGGTCCTTGCCCGAGACGTTCAGGCTGTCTGTGTTGGCAAGCTCAGGCCAGGCGTGTTGTCGCACAATGACGATGTTTGGCGGAACAAAGCCGCCCGTAAGCTCCGCCGTCAATGTTGCGCCTAGTAAGAATCCCAATCCGTCGAGGCAACCTTGAGTAATACTTGTCACTTCATTGAGAAACGTCTTGATATCGTCTGGAATTACGCCCGCAACGACCACCCGAAATTGACTGCCGCTCACAAGCAGCGTCCACAAGCCGTCCTCGAACGCCATTTCAATAGGCTGTTCGAGATGCCAACCACCACCCTGCGGATGTACGACTCCAAAGAATATCGAGGACGAAGCGTCCTCGGTCTGCTCGACGACATCAATCATCGCACTATTGTCACATATCCTAAGCGGGGTGGATGAAATTGCGTTCACGGAAGAAGGCGATTGGACGGCCTCCGGCTCGGACGACGGGACGGGCATCGCGCCGAGCCGGGCTTACCGGTTGCCTTCGCCGGGGCCAGGACGACGAGGTCTGGCACCCTTGGTTAACGGTCTCACCCCGGCGCACCCGATCACAGCCGACTCCCGGCTAAGACCCGCTCTACGATCACCGTAGCCGGACCTCTTCTCACGTTCCGCGGAGCGTGATCGTCGTCCGCCCTCGCAACTGGGTTCCGACTATCCAAGGAAGGAGGGATTACTTGTCAAAGCCACGGGTGACGGTCCAGCGCGTACTGCGTCGCCGTCTCCCGACTCCCGAGCGGTACTGGAGGGGTAAGGACGAGCAGCTCAGCGACGAAAACCTGGACATCGCTCGGGGACGCATCGATCACGTCATTGTGCTGATGCTTGAGAACCGCTCGTTCGATCATCTCTTTGGTTTCCTCGAGTTGCCTGGTCTGGACCGGCTTGAGCCGTCACGACATGGCAATCCCGTAGATCTGTCAAATCCGCTGAGCCGGAGAGCACACCCCAACCCCGACGGTCGCCACATTCTGGGACTGGGGCCGCCGCATTCGCATAAGTCGGCGCAACAGCAGATGGGTTCGGTTGCCCACCGACGAGGCAGACATGTGACCTACCAGATGAACGGCTTCGCAGACGCCTACCGCGCCAGGTTGCTAGGTCGAGATCATATGCCGGTTTTCCGCTGGTGGCGTATCTGGATCGGCGCTGTCTTCTTAGGTGTGTTCCTCGCGCTCGCGCCTCGCGAGCTTTGGTTCAGTCTGCACAACAACGACTGGTCGTCATTGCTCGCCACCATCGGTATCACGGGGCTCCTCCTGACAGGTTTGGTGTTTCGCCGCCCACTCGTGCTCGCAATTGGACCAGCGCTTACACTAGCTGGAATTGCTGGTAGCGCGACCGTCGTCGGTGCCGCCGGCCGCAACGTCGCTAGGGTGATCGATACGCCGCATCGGGATGTGCTCCCGTATGTCATTAGCAGCGCGCTGGCCATGACCTTTGTCGTCGCGATATGTCGATCGATCGAGAGGCGGAGGAGGCGCTCGACGCCACGCCGCACCGAGGAGGCGGATGCGGAAAGTCCTTCGATAATGCGCTGTATGCCTCCGGACCAGATAAGAGTGCTTGGCCAACTCGCCCGGGACTATGCCTTGTGCAAGAGATGGTATTCATCGGTACCCGGCGCCACCTGGCCCAACCGCAACTTCCTTCACGCGGGGACCTCCGCGCAGGCGGTTGACATCGAGGTCGGGCTTTACGATGACGTCACCGTCTTCGAGATGCTCGAGGACGAGCGCAACCAGCAGCAGGGTAGTCGGGACAGGCCCGTCCCGTGGCGAATCTATTTCAGCGGAATGCCCCAGGTCATGGTGTTCAAGCACCTACTCACCGATGAGCGCGCCGATCAGTGGCGAGCCATGAACGACTTCTGGGCGGATGTCCAGCGAGGGACGCTCCCCAGCTACGCGTTCATCGAACCTCGCCACAAAGGAAAGGGGGCGAACAGCTATCACCCCGGCAACAATCAGAAGGTGACAAGCAGCTCTAGCGATTTTGCTCGCGGTGAGGAGTTGGTAAGGCGAATCTACGTGGCCCTGAGGAACAACGAGCCTCTATTTAGACGAACCGCTATCGTAATTACGTTCGATGAGCACGGCGGCTTCTTCGACAGGGTTTCTCCTCCGTCGACGGTTCATCCCGTACGTGGTAATACCCTACGCCATCCGCAAACGGCGACCAGGCGGTTCGTGGCCTGGTTTGCTGAACAACGTAACGCCCCGTTCGACTTCAAACGCCTCGGCATGCGCGTCCCGACGATCATCATTTCGGCCTATACCCCTCCGGCGGTAGTTCCGCATACCTTTGACCATACAAGTGTCATCGCAACACTTCGGGATCTCTTCGCTCCCAATCAGCGACCGCTTACTCGCCGGGACCGTCGGGCCCGGCCGTTCTGGGATCTCTTTGTCGGCCCCGAGCGGCAAACAATTACCGACATTCCACCTCCGAATTACCCGCCCGAAGCGGAAGCCGTGCAGGCCCCCGCTGAGACGGTTGACCGTATGTCCAGGGGCGACAGGCATCTGTTGCCGTCATATCTGACTGACGGGGAGCTTCCGGAGCAGCTCGAAAACGCCGCCAAGCGATTGACGAAGTTCCTCGACGACCAAGGTGTACCCGCTCCGCCTCCCCGTGCGGGTTACTACGAGGAGGGCGACTTCGCGACCGAGTACACGGGGACTGACGTCGTGGCGGCACGCGTTGCTGCGTGGAAACCCGGCGCTGCCCGTAGGACCCCGAACACTACCTAGCAAGCAGCGAACTGTCGTCGGAGGTCGCCACCAGGGAGTTCCGTGACGGCTGACAGGCAGTCGGCTCGACCGTCGCACCGCTCCCCGGTGGGTGGGTTCGGTTTCTCGGCGCGCCGGGCTGGCCACGTCCATCCCCACATGCTGCGGGCGGCGTTCATCATGCGCGCCTTGGAGGCCGGCGTCCCGTCGCGGGAGGTGCAGGTCGCCGCCAGGCACGCCGACCGCCACGCCCCGTCTACGATCACCGCTGCCAGAGCTTCGACCGCCCGCCGCCTACGTGGTGGTCGCCTTCGTCGCCGGCGGCTGATCTACCCTGGTGGCTATGTCGGAGGAGAATGCCAGCCCGACGCCGCTGCTCGACGAGTGGCGAGCCCAGGTAGGCGACGAAGCCGTGGCACACGCGGTCGAGGCTGCCCGGGCGCAGATCGCAGACGGCTCGCTTCGTGGCTTCTCGGACAAGGACGAGCTCAAGGACTACCTCCAGGGCACCGACCGCCGCTCGGCGTGACCTGCGCATCTTCCTGACCGACTCGTCCCAGCCGGACCTCGACCGCCTCACTCCAGCCGATCGCGCCCAGATGACGGACGAGCTCTTCGCCTGGGTGCAGAATGGGCCGCCCCGGACGACGGGCCAGGTCGTCGCCAGCGTCCAGCTGTTTGAGGACGGCTGCCATCGGGGATCAGCGTCACCTACTTCGTCGACGCGCAGGTTCCCTACGTCGGTGCCGTCAGAGTGCGGCGGCGACGCTAATTTCCCTCCGCGGAGGTATCTCATAACCGGAACGACGCGTCGGCGGACGGGGCGCCCACATCGCCGGGCCCGGGGCACATCCACCTGGCCGCCACAATGGACGCCTTTGTGTACCGACCACCAATGGGAACCAGTGTGCCGCGACAACGAGGCAGACCCGTTCTTACCGGACTGACAGGCCCGTTGTCTCGAACACTCAACCGGCATTATGCTCGGGGAGAGCCCCATATCCGGAGTTGGTAGCGCTCAACCACACCTCGGACGGTCCTTGGCCTCTCTCCGCAGGGTTCGTTCGGCAGGACTCCGATCAGGAGACATCCATCGAGACACATCTGTGGGGTAAGCGTCGTTCATCGTCTCACAAAGCGCAGCAAAAGACGTTGCTGGTGGCGTACTCAATGGTTCAACGGGGTCATGAAGACCGGTGACATTTGACTATGCCCCGGGTTGATGAGACGGGGCACCGGCTCAGGGAGTGGACCTGCATCCATCCGGCAGAGCGGCTCGCTGGCCAGATCGTCAGTAAGTCATCGAGCAGACCCCCGCAATGGTTCAGTCCGGGAGCGCACCGGCCTTCGTTGTCACCTCCGACGGGTCGGTGCCACCGCGGGTCTTGTCCCCTGCAGACGACGCTAGTAGCACGGCGCTTATGAAGGCAGAACCCAGACCAAGAGCGGCCCCCCACCATTGGCCCACCGTAAACCAGAACAGGGGAGAACGATCCACCAAGTCGGCGCCGAAGTCCACTTTGTCAACAACGTTGGCTTGGAAGTACACCGTGGCCGCTCCAAACCCTACTCCCACTGCGACTAGGTTTAGTCCTTTACGAAACCACGCCCAGTAACTTTCCCGCGACCCACCAGCACGTCCCTTATACCAAACAAAGAACGTCCCGACAAGCAGCGCAGGGAAAATAAGCGTAACGGCCAAAAGAGATCGATTGGCATAGCTAAAGGTCATATCCGCGTTCTCGCGGTATTGTGCGAAGCGCAGGTCTGTGACGACAAAGCCACCGGCATAGACGCCCGGAATGACGGCGTCAGTTCCGTTGGCTGGGTCAACCCCGTACGTCGCTACGACCACGTCGCTCGCCTTGACCGTCATTCCGCCGAAGGCGTCCGCAGCGAGGTCATCGTTAGCGTTGCTCCGCGGACCAATAAACTGAATCATGACCGGAGTACCGATCTCCTTGTTCGAGAACCGGCAGCCTGTGACTTTGTAATCAAGTGTGATTGACTTTGGTTTCCGACGATCACCAAAGTTCAGCGTGGGGGTCACTGTTGCCGGACGGTTGTTCACCTTCTCAAGCGTCAAGACGGCCAGCCCCAGATTGTCATTGGGTACCACCGAACATGCGACATTCTCGGGCTGGGTCGCCTCCGCCCTCCCCACGGGCACACACATGAGGACCAACATTAAGAGTCCCAGACCTCGTCGCATGCTATCGACCCCCCGGTACGCTCGCCCTCTGTAAAACAGGTTTTACCACGAGCCGGTGACCCAACTGCCGACGACAGCCGGGATCAGTCACCGATCGGCGCACCCCGGTCAGGAGGGTCCGCGGAGGGGTCCGCTCGGTATTGCGACCGAACGCCCGATCGTCATCCGCGTCACCCAGGCGGTCGACGGGACGAAGGCCCCTCGCGGGGGAGACGCATGTCGACGCGCTCGTCCTTCGCACCTGCGTCGACGAGCCCATCGCAGTGGATAAATATTGTGAGCTGCCCGCCCTGCCCTTCCCCTTGAGGACGGCGTCGGCGTTCGGGACGGCGATGCGAAAGATGCGTTCGGCGATAGTCTCGGCGATTTCTACGACGTTCTGGATGCGTACACGTGGGTCCGATCCAGGACGCCCACTCGCGCAAGGTCGCCTCTGCGCCGGGCTTAGGTCGGCGAGAACTAAAGCGGACCGTCGAGCGGTCCCGAGCAGGACAGTGATGCGTGCGCCCATAAGGCCGAAGTCGATGGCTGCTCGCAGGCACGCA
>CAWHIC010000014.1:0-5360 GCA_963829165.1 uncultured Acidimicrobiia bacterium | reverse complement strand
ACTCGAGATTCGTTGTCAGCACTTCCGTCCACGCGTCCGCCTGGTGCTCTCCGGCTTCGTCCAGATGCCCGATCGACACGTGAACGAAGTTCAGTCGAGGCAGGCGCGCCGGGCCAGGTCTTACTCGGAGGAGAGGCTCCCGTCGTCCAGGCCGACGATGCCGGTTGAGGTGAGCAGGCCGTAGCCGTCGAAGAGCTCGAACGACTCACCACGAGTGTTGCGCTCGCGCCTCCAAAGAGGTCGCAGTACCGGGTGTGATCCCGCGGCTTGGACGGCGTCGCCTAGTTCCCCGGGGTTGGAGGCATCAAGCGCCACCGCGACGACGTCGCTGGTCGCGACGCTGGCAGCCAGCTCGGCGACGGTGGACACTTCGATGAGATGCACGCTCGACCCGAGGATCCGCTCGAGCTCGGTGATTCGGGATGGACGACGTTGCCGCAGAGGCAGCGGTCCGAGACGCACGACGGTTGCCACGAGCGCTCATTCTGGTTCTAGGGCATTCCTTCGAGCGGGACCCCTCTCGGGGTAACGTTGACCCCGTGCCCTCAGCGCCGCAGAGCCGACCGGGACGGTACGCCGAGTTCGACGCGGGTCAGCTCGCAGACGCCGTCGAGCTCGCTTTCGAGCGGGACGAGATCCCCGACTGGGAGCTCGTTTTCGAGCTATCTCGCCGGGCGATGTCGGCCGAGTCGGTTCAGACAGCCGTAGGCGTGGCCCAGACCGCCTAGCAGCCGCTCCGGTCTAGGGCCTGGGTCGAACGATGACATCGACCCCGCCTTGCTCGTCAGAACCTGCCGGGCTTGGGTCCCTTCGGGGCAACCGATAATGACCCTTTGCGGGCAATCCCGACCGTCCGCAAGAACCGGGTCGCCAACGATAGCGGCATTTATCATCAGGTGTCCCGGACCCCAAGCGAGCGCCCCACAGCGGATCGGGCTGCCCGGTCGACGCAGTTCCGTGTGATCATTGTTTCTCGTGGAGGCGTTCAAGCTTGTACCAGAAGAGCACACCACGATGGGCCTCGACCATCGAGGCGACAGACTCCTCCTACGCCCTACGCCGCACGTCCTGGCGGCCGCGGGCATGTTGATCATCTTTGGGTGTGTTCTCGCGGCAATCAGCGTTTCTATCGGCGGAGGCGCGTTGCTCCTAATCGCCCCGGGCGCCGGTCTTGTCGTCCTGGGCATCCTGACCGGTGCCTCTGTCGTCGTCGCTGACAGTGATGTGGTGATCATACGAAACCGTGCGTTCAGGAAACGCGTGCCACTTCATGACATTGCCAAGCTCGGTACGGAGATACGACATTTTGCGTGGGGGAAATTCCCCTACTCATCCCTTTGGAGTGGAGGTCCGAAGGATCTCCTGGTCGGGGTGCTGACGCTGCGATCAGGCGTGCGCGTCAGCTGTGACGCCGCCATGTCCCTCCCGGAAGGCCACCACGTATTCGACTATCTGGTTGATCTGGGGCGGCCGGCGCCTGGGCCGGCGATCCGGGCAACCGCGGAGATCAAGATGTCCGCCCTCGCTCGTTGGGTATTCCTGGCCGGCTCCAGCGCAGCGACGGGTAATCCCAGTAACGCTTGATATCAGTCGCTGAGCCCCCGACTCGCGGTCGCGGGAACCGGCAGTACGCGTCACCTCACGCGGGCTGCGATCACACGCTGGTCATGGGCTGATATCGCTGCAGCGGGGGTAGGATGGGGGCGCTCGGTACCCTGTGATGAGTGGCCGTAAGTCGACACTGTTTGCTGCCCAAGCGGCCCAACCAGCAGCCCCCTGCCGACAGAATTTCCGGCCTATGAGCGCCTCCCCGTACACTCGGACGAGGCGCCTGGAGTCTTCCATCAGCACGATCAACTCATCCGGACTCTCGCGAAGGACGTAGCCGGTAAAAGGGCGCTGCCCATTCACCGTCAGGCGCTCCGCCGGCAGCCATGGGCGGTCGTAGAGGAGAACGAACACAGCGCCGAATACGGCGATGAGTGCGGACCCAAGAGCCAATCCTGCGCGTCCATCTGCGCAGTCGGGCGGTCCTCGCGTTCATCTCTTGCAGGAAGTCCTCGTTCTTCGCGACGATTCTGCCCTCACGCTCGACGAGTTCCCCCCAACGACGCTGCATATCGGGGAGAGCCGTTTCTATCTCGTTGAGCTGTGCCACGAGTTCAGGAGACGGATCGAGCGGGCGAAGTTGTTCGAATCGCTCGGCAATGATTTGGAGCTCAGTCAAGAGGCCAATCTGATCGCCATGAGTGGCGGCCAGCTGGTCTTGCGCTTCTCGGAACGGTCGCCACTGGCGGTTCAACCGACTTTGCAGGACACCGCCGAACGCCCGGATTGCGCCTGGCATGCCCATCAGCCCCCATACGAAAAAGACATGTATCGGCAACACCAGGACTGGCGTCACCAGTGCGCATATCAACACCGCGAGGATGCCCGCGCCTCGGAGAGCGAGTGGAGTTGCCCCCCAGGAGTCCGGCCGGGCTTGCATCCACATCACCACTGAGATCATGGCGTAAAGGACGGGCCCGAGGGCCTCGACAAGTGTGCCCATCAGGAGTGGGGCCGTCTCGCCCTCAGCAACTATTCCGAGCGCCGTTGTCGTGCCACCATGGCTGACCGCCAACACCTTGAGCACCACAAATATGAGAGTCAGTCCAGCGAAGGCGGAGCCCAGGTGAGCATCCACCAGCCGTCTCCCGAGGGCCGGCTCGTCGACAGCCGGTGCGTCCGACTGTGCCGGGGAGATAGCCAGGCTCTCGACGGGCGCTACCGCCGCCACGGCGTCATCTGACTCGGGGGACGCGTTCTCGCTCACTGAGCGCCAATCGACATCACCACGTCCCGCTTCCCACCTCCATCACCGCGCCAGCGTAGGGCCGGACGAAGGCGACCTCGCTCAGCCATCATGCCCGCGAAGTGCCGGACCTCATCGCAGAGTTCCTCGGAGGGACGGCCGAGAACGACGCACTCGAGCGTTCCCGACCGGGGAGCCAAACCGGCGGGGCGGACAGGAGCCGGCAGTTCGCGTCGGCTCCTTTCTGTGCCATGCAAGCCGCTCAAGGGTCTGCGCCGCTGAGCCGACAATGGTCGAAGCCGGTTCGGTCACCTCGGGCGGGTATGGCGGGACGGTGCATGGCGTGCCTTCGCCAGGAGGTTTCAGTGAGCTCCCAGCGCAGCCAAATTCGTCGAGCGGAACACTAATGACGCGGGATGACGGTCGCAGTCCTGCAACGGCTCGACAACTGCTCGTTCACTTCGCTATCGCGACCCCAGTTTTGGGATTGCTCCTTTGGGGGACCAAGGGCATTGCCGCGGGCGTACCGCTCTGGGGATGCCTCTTTGCGTCAGCTGCATTCTCGGGACTGGCACTGCTCTTGCGAGCAGGAGTTGAACGTCATGGCCATGGGGGTTGGGGTTGGCCCAGTCGTCGCGGATAGGAACGACGACGACGATGCGATCCGTAACGGCGCCACGGGAGCTTCCTGACTGGGGGTGTCGGCGAACGTTTGTATCGACACGGGCACTTCTTCCCAATCGGCATGGCGCTCTGGACATATGGAGACCTTCGCCAAGACAGAGAGCGGCCGGATGAACAACACAGAGTCTTCCGACGGGACCGTGGTCGGCAACTTCCTGCGATTCTTAGTAGGACGGCCTCCGCTTGGTAGTCGGCGGCCCGGAACCCCAGTCGAGCTTCTTCGACAGTTCCTAGTGGGATCTCCAGTGTTTGGAGTAGTCACCTATTTCCTACGAGGTGGTCCCTTATGGACGTGCATCATCGGTGGGTTCAGCTTTGGTGCGATCACCGTATTGACTAGGGCGGTCGCGGAACGCCGCCGCTGAACTCCTGCGCCTCGGGGGTCTCCGAGATGTGCCGATACTTCTCGCCATGGGTGACGCTAGAGGACTCTGTAAACGTGAGCGGATATCGCTCGCGTGCCCAGTTGTCCGGCACGCGCCGTCACGACGGGTGGGCCGACGAATGGCCCCGCCCGCGGGCTGGTGGGGACATCGCTTGTCCGCGCTACGAGCTCAGACGCGAACGACGCGAAGATTCGGATCGAGCAGGCGGAGGTCGTTTGGGTCCGAAGTGGCGACGTGCTGGTCGGCTCTTCGAGCGCAGATGACGACATGAGCGTCCGCGATGTCGGAGGTCCCGCTCGCCGCGAGAAACCGCCCGACGCTGGTGGCGTCGACCCTACCGAGAGCGACGACATCGGTCGTCGGCTGCCGGACAAGGCGGGCCAGCCGCATCTGGCGGGCGGGTGCCCCGGACGACCTCGGCGAGGGCAGTCGCCGGCACCGTGACCTTGGCTCCGGATTCGCGGGCCCGGGCGAGCAGGACCAGGATGCGGCGGTCGTCACGTTCGAGGGCGATTAGCGCGCAGGCGTCGAGGGTCACACCCGGCATCAGGGCGCAGAACTCGACGCCGGCGAACCCAGGATCCCATCGGCCCAGGCGCGCTCCTCCTCCGACAAGGCGCCCCCCGTCTCCCGCAAGGCCTCGGCCAGGAGCGATCCCCAGCCGGCCACGTCGTCCAGGGCGACATCGACGGCATGCTGAACGAACCCCGAGACGCTCGCTGCCGACCCCGCCTCGACAAGCGCCCGGATCCGATCAAGCTGCAACTCGTCGAGGGTCACGGTCACGTTCTTCGTCGCCAAACCATCGACCATACCGGCGGGACCGGGCGACCGGGCGGCCAGCCACCTGTCTACGTCATCCGGCCGAAGCGATCGTGGGTCAGGGCGCCTACCGGCTGGCCGTCGGGCCAGGCGTGGACCGTGACCAGGGCTTCCGCTCCCCGACGCTCCTCCGGCTCGGTCGTGCTTGCGTGATGGGAGGTGAGGATGACGTTGGGCAGGTCTCGCTGCGGGCTGGGCCGGCCGGGGCTCGGTGGTAGCTGGTCGGGATATCCCTCGTCGACCACGGCTACACACTGCCGGGCCGACGCGCCCCGGCAACCCGGTCGGCGTTATGGCGAGGGCTCGCCGCTCCCACCGGGGCTCGGCTGTTCGGCTTGACCTCGGAAGATATAGCCGACCACGGTGCCCAGAAGCGTCAGTACGGGCGTAATCGTGAAGGTCAGACCGAGGTCCTTTATCGTCGAGAGCCAGTCCGACCGCAGCTCACGATAGACCGCGACCCGATCCTGCTCGGCGGTTTGCGCTCCGATGACGGCTGAGACCTCGCCTGTTTTCGGATATGTCCAGATTCCCCAGATCGTCAATGCGCCCAGAGCCAACGTCCCATAGGCGATGAGGAGAAGAAGAACGTAGAACCCGATGCGGCTTCGTTGATCCATCCATGAAAGTCTCTTCATTCGCCGTCCTCCCCGCAGGTGGAGGGTATCCGATCA
>CAWHIC010000013.1:0-14240 GCA_963829165.1 uncultured Acidimicrobiia bacterium | reverse complement strand
ACGCGTCGAGGGCGGGCCCTACCACCCCCAGTCGCTGTCAAGGCAGCTCGCCGTCCTGTCGGTCGAGGCCCGCCTGGCCCGGCTCACCGCCCACGGGCTGCGCCACACGAGCGCCACCCTGATGCTGGCCAACGGCGTTCCGCCCAAGGTCGCGGCCGAACGCCTCGGCCACGCCGACGCGACCTCTTCACCAATCTCTACAGCCACGTCACGCCCACGATGCAGCGGGAGGCGGCCGACCGGCTGGGCAAGGCGCTGTTCTCGTGAGTGGATCCGGCCAAGCTCTTGAAGCGTCTATTGCGGGGCAGGAAACGTTTTTCTCGTTGCTGGCGTGCTCCGAGCCTTAGGGGACGGCCCTCCGCCGATGCCTCAAGTCGGCGTTATCGGAAGCCGAATCAGCTGGCTCGCGGGCGGATGTCAGAAGCGGTACCCCTGCGTGCCATTCGCTGCGACTAAGCCCCAACAGTCGGTAATAACAATCAATCCAGCAGCGGATAAGCTTACCAACCTTCGCTTGCATACAAACAATGGGAAAGTCAAGGACTGTGCGATCCGTAGTAACCAAGAGATTAGATTCTGCAGCGAACCTGCTCGATAAAGGTCTTCAAGTCGATCCCGTTACTGTCTCTGGCTTGAAGCATAAGTTTCCAGAGGTCATTTGCAGCCAACCCCGCTGCGTTGAGAGTCACCCAATGTTGGCCAACTATCTGCGTTGCGATCCCAATGGTCGTGTCGCAGATATGCGCCGCAGTTATCTCGCCGTCGATTGGCGCGACAACAACGCGAGGATTGTCGCGAAGTCGTGGTTCCACCTTCTCGAGCCACTCTAGAGACTCGGCCAGGCGTGGATACTCGTGTAACTGCGCTGCATCCAGAGTCTTCGCGGCGGAAAAAATATGAACAAAAGTGAACTGGTCCGAACCGTCATTGAGACACCGCTCTATCCGCTCTCGTGTGGCATCGAGGTACTGAGACTCATAGACCATTCTTGCCCTTCGAGGGCCGAGCACCAGAATGGAGGTCTCTTGGCCAGCTCCATACCGATAACTCGCCTCGCGTAGAGATACCGCAATGTTATCGTATACTCGACCGTCCAGCGTACCGAACGTCGCTGCGCTAGTCCATCGGAGAGTAAAGATTTCGGAGATAGCGGCTTCAATTGCAGTTTCCAGGTCCGCCAGACTCCTATAGGCATGTTGGAACCGATGAAATCTCCCGAACATGCTCCCAGCGCCCTTGAGGCGCGAAAAGCGTCCGTCGCTCGTGGGCCTCTCTGGCGCCAGCTCGACTACGGGAATGCCAAGCTGCTGCGCCAATTCAAGCTCCTCCACAACGGCAGCGGATTCCGTCGTAAGGATGCAGATCATGAGGTGGCACTTGTGGAGTTGCCGCAGGTAGTCGCGTTTTAGAGAGCCGGCCGTAGACTCCTCCGGATAGAAATGCGCTAGAAGGCCCATGCGACGGCAGGTGAGTGCAACGAACTCGCGTTCGAACGCCAAGTCTGCGAGTGTCGAACTGATGAACACATCTATTCGATCGCCCATTCAGGCATAAGCTATCCCTTCTCGAGCAGCGAGTTCGGTCGGTGCGTCATCTGCTTGCCGGTCCTCAGTCAGGCACCGGTCGACACTGATCGATCCTCCGATCGCGGCTCGGCGACAGCGACGCGGGTTCGGTCCAAGGCACACGGGGCCGTTACCGACAGTTTGAAGGCGCCGACCCGCCCGTTTGTATCGCATTGGGCTGTACTGGATGGGGATACGCCCGCGTTCGCCTCACGGTGCGCTCGCGGCTATCCCCGCGCGGATTCTTGAACCGACTGAACGCTCACGCCCGAGATGCGTGCCAACTCTCCGAGCCAGTCGCCGGAGCGGAGTGCCTCGGTCTTGCTACGAATAAGCACTCGAACCTTGTGTCGCCGAACTCCGCGTCGCAACGTCTCAATCGGACCACCCACAAGTTGCTTCGCCAAGTTCTGGATGTCTTGAGGCCCTCGAACCGGCTCTATCATTGTCGAGAGCAGGTCAGTCAGAGGAACAGCCTCCTTCACGACTTGGAAGCCCGATTGTCCGATCGCACCAGATAACGCTTCAAGCTCGCGATAGGCGCGCATTCGACGCTTCATCGAACTCTCCGGACTAACCAGCTCGGCTTCAAGCTCCTCCGCCCAATGTCGGAGGTGTTCGAACGACTGCCGCATTTCCCATGCAACGCGCGGCAGGTCTTCTATTGACGACGACTCTCTTACCAGCTGTGCTGCGATTGCCGTAGCCGGAAACTCGACAGGCGTGGCGAACGCCCGAAGCTTTCCAGCCTCCGCCGCAACAGCCTTGTCGAGTGAGCCCTTCAAGTGTGCCATGACGGTGGTGCGGAGGGTGCGCTCAACCGAATCGACTGGCAGCAGGTTGCTCACCTCCCAAGCAGCCAACTTGAGGGGGAGCGCACTCGTCCGAGCGAACTCAGTCAGGTATAGCGGAACGCCAATTTCGTTTAACGTCCAGAGTTCAAGGGCCCGCTCCCGTAATGCTGTCTCCTTCGGATAACTACGGTATAGATCACGCCGAAAGTCTTCGATCAGTCCTGATACTACTGGAAGGTGACGAGAGATGAAGTCGGACGGCGCCAGTTTGGACAACGTAACGAGTCCACAGTCTAGTATTCCGTGGTCGCGAAAGAGCGAAAACGCCGATTCCGCTAGATCGTCGCGATAAGGTTTGATCTTTAGTCGCACAAGGCCAAACTCAACCTCGTCTGACTCAAGAACATCCTTCGGCTCCGACGAAAACACGTTGTAGCCAACGACAACCACTCTCTGATTGACGATCAGTTGCTCAAGAAATTCCAAGTAGCCGGTAAGAGCCGAGACCGAAATCTTCTCACCCGGTGCTCGTTCGTCAGTCTCAAAGGTCATCGGATATATATCGTTCGGATTCGGCAAGTCGTGGACAGATATGAGTAGATCCCCGCGCTCCACCGACTTCTCTTCGGTCGACAAGGGTTCAAACGGAAAGATGGGAGCGGGGCTCACCTGGTCCAGAATTCGCCGTCTGTCCAGGACCTTGTCATTGCCGAGCACAAAACCAGCCTAACGGGAAACGCAGGGTTTCGTGGCCTTCTCCATGAAAGGTACCGACACACAGTTGGCGTCCTACTGCGCGGTCCCAACGTGGCCGCCAGGCCGCGGGGCTTCGACGGCGAGTCCCATCTCGAATGCCGTTGTCGGACAGGGCGAACGTTACGTGACGCGCCACTTGCCGGCGGCGACCTCGCCAACGTCAGCTTTCGCGACATGCAGGCGCTCGTCGAGGCCTTCGGCTTTCGGCTCGTCCGGGTCTCGGGGAGCCACCACCTCTACGCCCGGCCCGACGTGCGCGAGGTGCTCAACCTCCAGAATGTGAAGGGAGAGCGAAGCCCTACCAGGTGCGGCAGTTCGTCAGAGTGGTCGAGCGGTACGGTCTGTCACTGGAGGAGCCGTGAGCGATTACCACATCAATGTCTTCTGGAGCGACGAGGACAAGGGCTACATCGCCGACATTCCCGACCTCGAGGGTTGCTCCGCGTTCGGCGAGACGCCTGAGCAGGCGCTGGCAGAGGTGGCACTGGCCAAAGCCGCCTGGCTCGAGGCGGCTCGCGACACGGGTCGATTGGTCCCCGAACCCCGCTACCGCCCGGCGCTCTACGCGGGCTGACATGGCGCCGACGGTCGAGCTCTGGGTGGACGACCACCAGGAGTACGAGCCTGGCATCGTCACCGGGAACCTGCGTCATCGCGCGCCTGCCGCTCGACCCGCACCCCGGCGACTATCTCGTGGTCGGTGACGACGAGGTTCCGCCGGCACTGGCGCTGGTCGTGAGCCGGGACCCCGATGGCACCCTTCGCCTTCGGATCTTGTCGGGAGAGCCTGCTGGGCACAGCGAGTTCCACACCCGCCGCGGTCCGCACCTCACCTGATTCACCATTCGGACTTGATCCGGGCCTGATCCAGCCACTCCTCGATCTCCGCGGGGTCGAAGCGGAGTAGGTGGCCCCACTTGACGAGCGGAATCCGGCGCTCAGCGACGAGGCGCCGGACGTGGCGCTGGTTGACGCCGAGGCGTTCGGCCACGGCGGCCAGGTCCATCAGCGGCAGACGGTCGGAAGAGGTGGTCGACATGGTGTGTCCTCCTGTGGCTGTCATCACCTCAACTAGGCCGCTGAGCCCCGCCAGATCTCGCGGTGTACCGCTCATCGGCTCAGACTCGGCGGTCGTCGCGCCGGTAGTCGGCTGAGATGCTCGGCCATCCGTCGAGCGGGGTCGTCGTCCGTCGCTGGCGGGAGGACCGGCTCCGGCGGGGCGACGCCGGCAGCTCGGTGGAGCCTGTCTCGGACGGCGTGGGCGGTACCGGCGTTGGGCGGCCGGGCGATGGCGGCGGCGAAGGACACCTCGGCGTCGGCGCTGAGGGTGCGGTCGACGATCCAGGCGACGTTGCGGCCCCGGCCTCGGGTCATGGCCACGTAGATGCCGGCCCGGGTGCTCGCCGGCTCGATCACGCAGATGCCGTGGTCGACGGTTGTCCCCTGGTTGCCGTAGCCAGTGACGGCCCATCCAAGTTCGACGTGGCGGGCGACATACTCCGCAGGCAGGCGCACCGAACCACGCTCTGCGTCGGCCACGGCGATCGAGCCGTCCTCGCCGATGGCGGTCACTGTCCACGTCTGGCGGTTGCGAACGGCGCCGCCGCCAGAAGTGACGAGGCCGGGATCGTTGCGGCGGGTGGCGGCCCGATCCCCGACGAAGGCTCTCGTCCCGTCGGCCAGCATCACCGACTGTCCGACCTGGCGGGGGTTGCGACGCCGCTGGATCTCGATGTTGATGGCTCGGGCGGTGCCCGTGGAGGCGGTGGTGATGGCGACGATGGCGCCTCCTGCAGCCTCCCGTTCGTGCTGGCGGGCGACCCGGTCGGCGACGAGGGCGGGATGGACGGTGCGCAACCGTCCGTGCTGGGCGTAGAGCGCGGCAGCGGCCGGATCGCCCTCGCGTAGGTGCAGGCTGGCCTCCGCCTGCCATGGCTCGGCGAAGCGCCGCACCTCGTCGAGGTGGCGGGCGGGAAGGACTGCGCACCAATGGGCGAACATGCCACCTCGGCCGACTGCCGGTAGCTGGGCCGGGTCCCCGACGCACACCAGTCGCCAGTCGTGGCGGTCGGCCAAGGCGACTAAGCGATCGAGGTCGTCGGTGGAGGCCATCCCAGCCTCGTCGAGGATGATCGTGGTCCCTCGCTCCAGGCGCCACTCGGGCTGCGGCCCGTCCCCTCGGCCGTATTCGTGGAGCAGCTTGGCCAGGGTGGTGGCCGTCGAACCGGTCTCCCGGCCCAGTACGTCGGCGGCTTTGCCCGACGGCGCCAGGCCGACGACTATTCGTCCCCGCACTGCCAGTTCGGCGACTGCCGTCGCCAACATCGTCGTCTTGCCCGCACCGGCAGGGCCGACGATCAGGACGAGGCGGTGATCGCCAGCTACGTCTCGGGCGGCGACGGCGTACGCGTCGTCGCCGGGTGCTGATGGTCGGCGGGGCCCGATATTGGCCCGGGCCCAGCGCAGCAGACGTGCCTCCTGCTCCAGCATCGCCGGGGTGCTGAGCCTGCGCTCCACCACGTGCTCGGTGACAGGCCGGCCGTCGCGCCTGCGGGACGCACCCTTCCTTGCCTGCGGGTGGAGCTCGACGCACCGCAGGCCAGCACGCTCGGCAAGTTCGTCGACGAGCCGCACGAGGTCGGCGGCCGACTCGGCTGCCTCGGCCGGGAGGCGTGCAGCGATCTCGCGGGCCAGGTCGGCCCGCAGCCAGGCCGACGACGACGAGGCCACCATGTCCAGGGCCTGGGCGACAACTGCTTCGTCATCCCAGAACGCGCCCTGGGTCGGTTGGAGTGGGCAGCGTGAGACGGCGAGCGGTTCGAATCCGGCCTCCTGGGCCCGGGCCACCCACTCGCGTCGCAGTTCGTCTGCTGGGACGGGCGCGGACTTGTCCGGCCGACTGTCGAGGACAGCGTTTCGTTCCAGGCGGTAGAGGGTGCGGGAGTCGGGCTCAGCGCCGTCGTGGTCGTCGACCCAGGCGGCGACCGCCTCGGCCAGCCTGGCGTCGACCTCGGCGTTGCGCTGTGAGAAGAGCGTGAGCATCCCCGCGGGTACTCCGTCGATATCGGCGTGGCCCTCGCTTATCGGGCCCCAGGACACTCCGAGGCGAGCCGACAGCTCCGAGCGCAGGGCGGCGGCGTAGACCCAACCGATCGAGCGCTGCTGCTGCTTGAGGAACCGGGCGTCGAGCGACAGCCACTTTCCGGCGGAGTCCTGGACCTTGGCCCAGATCACAGCGTGGGTGTGCAGCTGAGGGTCGACGTCCCGGCTGGTGTGCTGTCGGAACAATGCCGCCACCAATCCCTTGGTGTCGACCTGGTGGATGCCATTCCTGCCCCGGCGGGTGACTCCTCCGTGCTGCTCCAGCCAGTCCAGAGCAGCGACGACGGCCGCGTCATGGGCGGCGAGCATCGCTGCCCGTACGGCGGTATCCGGACTCAGTGCCCACAGGACCGACACGCTCTTGGGGGCGGAGAAGGTTGCATCGAAGGCCCGGGCCGACTTGGCCCCGAAGTCCCGTCCCAACTGCCGCCGATGGCCGGGATGGCGGCCGTGGAGCATCGCCTCCAGATGCTCGGGCCTGACGTCGCCGGACAGCTCGACGGCCGCGGAGCCGCCGCCCCACCACCGGCCCGGCGGTTCGTTGGGGTCGAGGTAATAGTCGATCGGCCCCCGGCTCCGCCCATCCCGCCTGAGCTGGTCCTCGGCGAGACCGGCGTAGTAGCCCACCAGCCCCGTCACGCCGGCACCGTCGGCCTTGAGCGTCGTGGCCCGCATCACGACTGCCGTCCCGCGGGACGCGATGCACTCGTCTGTTCGTCATGGGGGTCGATGCCTTACTAGGCCGACGAGCGCGTCGGGATCTCGCGTCCGAGGCGTAAAATTCCTGAGGCCTGACTCGAACACGGGTTCCGTTGGCTGGCGCCAGGCAGGTCAGCCTGGCGGAGACGAAGGGGCCGAAGGTGACACCGCCGGGGGCGCCTGCACGTCGGGCGCTACGACTGGGGGAGTACTGGTCGTTGTGGGCAACTCGATGTTCACGACAGGCGGAGGAACCCGCACCACAGGCGGCCTGGCTGCGGCGAAAGCCGCCCAGATAGCAGCGATCGCCGCTACCGCTGCGATTGCGGCGAGCAGAACCTCAGCCTTCTGGGCCGGCCATGCCTTGTGCCACCGCTTGTCGTCCTGGATCGCGCCGGAAGAGGTGAGTTCCGTCAAGGCGGCGGTCTGCTCGACCATTGCCTGAAGGAGGTTTTGCAGGCTTCCGAGCTGGGCTTGTTGCGCCTGCGACAACGACACTAGGGCGTCAAGAAGTCGTGCGGTATGGATGGCAGCCGTCTCAGCTTCGTGCCGGTGCTGGGAGCCGTCAGACAATGCCTTCGCGACGTTGGCCATTGCTCGCTTCCGGTCTTCCTCACCCTCCAGCATGCTCGCAGTGAACTGCTCCTGCCATCGTGTCTTGGGCAGTAGGAAGGAAGCTGAGGATGAGCCGCCCCTAAGCGTGCGGGTGACCTCGTCCTGAATGGTGCTGCCCAGGTGAGCAATGAGGTTGCTGGCGCGAGTTCTGTCTGCCGGGTCTTCGCTGGCTGCGAGCTCGTCAAGGTGGTTGGCACTGATCCTGTCGTCGGGTACGTCATCGTAGAGGCCCACGCTGGATATTGTCTCGCGACGGTGGGACAGTCGGTCGGAGGGTCAGAGTAGATCAACATCACGATGCATCAGCAGACGGCCGATAATCAGTCATGCCCGTCGTCTCGGTAACTAAGGGTGGGTGAGATCCCGCCGAGATGGGCGGCGCCGGAGGACAGTCCGTCGAGGAATCGACGTCAGTATGCAATGTGCATGGCGGCCCTCACCGTGCCCGAGAGCGCGACTCCCGCTCGGGGTGTCAGCGGCACGTGAAACTGACCCCCTTCGGCGGTGCTCTCAAGCAGTCATCGCATCGCGGGCGGCCAGGACCTCGAACGGAGTCTTCCACTCGAGAGCTCGCCGGTGATCTGATCGGCGATGGCCTGAAGGTCAGCTGCGGAGTGGATCGTCAGGTCGCTGCCCTTGGGCAAGTACTGGCGGAGCAACCCATTGGTGTTCTCGTTGGTGCCTCGCTGCCGGGGAGAGCGGGCGTCGCAGAAGAAGACCGGGACGCCGGTGACCTCGCTGAAGCGGAGGTGGCGGGTCATCTCGATGCCCCAGTCCCAGGTAACCGATTTCCGCAGAACCCGAGGCATGCCCTCGATGGCGGCGATGAGGGCGTTGATCACGCTGTCCGTGCCGGCCCCGTCGGGGAGGTGGAGCAGGACGAGGTAGCGGCTGGAGCGCTCGACGAGGGTTCCGACATGGGATCCGCCACGCTGGCCCACCACCAGGTCGCCCTCCCAATGGCCAGCGACGATACGCAGAGCGACCTCGGCCGGGCGCTGCGAGATGTGCACCATGTTCCCGATTCGGCGCGGCCCGACGAACACCCGGCGATGAGGGCGACGCCTCACCCTCCTCGTGCGCAGGTGGACGGTCAGCTGGCCGGGCAGACCCCCCTTGGCCTGCATGAACAGCGAGGTGTAGATCGTCTCGTGGGACACCCGCATGGAGGGATCGTCCGGGAAGTCGATCGCCAGGCGGCGGGAGATCTGCTGAGGGGACCACCGTTCCGCCAGTCGTTTCTCCACCTCCGTCCGCAGCTCGGGCTGGATGGCGAGCTTCGGGAGCCGGGGTTGGGCCGTCCTCGCCTGGGCCAACCGGTCGGCCCTCACCGCCCGGTAGCCGGTGAGGGCGCTGTTGCGCTTCACCTCCCTCGACACCGTGGACGGCGACAGTCCGATCTGAGCGGCGATCGCCGTCAACGTCATGCGCTTGGCGAGCCCTCGGGAGATCTCCTCGCGCTCGGCCAGCGACAGCCGCAGCGCCGGCCGTGGCTTGGGGGACGTGGCCAGACCCCACCCGATTCATGGAGCCAGTAGTGCCCGGCTGTCTTCGACACGCCGCCCGCCGCCGCCTCCTTCAGCGTTGCGCCGGTAGCACGTGCCTGCCAAAATCGACCTCGGACCTCCGCTGACTTCGGTAGCCGGTCCTCCTCGTCCCGATCGGAGAGGTCAGGCTCGTCTGTGCGTTGACCGATTGAAAGCACGCCGCAGGGGGGTCAATTTCCGGCCGCCGTTGACACGCGGCACCAACTCGCGCATTGAGACAGGGTTTCGTTTTCGTCCGAAAGTCTAAGACGACGACTTCGGACTTGCGAAATGGAGGATCTGTGCGGCGAGATCTTCATCGGTTTGATCGGCGAACGACCGTCGTGGTTCTTCCACAGCGACAACCTGCGGAAAGGCGGCAGCTATCGCCTGGGTTACGGCCTCGGTCGGAAACCAGGAAGGGAGGGCCGAGTATCTCCGGCTGAATCCTAGGACTTGATTCCAATCCCAGGTGTCTCGGTGCTCTATCCATTCGGCGCATCCGCGTATCAGCTGTGCCAGGATTCGGGGATTCGAGCGGAGGGCTGAGTCCAGTCGAGCGCGGACAGCCCCCGGACTTGTTGTTGCCGCGTCAATCGCCAGTAGGTCGCCGGCGTAGATCTCGTTAGACCTCCAACATTCCTCGGCGGCCCAGTCGATGGAGGCAAGGATCGTTTGCGACAAAGCGCTCGCCGCTTTCGCAATCGGTATGAGCCCCTGTTCCATCGCCATCTGCTGTAGCTCCCGGGCTACGTAGATGGCGGGCAGTGGAGGCTCGCCTGCGCAGCGCTCGATGAGTTCCTGCAATTGCTGATCGTCGGCGTTACGAGCGACATCGGCGACTAGCCCGGCGGTTCCACTGAGGCCGAGTGACCATAACGATATGACCGGGGGAATCGTTGTGGCGAACGATGTCGCACTCAACAAGCGGAGTGCCAGCTCGCGGTCATACGCGAGCGTCGCCCTCGCGTACCGGCGGGCGGGCTCCAGAAGCTCGCGGTGCTCCCTGAGTTGTCGTGTCCCCTCGTCCTCAGTCGGTTCCGGAGGCGGATCTGGCACCACTGGCCTCGGAACATCCTCACCGCGCCACCTTGCCGTGAGCGCGTCCGCCGCCATCTGGAGTTCTGCCAACGCATCCTCAAGCTTCGAGCTGTCCTCGAATGGCGGCGGCACCTGCCACTCTGAGGATGCCTGGAGCGTGAGCTCTACGTTCCGACTGATCGCCTCGCACCATGGGCGTAGCTCGACGGAAGTGGCGCAGACGGCCGCGAGCTCGGCCGCAACCTCGGCGGCGATCGGAAGAAGGTCCGAGTGGGCCGCCGCGAGCGCCCCGGCGACGGCACCCCGATGGCGATCTGTCTCCATGCGAGACGGCTCGGCGTACAACCGCTCGCCCGTCTCCGAGTCCCACAGGATCATGGAGGCACGAGTCGCTTCGACGGTCGTTCGCCACATCGCAACTTGCTGCGCAACGGGTTTTCGTGAGTTTCTCGCTCTGGATGTCAGTCGCGAGACAGCCCGGGCGACTCCAACGACGGCGATCGCATGGACCTCCAGGCCGGTCGCGGCAGAGGCAGCGAGTTCGTTGGCCTCGGCATCACTCAGTGGCCAGGAACGCTGGACTTGTTCGTACTCTTGGAGTTGTGTCTCCTTCCAATCCCGGAGAATCTCAGGGGGATAGACGTCCGCGAGGGCCGGATCATCGATCTCGTAGGAGTGATCGATGCAAACTACGAGCAGGTTACGGTGGTTCCGGTTCTCCTCTGGGTCCATGACAATCCAGCGCGGACCGCCGCGCCGACGGCCATGAATGTGCGCTACACGGCTGTTGAGAATTCGTTCCCCGGTCTGGTCATCCACTCTGAAGAGGGGCTTCTCGCACTCGCGATGAGCACACCGCAAGGCCGTCCCGTAGAGCTGCTTGAACGTCGCTGGCGTCACAGGGGGATACTCGGTCAGCTCTGCCTCCACGGGTCTATTGTGCCGCGGTGTCACTGGGAATCCGGGGGTTCGAGATGGCCCGATGGGAGCGGCTCTCGATCTCCAGTCCCTCGCCCCGCCTCCCTGGTCGTGAACAAGGCAGTGGGCGCCGGCCTGCCGTTCGTCGAGCCTCCAAAGAAGTAGGGCAAGCGGTCCTCGCTACCGGCCGGAGCGGATGGCCCAGCGACCCATGAGTTCGAGGTCGTCCCTGAAGGCCAGCCGACTTTCCAGCATTCGCCCCACGTCGTCCGTACTGCATCCGAGATCGACCAGGAGGCAGTGCCGAAGGAGCCACCGAAGCCCGAAGGTCGCCGCCAGGTAGCGGGCACCAGCCTGCTCATCAAGCGGCGACGGATGCGAGATCTTGCTGCGACATGAGACCGCCAGTTCGACGAACTTCGGCACAGCCTCGATGATCCTCACCCCCGTCGTGCCGGCACGCTCGATGACCTCGTTCAACTTTCGCGTCTGGCCCTTGGTGTTCTTTCCACGAAGAACGTCCTCCGCCCACTTGCGGTGCTCAACGGGAGCGGCGGCGACGATCGCATCGACCCTTTGGTTGTGCGCGTTCGGGTCCATCGCGGTACCACCTATCGCCGCATCGTGGTACTCCTCGACCGCGATGAACGCCGCCATGAGCTTGTCCTCGGCGTACAGGTAGGGCGCGGAGTCGGCTAGGAGCAGGCGGCGGATCGCTTTCGTGTGTCGGGCCCACACCTCGAACCAGCGCTCGACCAGATCGCCCGGGGGAATCGGCAGGGCTGTGAGCGGTGCCAGCATCTGGTGACGTTGGCGAGGAGGCGGGGAACGCATCGGACGCTGAAGTTGCGTACGAAACGTGGTGATTGGTTGCCTCGTGGAGCCGTCCCCGACGGGTGTCGCAGTCAGCTCCATCTCGACGTATGTGAGCGTCAGGAAGGACAGCAGGTCGCGCAAGGGGTGGACGAATCTCTTCATCGCCTGGTCGAAGGTGATTCCGCCCGGCGTGTCGATGCCGAACATCGCTCGTCGGACGACCTCTGCTCGGACTGATCCATCCGACCAGGAATGATCCAGAATCAGCCGGATTGTCCCCGCTGTCGTCGTCGCCTCCCCGACGTGAACGACGGCGCTCGTGATCGTGACGCTCTCGTCGGTGTACTGGACAGCAGGGCGGTCACCGCCCGCCCACTCGAACAATGGGCCCAGGCGGAGGCGTACGTCCGACAACAGCTCATGTCGGCTAATGACGTCGTAGCCCCTGGCGAACGACTGGAATCGCCAGGTCTCCCTCGTGGGCTCAAACGGGAACGATGACCCGTTGCTCCAGCAGTCGAAGAGCGAGAACGAATCGCCATTGTTCGCGTTTCCGTGGACGACCGGAGCCTCGAAGGGGCCGTCGTCGGCTGGATAAGTGCCATCCGCCCCCGCCGCTGGCGGGGCCCGCAGGCTGCCCTCGACGACCAACTGCCATGGCTCGTCGCCATCGATGAAGAGTCGTCCGAAAATGCGCCGCTCCGGCGACTCGGGAAGCCACCATCGGCCTTCGACCTCCACCGAGTTCCCGTTCCCCCCTTCACTCACCACGGTCGCGCACCGGATCACTGGCGTCGTCGTGGCGGAGCACTCCATGCAGCGACTAGCCGAGGCGCAACCCCCACTAGTACACCCATGGCTGCCGGGAGAACTCGCCGGTCAGCGACACCTCGCGGTGCCGTGAGCCCTTTCGGCAGACGGCCCGGAATCGGAACGGTCCGGATATGTACGGCGGGCCACCCCCACTATGGCTCAACGCCTGGACAACGCCCCGCTCCACGCTGTCGCTGACGCGCATAGGCCCGACTGTCCAAGATCGGGATTCGGCTTTGCCGACACCGAAGCCGACGAAGGGGCCATCCTCGTCCTCGGGGACCTCGAAGCGCACGTCGTCCAGCGGCAGGCCTGCCGCGTAGGTGACGATCAGCCGGGCTGCCCCGGTGTGTGCCTTGGCGACACTGACACCGAAGTCGAGCGGGTGAGCGAGCCAGTTGCTGTCCTCGGCCGCGAGTGCCTCCCGTCGGGAGTACAGGGCCGACGCGAGAGAGACCACCAAGGCCACCCCCGAAACACCGATCGCCACCCACTCGACCACCGGACGCGATCCCCTCAGCCGGCCGGGGGGTGCGGGTCGTTGCCGTAGCTGTTGCGCTCGCCGATGGTCCCGTCCTGCTTGTGGATCAGGTGCTCGGTGTTCTCGTTGCGGGCCGTCGCTCGGCCGGCAGCCTGAGCTTCAGCCTTCGTGCCGAAGTTCTTGCTGACGCGATCTGACCCCTCGCGGCGGTTCGCCCAACCATCGCCATGGGGCACAGTGTGTACGGGCGGCTTCTTGGCCATGGTGGATTCGCTCCTTCTGTTGGCTTCTCCACACCGTACGGCTGGGGTACGACAGTTTTCGGGAGCCCCGCCATCGAGCAGGCGAGTTCGGCCGCCTCGTTCAGCACCGCCGTTAAGTCCTCGGCGGCGTGGTGGTCAAGAAGGGCGGCGTTCATATCGCGACGTGCGTATTGCTCACCGAGCGAAGTCCTGTTCGCGTGTCCCGCTCGTGTCACCGGACGGCGGCGCCAAAGTGAGAGCTCGCTCGGGGGGTGATCCCCGCGCTCCTCGGTCACTGCATCTAACTCTGGGCCGGTTCCGTGAGAACCACCGTGAGAACCAAACGTCGGCGAAAACTTGAAACGGACGGTCGACCACGGTCAACCGCGGGTTCAAGCCAACCCGCGAAAGCCCAGCTCAGAGGCCATAAATGGGTCTTGTGGACACTCCTGGCGACCTGTAGATAACCCCTCGGCGTGAACTACGGATCAGAAGGTTGGGAGTTCGAATCTCTCCGGGCGCACCACAAAAGTCCAGTTCACGGCGTTTCCGGCCTGTGGATGGTTCCCGGCGAGCGTGCCGTTGCGAACGCTCTCAGAACCAAAGCCTCGCCGCCTGGCCCGTAGGGCGGTTCTCACGGCGGTTCTCACAAGGGGGATCTGGCCCAGACCAGTGCGACCCGAGGGCGTGTACGCCGACGGAAAGGGTGGCTGGTACTTCAAAGCGACGCTCGGCCGCGACCCTTCGGCCAGGGGTCGTGAGGGCGGACTTCCCACCTATTGTTGATTCGATGGCTTTTGAACGCATCACCGTCGACCCCGATCGCATGGGGGGGGTGCCCTGTATCAGGGGCCTGCGCGTGACGGTGAGCG
>CAWHIC010000012.1:0-24173 GCA_963829165.1 uncultured Acidimicrobiia bacterium | reverse complement strand
CCGTGAACTGCCCTGGTATCCGCGGAGACTCCTGACCTTGGAAACGAGGATGGAGCATGGAAGCATCAAGGGTGTCCCCCGCGCAGCGTCGGTACTCGCCTGAGTTCAAACAGAGGGCGGTCCGGATGGTCCGCCAGCTCCGAGCCGAAACCGGCGACAGCCACGGAACCATCAGCAGGGTGGCCGAGCAACTCGGCTGCGGCCCCGAGTCACTGCGGTCCTGGGTCCGCCAGGACGCGGTCGACCAGGGCGAGCAGCCGGGCGTCACGACCGAGGAGAGCGAGCGCATCAAGGTGCTGGAGCAGGAGAACAGGGAGTTGCGCCGGGCCAACGCCATTCTGCGCTCGGCCTCGGCTTTCTTCGCGGCGGAGCTCGACCGCCCACAGAAGTGATCGTCCGCTACATCGACGAGAACCGGCAGCGGTTCGGGGTCGCGCCGATCTGCACCACGCTGCAGGTCGCCCCGTCGACGTACTACTCGGCCAAGTCCCGGGCGCCGTCGGCCCGCTCCATCCGAGACACCGTGCTCAAGGTCGTCCTGCTGGCCCTGTGGAAGGCCAACTACGAGGTCTACGGGGCCCGCAAGCTGTGGAAGGCGGCGTGCCGGGCCGGGGAGACCGTCGGCCGCGACCAGGTGGGGCGCATCATGCGTGAGCTGGGCATTCGCGGCGTCCGCCGGGGTGGAAAGGTCTTCACCACCCGTCCCGACGCCGCCTCCGCCCGGCCACCGGACCTCGTCGATCGCCAGTTCCGCTCCACCCGACCCAACGCCTTGTGGGTCACGGATCTGACCTACGTGGCCACCTGGGCGGGCACGGTCTACGTCTGCTTCATCGTCGACGCCTTCTCCCGGGCAATCGTGGGCTGGCGGGTGGCGACGAACATGCGCACCGACATGGTCCTCGACTCGCTGGAGATGGCCCGGTGGTCGCGAGGGGCACGCCTGGAGGGCCTGGTGTGTCATTCCGACGCCGGCAGTCAATTCACGTCCGTTCGTTACGGCGAGCGGCTGGCCGAGATCGGGGCGGTGCCGTCGATCGGCTCTGTCGGCGACTCCTACGACTGCGATGATCCTGTGGTGCTGCTCCGGTCGGCCTGACCCTTGCTATGACCGGCCTCGTGCCCAGGCGTTGACATGTCGTCCGACCGGAGCTGCACGACCCATCCGAAGGGCTGCCCGCCAGCCGAGCGGGCAGTGACCTCATAGGAGCCTGATCGCAACAGGTCCCCTCGCAGTCCTGTCCTCCCGCCCGACCGGCGAGCGGCTGTTGACCTATGAGGAGATCAACAACATGCCCAGCATCGCGCTCGGCCGAGGCGACGTCGTCATCGGCGTCGACACCCACAAGGACGAACACGTCGCCGTCGCCATCGACGGCCTCGGCGGACACCTCGGTGCGATGGCACTCACCGCCAACCCCGCCGGGTACCAGGAAATGCTCGTCTGGGCCGACGGGCTGGGCGTGGTCGCCGTGTTCGGGGTGGAGGGCACCGGCTCCTACGGCAGCGGCCTGGCCCGCTTCCTTCGCCGCCACGGGCGCAAGGTCGTCGAGGTGAGCCGTCCGCCCCGCAAGGGCGAGCGCCGGATGAACGGCAAGAGCGACACGATCGACGCCGAACACGCCGCCCGGGAGGTGCTGGCCGGCAGGGCCAAGGCGACGCCGAAGCTGGCCGACGGGATCGTCGAGGCGATCCGGCTGGTCAAGATCGCCCGTGACAGCGCCGTGAAGGTGCACAGCCAGGCGATGATCACGCTGAAGGCGACCTTGGTGACCGCCTCCGACGAGCTGCGGGCCGACATCGAGCCGCTGACGGACTATCGCCTGATCATGGCCTGCGCCGCCCTCGACGACAGCGGCGACATCGCCGACCCGACGGTGGCCATGCGCCACGCGCTCGCCTCCCTCGCCCGCCGGTGGCTCGAGGTGCACGAGGAGATCAAGGTTCACAGCCGACACCTCAAGAAGCTCACCAAGACGGCAGCACCGGAGCTGGTGGCCGCCTTCGGGATCGGGCCCGACATCGCCGCTGAGATGCTGGTGACGGCCGGCGACAACAGCGACCGCATCCGCTCCGACGCCGCCCTGGCCAAGCTGTGCGGGGCTTGCCCGATCCCGGCATCGTCGGGCAAGACCAGCGGACGTCACCGCCTCAACCGAGGCGGCAACCGCCAGGCCAACGCGGCCCTGCATCGGGCGATCGTCGTTCGCATGCGCTGGCACCCACCGACCATCGCCTACGTCGAGCGACGCACCGCCGAGGGGCTCTCGAAGCGCGAGATCATCCGCTGCCTGAAGCGTTATCTCGCCCGGGAGATCTTCAGCCTCCTCCCGCCGCCGAGCTCGACCGCGGTGCTCGCGCCTGCCCGCGTAGATCCACTTGACATCTATAGGAGCTTCAACGCCCTGGCCGAGACTGTCAACGGCCTCTACAAGACCGAGCTCATCCGGCGACGGGGGCCGTGGCGAAACGTCGACGAGGTCGAGCTGGCAACCCTGGAGTGGGTCCACTGGTTCAACACCTCCCGCCTCCACGGCACCCTCGGCGACGTCCCACCGGCCGAGTTCGAGGCCACCTACTACCGTCAGCTCGAGGCCAGCGAGCCGCTTGGAATCCAATAACCCGAGTCTCCATCAGAACCAGGGCGGTTCAGCCTTGCCGGAGAAACCCACACCGCCGGAACGCTGTGACCTGGGCCTTCGTGTGCGCCCGGAGAGATTCGAACTCCCAACCTTCTGATCCGTAGTTCGCACCGAAGCGTTATCCACAGGCCGCCGAGAGAGTCCACAGTGACCGTTCATGGCCTCTGAGCTGGGCCTTCGCAGGTTCGGCGGTGACCGGCGCTGACCTTGTGTGACCGTCGGTTCCACGTTTTCGCGGACGTTTGGTTCTCCCGGTGGGTTCTCAGGGAACCGACTTCAGAGTTAGATGCACCAACGACGGCCAAAAGAAGACGCTGACTGCCACCGACAGCAACATTGTCCTAGGACACGGTAGGCCGGAGGCCGATTGTCTTAGGAGATGGTAGGCCGTTCCCGGCCCTCGTGGCGTAGCCTTCAGTCCGTGATCGAACTCGCAACCGTCTACGAACAGTTCCCGGACAGGGCGGCAAGCCTCCTCCACGTCGAGCGCTCGTTCTGGACCACGAACCTTCCAAGGTGCCCCTACTGCTCATCGCGCCGCTCATCCGTTCTCCCCCGAGAGCAGCGCCACCATTGCAACACCTGTAACACGTCGTTCTCGGTAGTTACAGGAACGCTGTTGCACGGCACAAAGGTCGACCTCCAGAAGTGGTTCCTAGCCATCCACATCGTCCTTTTCGTCAACCCTGATGTGTCAGCACGTCGCCTCGCCGGCTTCATTGGGGTCAACCGCAACACTGCCTGGCACATGCTCAAGCGCATCCACAATGCTAGGAGTACAGCACCATTGGCGCTCTTCCAGCTCGCATCGTTCGCGCCAGCAACCTCGGAGGTCTCCCCATCGTGAATTTTGCAACCCACAGAGGCGTGTTACCAGTTGGTGACCTAGAGCTCCCGTGCTTCGTGATTGATGACGGAACCCGCGTCATCTCTGGTCGTGGGATGACGACTGCGATCGGGATGCGAGGTCGTGGAGCTGGCGTGCGTCGTATCGCAGCACATCCAAGCTTTCGTGACTACATCGCGGAGGGGCTACGGGACGCGCTAAACAACCCCATCAGCTTTCTGCCGTCTGAGAGAGCAACACGTCCGTACCAAGGCTACGAGGCGACCATCCTGCTGCAAGTCTGCGAGACGATTCTCACCGCCCACGATAAGGACGCTCTCGACACTGACCAAGAACTTCGGTACGCCGCATACTGCAACACGCTCGTACGAGCGTTTGCCAAGGTCGGCATCATCGCCCTGGTCGACGAGGCAACGGGATACCAAGATCCGCGCGACCGAGACGCTCTCAGCCGCATCCTGCAAGCCTATATCTCCGAAGAGTTGATGCCGTGGACGAAGCGGTTCCCTGATGCGTTCTACCAAGAGCTATTCCGGCTCCGAGGTTGGCGTTATAGCCCCGTTTCTGTGGCAAGGCCACAGGTGGTCGGAAACCTGACCAATGAGTTGGTCTACAACCGACTCCCTCCAGGGGTTCTCGACGAGCTTCGCAGACTGAACCCGGTCGTCGACAAAACAGGCCACCGAGCCAAGAAGCATCACCAGTATCTGACCGACGACATAGGTAACAGGCATCTTGAGAAGCACATGGCAGCGGTGATCGCCGTTATGAGGCTTTCATCCAATTGGGCCACATTCAAGAGACACTTTGAGCGCGCCTTTCCGCGAGGTGACGTTCAGGAAGAACTTGACCTTGGCGACGTTTAAGTCTGGTCAGCTGGCAGGGCGCTCTGTGACCAGTTGGAGATGCAACGGTGACCTGGGCGCAAATCCGGTACCACTGTCACGCGGCCGCTCATTGGGCTGGCGCTGCGTAGTCGAGCCATACGATGAACTCACGACAGACCGCCCCACAACGCACGACGTCGTGTGTCGAGACCAGCAGGAGGTCACCGTTCCGATGGATGCCCGCCGAGTCGAGCGATCTAAATATCTCCTGTTTATGTTTCCCTAGCTGGCGGTCGGTAAGCCGCCCCAATCCATGCTGCTGCGAGTTCCGGGCCTCGACGTAGCCCATCAGCCTGTTCCACTCGGAGAACGCTTTGAGGTCCACACTCGCGTGACGATCCCAGGCCGCGGAACGCTTTGCCCAATTCGATAAGTCATCCGGCGGGACAGTGCGGATCAGGAGGAGTCGTTGGACGCAAAAAGATTCGGCTATGGCGACGAGGTCTACTAGGGCGTTCGCATCATATGTCCGAGCGCGGCGCGCACCGTGTCTGCCCACCGGAATCTGCCCCGCGACGCCGGCAAACGCAAGCTGGCGATATTCAGCGAGCCGAGACACGAGCCGCTCGAGCGCCCACTCGGCCCCAGCCGTGACGATGCTCATGCGAACTGCGCTGCCCAGTCGTAAACCCAAGTATTAAGCCGACTATCGCCCGTCACTGCC
Organism: uncultured Acidimicrobiia bacterium; assembly: GCA_963829165.1. GTDB lineage: Bacteria > Actinomycetota > Acidimicrobiia > Acidimicrobiales > AC-14 > JAXDMK01. Next base: position 19,133 of record CAWHIC010000012.1, on the reverse strand, counting down.
TTTCGAACAGCAGCCGTTGGCTTAACCAGTGCTAATCCTGCGACGAGCACGGGGCGAACAATGTTACTGCTGCGGTCATAGATCCGCAGGATCTCGGCGACATCGATCGCTTTGTGCCGAGCGAGTGTCCGAGCCGCTTCTGCTCGCAAGACCGGCGTCTGCTCAGCAGAAGTCAGGGCCGATCGGGCCCATGCCAGCCGACGTTTCGCACCTAGGCCAGAACCGAAGGTAGCCAGCCGTGCCACCGGCTGTTGCAACCACCAAGTCTGCCACCCGTTGAGATACGTCTTGGACTTAAGCAAACGGTCGAATGCTTCAAGGACAAACGCATGGTCCTGCCGAGTGGATAGGTAAGTCCCGACCGCTGGCGTCATGGTGCGCTCGAACCGAAGCAAACGAATACAGTGTTGCATCATCGCCGGAGGAGATCCCGGCTGGGCGCCGAGCGTACCGAATGCGTATGGAAGCAACTCAAGGAGGGCACGGTGCTCCGCACGACGCCGCGATGGCACGTTTCCCCGTCCAGCGACACGCGTCCACCGCTCAAGCACTCGCACTGCCGACAGCAGGTGAACGTCAGCCGGGTCGGGCTCCTCCGCGAAGACGACTCCTGTGTAGGGGTCAGTGTCGAATGAGGTCAAATCTAGTTGCGCCTCGTCGGCGATGTCCTGGCGGAGTTCATCCGCCTCGTCGAGGTGCGCCTCGTACTTCTTTGCTTTCCAAGTGACAGTCTTGAGATCATTGATGCTGAGCCCGAGCAGCCGCGATTCCTCCTCCAGCACCTCCAATGACCGGACGACTTCCGACCATGTCACGCAGGAGAACCGGAAGTCGTCGTTGTACCGGTCGACGACGAGGCCACGACGGACAAGGGCGCGCTCCAACTTGGCGAGGAATGCTTCCGCGAGAACGTCGCTCGCATGCGACTGCTGTGGCAGTCCGTAGCTCCTGCCGCTGACCTCCTGCAACAGTACTCCGATGGCTTCGATCACTCCATGCTCACCGGTTTGCACCAGCAACTCGTCCGACAAGAGGCCGTGATCGATATGCTGATAGCACGCCGCGATGTCCGACGCGACGATGTAGGTCCCGGCTCGCTGCAGTGGAGCTCGCTGGAAGTTTTGCCAGATTGACCGCGTCCGTAGCAGTGGGGGCAGCACTCGATCGAGCTTCGCAGCGAGGGCACGGTAGACGAGGCGGCTAGGGATATCCCACACCGCCACGGGACGGATCCCGTGGCGGCCCTTGTTCACGCCGACGGTCTCCTCGGCGGTGGGAGCGAAGGCACGAACGAGCTGTTCGTGAACCCACTTGGCGACGTCGTCCTCGCGACCGATGAGCGCCGGGTAAATCGAGTCTGGTGGCAGGGAGCGCTGCTGTGAGGCAAGCTCCGCTTCCAGGGCTGCCTTGACGTCGGACTCATCGATGAGACCCGAGTCGATGTTCATCGATTGGGTGTAGCAGACCGGATGACTGGCTGCCGCCTGGCGCCCGTCCGCCGACGATTCACCCATTGCCAACGCCGGCAACGCTGTGCGCATCCGTACCGCTCGCCGAGCGCCGCGACCCTTGCCGTCCTCGTCTAGCCCATCACCGCGATGCTCGAGGAATAGCCTCACGGCGCGCGAGATTCCGACGCGCTCGTCGGCCTAGTAAGGCATCGACCCCCATGACGAACAGACGAGTGCACTGCGTCCCGCGGGACGGCGGCCGTGATGCGGGCCACGACCCTCAAGGCCGGCGGTGCCGGCGTGGCGTGGCTGGTGGGGTACTACGCCGGCCTGGCCGAGGACCAGCTCCGGCGGGATGGGCGGAGCCGGGGGCCGACCGACTACTACCTCGACCCGAACGAGCCGCCGGGCAAATGGTGGGGCGAGGGCTGCTCGGCGGTCGAGCTGTCCGGCGACGTCAGGCCGGAGCATCTGGAGGCGATGCTCCACGGCCGCCATCCCGGACATAGGCGGCAGTTGGGACGGGGCTTCGGGACGAAGTCGGCCCGAGCCTTCGACGCGACCTTCTCCGCCCCTAAGAGCGTGTCGGTGCTGTGGGCGCTGAGCCCGGATTCCTCGGTACGGGCAGCGGTGCTCGCCGCCCATGACGCGGCCGTCGCCGCCGCTCTGGACTGGCTGGAGCAGCAGGGGGGAGTCACCCGCCGGGGCAGGAACGGCGTCCACCAGGTCGACATCAATGGATTGGTGGCGGCGTTGTTCCGACAGCACACCAGCCGGGATGTCGATCCGCAGCTGCACACCCACGCTGTCATCTGGGCGAAGGTCCAGGACCCCGCCGGCAAGTGGCTGTCGCTCGACGCCCGGTTCCTCAAGCAGCAGCAGCGCTCGATCGGCTGGGTCTACGCCGCCGCCCTGCGCTCGGAGCTGTCGGCTCGCCTCGGAGTGTCCTGGGGACCGATAAACGAGGGCCACGCCGATATCGACGGAGTACCAGCGGGGATACTCACACACTTCTCGCAGCGCAATGTCGAGGTTGACGCCAGCTTGGCTGAGGCGGTCGCCGCCTGGGTCGACGACCACGACGGCGGTGAGCCTGACTCCCGGACCCTCTACCGCCTGGAGCGAAACGCTGTCCTCGACAGTCGACCCGGCAAGTCCGAGCCCGTCCCGGCCGACGAGCTGCGATGCGAGTGGGTGGCCCGGGCCCAGGAGGCCGGTTTCGACGCGCTCGCCCTCCCACGCCGCCCACTCCAACCGACCCAGGGCGCGGTCCGGGATGACGAAGCAGTGATCGCCCAGGCCCTGGACATGGTGGCCTCGTCGTCGTCGACCTGGCTGCGGGCCGACCTGGCCCGGGAGATCGCCGCACGCCTCCCAGCCGAGGCAGCCACGTCGGCCGCCGGCGTCGTGCAGATTCTCGACGAACTGGCCGAGTGGGCTTGCCAGCGGTGCGTCGAGCTCCACCCGCAGGCAAGGAAGGGTGCGGCCCGCCGGCGCGACGGCCGGCCTGTCACCGAGCACGTGGTGGAGCGCAGGCTCAGCACGCCGGCGGTGCTGGAGCAGGAGGCACGTCTGTTGCGCTGGGCCCGGGCCAACATAGGGCCCCGCCGACCACCAGCACCCGGCGACGACGCGCACGCCGTCGCCGCCCGGGACGTAGCCGGCAAACATCGCCTCGTCCTGGTCGTCGGCCCTGCCGGTGCCGGTAAGACGACGATGCTGGCGACGGCAGTCGCCGAGCTGGCGGTGCAGGGACGAGTAGTCGTCGGGCTGGCACCGTCAGGCAAAGCCGCCGACGTATTGGGCCGGGAGACCGGTTCGACGGCCACCACCCTGGCCAAGCTGCTCCACGAATACGGCCGAGGTGACGGGCCGCGACCCGAGTGGCGCCTGGAGCGAGGGACCACGATCATCCTCGACGAAGCGGGGATGGCGTCGACCGACGACCTCGCTCGCCTCGTCGCCTTGGCCGACCGCCACGACTGGCGACTGGTGTGCGTCGGGGACCCGGCCCAGCTGCCGGCAGTCGGCCGAGGTGGCATGTTGGCCCATTGGTGCTCAGTCCTTCCCGCCCGCCACCTCGGCGAGGTGCGGCGCTTCGCCGAGCCGTGGCAGGCGGAGGCCAGCCTGCTCCTACGCGAGGGCGATCCTGCCGCCGCCCCGCTCTACGCCCAGCATGGACGGTTGCGCGCAGTTCATCCCGCCCTCGTCGCCGACCGGGTCGCTCGCCAGCACGAACGGCAGGCCGCAGGAGGCGCCATCGTCGCCATCACCACCGCGTCCACGTGCACCGCCCGAGGTATCAACATCGAGATCCAGCGGCGTCGCAACCCCCGCCAGGTCGGACGGTCGGTGGTGCTGGTCGACGGGACGAGAGTCTTCGTCGGGGACCGGGCCGCAACCCGGCGCAACGATCCCGGGCTCGTCACCACCGGCGGCGGCGCCGTCCGCAACCGCCAGACATGGACGGTGAGCGCTATCGGCGACGACGGCTCGCTCGCCGTGGCCGACGCCGAGCGTGGTTCGGTGCGCCTACCGGCGGAGTATGTCGCGCGACACGTCGAGCTTGGATGGGCCGTAACCGGCTACGGCAACCAGGGGACAACCGTCGACCATGGCATCTGTGTGATCGAGCCGGCGAGCACCCGGGCCGGCATCTACGTAGCCATGACCCGAGGCCGGGGCCGCAACGTCGCCTTGATCGTCGACCGCACCGGCAGCGCCGACGCCGAGGTGTCCTTCGCCGCCGCCATCTCCAAGCCGCCCAACGCCGGCACCGCCCACGCCACCCGAGACCGGCTCTACCGAGCCGCCGGCGTCGCTCCACCGGAACCGATTCTCACGGCACCGGCGGACGACGACCCGGCCCGGCGGATGGCCGAGCACCTCAGCCGACTGCCGGCACGACGGCCGCCGAGTCTGAGCCGATGAGCGGTACGTCGCGAGATCTGGCGGGGCTCAGCGGCCTAGTTGAGGTGATGACCGCCACAGGAGGACACACCATGTCGACCACTTCGCGATCCGACCGTCTGCCTCTGATGGACCTGGCCGCCGTGGCCGAACGGCTCGGCGTCAACCAGCGCCACGTCGCCGAGCGCCGGATTCCGTTCGTCAAGTGGGGCCACCTCCTCCGATTCGACCCGGCCGAGATCGAGGAGTGGCTGGACGGCGCCCGGGTCAGGTCTCGGGCCGGCTCGGGTCAGCCGGTGTAGAGCGCGGGGCGATACCGAGGCTCCGGCACCTCTCGACCCGCATCCCGTGCCGCTCTATCCAAGCCGCCTTGGCGAGCGTCAACTCGGCCATGGCCTGCTCGGGTGACTCACCGAACGCAGAACAGCCATCGAGATCCGGGATGTCAGCGATGTAGCCCGCGTCCTCGTCGCTCCAGAAGACGTTGATGTGGTGATCGCTGGTGGCTATGCCGACCTACGTCAGCGTCGGAAGCCGACGCGTGCGGAACTCGTCGTGCCTGTCAGGCCGACCCGGCAAGATCCGAAGGCGGAGGGTGCCGTCCGGTTCCCGGCTCACCACCAGCGCCAGGGCCGGAGGGACCTCGTCGTCGCCGACCACGAGGTAGTCACCGGGGTGCGGGTCGAGCGGCAGGCGGGCATGACACAGGTTCCCGATGACAATCCCGGGTTCGTATTCCTGGTGGTCGTCCACCCAGAGTTCGACCGTCGACTGTGCTTCTCCCACGCCGTCCATGGTAAATCCCCCCTACTCCTCCGGCTCACCTGGGCACCCCGGCATTCACCAGCCTGCTGAGTCATGGGCCGATCGGCAGCTGCCGGATCGCCAGCCTGGTCGGGCTCAGCGAGACGACGACACCACGCGTCAGATCATCGAGGATCGCCGGCAGGTTGGCGAGAAGGAGCCGCCCGTGCTCATCAGGGGACAGCTCCGAGACCCGGCGCAGGAGGATCACCGAAGGAGACGATGCGCGCCTCAGCGCCAGCAGCATCGAGAAGTCGGTGTCGGCGGTGATAACCACGTATCCGTCATCGACCGCACGATCGAAGATCACCGAGTCCGGAGCGGCAAGGAGGTCGAGGTCGGCCACATGGGTGACGTCGTAGCCGGCGGTTGTGAGTGAAACAGCAAGCCGGGGGGACAGGTTGGCGTCTAGCAGGAGCCTCACGCAGGCCGGGCGACGGGCGCCTCGCGCTCGTTGACGACGGCTGCGGCGAACTCCAGCGCTGCGAGGACGTCGGCGCGCTCGAGGTAGGGGTAGTCCTCGAGGACCTGCTCGATTGTGCGGCCGCCGGCGAGCTGGCCGAGGACCATGCTCACCGTCACGCGCAGGCCCCTGATACAGGGCACCCCACCCATGCGATCGGGGTCAACGGTGATGCGTTCAAAAGCCATCGGATCAATAGTAGGCGGGAGTCCCCCTCATGGCGCCTGGCCGAAGGAGGGCGAGGGGCGGATCGACGACCTGTCGCCGAACCTTCGCGTGAGCGACTTCCCAGGCTGCTGTCGTTGCGGACCTCAGTGAAACAGGGCGGCGCCGATCTTGTCGGCAGCATCCCGCTGCATCGTCGGCGTGACGTGGCTGTAGAGGTTGGTGAAGAGCGTCGCATCGGCGTGGCCCAGGCGTTCGGCCGCGACCTTGGGCGGGACGCCGTTGGCGAGCATCAGGGTGGCGCTTGTGTGGCGGAGGCCGTGGGCGGTGAGCCGGGGCAGGCCAGCCGCGACCGACTCCACCGCCAGCAGCCGGGACAACGTCTGTGGGTGGTACGGCCCGCCCTCCACTCGGGTGAACACGTGGTCGGTCTCGACGTAGTTGGCCGCGGCAAGGCGCTCCTCGGCTTGGCGCTTGCGTTGGTCACGGAGGATTCGGACCAACTCGTCGTCGAGGTCGACCGAGCGCACGGCGTCCCGGCTCTTGCCGGACGAGACGACGACCTCGTAGCCGATCGTGGACGAGAACTCGACGACGCGCACCAGGCGGCCGTCGAGGTCGACGTTCGGCCACCGCAGCGCGACCAGTTCCCCGATCCGCAAGCCGGCGCTCATCAGGAACGCCCAGATCGGGAACGTCCGGTCGGTTTCCATGAAGCCGAGGAACGTCCGCGCCTCCTCCGGGGTCCAGTGACGCGGAATCGATCGCGTCCGTGTCGGCCGGGGCGTCGAGACCAGTGGGTTCACCACCATCAGCCCGTTCTTCACCGCCATCTTGAAAGCGCCGGCCAGGGGCGCCCGGGCGAGGCGGATCGTGTTGGGCGCCAGCGGCTTGCCGTTCTTCGACCCGCCGCTCTTGGCCAGCCGGCGTTGCCATTCGAGGATCGTCTCGGGCGTCACGTCCCGTAGGCGCCGTCCGCCCAGCAACGGCCGCACGTACACCTCGGCGTTCTTGCGGTAATCGAAGCGGGTCTTGACCGACAGGCGTCCGTCGGCGTCGAGACCGTCGAGGTACAGGTCGAGCAACGCATTGACCGTCATCGCCGACGACGACGGGCGGGCGATCGTGCCCACCCCGGCGAGCAGCTCCTTGCGGGCCCGGCCGGCCTCACCGGCGGTGCGGAAACCTCGCCTGGTGACCTGCGACCGCCGGCCCGTCAGCGGGTCGCGGCCGAGCGTCGTCTTGAAGTACCAACCACCATTTCCGTGGGCGTACACGCCCTCGGGTCGCACTGGCATGGGCCAGATCCCCCTTGTGAGAACCACCGTGCGAACCGCCCTACGAGCCAGGCAGCGAGGCTTTGGTTCTCAAGATGTTCTCACGGCACGCTCGCCGGGAACAATCCCCAGGCCACAAAACACTGTGACCTGGACTTTTGTGGTGCGCCCGGAGAGATTCGAACTCCCAACCTTCTGATCCGTAGTCAGATGCTCTATCCGTTGAGCTACGAGCGCGGCGCTGAGCGTGAGCTTACCCGGTGCCTTCCGTACGGCGGCCGGCGTATCCCGGTGCAGGGGGGCCGGCGCTCGGCGGTCGGGGCCGCCGACCGAACGGCGGGTTGTGGCGGAGAGGGGGGGATTCGAACCCCCGAGGAGCTTTTACGGCCCCTAATCGCTTAGCAGGCGATCACCTTCGGCCTCTCGGTCACCTCTCCGGAGGCTACGAGTGTCGCACGCCGGCGGGGGGCGGCGCGCCCCGACGTCAGGTGTCGACGATGAGCGTGACGGGGCCGTCGTTGGTCAGCTCGACCAGCATGTGGGCGCCGAAGCGGCCGGTGGCCACGGTGGCACCCAGGCGGCGGAGCTCGGCGACGGTCGCGTCGACCAGGGGCTCGGCGACCGGGCGCGGCGCAGCGGCCGACCACGACGGCCGGCGGCCGCGGGAGGTGTCGCCGTAGAGCGTGAACTGGCTCACCACCAGCACCGCACCGCCGGCCGCATCGCCGCCGGTGTCGGCGAGCGACAGGTTCATCGTGCCGGCGTCGTCGCCGAAGATCCGCAGGTGCCAGAGCCTGGCCCCCATGGTCCGGGCCTGGGCGACGGTGTCGTCGCGGGTGACACCCAGCAACACGCACAGCCCGGGCCCTATCTCCCCGACCACGTCCCCGTCGACCCGCACCCGGGCCTGCAGGACCCGTTGCACGACGGCCCTCACCGGGGTGTCAGGCCACCCGGGCCACCGACGACGTCGACGGACCGAGAGGGACGAGAAGTGCGTTCAGCGCTGGAGTCGGCGGCGCCGGGTGGTGACACGGTTGACGCTACCGACGCTCTCGGTCGGCCGGATGTCCGGACCGTGCAGCGTGCGTTACGGATGTGCGACGGCCGGATTACGTGGGCACCCGGGTCGCACCCTCAGAAGCGGCTCTGGAGCTCGCGCAGCATCTCGACGATCCCGTCGAACCCGTCGCCGAGATCCTCGAGCTGGTCGATGATGTCCTGGATCTGCTGATCCAGGTCGTTACCACCGATCGAGGTCGGCGGGCTCGTGGGCGGCGGGCCGGTGGGCGGCGGCATCGTGGGCGGCGGCGGGAAGGTGCTGGGGGGCCCGATGGTGGGCGGAGGCATGGTGGGCGGCGGCGGGAAGGTGCTGGGGGGCCCGATGGTGGGCGGCGGCATGGTGGGCGGCGGCGGGAAGGTGCTGGGGGGCCCGATGGTGGGCGGAGGCATGGTGGGCGGGGGCGGGAAGGTGAACGGGGGCATGGTCGGCGGCGGCGGGAACGTCGGCACCGTGAACCCGGGGATGGTCGGCGGCGGGGGGAGCTGCGCCGTGCTGGACGGGAGCAGGACCAGCCCGGTGATGATCGCCACCAGAGAAGCAACCGCGATTCGCCACGCCCGCATCACGACCTCCTTGTCCGGCGGGACGCTAACCGCCGGAAACCGGCGTGTCGAGTCTTCGTCCGAGCCGGCCGGAGTTGGCGGAGGGAGTGGGATTTGAACCCACGGGGCTCTCGCCCAAGGCTGTTCAAGAGCCTCGCATTCGGCCGCTCTGCCATCCCTCCCGAGGGTTCGAGGCTACCGCCTGATCTGGGACCGCAACCCCTTGACCCACTCGTCGGCCGCCCTCCACGACGCCTCGGCGTCGCGCCGGATCTCGGGTCCCTGGTCGCCCGCCTTGGGGTACGAGCCGAGGAACTTGACCCCGGCCAGCTGGGCGTGAAGATCGCGGAGGCAGTCGGCGACGACCTCGTCGTCGATGTGGCCGTTGAGGTCGATGATGAAGCAGTAGTCGCCCAGCGAGCTCTTGGTGGGACGGGACTCCAGCTTGATTAGGTCGATGTTGCGGGCGGTGAACTGGCCGAGGATGGCGTGAAGGCTGCCCGGGTGGTTGTCGCGCTGGAAGCACACGATGCTGGTGACGTCGTGGCCGGTGAGGGCGGGGATGCCCGCCGCCGCCACCACCACGAACCGGGTCGAGTTCTCGGGGTGGTCCTCGATGTCGGCGGCCAGCACCTCCAGGCCGTAGATCTTCGCGGCCAGGGACGAGCCGAGGCCGGCCGTCCCCTCGACGTTCGACTCGCCCACCTGGCGGACGGATTCGGCGGTGGAGTTGGCCGCCACCATCTCGACGTGGGGGAGGTGGCGGTTGAAAAACGTCTGGCACTGGGCGGTGGCGACGGGGAACGACACCACCCGGCGGACGTCGTCGAGGGTCATCCCCGGCCGGCCCACCAGGTTCTGGCTGATGCGCAGCACCACCTCCCGCTGGATGAGGAGATCGTGCTCGAAGACGAGGCCGTCCATGACCTGCAGGACCGTGCCCTCGATCGAGTTCTCGATGGCGACGAAGCCCAGGTCGACCTCGCCGGAGGCGACCGCCTGGAGCACCAGGGGCATGGAGGGGAAGGCCACCAGATCGCCGGCGGCCAGGTCGGCCTGGCCCAGGAGCGCCTCCTCGCCGAAGGTGCCGTGGGGGCCGAGGAATCCGACTCGGGGCAGGGTGGCCATGCCCGGACGATAATGGCGCGGTGGACGAGCCGACGTTGCGCCAATTGCTCGACGACGTGCGCTCGGGCGTGCTGTCGGCCGACGACGCCGTCGGCCGGCTCCGGCGACTGCCCTTCGCCGACCTCGGCTACGCCCGCGTCGACCACCACCGGGCCCTGCGCCAGGGCTTCGGCGAGGCGGTGTACGCGCCCGGCAAGTCCCCCGAGCAGTGCGCCGCCATCGTGGCCGAGCTGTTGGACGGGGGCGGCAGCCCGGTGATCCTCACCCGGGCCGACGACCTGCAGGCGGCGGCGGCGATGTCCGTGAACCCGGGGGTGATCCGCACCGCGACGACGCTCGTGTGGCGGCCCCGGCTGGCCCGGCCGGGGCAGGTCCTGGTCCTCACCGGCGGCACGGCCGACCTCCCGGTGGCCGAGGAGTGCGTGGCCACGTTGCGGGCCCACGGGTTCGAGCCGACGCTGGTGTCCGACGTGGGCGTGGCTGGCGTCCACCGCCTGCTGGCCACCGCCGACGAGCTGGCGGCGGCCGACGTCGTGATCGTGGTGGCGGGGATGGAGGGGGCCCTGGCCAGCCTGGTCGGGGGGATGACGCCGGCCCCCGTGGTGGCGGTGCCCACGAGCGTCGGGTACGGGGCGTCGCTGGCGGGTGTCACTGCGCTGCTGGCCATGCTCGCCTCGTGCGCCTCCGGACTGACCGTGGTCGGCATCGACAACGGGTTCGGGGCCGCGTGCGCCGTCGTCCGCCTCCTGCCCTCGTGAGTACCGCCCGATGAGGACTGCCCAATGAGGACTGCCCGATGAGGACGGCCTGGTTTCACTGCTTCTCGGGGATCGCCGGCGACATGGCGCTCGGCAGCCTGATCGACGCCGGCGCCGACCTGACCGAGGTGGTGGGCCTCCTCGAGCGGCTGCCGATGACGGGCTGGTCGGTGGAGGCCGAGCCGGTGCTGCGAGGGGGCATCGCCGCCACCAAGGTCCATGTCCGGTGCGAGGACACGGCTGTCGTGCGCACCTACGCCCACATCTCGGGCCTGGTCGACGAGGCCCGGCTCCCGATGCGGGTGCGTGACCGGGCCCAGGCCACCTTTGCCGCCCTGGCCGAGGTGGAGGGGCGGCTGCACCGGCGGCCTCCGGAGCAGGTCCACTTCCACGAGGTGGGGGGGATCGACGCCATCGTCGACGTGGTCGGCACGTGCGCCGCGCTGGAGGTGCTCGGGGTCGACCGGGTGACGGCCAGCCCGGTGGCCACCGGGCTGGGCATGGTCCGCAGCGCCCACGGCATGATCCCCAACCCGGCGCCGGCGGTGCTGGAGCTGCTACGGGGCGCCCCCACCTACGGGCGGGAGGTGAGCGTCGAGCTCACAACCCCGACCGGCGCCGCCCTGCTGGCGGCGATGGCCTCAGGCTACGGGCCCCTCCCGGCGCTGACCCTGTCGTCCACCGGCTACGGCGCGGGCGACCGCGACATCGACGGCCTGCCCAACGTGCTGCAGGTGGTCCTGGGGGACGGGCCGGCCGCCGAGCAGGCGGCCACGCCCCGCCCCGGCCAGCCGGTGGTGTTACTGGAGGTAAACGTCGACGACGCCACCGGCGAGGTGTTGTCCCACGCCGTGGCCTCCCTCATGGACGCGGGGGCGCACGACGCGTGGGTGACTCCCATCCTCATGAAGAAGGGCCGCCCGGCGCACACGGTGAGCGCGCTGGCCGACCCCGCCCTGGCCGAGCAGCTGGCGGGGGTGCTCATGGCCGAGACGGGCAGCCTCGGTGTCCGGGGGGTCACGCTCGAGCGGTGGCCGGCGGCCCGGGCCCAGGCCGAGGTGGAGGTCGACGGCCTGCCGGTGCGGGTGAAGGTGAGCGCGGGACGGGTGAAGGCCGAGCACGACGACGCTGTCCGGGTGGCCCGTCGCCAGGGCGTCCCCCTCCGCGAGGTCCTGACCCGGGCCGAGGCGGCCTGGATCCGCACGCCCCGCCCCGAGCCGCCGACCGACCCCGGCCCCGACCGCGCCGGCTGACCCCCTGCGAACCGGTGACGGATTTGGTCGCCAGGACGCCCGGAATTGTCACCGGTTGGGTGGGCGGGGCGAACCGGTGACGGATTTGGTCGCCAGGACGGCCGGATGTGTCACCGGTTGGGTGGGCGGGCCGAACCGGTGACGGATTTGGGCGCCGGGACGCCCGGATGTGTCACCGGTTGGGTGGGCGGGCCGAACCGGTGACGGATTTTGGTCGCCAGGACGGCCGGATGTGTCACCGGTTGGGTGGGCGGGCCGAACCGGTGACGGATTGGGGCGCCAGGACGGCCGGAATTGTCACCGGTTCACTCTTCGGCGAAGAGGTCCTCGCCCCGGCGGAGGCGTCCGGCGGTGCGGACGACCTGGGGCAGCTCGCGGCGGGTGGGGGTGTGGGCGGCGAGCCAGCGGGCGGCCGCCACCAGGATCATCGCCCCCTCCTCCGAACCCGCCGGCCAGGCGTGGAACTGGCGGACGGCGGCCTCGACGATCTGGAACCAGTGGAAACCGGCGTCCTCGGCCAGCAGGGCGTGGCCGAGGGCGGCGACCAGGGCGTCCGGGTCGCCTCCGCCCCGGAGGTACCCGTAGGCGATGGCGCCGGCCCGATCGACCCCGCCCTGCCCGTCCCAGCACGCCTGGAGGTCGGCCAGGTCGCCGCTTTCAACCGTGGGCGGGCGGGCTGCGGGGACGTTGAGGAACCGGTCGAGGTAGACCCGCAGGGCGGCGTGCACGACGCCCCGCACCAGCTCGGGCGAAGGATGGCGGAGCAGGCACTGGTGCAGGGCGTTGGCGTGGGTGAAGGCGTGGTGGACGACGTCCCAGTCGCCGAAGTCGTTCTGGACGTGGAAGCGGGCGATGCGCAGGGCGGCCGCGTAGGCGACGGCCTGGCCCAGCTGGGCGGGGGCGGCTCCGGCCGAGACGGCCGCCTCCAGGGCGTCGACGATCGCTTGCGGATCCTCGGCCAGCACGTCGTCGGCGAGCGCCGCCGCCTGCTGGGGACCGAACGACCCGTGGGCGCCGGTGGCACTCGCCCGCTCGCACCTTCGGCGAGCAGCGCCGGCAACCGGCCCGCGGTGCGGGCGACGAGTGCCGCCAGGTCGACCGGGTGGCGCCACGGCCCACCCTCCTCCGCCCGCCGGGCGGCGGCGGTCTGGTCGACGAGGGTGGGCAGCACCGCCCCTGCCCGCTCCCAGCCGACGTGATCGAGGGCCTCGAACGCCTTGTTGGTGAAGTCGACGGTGTGGCCGACGTCGAGGAAGACGTGGTCGGAGGCGGCGGCCAGCATCATGTCGGCGACTGCCGAAGGATCGCAGTCGGTGGCGATCGCCGTCACCAGGGTCCGCTCGGCCGATTCGTCGGAGCGGGTCTCGATGAACCGCCGGTACCAGGAGGTGAGGCGCTCGACGGGCAGGCCGGCGGTGGCCGCACCGTCGCCTTCGACCAGAGGCGCCAGCGGGAAGCGAGGCGGTCGGCCACGGGTGTCGCGGGCCACGAACGCCAGTCCGTGGACCAGGGCCAGGCCCCGGTCGTCCGGCTCGAGGTGGGGCAGGAGGTTGGCCATCGCCACCAGGACGGTGAGCCCCGCCCCCCAGCCCGCGGACCGGTTGGCGATCCCGAAATCGAGCCCGACCCCGACGATCGACGCGGCCGGCTCCCCGGCGTCGAGGAGGGCGAGGACGGCCTTGGCCGTCACCAGGGTGAGCCCGCTCTCCAGCCCCTCCGCCAGCCGGCGCCGGTGGTGCTCGACCCGAGCGTCCGCCGGTTCGACCAGGAGGAAGACGTCGTCGCCCTCGAGCTCCACCGGGAAGGCCCGGGCGTCGTCGGCGAAGGGGTCGAGGGTCCCACCGGTGGCCAGGTCGAACCGGGCGTGGTGCCAGTGGCAGGTGACGAGCCCTTCCTCCACCGACCCCCGGTGCAACGGGAAGCCCATGTGCGGGCAGCGGTCGTCGAGGGCGTAGGCCCGGTCCTCGTGCCAGAACACGCACACCCCGTGGCTACCGGCCTTGACCAGCAGGCGGCCCTCGGCCTTCAGCTCGTCGAGGGTGCCGACCCTGATGCGCACACCCGAGATCTTCCCACCCGGAGGAGGAGGCGGCGCGAACCGGGGTCGCTCGCTACCGTCGGGAGATGTTCAAGGACTTCAAGGCCTTCATCCTCAGGGGCAATGTCGTCGACCTGGCCGTGGGGGTGGTGATCGGTGCCGCCTTCGGCACGGTGATCGAGTCCCTGGTGACGGACGTGTTCACGCCCCTGCTGGCGATCCCGGGGGAGACGAACTTCTCCCAGCTGACGCTCGAGGTCGGCGGTGGGGTGATCGCCTACGGCAACTTCATCAACGCCCTGGTGGCCTTCCTCAGCATCGCCGTCGCCGTGTTCTTCTTCGTCGTGCGGCCGGTGAACCTCCTGATGGAGCGGCGCAAGACCGAGCCCGACGTCGAGTCCACCACCAGGCAGTGCCCGTGGTGCCTGAGCTCGATCCCCACGGGCGCCCGGGCGTGCGCCTTCTGCACGCGGGAGGTGCCGCCTCCGCCCGCACCTGAGCCCGCATCTGAGCCCGCACCTGACCCCGCGCCGACAGCGCCTGCGCCGACCGCCCCGGCCGCCCCGGCCGACGCCTGAGGCGCCGGAGTCCTAGTTCAGCCTGGCCCAGAGGGCGCGGGCCTCGGTGAGGAGGTCGTCGGCGGACTCGGGCAGCGACTCGGCCAGGTCCTCCAGCTGCTCGGCGGCCACGTCGAACTGGCCGCCGGCGGCCTGGAGGCGGGCCCCGTCGCGACGCTCCAGCGGGTGCGTGCCGGGAATGGCCAGGCGCAGGTCGAACACCCAGCGCAGGCCCTCGGTGTCGCCCTGGCGGGTGTACACACCTTTGAGGTTCTGCAGGATCCGACCGAGGATCGCCCTCGGGCCGACCGGGTCGAGGTACTCGCCGAGGAACGGGGCATCGGGTGGGTTGACCGCGTTGAACCGCTTCACGCAGCCCAGGCGGTCGAGGAGGGCGCCCCCGTGGAAGGGGTCGACGAACGTGTCGGGGGCGTCGGCGAAGCGGAGCAGGAAGTGGCCCGGCAGCCCGATCCCCTCGAAGCGCAGCCCGAGGCGGCGCCCGACTTCGAGGGCCACCACCGACAGCGTGATGGGTAGGCCCCGGCGGCTGTCGAGCACGTCGTTCAGGTACGAGTTGCGGGCGTCGTAGTACCGGTCGGTCTCCCCGGTGAAGCCCAGGTCGACGAAGAGGTGCTGCCGCCAGCCATCGAGCGTCGCCTCCGGGCACCCGGCGGCCAGGTCGTCGAGGCGGGCGAGCTCACGGTCGATGTCGAGGTCGGGATAGGCGTGGGCCGCGATGAGCAGGGCGGCCTCGTCGAGGGCGAGCTCGGCCTCCGGACCCTCCACCAACCGCGTGAACCTCTCCGTCGGACCCATGACCCGACCGTACCGCCGATGTCCCAGGTGATTCGGCATAGCATCTGGGACATGGCCACCGTGAGTCCGTCGTCCACGCCCAATCCGGACGCCACCAAGTACGACCTCGACACCACCCTGCCGGCCACCATCAACTTCAAGAGCGCCGAGGCCGCCGCCGGCAACCCGTTCGCGGCCGCCGTCTTCGAGACGGCGGGCGTGGCCTCGATCTTCGGCATGAAGGGCTTCGTCACCGTCACCCGGGTGCCCGGCACCGAATGGGCCACCATCCACGCCGCCGTGGAGAAGGCGGCCGCCGAGCACCTGTAGGTCGCCTCCCCGGGCCTGCTGCGCCGGCACCCTGGTCACCGGCAGGACAGGCCGGGATTACGGGGATGACGGGGATTACGGCAGGTAGCGCATGGGGTTCTCGGCGCCGCCGCCGATCCTCGTCTCGAAATGGAGATGGGGACCGGTGGAGTTGCCCGTGCTGCCCACCTCGCCGATGAACTCGCCGGCCTCGACGAACTCCCCCTCCGACGCCTCCACGCTGCTCATGTGGCCGTAGAGGGTGCTGAGGCCGCCGCCGTGGTCGATCACCACGCAGTTCCCGTAGCCGCCGTTGTAGCCGGCCAGGATGACCGTGCCGTCCTTGGCCGCCCGGATGGGGGCGCCGTACCCGGCGCCGATGTCGAT
Source organism: uncultured Acidimicrobiia bacterium (assembly GCA_963829165.1). Classification (GTDB taxonomy): domain Bacteria; phylum Actinomycetota; class Acidimicrobiia; order Acidimicrobiales; family AC-14; genus JAXDMK01. Next base: position 3,233 of record CAWHIC010000012.1, on the reverse strand, counting down.
GCCGGTGTGCATCCGTCCCCACCGGGTGCCGAAGCCGGAGGTGACGGGCCCTCCCGCGGGCCAGACCATGCCCGAATCGGACACGCCCCCGGCGCTCTCGGCCTCGACGTCCTCCGCCTCGGCCTCGAGCTGGCGGGTCCGGATGAGGGCGGAAAGGGTGGCTTCCTCGCGGCTGAGGGCGTCGACCTCGGCGGTGTACTCGGCGATGCGGGTGTCGAGGGCGCCCTTGAGCCGGTTCTGCTGGCTGAGGGCCTCCTGGAGCTCGCCCAGCTTGTCGGCCGCCGCCTTCCGGCGGTTCTCGGCCAGGTCGCGGGCCTTGGCCAGGTTGGCCTTGTCGAACTGCTGGTCCTGGCGGGCCGACCGCATCTGGTCGAGCGCGTCCCGGTCGCTGCTCACGACGGACGACAGCAGCACCTGGCGCCGGCTGGCCTCACCGAGGTTCTTGGCCCGGACGATCTCGAGGAGGGGGTCGCCGCCGGGGTGGACGTAGGCCCGCACCGCGGCATTGGCCACCTGCTGGCGGAGGCCGGCCATCCGGTCCTCGGTGGCGGCCAGCCTGGCCTCGGCCGAGCCCAGCCCGGTCTCCGCCGACTGGAGCGCCCGCCGGGCCGACTCGGTCTGGTTGCTCTGCACCTCGACACCTGCGTCGAGCGCCCGGACCGCCGTTTCCAGCTCGTCGTTGCTCGCCTTGAGGGTGTCGACCTCGGCTGCCAGCTCCGCCTGCTTCTGGCGGGCGGCGTCGCGCTGCTCCTCGGGGGACGGGGCAGACCTTGCCGGCGGGGCCAGGGCCACCACCAGCAACACAAAGAGCACGGATGCGAGGGATCTCGTCTTCGGCATGATTGGTGCTGAGAGTGCCGCCGACCCCCCAGAGAGGCCAGAACCTAGTGACCCGAACGGGGGGTTGCAACCCGGCCGCGGGAGGGGGCGCGAGAAGGCCCGAGGAACCTCGCGAGCACCCGCACTTCCCCGAACGGGCACCCGGTCCGCACCTCGGGCCGGTCATCAAGGTAGCGCAGAAGCGTGGTGGGACGCAAGCAGAAACCACGGGATGATATGAGAAGCAGGGGTGCGCGCCACCGACCCGGCGTCGAGCCGAGGAGAGCCGGGGTCCGCCGAGCCGACCGTAAGCGGAGAGAGACTACTGCGCGATGGCCGGGCGCGGTCGGCGGGCCGGCCTGGGCCCGGGCAACCCGATCAGGAGCACTCGACCAGGCGGCGGGCGGTGAGGTCGGAGTAGAGGCGGCGGAGGCGGCCGGCCGTGATCGACCACCGGTAGCGGCGGGCGAGGGCCGACGCCTGGGCCCCGACGAGGGCGGCCAGTTCGGGATCGTCGAGCAGCTTGGATACGCAGGAGGCGTAGGCGGCCGGATCGCGCCCGTCCACCAGGAAGCCGGTGATGCCGGGGACGACGAGGGTGGCCAGGCCCCCGACCGCAGCGGCCACGACTGGGGTACCGCAGGCGGCGGCCTCCAGGGCGACGAGGCCGAACGACTCCGACCGGCTGGGGACGAGGCACACGTCGGCCGCCCGGTAGTAGCTGGTGAGCTCGTCGTGGGGGCGGGGGTCGACGAAGCGGACGCGGTCGTGCAGGCCGAGGTCGTCGACCAGGGTGTGCAGCCGGCGCAGCTCGGGCTCGCCGTCGGGACCGCTCGGACCGCCGACGACGACCAGCCCGGAGTTCTCGTCGGCCAGCTCGGCGAGGGCGCGGACGGCCACGTCGGCGCCCTTGAGGGGCTGGATGCGGCCGACGAAGAGGAGGAGGGCGCTCTCGGGGTCGAGGCCGAGGGCGGCCCGGGCCTCACTCTTGTCGCCGGGGGAGAACAGCCGGTGGTCGACGCCGGGCGGGACGATCTCGATGCGCTCGGGAACGGCGTGGTAAAGGCGCTCCAGCTGGGCCGCCTCGTCGTGGGAAAGGGCGAGGATGGCGTCGGAGCACCCGATGATCTCGGCTTCGGCCCGGGCCCGGAGCCCGTGATGGTCGGCATCGGCCTCGGCCTTGACCCGGGCCAGGGTGTGGAAGGTCGACACCAGGGGGAGCTCGAGCTGGTGCTTGAGGACGTGGCCGGAAAGCCCCGACAGCCAGTAGTTGGCGTGGATGAGATCGGGCCGCCAGTCGCCCTCGAGCTGGACCCGGACGCCGGCGGTGAACTCGTCGACCAGCTCGACCAGGTCGTCGACCCTGACCGGCGCCTGCGGCCCGGCGTCGATGTGGTGGACCCGGAACCCCGGCTCGACCGCCACGACCCTCGGCAACCCGGCCCGCCAGGTGCGGGTGTAGACGTCGCAGTCGACGCCGGCCCGGGCCAACGCCCCGCACAGCTCACGGACGTAGACGTTCATCCCCCCACCGTCACCGGTGCCGGGTTGGGCCAGAGGCGAGGTGTGGAGGGAGAGGATTGCGATGCGCACGACAGGATGAACCCTACCCAGGCCCCGAACCTTCCTTAATCACCGGTCAAAGCCCGGATTCACGGACGGTCGGTCTGGACCACCAGCACGCCGGGCCCGGGATGGGCCCCCTCGACGAACCACGTCGAGCCGCTGCCGGCCAGCACCGGGGTCATGCCGGTGGCCTCGCCCAGCCGGTCGCGCCACGCCGCCAGCCGGGGCTCGACCGCCAGCGCGGCCGGCTCGAGATCGTTGGAGCCGGTGGCGGTGGGGCCCCCCAACTCGTCCCACGACCGGTAGACGGCGGAGGTCGACACCCCGAAGGGCGGGGTGAGCAGGGTAAACGTCCGGGCCTCGAACGGTCGGGAATCGACGATCTCGCCGACGCCCGTCACCCGGGCATGGCCGCCGACCAGGCAGAACGGGACGTCGGCCCCCAGCGTGGCCGCCAGCTCGGGGTCGGCGACGCCGGCCCACCGCAGGACGGCCGCGGCGTCGGCCGAACCGCCTCCCAGCCCCCCCCCGGCGGGGATGCGCTTGGTGAGGCGGACGTGGGCCGTGGTCCCGACCGCCCGCAGCGCCCGCCGCACGAGGTTGGAGTCGTCGGTGGGGACCGGCGCCGCCCCGCCCACGACGTCGACGAACAGTCCGTCGCCCTCCGAGAAGGCGAGGTCGTCGGCCAGGTCGACGGTGACCATCTCGGCGTCGATGAGGTGGAAGCCGTCGGCCCGGACGCCGGTGATCCGCAGGGACAGGGTGAGCTTGCCCAGGGCCCGGTGGACGAGCACCTCTCGCGGCGGCTCCTCCCCGGTGGTCACGGCCGGATACTACGGACCCGGTGG
>CAWHIC010000011.1:0-22169 GCA_963829165.1 uncultured Acidimicrobiia bacterium | reverse complement strand
AGTGTTCTCACGGCGCCTTGCCGGAAACCACACCGCCGGAACGCTGTGACCTGGGCCTCCGTGTGCGCCCGGAGAGATTCGAACTCCCAACCTTCTGATCCGTAGTTCGCACCGAAGGGTTATCCACAGGTCGCCAGGGCTGTCCACAACGCCCATTTATGGCCTCTGAGCTGGGCTTTCGCGGGTTGGCTTGAACCCGCGGTTGACCGTGGTTGACCGTCCGTTTCAAGTTTTCGCCGACGTTTGGTTCTCACGGCGGTTCTCACGGAACCGGCTCAGAGTCAGCTATTAGCGAGGGGCCGGCAAAGCAGCGGTAAGCGCATCCGCGAGTAGACGGTGCGAGCGACGGATCTTCTCGACGCCCTCATCCAGCAGTTCTTGAGCACCCGCTGAGGTACGTAGCCACTCTGCCAGGAGTTCGGCTGGAAGGGGTCGGCCACCATGAAACTCCGTGGCGTCAATGACGTCCGAGAACTTGGCCAGTTCCTCCGCCCGCCTGGCGTCGACCTCCTCCCTCCGGACCTGGAGCGGATCGGTGCCCGCAATCGCGACGAGTTCCTCGGCCTTGATCAGGAGTCGGACACTGGCAGTTGTCTTCCCCATCCGACGGGCAGCTTGTGCGACCGTGTAACTGTCAGACATGCAAGTTCTAGCCTAGATTTTGTGTCGGGGGGGGGCGCAACAGGTGGACAGGTAGCAATTTCATGACTAGAATTACACACATGTCGTTTCCCCCGGCTTGGACATCGTGGCCAAGAGTCCCGACCTCCTCTCGCCAGCGAGCGACCCTTCGTCTATCGTCGTTCTCGGCCCTTCCCCAGACCAGAGCCCTTCTAAGGTCTGCTCCTTGCTAGGCGAGGCCAGTCATGCGAACATATGTTCGACTGTGAAGGGGGGAGCTATGAGCATGGCGGGACAGGGGCCCGATTCCGGCGGAGCCAGTTGGGAACGAACGACAGCCGACGAGAACCGCCGCTACAGAGAAGCAGTCCTCGGAACCCGACTCTCACGTGCCGCGACAGCCGCCGATGTGCTCGCCTCTCGCCTTGTCGAGGGACAAACCGACGACATGGTGCGTCGTATAGCCGCTATACGAGACCATGTACTCGCACATATTGACTCCCTTCTCACTTGGACCGAACCCCAGTTCGGAGCATACTTGATGAGTGTCACCTGGCCTGGTGTAGAACGAGGCCAGGAACTCGTGAAAACACTGGAGAGTCTCATAGCAGCAGCTGGTGCGAACAATATTCAACTGCTCCGTGACGAGGCAGCGGCGGTTACCAAGGTCGCTCGACTTCTCTCGGAGGAGAGTTAGTCGACGAAGTGTGCAGACCTCGTTAGGGGGTTTGGTCTGGTGGTCTCTACGCGACCTGCGGGACCGCTACCTTCGATTGATTCAATCCTTCGAAGAACTCTCTGGCCCTGCTAGCCGTGCAGGCAAGAGGGTATTTGGGGCCGCTGGAGAGACACTCCGCCAGGACCTTCTGAACTTTGAGCGTGAAGTTCTCTCTTTCCAACAGGCGAGCCTCGAGATCGCGCTTGAAGAATCCAAGTACGACAAGGCACTAGCAATATCCCGGGATTACCGTCGGGAGTATCTGGCGACGGCGCGCGCAATCTTTCCATACCTTCCCTTAGGTGCACATCCGCCAGACGACCTGCGGTTCTTTCTTATGCGGTCGCTTGGCCTGTCTCTAGTCACCCCGAGTGACGACGAGGTTTTCTCGCTAGCGTACAGTGGTAAACCCTATTGGGAGATGCGAATGCTCCCTCCGAATTCTAGCGAGCCGTTCGTTGCGGCAATACCGGTACCCTTCCCCGAGTCTCTCACACCTCTCAGATGGCCACTCCTGGTGCATGAATTGGGCCACGTGGTCGATGGATCTGGACGAAAGGTCTCCGAAGCGCTACTCAATGAGGTTGCACAGTTGCTCACAGGTTTCACGACGAATGACGAGTCCGCTCAGCTAATATCAAAGGAACTCGTGGCGGATGCCGTCGCTGCAGCACAATGCGGCGAGGCATACGTGTGGGCATTCGCCACGGAAGCCCTATTCCAAGATCAACTAATGCCTTGGGCGGCCCACCTCACACGACCAGCCACTATCGACGCTCGGACCCGCATTGCCATTCTCACACCAGACACAGATCTGGATGCCGTTCTCGCCACTGCCGCGACCACGACCAAGGCAACACCCTCGCTTGATAAGGATGCCATCGCGCTCATCCGAGATGCGTTGGCGACGGCGCTCCGAGCCGCTCAATTGGATTTTATATCGTCGTCAAAGCTAGCGACTCGGGCAATTTCGGAGATTGGTGCTTCAATCGGCCGTCCTCATCGGGAGGCGCTCTCCATGACCCTCCTGGAAGATCGGACAACCGCAACCACACTCGGACAAGCCGTACGCTCCGCAATCTTCGGAACTCCAGCATTGACTCTGCCCGACAATTCTGTTGTCGCCGCTCTTCGCGCGGAACTGACCGGGACGACTGAGTATCCCGGTATACCTGCGCCGGGGCTCCTGAAGTCCGACGCGACGGGTGTATACCATGAGCCAGCATCCGATGCCGCAATTCTCACTGCTGCGTGGGAATTGTATGCAGGAGGAGATGTCACCGCTCAGCACCAAGCCTTTGTGGAAGAGAGCCTGCTGAGTACCGCCGACACTTTGGACAGCGCCAAACTCGACCATGCGATGGACCGAGTCGTTCGCTTTGACACAAACGTCGCACGCGCATTGGAGTCTGCGGCCGTTCACCGCTGGCTATTGGAATATATGCCGTGAGCGAACGATCCCCCCACAATCCTGAAAGCGCTCCTCTTACAGACATACATATTCGTAGCCGGCTTGAGAGGACGGACGATAGGCGGCTCATCGTGACTCCGATTATTGACGCCGGTCAGATCGGGTCCACGACGCTAGACCTTAGACTTGGAACGCGTTGGCAGACAATGAAAACTGCGCGTTTTAGGGAGATCGATCCGGCAAAGCTCTCAAGCGAAACAGAACACCTTTTTCGCACCTCATCGGAAGAATTCCGTGTAACCTCTGGACAGGCGGATGCGCTCGTCCTGCATCCCGGGGAGTTGCTCCTTGCCTTGAGCCTAGAGTTCCTTCGGCTTCCGAGGGACCTCTGGGGTCAGCTAGAGGGTAGGTCTACTTGGGCGCGCGTAGGACTACAGGTGCACGCTACCGCAGGGATGATTGACCCTGGATTTTCTGGATATTTGACCTTTGAGCTACAAAATATGGGGCGAATCCCCCTTAGTCTCTACCCTGGTCTGCGTGTCGGCCAACTTGCATTCTTCCCACTTGGCGACGTAAAACGACCATATCATCTCAAGGGTCAGGCATCCTATAGTGCCCAGTACAGCGTAAATACAAAGTTTGCGTCCCAAGTGGAGCATCGGGCTATGGCTGAGTACCGCCGTAGAGAAGCTCTGCGGCCTGGGTACCCAGGCGAGGACGCTAATGTCAATGACGGTCGGACCCAAAGACGAGAGCTTGCGAAAGAAGAGTAGCAAGAACCTTCAGTTGCTGCGCCGAGTTGTTGGCGGTGTCATCATCACTGCGGGTTCGCTTCTGGTTCTCGTGAGTCAATATGTTGATGCGCTCCAGAGCTGCAGCTCCACCCCGCAAGGCTCATTATGCGAGCCTCTTGAGCTCGGTGATCTCGCGCCCTTGCTGGTCCTAGGTATTCTTTTGCTCGTGCCAGCTTGGACCGAGCTGACTGTAGCGGGCGTCAGTCTCAGACGGAAGGTCGAGGAGACACAGAGACAACAGGACGATCTCCGCCAGGTCATCGAGCTGCGGGTAGCCGTTGAGCAGTTGAAGGCACCGGACGGTAGAGACAAGTCTGACGACGGCAGTGGGGAGGCCTCGGCACCAGAGAAGGATGCGTTGTTTCAAGAGCTTCGGCAACTCCTGTCACAGGTCCAGCGACAAAGCACCAAGGGTCGCGCCTCTATGTCTTCGCTGCGTAGGCTGGAGGAGATTGAGAGCGTCGTAACTCTCGCTTTGCGACACCCCGAGGCAATAACGATTGAGGAACTACGCACCGTGATTGAGACGGCAAAATCACTGCTGTCATCATTGAGTTAGGTTAACCGTTTGTAGCTCGCCAGCATGATGGGACCACGTCTTCGCCAGTGGCATCGGACAGGGTCGGGCACTCAATCAGTGTCGGCGAAGTGACGATCGCGGGGCGGGCGGCGGTGGGTCAAGGTGACTGAGCCCAGGGCGTAGGCGGTTCGCTCCGAGGGGCAGGTTAGCGAGGTCGGTGATGCGGCCGCCAGGAGTGGTCCGGGGGTGGACCTTGACGAGCTGGCCCCGGAAGAACATATTGACCAGTGCCCGGGCAGCCCGGACCTCGACGTAGGGGCCGATCAGGTTGCCGGGCACCGAGTAGGGGGCTTTTGCAGGCACCCGATCCTGGGGCTGAAGAGGGCCCCGAGCAGCCACTTTTTGCTGCCGCCGCCCCTCGGGTGACACGAGCAGGACACGCGACCTAGGCCGGGGCGAGAGCGCCGGGGTTCGACCGGGGTCGATGGCCCGACTCGGATGTTCGCCGACGTCTTGTCTCACAGGTTCGACCGTTACCGGGTTGGTTCGCGCTCCCACCCAGGTGCACAGTTCGGTCGGGATCGGCAGTTGCGCCCGAGTGTGGGTGTTGCGCGCGTCCAGCTAGGTTAATATCCCGCTGGCATCGTCTCGGCCCGCACCTATGGGACGGCTCTGCTGCGAGCTCAGCCAGTGCCGTCGACGGCGGGCTTCGACGGCACTAAAGGCTCCGCTGCCCGATGGTTGGAATGCGGTTAAGAAGCTCAGAGATGTAGCCCAGAGCTTCGTTCAGGGTCGGCTTGTAGCCGCTCGGATGGGCCGACTCGTTGCGCTTCGCGAGCAGGCCTTGGAGGGACTTGTGCTCTCCTTTCATCAGAAGCTTTAGCTCCCGCGCCGCGTCCAGCATCGCGAACTCAGTCTGACCCTCGCGCAGCTCGTGGAGCGTTGTGAGCTTGAGCCAGCCGGGTCGAACATTATGAAGGCGAACAAAGTTGTCTGACGTCATCTTCTCCTGCAGGAAGTCCATGAACGCCGCCCAGGCCATTACGACGGCAGGCCGGTAGAGGCCGTACTCCACGGCTGCGACCGCCTCCTCCAGAAGCTCGTTTTGCTTGAGATTAAGGATTCCGATTTGCTTGCGTGTATCCGCTAGGGAGATGACCCGCGACGGTGCTGCTTCAAACGCGACTAGGATGGCGTGAGCTTCGAATTCGAAAGCGGATACGCGGTTGAGGATTTGCTCAATGGTTGGGATCACGAACCGTAGTCGTCGATCAGGTGCTTCCGCATTGCACTGAAGAACGCGTCGAAGACCTTCTCGTCCTTCGTTTCAGGGAGAGTGAGTTGCACGTTGACGTTGATCGTCAGTCCTGCCGTGGTTTGGGTCCGAGAAATGACGTCTGAGCGACGAACGCCGCCGCTGCCACCGTTACCGGCATCGGAATCATCCCCCGCCGCGTTAGCGCGATTGCCCGCACCTGACGTCGCTTCGGTCGAGGAACCAGGACCTGAAGGAGTGTCCTCGAAATCCGCTTCCTTCACGAGGTTTTTGAAAGTGGCGACTGTCTTGTCAATGGTTTGCTTCCCGGCATCGGTCTTAGTGCTGATGACGTTGGCAAGGTCTGTAGCCGGACGGCTGTGAGCGTCCGCGTAGGTCGTGTACAACATGTCGTACCCAAGGACCAGGGCACGTGCGAGCACCTGACGATGGTCAGCGCCCCGGTATTCGCGCCAGGCAGGTTGCGGCACCCCGCTCGCATCGATAAACCCGATCTGGCGCAGGACTCGAAGGAGAGTGCGGTCGTTACTCGACTTGAACCCGAGGGAGCGAAGCCACTCCAACGTCGCCTTCGGCGGCACGCCGGTGTCACGAATCCTCTTGAGTAACTCCGGAAGGCGTCCCGGCACCGTTGTGAAGGACGGACTTTCAGCCATCAGGTATACCTCCGAGAGTGGTCCTGGTCCCAGCGTAGGGACGACCTGAGACACCGAGGGGGACCCGACTGCCCTCTACACGGCGCTGATCGATGAGGGAGCGAGACTCGTCGGCATCACCAGGCTACGGCGCGCGGAAGCCCCGATGCCGGCGCCGCCCGACCATCCGGATGGGCCATCCGGGGAGGAACATCCCAGCAACATCGGTTGGCGCGACGATCTCCGCCCAACTGCCGCCGGCTGCCTCCTGCAGCTGGAGGGCGCCGGCCCTGGAACTGACGGCGTTCGCGACTCCTGCACGTTTACGGTCAAAGTGTGTAACCGAGCAATGGAATGCCGGGACCCTGGCGACGGACATCATCCGTCGACGTGGCCGGGAACACTGCCCGGAACGCTGTTCCCGGTCGCTATGAGTTCGTTGGTCTCGATGAACACCGCTCCGCGCCTCCACGGCAAGCTGCGCCCAGCCGTGGGTCGTCGCCTTCCGGAAGGGTATCGACCCTCGCCGACCCGGACGCGGACGACGTCACCTTCCTGCCTCCGACTCCGAGCAGGCACCCGACACCAACGGAGCCGGGCCGTCCCGTCCGTCCCGTCCCGAGTGATCAGTTAGAGCAAGTCCGAACTCGGGCGTCGCTCGTCAGGTCCCCGTCCCGAGCATCGTCGCCGACGCAGCCGTCATCGTCGAGAGCTGTCCCTCACAAACAAGTTCGCTCCCCGACGCGAGATTCCTACCGGCTCATCGGCCTTAGCGGTACATCGACCCCAATGACGCACAGACGAGTGCATTGCGGCCCGCGGGACGGCGGCCGTGAGCGGGCCACGACACTCAAGGCAGGCGGTGCCGGCGTGGCGGGGCTGGTGGGCTACTACGCCGGTCTGGCCGAGGACCAGCTCAAGCGGGATGGGCGGAGCCGGGGGCCGATCGACTACTACCTCGACCCCAGCGAGCCGCCGGGCCGGTGGTGGGGCGGCGGCTCCCCAGCCGTCGAGCTGTCCGGCGACGTCAGGCCGGAGCATCTGGAGGCGATGCTCCACGGTCGCCATCCCGCCCATGCACGGCAGTTGGGACGCGGCTTCGGGGCCAAGTCGGCCCGGGCCTTCGACGCAACCTTCTCGGCCCCCAAGAGCGTGTCGGTGCTGTGGGCGCTGAGCCCGGATGCCGCGGTACAGGCAGCCGCGCTCGCCGCCCACGACGCGGCCGTCGTCGCCGCTCTGGACTGGCTGGAGCAGCACGGAGGAGTCACCCGCCGGGGCAGGAACGGCGTCCACCAGGTCGACACAAACGGGTTGGTGGCGGCATTGTTCCGACAGCACACCAGCCGGGACGTCGACCCGCAGCTGCACACCCACGCTGTCATCTGGGGCAAGGTCCAGGACCCAACCGGCAAGTGGCTGTCGCTCGACGCCCGGTTCCTCAAGCAGCAGCAGCGCTCGATCGGCTGGGTCTACGCCGCCGCCCTACGTTCGGAGCTCTCGGGCTCGCCTCGGAGTGTCCTGGGGCTCGGTAAGCGAGGGCCACGCCGATATCGACGGCGTACCCGCGGGGATGCTCAGTCTCTTCTCCCAGCGCAACGCCGAGGTCGGCACCAGGCTGGCCGAGGCGGTCGCGGCCTGGGTCGACCACGACGGCGCTGAGCCCGACTCCCGCACCCTCTACCTCCTGGAACGAACGCTGTCCTCGACAGTCGACCGGGCAAGTCCGAGCCCGTCCCGGCGGACGAACTGCGACGCGAGTGGGTGGCCCGGGCCCGGGAGGCCGGTTTCGAACCGCTCGCCGTCCCACGCTGCCCACTCCAACCGACCCAGGGCGCGTTCTGGGATGACGAAGCAGTTATCGCCCAAGCCCTGGACATGGTGGCCTCGTCGTCGTCGACCTGGCTGCGGGCCGAACTGGCGCGGGAGATCGCCGCACGCCTCCCAGCCGAGGCAGCCACGTCGGCCGCCGGCCTCGTGCGGATCGTCGACGGCCTGGCCGAGCGGGCTTACCAGCGGTGCGTCGAGCTCCACCCGCAGGCGAGGAAGGGGGCGGCCCGACGGCGCGACGGCCGGCCTGTAACCGAGCACGTGGTGGACCGCAGGCTCAGCACGGCGGCGATGCTTGAGCAGGAGGCACGTCTGTTGCGCTGGGCTCGGGCCAACATCGGCCCCCGACGACCACCAGCGTCCGACGACGATGCGCAGACCGTCGCCGCCCGAGACGTAGCCGGCAATCACCGCCTCGTCCTGGTCGTTGGTCCTGCCGGTGCCGGCAAGACGACGATGCTGGCAACGGTGGTCGCCGAGCTGGCGGTGCGGGGACGAGTAGTCGTCGGCCTGGCGCCTTCGGGCAAAGCCGCCGACGTACTGGGCCGGGAGACCGGATTGACAGCCACCACTCTGGCCAAGCTGCTCCACGAGTAGGGCGGAGGTCGAGGGCCGCAGCCCGGTGGCGCCTGGAGCGAGGGACCACGATCATCCTCGACGAGGCCGGGATGGCTTCGACCGACGACCTCGCTCGCCTGGTCGCCTTGGCTGACCGCCACGACTGGCGACTGGTGTGCGTCGGGGACCCGGCCCAGCTACCGGCAGTCGGCCGAGGTGGCATGTTCGCCCATTGGTGCGCAGTCCTTCCCGCCCGCCACCTCGACGAGGTGCGGCGCTTCGCCGAGCCGTGGCAGGCGGAGGCCAGCCTGCTCCTACGCGAGGGCGATCCGGACGCGGCCGCGCTCTACGCCCAGCATGGGCGGTTGCGCGCAGTTCATCCCGCCCTCGTCGCCGACCGGGTCGCCCGCCAGCACGAACGGCAGGCCGCAGGAGGCGCCATCATCGCTATCACCACCGCCTCCACGAGCACCGCCCGAGCCATCAACATCGAGATCCAGCGGCGTCGCAACCCCCGCGAGGTCGGACAGTCGGTGATGCTGGCCGACGGGACGAGAGTCTTCGTCAGGGATCGGGTCGCCACTCGCCGCAACGATCCCGGCCTCGTCACTACCGGCGGCGGCGCCGTTCGCAACCGCCAGATGTGGACGGTGACCGCAATCGGTGACGACGGCTCGATCGCGGTCGCCGACGCCGAGCGTGGTTCGGTGCGCCTGCCTGCGGAGTATGTCGCCCGCCACGTCGAGCTTGGATGGGCCGTCACCGGCTACGGCAACCAGGGGACAACCGTCGACCACGGCATCTGCGTCATCGAGCCGGCGAGCACGCGGGCCGGCATCTACGTGGGCATGACCCGAGGTCGGGGCCGCAACGTCGCCTGGATCGTCGACCGCACCGGCAACGCCGACGCCGAGGTCTCCTTCACCGCCGCCATCGCCCGGCCGCCCAACGCCAGCACCGCCCACGCCGTCCGAGACCGGCGTTACCGCGCCGCCGGCGGCGCTTCGCCGGAACCGATTCTCACGGCTTCGGCGGAGGACGACCCGGCCCGGCGGATGGCCGAGCGCCTCAACCGACTGCCGGCTCGACGGCCGCCGAGTCTGAGCCGATGAGCGGTCACCGCGAGATCTGGCGGGGCTCAGCGGCCTAGTTCGGGTGATGACCGCCAAAGGAGGACACACCATGTCGACCATTTCGCAATCCGACCGTCCGCGGTTGATGGACCTGGCCGCCGTCGCCGAACGCCTCGGCGTCAACCAACGCCACGTCCGACGCCTCGTCGCCGAGCGGCGGATTCCGTTCGTCAAGTGGGGGCACCTACTCCGCTTCGACCCCGCGGAGATTGAGGAGTGGCTGGACCACGCCCGAGTCAGGTCCGGGGCCGACTCGGGTCAGCCGGCGTAGAGCGCGGGGCGGTACCGAGGCTCCGGCACCTCTCGATCCGCATCCCGTGCCGCTCCTATCCAAGCGGCCTTGGCGAGCATCACCTCGGCCATGGCCCGTTCGGGTGACTCACCGAACGCAGAGCAGCCGTCGAGGTCCGGGACGTCGGCGATATAGCCCGCGTCCTCGTCGCTCCAGAAGACGTTGATGTGGTGATCGCTGATGGCTCTGCGGGCCTACGTGAGCGTCGGAAGCCGACGGGTGCGGAACTCGTCGTGCCTGTCAGGCCTGCCCGGCAAGATCCGAAGGCGGACGGTGCCGTCCGCCTCCCGGCTCACCACCAGCGCCAATGCCGGAGGGACCTCATCGTCGCCGACGACGAGGTAGTCACCGGGGTGCGGGTCGAGCGGCAGACGGGCATGACGAAGGTTGCCGGTGACGATGCCAGGCTCGTACTCCTGGTGGTCGTTCACCCAGAGCTCGACGGTCGGCTGTGATTCCCCCACGACGTCGATGGTACGACCCGCTACTCCTCCGGCTCACCCCTCACCCCGACACCCAGGCACCCCGGCATTCACCAGCCCGCTGAGTCACGGAGCGATCGGCAGCTGCCGGATCGCCAGCCTGGTCGGGCTCAGCGAGACGACGACACCACGCGTCAGATCATCGAGTATCGCCGGCAGGTTGGCGAGAAGGAGCCGCCCGTGCTCATCAGGGGACAGCTCCGAGACCCGGCGCAGGAGGATGACCGAAGGAGACGACGCGCGCCTCAGCGCCAGCAGCATTGAGAAGTCGGTGTCGGCGGTGACAACCACGTATCCGTCATCCACCGCACGATCGAAGATCACCGAGTCCGGAGCGGCGAGCAGGTCGAGGTCGGCCACATGGGTGACGTCGTAGCCGGCAGTTGGGAGTGCAACTGCAAGCCGGGGGGACAGGTTGGCGTCGAGCAGGAGCCTCACGCAGGCCGGGCGACGGGCGCCTCACGCTCGTTGACGACGGCCGCGGCGAACTCCAGCGCGGCGAGGACGTCGGCGCGCTCGAGGTAGGGGTAGTCCTCGAGGACCTGCTCGATTGTGCGGCCGCCAGCGAGCTGGCCGAGGACCATGCTCACCGTCACGCGCAGGCCCCTGATACAGGGCACCCCACCCATGCGATCGGGGTCGACGGTGATGCGTTCAAAGGCCATCGGATCAATAGTAGGCGGGTAGTCCCCCCTCACGGCCCCTGGCCAAAGGAGGGGCGGGGGCGGATCGACAACCTGTCGCCGAACCTTCGCGTGAGCGACTTCCCAGGCTGCGGTCGTTGCGCACGTCAGCGAAACAGGGCGGCGCCGATCTTGTCAGCGGCGTCCCGCTGCATCGTCGGCGTCACATGGCTGTAGAGGTTGGTGAAGAGGGTGGCGTCGGCGTGGCCGAGGCGCTCGGCGGCGACCTTCGGCGGGACGCCGTTGGCGAGCATCAGCGTGGCGCTCGTATGGCGGAGGCCGTGGGCGGTGAGCCGGGGCAGGCCGGCCGCGACCGACTCCACCGCCAGCAGCCGCGACAACGTCTGCGGGTGGTATGGCCCGCCCTCCACCCTCGTGAACACGTGATCGGTCTCGACGTAGTTGGCCGCGGCAAGGCGCTCCTCGGCTTGGCGCTTGCGTTGGTCTCGAAGGATCCGGACCAGCTCGTCGTCGAGGTCGACGGTGCGCACGGCGTCGCGGCTCTTGCCTGATGAGACGACGACCTCGTAGCCGATGGTGGACGAGAACTCGACGACGCGGACCAGGCGGCCGTCGAGGTCGACGTTCGGCCACCGCAGCGCGACCAGCTCCCCGATCCGCAGTCCGGCGCTCATCAGGAACGCCCAGATCGGGAACGTCCGGTCGGTCTCCATGCCCCAGGCCGGAAAACGCTGTGACCTGGGCCTTCGTGTGCGCCCGGAGAGATTCGAACTCCCAACCTTCTGATCCGTAGTCAGATGCTCTATCCGTTGAGCTACGAGCGCGGCGCTGAGCGTGAGCTTACCCGGTGCCTTCCGTACGGCGGCCGGCGTATCCCGGTGCAGGGGGGCCGGCGCTCAGCGGTCGGGGCCGCCGACCGAACGGCGGGTTGTGGCGGAGAGGGGGGGATTCGAACCCCCGAGGAGCTTTTACGGCCCCTAATCGCTTAGCAGGCGATCACCTTCGGCCTCTCGGTCACCTCTCCGGAGGCTACGAGTGTCGCACGCCGGCGGGGGGCGGCGCGCCCCGACGTCAGGTGTCGACGATGAGCGTGACGGGGCCATCGTTGGTCAGCTCGACCAGCATGTGGGCGCCGAAGCGGCCGGTGGCCACGGTGGCACCCAGGCGGCGGAGCTCGGCGACGGTCGCGTCGACCAGGGGCTCGGCGACCGGGCGGGGTGCAGCGGCCGACCACGACGGCCGGCGGCCGCGGGAGGTGTCGCCGTAGAGCGTGAACTGGCTCACCACCAGCACCGCACCGCCGGCCGCATCGCCGCCGGTATCGGCGAGCGACAGGTTCATCGTGCCGGCGTCGTCGCCGAAGATCCGCAGGTGCCAGAGCCTGGCCCCCATGGTCCGGGCCTGGGCGACGGTGTCGTCGTGGGTGACACCCAGCAACACGCACAGCCCGGGCCCTATCTCCCCGACCACGTCCCCGTCGACCCGCACCCGGGCCTGCAGGACCCGTTGCACGACGGCCCTCACCGGGGTGTCAGGCCACCCGGGCCACCGACGACGTCGACGGACCGAGAGGGACGAGAAGTGCGTTCAGCGCTGGAGTCGGCGGCGCCGGGTGGTGACACGGTTGACGCTACCGACGCTCTCGGTCGGCCGGATGTCCGGACCGTGCAGCGTGCGTTACGGATGTGCGACGGCCGGATTACGGGGCCACGCGGGTCGCACCCTCAGAAGCGGCTCTGGAGCTCGCGCAGCATCTCGACGATCCCGTCGAACCCGTCGCCGAGCTCCTCGAGCTGGTCGATGATGTCCTGGATCTGCTGATCCAGGTCGTTACCACCGATCGAGGTCGGCGGGCTCGTGGGCGGCGGGCCGGTGGGCGGAGGCATGGTGGGCGGCGGCGGGAAGGTGCTGGGGGGCCCGATGGTGGGCGGCGGCATGGTGGGCGGCGGCGGGAAGGTGCTGGGGGGCCCGATGGTGGGCGGAGGCATGGTGGGCGGGGGCGGGAAGGTGAACGGGGGCATGGTCGGCGGCGGCGGGAACGTCGGCACCGTGAACCCGGGGATGGTCGGCGGCGGGGGGAGCTGCGCCGTGCTGGACGGGAGCAGGACCAGCCCGGTGATGATCGCCACCAGAGAAGCAACCGCGATTCGCCACGCCCGCATCACGACCTCCTTGTCCGGCGGGACGCTATCCGCCGGAAACCGGTGTGTCGAGTCTTCGTCCGAGCCGGCCGGAGTTGGCGGAGGGAGTGGGATTTGAACCCACGGGGCTCTCGCCCAAGGCTGTTCAAGAGCCTCGCATTCGGCCGCTCTGCCATCCCTCCCGAGGGTTCGAGGCTACCGCCTGATCTGGGACCGCAACCCCTTGACCCACTCGTCGGCCGCCCTCCACGACGCCTCGGCGTCGCGCCGGATCTCCGGTCCCTGGTCGCCCGCCTTGGGGTACGAGCCGAGGAACTTGACCCCGGCCAGCTGGGCGTGAAGATCGCGGAGGCAGTCGGCGACGACCTCGTCGTCGATGTGGCCGTTGAGGTCGATGATGAAGCAGTAGTCGCCCAGCGAGCTCTTGGTGGGACGGGACTCCAGCTTGATGAGGTCGATGTTGCGGGCGGTGAACTGGCCGAGGATGGCGTGCAGGCTGCCCGGGTGGTTGTCGCGCTGGAAGCACACGATGCTGGTGACGTCGTGGCCGGTGAGGGCGGGGATGCCCGCCGCCGCCACCACCACGAAACGGGTCGAGTTCTCGGGGTGGTCCTCGATGTCGGCGGCCAGCACCTCCAGGCCGTAGATCTTCGCGGCCAGGGACGAGCCGAGGCCGGCCGTCCCCTCGACGTTCGACTCGCCCACCTGGCGGACGGATTCGGCGGTGGAGTTGGCCGCCACCATCTCGACGTGGGGGAGATGGCGGTTGAAGAACGTCTGGCACTGGGCGGTGGCGACGGGGAACGACACCACCCGGCGGACGTCGTCGAGGGTCATCCCCGGCCGGCCCACCAGGTTCTGGCTGATGCGCAGCACCACCTCCCGCTGGATGAGGAGGTCGTGCTCGAAGACGAGGCCGTCCATGACCTGCAGGACCGTGCCCTCGATCGAGTTCTCGATGGCGACGAAGCCCAGGTCGACCTCGCCCGAGGCGACCGCCTGGAGCACCAGGGGCATGGAGGGGAAGGCCACCAGATCGCCGGCGGCCAGGTCGGCCTGGCCCAGGAGCGCCTCCTCGCCGAAGGTGCCGTGGGGGCCGAGGAATCCGACTCGGGGCAGGGTGGCCATGCCCGGACGATAATGGCGCGGTGGACGAGTCGACGTTGCGCCAATTGCTCGACGACGTGCGGTCGGGCGTGCTGTCGGCCGACGACGCCGTCGGCCGGCTCCGGCGACTGCCCTTCGCCGACCTCGGCTACGCCCGCGTCGACCACCACCGGGCCCTGCGCCAGGGCTTCGGCGAGGCGGTGTACGCGCCCGGCAAGTCCCCCGAGCAGTGCGCCGCGATCGTGGCCGAGCTGTTGGACGGGGGCGGCAGCCCGGTGATCCTCACCCGGGCCGACGACCTGCAGGCGGCGGCGGCGATGTCGGTGAACCGGGGGGTGATCCGCACCGGGACGACGCTCGTGTGGCGGCCGCGGCTGGCCCGGCCGGGGCGGGTCCTGGTCCTCACCGGCGGCACCGCCGACCTCCCGGTGGCCGACGAGTGCGTGGCCACGCTGCGAGGGCACGGGTTCGAGCCGACGCTGGTGTCCGACGTGGGCGTGGCGGGCGTCCACCGCCTGCTGGCCACCGCCGACGAGCTGGCGGCGGCCGACGTCGTGATCGTGGTGGCGGGGATGGAGGGGGCCCTGGCCAGCCTGGTCGGGGGGATGACGCCGGCCCCCGTGGTGGCGGTGCCCACGAGCGTCGGGTACGGGGCGTCGCTGGCGGGTGTCACCGCCCTGCTGGCCATGCTCGCGTCGTGCGCCTCCGGGCTGACCGTGGTCGGCATCGACAACGGATTCGGGGCCGCGTGCGCCGTCGTCCGCCTCCTGCCCGCATGAGGACGGCCCGATGAGGACGGCATGGTTTCACTGCTTCTCGGGGATCGCCGGCGACATGGCGCTCGGCAGCCTGATCGACGCCGGCGCCGACCTGACGGAGGTGGTCGGCCTCCTCGAGCGGCTGCCGATGACGGGCTGGTCGGTGGAGGCCGAGCCGGTGCTGCGAGGGGGCATCGCCGCCACCAAGGTCCATGTCCGGTGCGAGGACACGGCTGTCGTGCGCACCTACGCCCACATCTCGGGCCTGGTCGACGAGGCCCGGCTCCCGATGCGGGTGCGTGACCGGGCCCAGGCCACCTTTGCCGCCCTGGCCGAGGTGGAGGGGCGGCTGCACCGGCGGCCTCCGGAGCAGGTCCACTTCCACGAGGTGGGGGGGATCGACGCCATCGTCGACGTGGTCGGCACGTGCGCCGCGCTGGAGGTCCTCGGGGTCGACCGGGTCACGGCCAGCCCGGTGGCCACCGGGCTGGGCATGGTCCGCAGCGCCCACGGCATGATCCCCAACCCGGCGCCGGCGGTGCTGGAGCTGCTACGGGGCGCCCCCACCTACGGGCGGGAGGTGAGCGTCGAGCTCACCACCCCCACCGGCGCCGCCCTGCTGGCGGCGATGGCCTCAGGCTACGGGCCCCTCCCGGCGCTGACCCTGTCGTCCACCGGCTACGGCGCCGGCGACCGCGACATCGACGGCCTGCCCAACGTGCTGCAGGTGGTCCTGGGGGACGGGCCGGCCGCCGAGCAGGCGGCCACGCCCCGCCCCGGCCAGCCGGTGGTGTTACTGGAGGTAAACGTCGACGACGCCACCGGCGAGGTTTTGTCCCACGCCGTGGCCTCCCTGATGGACGCGGGGGCCCACGACGCGTGGGTGACTCCCATCCTCATGAAGAAGGGCCGCCCGGCGCACACGGTGAGCGCGCTGGCCGACCCCGCCCTGGCCGAGCAGCTGGCGGGGGTGCTCATGGCGGAGACGGGCAGCCTCGGCGTCCGGGGGGTCACGCTCGAGCGGTGGCCGGCGGCCCGGGCCCAGGCCGAGGTGGAGGTCGACGGCCTGCCGGTGCGGGTGAAGGTGAGCGCGGGACGGGTGAAGGCCGAGCACGACGACGCTGTCCGGGTGGCCCGTCGCCAGGGCGTCCCCCTGCGCGAGGTCCTGACCCGGGCCGAGGCGGCCTGGATCCGCACGCCCCGCCCCGAGCCGCCGACCGACCCCGGCCCCGACCGCGCCGGCTGACCCCTGCGAACCGGTGACGGATTCGGTCGCCAGGACGGCCGGAATTGTCACCGGTTGGGTGGGCGGGCCGAACCGGTGAGGGATTGGGGCGCCAGGACGGCCGGAATTGTCACCGGTTGGGTGGGCGGGCCGAACCGGTGACGGATTTGGTCGCCAGGACGGCCGGAATTGTCACCGGTTGGGTGGGCGGGCCGAACCGGTGACGGATTTGGTCGCCAGGACGGCCGGAATTGTCACCGGTTGGGTGGGCGGGCCGAACCGGTGACGGATTTGGGCGCCAGGACGGCCGGATGTGTCACCGGTTCACTCTTCGGCGAAGAGGTCCTCGCCCCGGCGGAGGCGTCCGGCGGTGCGGACGACCTGGGGCAGCTCGCGGCGGGTGGGGGTGTGGGCGGCGAGCCAGCGGGCGGCCGCCACCAGGATCATGGCCCCCTCCTCCGAACCCGCCGGCCAGGCGTGGAACTGGCGGACGGCGGCCTCGACGATCTGGAACCAGTGGAAACCGGCGTCCTCGGCCAGCAGGGCGTGGCCGAGGGCGGCGACCAGCGCGTCCGGGTCGCCTCCGCCCCGGAGGTACCCGTAGGCGATGGCGCCGGCCCGATCGACCCCGCCCTGCCCGTCCCAGCACGCCTGGAGGTCGGCCAGGTCGCCGCTTTCCACCGTGGGCGGGCGGGCCGCGGGGACGTTGAGGAACCGGTCGAGGTAGACCCGCAGGGCGGCGTGGACGACGCCCCGCACCAGCTCGGGCGAAGGATGGCGGAGCAGGCACTGGTGCAGGGCGTTGGCGTGGGTGAAGGCGTGGTGGACGACGTCCCAGTCGCCGAAGTCGTTCTGGACGTGGAAGCGGGCGATGCGCAGGGCGGCGGCGTAGGCGACGGCCTGGCCCAGCTGGGCGGGGGCGGCTCCGGCCGAGACGGCCGCCTCCAGGGCGTCGACGATCGCCTCCGGCTCCTCGGCCAGCACGTCGTCGGCGAGCGCCGCCACCTGTTGGGGACCAAACGACCCCAGCCCGCCGGTGGCGCCCGCACCCGCACCCGCACCTTCGGCGAGCAGCGCCGGCAACCGGCCGGAGGTGCGGGCGAGGAGGGCGGCCAGGTCGACCGGGTGGCGCCACGGCCCACCCTCCTCCGCCCGCCGGGCGGCGGCGGTCTGGTCGACGAGGGTGGGCAGCACCGCCCCTGCCCGCTCCCAGCCGACGTGATCGAGGGCCTCGAACGCCTTGTTGGTGAAGTCGACGGTGTGGCCGACGTCGAGGAAGACGTGGTCGGTGGCGGCGGCCAGCATCATGTCGGCGACTGCCGAAGGATCGCAGTCGGTGGCGATCGCCGTCACCAGGGTCCGCTCGGCCGATTCGTCGGAGCGGGTCTCGATGAACCGCCGGTACCAGGAGGTGAGGCGCTCGACGGGCAGGCCGGCGGTGGCCGCACCGTCGCCTTCGACCAGAGGCGCCAGCGGGAAGCGAGGCGGTCGGCCACGGGTGTCGCGGGCCACGAACGCCAGTCCGTGGACCAGGGCCAGGCCCCGGTCGGCCGGCTCGAGGTGGGGCAGGAGGTTGGCCATCGCCACCAGGACGGTGAGCCCCGCCCCCCAGCCCGCGGACCGGTTGGCGATCCCGAAATCGAGCCCGACCCCGACGATCGACGCGGCCGGCTCCCCCGCGTCGAGGAGGGCGAGGACGGCCTTGGCCGTCACCAGGGTGAGCCCGCTCTCCAGCCCCTCCGCCAGCCGGCGCCGGTGGTGCTCGACCCGAGCGTCCGCCGGTTCGACCAGGAGGAAGACGTCGTCGCCCTCGAGCTCCACCGGGAAGGCCCGGGCGTCGTCGGCGAAGGGGTCGAGGGTCCCCCCGGTGGCCAGGTCGAACCGGGCGTGGTGCCAGTGGCAGGTGACGAGCCCTTCCTCCACCGACCCCCGGTGCAACGGGAAGCCCATGTGCGGGCAGCGGTCGTCGAGGGCGTAGGCCCGGTCCTCGTGCCAGAACACGCACACCCCGTGGCTACCGGCCTTGACCAGCAGGCGGCCCTCGGCCTTCAGCTCGTCGAGGGTGCCGACCCTGATGCGCACACCCGAGATCTTCCCACCCGGAGGAGGAGGCGGCGCGAACCGGGGTCGCTCGCTACCGTCGGGAGATGTTCAAGGACTTCAAGGCCTTCATCCTCAGGGGCAATGTCGTCGACCTGGCCGTGGGGGTGGTGATCGGTGCCGCCTTCGGCACGGTGATCGAGTCCCTGGTGACGGACGTGTTCACGCCCCTGCTGGCGATCCCGGGGGAGACGAACTTCTCCCAGCTGACGCTCGAGGTCGGCGGTGGGGTGATCGCCTACGGCAACTTCATCAACGCCCTGGTGGCCTTCCTCAGCATCGCCGTCGCCGTGTTCTTCTTCGTCGTGCGGCCGGTGAACCTCCTGATGGAGCGGCGCAAGACCGAGCCCGACGTCGAGTCCACCACCAGGCAGTGCCCGTGGTGCCTGAGCTCGATCCCCACGGGCGCCCGGGCGTGCGCCTTCTGCACGCGGGAGGTGCCGCCTCCGCCCGCACCTGCGCCCGCACCTGAACCCGCACCGACGGCGCCGACGGCGCCAGTGGCGCCGGCCGCCCCGGCCGACGCCTGAAGCGCCGGAGTCCTAGTTCAGCCTGGCCCAGAGGGCGCGGGCCTCGGTGAGGAGGTCGTCGGCGGACTCGGGCAGCGACTCGGCCAGGTCCTCCAGCTGCTCGGCGGCCACGTCGAACTGGCCGCCGGCGGCCTGGAGGCGGGCCCCGTCGCGACGCTCCAGCGGGTGCGTGCCGGGAATGGCCAGGCGTAGGTCGAACACCCAGCGCAGGCCCTCGGTGTCGCCCTGGCGGGTGTACACGCCTTTGAGGTTCTGCAGGATCCGACCGAGGATCGCCCTCGGGCCGACCGGGTCGAGGTACTCGCCGAGGAACGGGGCATCGGGTGGGTTGACCGCGTTGAACCGCTTCACGCAGCCCAGGCGGTCGAGGAGGGCACCCCCGTGGAAGGGGTCGACGAACGTGTCCGGGGCGTCGGCGAAGCGGAGCAGGAAGTGGCCCGGCAGCCCGATCCCCTCGAAGCGCAGCCCGAGGCGGCGCCCGACTTCGAGGGCCACCACCGACAGCGTGATGGGCAGTCCCCGGCGGCTGTCGAGCACGTCGTTCAGGTACGAGTTGCGGGCGTCGTAGTACCGGTCGGTCTCCCCGGTGAAGCCCAGGTCGACGAAGAGGTGCTGCCGCCAGCCATCGAGCGTCGCCTCCGGGCACCCGGCGGCCAGGTCGTCGAGGCGGGCGAGCTCACGGTCGATGTCGAGGTCGGGATAGGCGTGGGCCGCGATGAGCAGGGCGGCCTCGTCGAGGGCGAGCTCGGCCTCCGGACCCTCCACCAACCGCGTGAACCTCTCCGTCGGACCCATGACCCGACCGTACCGCCGATGTCCCAGGTGATTCGGCATAGCATCTGGGACATGGCCACCGTGAGTCCGTCGTCCACGCCCAATCCGGACGCCACCAAGTACGACCTCGACACCACCCTGCCGGCCACCATCAACTTCAAGAGCGCCGAGGCCGCCGCCGGCAACCCGTTCGCGGCCGCCGTCTTCGAGACGGCGGGCGTGGCCTCGATCTTCGGCATGAAGGGCTTCGTCACCGTCACCCGGGTGCCGGGCACCGAATGGGCCACCATCCACGCCGCCGTGGAGAAGGCGGCCGCCGAGCACCTGTAGGTCGCCTCCCCGG
Organism: uncultured Acidimicrobiia bacterium; assembly: GCA_963829165.1. Lineage (GTDB taxonomy): Bacteria > Actinomycetota > Acidimicrobiia > Acidimicrobiales > AC-14 > JAXDMK01. The sequence goes on along the minus strand of CAWHIC010000011.1, from coordinate 2,277 downwards.
GCCTGCTGCCCCGGCACCCTGGTCAGCGGCAGGACAGGCCGGGATTACGGGGATGACGGGGATTACGGCAGGTAGCGCATGGGGTTCTCGGCGCCGCCGCCGATCCTCGTCTCGAAATGGAGATGGGGACCGGTGGAGTTGCCCGTGCTCCCCACCTCGCCGATGAACTCGCCGGCCTCGACGAACTCCCCCTCCGACGCCTCCACGCTGCTCATGTGGCCGTAGAGGGTGCTGAGGCCGCCGCCGTGGTCGATCACCACGCAGTTCCCGTAGCCGCCGTTGTAGCCGGCCAGGATGACCGTGCCGTCCTTGGCCGCCCGGATGGGGGCGCCGTACCCGGCGCCGATGTCGATGCCGGTGTGCATCCGTCCCCACCGGGTTCCGAAGCCGGAGGTGACGGGTCCTCCCGCGGGCCAGACCATGCCCGAGTCGGATACACCCCCGGCGCTCTCGGCCTCGACGTCCTCCGCCTCGGCCTCGAGCTGGCGGGTCCGGATGAGGGCGGAGAGGGTGGCTTCCTCCCGGCTGAGGGCGTCGACCTCGGCGGTGTACTCGGCGATGCGGGTGTCGAGGGCGCCCTTGAGCCGGTTCTGCTGGCTGAGGGCCTCCTGGAGCTCGCCCAGCTTGTCGGCCGCCGCCTTCCGGCGGTTCTCGGCCAGGTCGCGGGCCTTGGCCAGGTTGGCCTTGTCGAACTGCTGGTCCTGGCGGGCCGACCGCATCTGGTCGAGCGCGTCCCGGTCGCTGCTCACGACGGACGACAGCAGCACCTGGCGCCGGCTGGCCTCACCGAGGTTCTTGGCCCGGACGATCTCGAGGAGAGGGTCGCCGCCGGGGTGGACGTAGGCCCGCACCGCGGCATTGGCCACCTGCTGGCGGAGGCCGGCCATCCGGTCCTCGGTGGCGGCCAGCCTGGCCTCGGCCGAGCCCAGCCCGGTCTCCGCCGACTGGAGCGCCCGCCGGGCCGACTCGGTCTGGTTGCTCTGCACCTCGACACCTGCGTCGAGCGCCCGGACCGCCGTTTCCAGCTCGTCGTTGCTCGCCTTGAGGGTGTCGACCTCGGCTGCCAGCTCGGCCTGCTTCTGGCGGGCGGCGTCGCGCTGCTCCTCGGGGGACGGGGCAGACCTTGCCGGCGGGGCCAGGGCCACCACCAGCAACACAAAGAGCACGGATGCGAGGGATCTCGTCTTCGGCATGATTGGTGCTGAGAGTGCCGCCGACCCCCCAGAGAGGCCAGAACCTAGTGACCCGAACGGGGGGTTGCAACCCGGCCGCGGGAGGGGCGCGAGAAGGCCCGAGGAACCTCGCGAGCACCCGCACTTCCCCGAACGGGCACCCGGTCCGCACCTCGGGCCGGTCATCAAGGTAGCGCAGAAGCGTGGTGGGACGCAAGCAGAAACCACGGGATGATATGAGAAGCAGGGGTGCGCGCCACCGACCCGGCGTCGAGCCGAGGAGAGCCGGGGTCCGCCGAGCCGACCGTAAGCGGAGAGAGACTACTGCGCGATGGCCGGGCGCGGTCGGCGGGCCGGCCTGGGCCCGGGCAACCCGATCAGGAGCACTCGACCAGGCGGCGGGCGGTGAGGTCGGAGTAGAGGCGGCGGAGGCGGCCGGCCGTGATCGACCACCGGTAGCGGCGGGCGAGGGCCGACGCCTGGGCCCCGACGAGGGCGGCCAGTTCGGGATCGTCGAGCAGCTTGGATACGCAGGAGGCGTAGGCGGCCGGATCGCGCCCGTCCACCAGGAAGCCGGTGATGCCGGGGACGACGAGGGTGGCCAGGCCCCCGACCGCAGCGGCCACGACTGGGGTACCGCAGGCGGCGGCCTCCAGGGCGACGAGGCCGAACGACTCCGACCGGCTGGGGACGAGGCACACGTCGGCCGCCCGGTAGTAGCTGGTGAGCTCGTCGTGGGGGCGGGGGTCGACGAAGCGGACGCGGTCGTGCAGGCCGAGGTCGTCGACCAGGGTGTGCAGCCGGCGCAGCTCGGGCTCGCCGTCGGGACCGCTCGGACCGCCGACGACGACCAGCCCGGAGTTCTCGTCGGCCAGCTCGGCGAGGGCGCGGACGGCCACGTCGGCGCCCTTGAGGGGCTGGATGCGGCCGACGAAGAGGAGGAGGGCGCTCTCGGGGTCGAGGCCGAGGGCGGCCCGGGCCTCACTCTTGTCGCCGGGGGAGAACAGCCGGTGGTCGACGCCGGGCGGGACGATCTCGATGCGCTCGGGAACGGCGTGGTAAAGGCGCTCCAGCTGGGCCGCCTCGTCGTGGGAAAGGGCGAGGA